>JAWSUZ010000056.1:0-59499 GCA_033852165.1 Agarilytica sp. | reverse complement strand
TTGTATGATGAATTTACCATGTTTTCCTTAGTATCAAAAAAGCGATAAGGTGAGCCCCAAGCCTGCAGTAACAGGTTTTCAGTGTGGCAGCCCGAAAGATGCCTGGCGCCGATAACTCGAGCCCGTTAACAAGCTTGGGCGCTACACTGATTCTAATTTTAACTCGGACAGTCGAAAGAGCCTCGAGCTCGAATGTAGCAAGGGTGAGATATGAATACAACTACCAGCGCTTACAAACAATCAAAACAAAGAAACGTGGGTATCGATGTCGGAAAATCGTTTCTCGACATCTATATTTATGAACTCGATTTACATTGGCAAAAAGAAAACACCAATGGAGGTATTAAAGATTTACTCAAAACTCTCAGGAGATATAAGCTTTCTCGTATTGTCGTTGAGGCGACCGGAGGATACGAACGAACACTTGTTGAAGCCTGCGCAGAAAAATCAATGCCTGTTGTCGTTGTGCAACCCATGCTCATTCGACAATTTGCTAAAGCGCAAGGTATCTTCGCTAAAACAGATAAAATTGACGCTCGCTTGATTGGGCAATTTGGCGCTGTCATGAAACCAGAAATCAGGCCTATATCCAGTAAAAAAGTTCGATATATCAGAGACTTATTAGCTCGGAAACGTCAACTTAACGAGACTCGAACACAAGAACTTAACCGTCTTCAGAAGGCGTGTAAAAGCTTAGTTGCATCTCATAAACGCTCAGTAAAAATGCTCGAAAAAGAAATCAGCTGGATCAATGAGAAACTCAAAAAAGGGGTTTCTGAGGTTACCGAATGGCAAAGGCAATATGAAATTCTTTGCTCAACTCCCGGTGTCGGTGATGGTGTCGCGTATACATTACTCGGTGAGCTACCAGAGCTTGGCCAGCTAACCAGTCGACAAGTGGGAGCCCTATGCGGGCTAGCCCCCTACAACAAAGACAGCGGTAAGATGAGCGGAAAAAGGCATATACGAGGCGGACGAGCACCCATAAGAACAATGCTCTACATGGCAATGATGTGCGCAATTCAACACAATCCCGTTATGAAGGCTTTTTATAATAAGCTTGTAGCAGCAGGAAAGCATAAAAAGGTGGCTCTCACAGCTTGCATGAGAAAGCTGGTCATCATACTTAATGCAATGGTTCGTGATGATCGTGAATGGCGTACGACGACGCATTAATTACGCGTCCACCTAAAAATGATAGCGGTTCTGCTTTTGAAAAAAGCAGGTTCGATAGGATTTTTACGTGGAAATATTTTAAATATTTAACTGCGAAAAGGTTTGTTTTTTATCACAGTCGCTTGTTAGACTGTACTTTACCGTTGATGTTAGTGTCGGCATTCGTGTTGTCATCTTCTCTGTCACTCGAACGGTTAGCATCCTCTCCCACTTCACCACCCTTATTAACGCTGCCCACACTATCGGTATCCGTCTCACCCTGCTCCTCAACATCAACATCATTAAGGTTAAATTCCCGAGCAGATGCTTGAGCCCTCTCTTCCTTAATCTCTTCGCCTCGACGCTGAGCCGCATCGATATCAAATATTTTTTTCACTTTAATTTTCGGGTCTTCCCAACGGCCTTTAACACCAACATTCATCGAAGACACCCGATCAAGTTGTTTCTTAAATAGCTTGCTCATGACATACAAACCAATAGCAGCCGGCAGGTTAACCACTACCGCCGTTGCGAATGCCGCCGTGCTCGCTAAAGGAAGGGTAACCACCATATCCGTATCGAGCTTTTCTTTAACAACATCAATTGTCCCTACCAACTGTACATAGGAAGAAGACGATTCAACGATCAAAGGTTCCGTTAAATATATTTTCCCATGTTTAAAATCTAAATTCCCACGAATAGTATCGTAAGAATAACCCTGTGCAGCTAAGTCAGAAAAATCGAGGCGTAAACGCCGTAAGATAGTATCGAAATTGAATAATGCCAACAAACGAAGCAAAGCGTTCTCATCACTACCTGCACCGCGATTAAAACTACCTTTTTCAATATCGAGCGTAATTCGTCCTTCGACTGTTTTCAAGGTAACTTGATCCGGCGCACCAAGCCATTGCGCATCAATATCGATATGGGCAGACTTACTTTCTAAGAGTTTATCTTGCTCCCAAGCCTCAAATACGTCGGCCAAATTTCCCGCAATTATTTTTCCCGTAAATTGACTCCGCTGACCACTATCATCATGCAGCCACACCAATTCTGCGCCGTCTTCTTCCGTTCCAACTTGCATCCCTTGAGTTATTGCGTGAATGTCATGGGCAACAACGCCACCATCAATAACACGTAATTTAAACCTCCATGAACCGTAATTTTTTCCATCAAGGCTAAATTCGTCAGAAGAAAAATCGACGTCAACAACCTCGGATAAGTCTATTTCAGATAAGACACTGACCGGAACCTCTCCCTTTTTTAGCTTATTTTTTTCATGCTGGCCATTACCCACCCCATTATCTTCATCACTTTCCAGTCGGACGTATTTAAGATCAAGACCTATCGGTCGATCATTCTCTGGAACAGTGACCTTTCCTGTCATCATTTGGCTTTCAATATCGAGCAACCAATAAGGAGCCTGCCGAGAGCCAGACACTTTCAGCTTGTCGATTTCAAATGACCCCAAGACAAACTTATCGAGTATTACATCCAGTTCAACCACCAGAGGATCATCTTCACTTTCCTCCATTCCTACTGGCAAATAAGAAAAATACTGATCTTTGGCTTTATTCCAGATATCCAATTCAAAATTCTCTAAGCGCCCGCTGATGTTAAACACACCGGTATCTTTCAAGTGTTCACTTTTTTTCAGGTCAGGATCAAAATTGTTGACTTCAAAATCAGCACTCGTAACCTGATCACGGGAATTAAAAATCGTTACACGCAGTTGTTTATCAAAGGTAAACTTGTACTCTTCGCCATCGTCATAAAAACGCAATTGACTTTTAAATTGAATCGGCTCAATGGCAGATTTATAAAAGGGTTTAGGAAGTTCTAATTCAATGCCAACCAACGGAGAAAATACATTCACTTCCAAGGGTTCTGGCGATTTTTCGCTGGGAATAATAATATTGCCCAGCACCGTCGACTCTCCGTTAAAAAACTTTAACTCGGGCCGATTCGTCCATTCGTACATATCCGCAATACTCACCCGGCCAGAAAAATCAATCACGGTATTTTGACCGTACTCACCATTTGGCTGCCCGGAAATCGCAGCATCGAAAGGCCTCCCCCAGATATTGCCCTTTAGATTATCCGCATAAATACCTTTTTCAGATTGGTAATAGAGCTTCCCAGCAATATTCTTAATATTGAGATCAAGATCTGGCATTTCTATTTGAGCGTCAGCGAAACTAACATCAATAAGATGAGACAAGCCAAGGCTGTCGGAACTCAAAGGAATAATAAGCTCAACTTTCGCTGCCACACCACCAGAGAAATTCCATTTATCAAAGGTAGAGCCGATATGCTTTCTAATCGGGCTACTTTTTAATAGCGTCATAGCCGTCTTAGCATCGCTGGCTAAACTGCCTTTTATGGACAAGGCCAAGCCATCTTGCGTCTTATCATCAACAAGGCTAACTGCAGCATCAAATACTGAGTTCCCCATCAAAGAAGCTTGATCCAGATGTACGTCAAGATCTTGATTATCCAGAGTTAATTGTCCGGACACCCCGTTGAGTTCTGGCCAATTGGGATCAAAAACTAAATTGCCATCAAATACCTCTCCATGTATCTGTATTGTCGGAGATACTGTCGCCTTGCTGGCAAGTGAACCGTGGTACAGAAACTTCGCATTAAAAACCTGACCCTTCTTAATACTCGTCCCAAGCCATTGATACAAATTCTTCGGTATGATTTTTGGAACATATTTTTTGTGATTTTTAGCAAGAGTCTTTTTAATACCAATCGCCAAAGTCATTTTCGGCTCTCCGTATTGTTTTGAGAAGGGTAAGCTCAAATGCAAGTATCCTCTCCCTTCTTCTTCCGGGTTTGTAACCGTAATAAGTCCGCTACTTACGTGCGTCATATGTTTGTTGATATCGATGTTCCACGACACCTGCCCCTGCGCTTCGGAAAAATAAAGAGGGTCGTTATACACCTTCGGTAGATCTATTGTAAAACCACCCTTAGAAAGAACGTCTGCTGTTCCAGAAAACAAACTCGATGAGACATAACCATTAATATTTTTGAACCCTGGCGCATCCAGAAACGGGAGGGAGCTTCCGTTCTCAACCCTGGCTGTTGCTTGAAAATAACCCGAAGTTTTATCCGTTATTTGAATATCAAGGCTCTTGAGCTGACCCGAGGGCGCCAAGCTCGATATAATATTTTCAACTTTATCATTCTCAAGGTCCATCGCCAGCACAATATCAACCCACGGCTTCACATCCAGCTGCTTTATTTTTACGCCAATGAACTTGCGCGCCTTTCCATACAAAGATAAGTCCATCACTGGAGAGGACATACCATCCCAATCCACCTGAAGGTCTGCCAAGGTCAATTCCCAACCCCTATCCTTGCTACTATTACCGAACAGCTTAGCCGTTATTTGTCGAGGTAAACGTAATTTTTTACCCGGCAAACTAAGAGTACCCTGCGCATTCAATTCACCATATAAAGTTGCGCCTTTATTAGCATCACTGCTAAACCAAAGCTTTACATCTACCCGGTGGTTTTCTGCAATATCGACTTTATCCGTCAGAGCCAAAGCCCTAACAACATTTTGCGTAGAGAAATGATGCAGTTCCAGATAGCCATCAGCAATAAAGTCTTCTTCACGCGGGTCGCCTCGCCCCTCAATCACTAACGAAAACGCTTCCGCTTCTGCAATGTCTAAGCTGGCTTTAATACGGTGAAAATCCTTATCGTTTTCAATCGAAATTTCAGGAATTTCAATTTCGGTTGTCTCTCCAGAATAGAATGCGAGAGCAAAGTGAGCCTGTGTAATATTGATACGCCGACCAAACAGGAAAATATCGTAGGGGTCTTTTATTGCGCGCTCGTCTTTACTTCCATCTTCGGAAGTTGTTTTTTTAGAAAAACTCGGCATTCCTGGAATTGACCACTCTCCACTCTCAGTCTGAACTAGTCGCGTATTAAAACCATCAAATTTTAGCTGGCGCCAAGAAAAACTCTGGGACCACAACGAACTGACCAAGCTCAATTCAGCAGTGGCTTCATCAATGCTAAAAACCGGGTCTCCCTCAAGAGATTTGACGACAATAGACTTTAACGATAACCTCGGCCTCAGCCCCGTCCATGTGGCATCAATGGCTTCCACCTCGATAACCATTCCCAGTTTATTGCCAAAATAACGAGTAATATCACTTTGATAGTCTTGTAAAAGAGGGAAGGCTTGGCGACCTAATTGAATACAAACGGCAATCGCGATGACCAAGGTGAACAAGATCCCCCAGAATCTCCGCGTCACGATATGCCAATACTTACGTTTAATTTTTATCACGACCGTCAATCACAACCGACACGAACAATTAAACAGTGACATTGCGAATCGTAACTTAAACGCTCGATAGACGTTAAAATAAAACATGGAGAAAACTTAGGCCAACACAATATCGTACTGCTCCTGGCTATACATGCTTTCCACTTGAAACTGAACTTCCCGACCAATAAATACTTCCAAATCGGCTACACTCGTCGAGTCTTCATCGAGCAATCGATCAATAACTGCCTGCGAAGCCAACACTAAAAATTTATTATTTTCATAGGTCCGGGCTTCTCTCAAAATTTCACGGAAAATTTCATAGCAGACTGTTTCCGCAGACTTCAATCGACCACGACCATCACAAACCGGACAGGCGTCACATAAAACCTGCCCCAAACTTTCTCGTGTACGCTTGCGAGTCATCTCAACTAGCCCCAAGTCAGACACCCCCGTGATACTGGTTTTTGCCCTGTCTTTTTCTAAATATTTTTCGAGGCTGCGCAACACCTGACGCTGATGTTCTTCCTCTTTCATATCAATAAAATCAATAATAATAATTCCACCTAGGTTGCGCACACGCAATTGCCTCGCTATAGCAGCAGCAGCTTCTAGGTTGGTCTTGAAAATCGTCTCTTCCAAATTACGATGGCCAACAAAAGCACCCGTATTTATATCAATGGTCGACATAGCTTCGGTTTGCTCAACCACTAAGTAACCACCTGACTTTAGCGGGACACGCTTTTGCAGGGCTTTTTGGATTTCATCTTCCACCCCATACAGATCAAACAATGGACGCTCGCCTGGGTAATGCTCTAAGCGCTCGCCAATTTCTGGAGCGTAGTGTTTCGCAAATTTTTTCATGCGTGCAAATGACTCACGCGAATCGATACGGACTTTTTCAATATTGGGGCGCATAAGATCCCGTACGGTGCGCATAAACAGCGGCATATCTTCATAAATAATTGACGGGGCTTTTGCAGATTTGATCGCACCCGCAAGGTCGTGCCACAAGTGAAAAACAAACGGAATATCTGCTCTCAATTCTTCCACCGAAGCGCCTTCAGCAACGGTTCTAATAATAAACCCTCCGACAGGGTACTGATCTTTATATTCAGCCGCCAAATTTGTCACAATCGACTTCAAGCGTTCTCGCTCTTCTTCATCTTCAATGCGATTCGAAACACCCATATGATCAGTATTGGGCATGTACACTAAGTACCGCGCAGACACGGAAAGATGGGTCGTTAACCGTGCGCCCTTTGTACTGATGGGGTCCTTACTAACTTGAACCAGTATCGACTGCCCCTCTCTAAGTAAGCCTCGAATATCTACATCATCTTTTTGCTTTTTTTCAATCCCGTCTTTATCTAACGGAGCAATATCGGCCACGTGAATAAACCCGGCACGCTCCTGGCCAATATCGACAAAAGCTGCCTGCATACCCGGTAATACCCGGACCACTTTCCCCTTGTAGATATTTCCTACGAAGCCTTTACTGCGAGCACGCTCAATATAGACCTCTTGCAATACACCGTTTTCCACCAACGCCGCACGTGTTTCTGTCGGACCAAAATTAACTAAAATTTCTTCACTCATAATTTATGAATTCCAAACGGGAATACTGAACTCCGCTAACATAGGGCTAAGTGTCTCAATGGGTAAACCCACGACTCCAGAATAGCTGCCAATAATTTCAATCACAAACACAGCTCCCAAACCTTGTATGGCATACCCCCCCGCTTTATCGCGAGGCTCCTCTGTCTGCCAATATTTAAATACCTCTTCTTCAGAGATATCTCGAAAACGTACTTGAGTAGCACTGTAATCCAGCAGCTCTCGGCCATCCTGGCATAAAGCAACCGCCGTCACTACACGATGCAGCCCGCCCGAAAGAACAGACATCATACTTTTGAAATCATCGAAATTTTGAGGTTTTTCTAGTATTTCATCTCCGCACACCACAATGGTATCAGCACCTAGAGTCGGTCCATAAAAAACCTGACCGTCCGTCGACTGATGAGCGCCAGCTCTAGCTTTCGATAGGGCCAGTCGGGAAACATAGGTCTCAGGCGACTCGCCAGCCTCATGCTCTTCTGGAACGTCGACGTCTACCGTTCTATATCGGACGCCGATCTGGCCCAACAGTTCACGTCGACGGGGAGATTTGGATGCAAGTTGAATTTCCATGAAGCTTTTACTAACACTCGTTATCTGCGATTATCCCGCCACTACCCCAACCTATAGATCATGCGAATACGCATAAGGGAAACACATAGAACGGGCCAAAATAATGCACTCACCATAGCCGAGAGTATAAGCTCTTTGGGCGTTGTATCGTAGCCCGAGAGCCCCTGAACCCAATTGACAATGACCTGATGAAACCCAACAAAAATAAAGACCCAAATGGATTGATGCCAAACAGAGTAGTTTTTAATGCGCTGATAAGCGACGAGACAGATATAGGCAACAATGGACAAGGCCATTGCATGAGCTCCCCAAGCCACTCCCTCAATAACATCTTGCGCCAGCCCAACACTCCAGGCGAATAAAACACCAAAATTCTGAGGCGCATGCGTTATCCAATAAATGACCAACAAACACAACAGTTCAGGGCGAAGCTCAGAATAGCGATCCGAAAGAGGGTAAATCGCGACAAACACCGCAATACATAGGCTAATAATAACAACTACATAATACGTATTTTTGAGTTGACCCACCATCAAACTATGGTCCTTCTGCAGGGGGACGATCAAACACCAACAGCGCATGCCGACTACGATTTATATCGGCCATTGGCTTTGTAATAACGCGCGCAAAACGCTTAGATGGGTCTTTAACCACCTCGATAACTTCCGCCACAGGGTAGCCAATCGGAAAACGCTGCCCCAGACCAGAACTCACAAGGATATCTCCAACAACAATATCAAGCGTATTAGCCACGTATGGCAAGGCCAGCTCATGCGAGCGTCCACCTTGACCTTCTGCTATCAGCTGCTCACCATTCCGGTTTATTTGCACGGGCAATGCGTGTCGAGAATCTGTGAGCAATAAAACTTTGGAACTGCGCTTACCCACTTCAACAACCTGCCCCATTAGGCCTTTGGCATCAACTAAGGCCTGCCCCCGGTAAACGCCGTGCTCCGTACCTCTGTTGACAATAATTTGATGCATCATCGGATCAGGTGAGCGACCAATAATTTCCGCGATTAACACTCGATCTTCAAGTGTTTCTGCAGAGTTCAAAAGTTGACGCAAGCGAACATTTTCAGCCGCCAAGGATGCGTTTAATTGTAATTTTCGTTTAAGCACGAGATTTTCAGTACGAAGCGACTCATTCTCCTGAATTAGCCGCTCGCGGGACAATAACCGGTTATCGGACCAATCATCGATTTTACTGGGTAAACTGGAAACCCAATATAGGGGCGCAACAATATCCTGAGCTTGCCTTTTTAGGGGCGCCAGCCAATCAGTAAACACATATATCAAAGCAATCCCAAGAGAAACCGATGTTAGGATTACCGTTTTAACGCCTACCGACGGCCCTTTTGAAAAAAGCGGCTTGATATACACCTCCGGCGACGTTTAATGGAATAATGACGAGTACCTTACTGTCAGCAAATTAATGGCTGCTCGCTCGCAACACCGCAACAAGCCCCATTGAATGACCTAGACACCCTGAACAATAGCCAACTCTCGGCCTAAACAGAACAAGTTAAACTAACAAATCACAATATCGGGAATGTTTTAATAGGCCAATTCAATATTATAGTGATCCATTAGCTCCATCGCACGACCACCCCCGCGAGCAACACAAGTAAGAGGGTCTTCCGCCACAATAAGTGGCAAGCCAGTTTCTTCTGCAAGCAAGCGGTCAATGTCTCTTAGTAGAGCGCCGCCACCAGTCAATACGATGCCACTTTCAGCAATATCCGATGCCAATTCTGGCGGTGCCAGCTCAAGAGCGCTCTTGATCGACTGTACAATCCCGGCCAACGGTTCCTGCAAGGCTTCGAGTACTTCGTCGCTGTCCAAAGTGAAACTTTTGGGAATTCCTTCAGCTAAATTTCGACCACGTACATCAATCTCAAGGACTTCGCTACCTGCGTAAGCGCAACCAATCTCGTGTTTAATTCGCTCGGCCGTCGCATCGCCAATCACGCTGCCATACTTTCGTCGCACATAATTAACGATGGCCTCATCAAATCTGTCGCCACCGATGCGAACAGAGTCGGATAAAACAACGCCATTCAAAGAAATAATGGCTATTTCCGTCGTACCGCCACCAATATCGACGACCATCGAGCCAGTAGCTTCTTCGACTTTGAGACCCGCACCTATTGCGGCAGCCATTGGCTCCTCAATTAAACGCACTTCTCGTGCACCGGCACCCAGGACAGACTCACGAATCGCTCGTTTTTCAACCTCGGTGGATAAACAAGGCACGCAGACCAACACCCGAGGACTTGGCTGAAACCAACTATTTTCATGCACTTTACGAATAAAGTGCTGCAGCATTTTTTCTGTCACTTGGAAGTCGGCGATTACGCCGTCTTTTAAGGGGCGAATTGCGGTGATATTGCCAGGGGTTCTTCCGAGCATCCGCTTTGCCGCCGTACCTACGGCTTCGACAGATTTCTGACCGTTCACATTGCGAATCGCAACAACTGAAGGTTCGTTTAAGACAATGCCCTTTTCTCGCACATAGATAAGCGTATTAGCCGTGCCCAAATCAATGGATAGGTCATTGGAGAATACCCCTTTTAAACGTTTCAACAACATAGTGCTTATATACCCTGTGAATATTCCGAGAGATTACGACCTATCAGCTCTACGCTTTGAACTCGGAGAGAAAATGTTATTAGTATCATGCGGTTACTATTACGTTAGCGAAAAAAGCAATTAACACTTTAAGAGGTCCGAGATAAAATCGCGTAAAATCCACAATTCCACTGTAACTCCCAAAACTTTGCTTTTTCGGCCAACTTTTACCGCCAAATTGACGCACTCTATCAATGGTAGGGATTTTGAGCAAGGCGCAAATATGATAACGTAGCGCGCTCGAATACTTCCGGCAATATAGGCCGATTTTTCATACGCGGAGAACACTGTGGAAGCAGATCAAATACTAAAGCTGGCTAATCTGGCAAAACTAGAAATAAGCCAAGAAACTCTTGAGCAAACCGCTACCAGCATTAACGAGATACTCGCTCTCGTCGGCCAGCTTCAATCCGTCGATACAGGCGACACCTTGCCTATGGCTCACCCTTTAGATGCCGTGCAAAAATTGCGCAAAGACGTAGTGACTGAACAAGATCATCGCGAGAAATACCAAACTGTCGCACCAGCGACTGAAGACGGCCTATATCTTGTACCCAAGGTTATCGATTAAAGCTCCCAGGCCCGTCAACATTGGCGGGTTTAAAAGCCTTTGAGCCTGGCAAAAGCTAGATAGAACCTGACAAAATTTTAATAGGAATGTGGTTGAGAACTGATTGAAGATTATATTTTGAAGATCAACAGGCACGCCTCAACCACCCAACACACATTACCCCTGAGCCATTGCAATGCACACCTTAACCATCGCTGAAATAAGCCAGAAACTGCGCGCGAAGGAATTCTCTAGCAGAGAGATCACGCAGCACTATTTATCGCGAATCAAAGCACTCGACGCATCATATAATGCCTTTATCACCGTGACCGAAGATCAAGCACTCGCACAAGCCGACCTTGCAGATCTACAGCTAGCCAAAGGCAGCACACAGGTATTATGTGGAGTGCCAATCGCACATAAAGATATTTTTTGTACTGAGGGTACGCTTACTACATGCGGATCCAAAATGCTCAGTAATTTCATCCCCCCTTATAACGCAACGGTGGTGGAAAACTACATTAATGCTGGCGCAGTGACCCTTGGAAAGACCAACATGGATGAATTTGCCATGGGCTCCTCTAATGAGACCAGCTTCTTTGGTCCCGTAAAAAACCCATGGGCTACCGATTGTGTACCTGGAGGCTCTTCAGGAGGCTCTGCAGCAGCCGTTGCCGCTAGGCTCACGGCAGGCGCTACTGCAACGGATACCGGCGGATCTATTCGCCAACCCGCTAGTTTATGCGGCATTACCGGCATTAAGCCGACCTATGGACGCGTATCACGCTGGGGAATGATTGCCTTTGCCTCGAGCTTAGACCAGGCCGGCACAATGACCAAAACAGCTGAAGATTCAGCCATCATGCTGAATGCCATGGCCAGCTATGACAGCAAAGACTCCACCTGCGTTGACCATGAACTTAGCGATTACACCGCAAGCTTAAACGATAGTATTGAAGGACTTAAGATTGGCGTCCCCAAAGAATACTTCAGCGAAGGACTAGATCCAGGAACACAAAGTGCTGTCGAAGACGCAATTAAAACGTATGAATCACTTGGGGCAAAAATCATTTCAGTTTCTCTGCCTCACTCCCACTTGGCCGTCCCGGCTTATTACGTGATTGCACCGGCAGAATGTTCCGCGAACCTTTCTCGTTTCGACGGTGTACGTTACGGACATCGATGCGAAAACCCTAAGAACTTAGAAGACCTTTATATGCGCTCACGCGGAGAAGGTTTTGGAGAAGAAGTTAAGCGCCGTATCTTAGTAGGGGCTTACGCCCTATCAGCGGGCTATTACGATGCTTACTACAGCAAAGCTCAGAAAGTCCGAAGGCTAATCAAAGACGATTTTGTTCAAGTATTTAAAGATGTTGATGTGATTTTGGGGCCTACAGCTCCCAGCCCTGCCTTTAAGTTTGGCGCTAAATCTGACGACCCCGTCGCTATGTACCTGGAAGATATTTACACCATTGCAACCAACCTAGCCGGGCTCCCTGGATTATCAATTCCCTGTGGGTTAGTCGATAAAAAGCCGGTGGGACTGCAACTTATCGGCAACTACTTTGCCGAAGCTAAACTGTTAAATGTTGCGCATCAGTTCCAACAGACAACAGACTTCCACACACTTACCCCAATAAACGAATAGGTCATAATACGATGGAATGGGAAACCGTTATCGGGTTGGAAGTGCACGTGCAACTGGCCACCCAATCAAAAATATTTTCGGGCTCTAGCACCACTTTCGGTGCTTCACCTAACACACAAGCAAGCTTGATTGATCTCGCAATGCCGGGCACATTGCCCGTCCCCAATGAACAGGCTTTTCGCTATGCCATTATGTTTGGCTTAGCCACAAATGCGGAAATCAGTAAGCGGTCTGTTTTTGAACGCAAAAATTACTTTTATCCCGACCTCCCCAAAGGCTATCAGACGACACAATTAGCCGAGCCGATTGTAAACGGAGGTTACCTCGACATCACATTAGAAAACGGCACGCAAAAACGTATTCGAATACACCATGCACATTTGGAAGAAGACGCAGGTAAATCTTTACACGAAGACTACCATGGCATGTCCGGTATTGACCTCAACCGCGCTGGCACACCCCTGGTCGAAATCGTCAGCGAACCCGACATGCGCAACGCAGAAGAAGCAATAGCCTTTGCTCGCGCCCTTCATTCCATCGTGACCTCAATCGGCATTTGCGACGGTCGCATGGCCCAAGGATCTATGCGCTTTGACGTGAACATCTCTGTTCGACCGAAAGGCCAGGAAAAACTTGGCACTCGCACTGAAACCAAAAACCTCAACTCTTTCCGCTTTATGGATAAATGCATCGAGCAAGAAGTTGAGCGCCAAATCAACGAGATTGAACAGGGCAATGAAATCGCCCAAGAGACACGCCTTTACGATGGTGACACCCACACAGCTAAGTCAATGCGATCTAAGGAAGAAGCCAACGATTACCGCTACTTTCCATGCCCAGACTTATTGCCAGTAATGATTGAAGATGACTATATCGAGGATCTTCGTCAAAATTTGCCGGAACTACCCGAAGCCCGTAAAAATCGCTACAAACAGGATTTCGGACTGTCTTCTTATGACGCAGGAATGCTCAGCAGCGACCGCAAGATGGCCGCCTATTTTGAGGACACATACACGGTATCTAAAGATGCCAAACTGTCTGCCAACTGGATTATGGGCGAATTATCTGCGCGCTTAAATACAGACGATATTAGCGTGGAAGAAAGTAAAGTATCGGCAGATCAGCTGGGTAAACTCATCCTCAGAATTCTCGATACCACGCTTAGCAGTAAAACGGGGAAAATCGCATTTGATCATCTCTGGAATGGCGCCAACGACGTAGATGAAGTCATCAAGAAAGAAGGCCTAAAACCAACCAACTCGGGTGATCTCGAAGCCATGGTCGACAGCATTATTGAGGCGAACTCTAAGCAGGTTGATAACTATCGGGCAGCCGATCCTGACAAACGTAAAAAAATGGTCGGATTCTTCGTAGGGCAGGTAATGAAAGCCTCCAAAGGCAAAGCCAACCCCCAACAACTTAACAGTATTTTGCAAAACAAATTGGACAGCTAATCACATGGCACTTAAAAAAGACAAACAGAAAGTTCTCGGTGAAGTATTTACAGACGAGCGCGTAAAAGGCTTCCTGGAAGTCACCGCCGTTGGTGATACCGACCCAGACTACACAGCACTAGAACGCGCATACCGCGGGATGATAGCCGATAACTTTGCCACCTTTGTAAAGTTTTTTACTGAAGACGGCAAGAACATAAACTGCACCAACAGCGATGGGCTTACCTTTTTACAAGTTATCTCTAAGCACAAACATTCAGGCCCTTACGCAAGCGCGCTAAAAGCACACGGCGCCAAATAGCCTTAGAATCAAGTCATGGATTTATAACCCCGGGGTCTGAGCAATGGCCCCTGACCAGGATGGCCAAAATGCAATTTATTTCTACTGAGACCCCTGTAAGTATGCTTCCCCCGCCACGCTTTAAAAACAATATTGCCTCCGGTATTTTTTATTTTCGCGAGGGCTTACGTTTAATTTGGCAAGCGGAACTCAGGCGTTACTTAATCGTCCCCTTGCTGGTGAATTGCGTTCTGTTTTTTGTTCTTACAAGCGCGTTAATTCACTACTTTGGGGGCATCGTTGACAGCTTAACGGCGTATCTTCCGGCATTTTTTGCCCCACTGGAATGGATTGTATGGAGCGTAATGGGCATTTTGATGCTTATCGTGTATGCCTATAGTTTCAATATGATCACCAATATAATTGCAGCTCCTTTTTACGGCTTGCTCGCGGCCAAATCCGAAAAAATACTCACCGGCGTTGCGCCCCCAGAAGAGTCAATCTCCTCAATGATTACCCGTACACTACTGCGAGAGTGCGAAAAACTGTGGTATTTTTTAAAGCGCGGCGTTGTCGTGATCCTGATTATGATTTTGGTCGGCACACTAACAGGCTGGATTCCCGGCTTGAATCTACTGGCACCGCTTATAGGGCTAGCCTGGGGCGCATGGTCGATGGCCATTCAATATTCAGATTATTCCGCAGACAATCATCAACTCGCCTTTAAGCCACTACGACAGTGTTTGTGGAAAAAGAAATACAGCAGCCTTGGTTTTGGCGGGTTTATTATGTTGTGCAGCATTATTCCAGTCATCAACATTATTGCGATGCCCGTCGCTGTTGTGGGCGGAAATTTATTTTGGCTGAGAGAGCTAAAGCATTGCCCTGAAGGGGAATGCCCAAGCTAGGAATGTAGAAAAGTAAGCGGGTTGCAGGCAGGATAAACATCAGCTCAACTGATAATCACAGAGCTAATCATCTCCAAAAACCAAGTCCCCGCCCGCTTCTTTCGCCCTCTTCAAATTGATGGATGCAGAAGTGATTAGCTCATCGACATTTTCAGTGTTCACACTAGAAACACCCGCGCTATACGTGACATTGACTGAGTGACCGTCAACCTCAAATGACTTCGAACATAAGATTTGACGAACCTGCTCAATAAATGCAGTTGCCTTTTCATTATCTAAACCTTGCATTAGTACGTAAAACTCAGTCCCACTAGCCCGCGCAAATGTGAACCTAGACAACAGCTTGCTCATTTCATTAACCACCGCAACCATCGCTTGATCACCAACAGCATGACCGTACTGGTCATTAATAATATGAAACTCATCCAAATCAATGATTGCTACGGAAATAGCAGACGCACTATCCTGTCTCTCCGTAAAAGCAGACTCACAAAGATTATAAAAGTATTTCCGGTTGTAAATTCCCGTCAAATCATCCCGATAAGCCGAGTCTTTAATGGTTTCAATCAGCTCAAGAAATTCAACGTTATGATTGATCCGGCAGAAAAACTCTTCATGGTTAAAAGGTTTCTGTAAAAAGTCATTTGCTCCATTTTTGATGAACCGAGCCGACAGGCCTCTCTCCCCGTTAGTCGACAATCCGATAATAACGAGATCGCTTTTTTCGTATTTCAGGCGAATATTTTTGACCAGCTCGCAACCATCCATACGGGGCATATTAAAGTCAGTGATCAATAACTTTAAATCCGGATTTTCAAGCACCAGTTTAATCGCCTGAACACCATCAACCGCCTCAAACACTTGATATAACTGTAAACGCAATAAGGCCGCAACAAACTTACGCGCAGTTTCAGAGTCATCCACAACTAGGACCTTTATCTTCTGATTTTTCACCAAACGCTTCAAAACTCCGAGTGCATATTCGTAAGAATAGCGACCCTCCTTGGTAACGTAGTCAACAATCCCCTTCGATAACAACTTATCTTTCTTCTCCACATCGAAATCATCCGTGATCACTATCGTAGGTATACCCTGAGAAAGGGAGAAATCAACCGCCTCCCCTTCTGGAGCATCAGGTAAATTAATATCGATTAAGGCAGCAAAAAATGGCTCAGACGAAGCCTCACAAACGGATTTAGCCTCACTAAAAGAAGAGGTATACACACATTCAAAAAGATCTGCGCCAGACAAAACGTGCTTAAGCACCTTTATCACTATCGGGCTACCTTCAACCACTAACACTTTTCTCATACTTTCACTATTTATCCAGTCAGGGGCTATTAAATTAGCGCTCGAAAACGTCCAACAGCTATTATTTCAGCTCTGCTGTTTTGTCAGCCAATAGTATTTAGTATAGACAATGGGGGAAATTGCGAAGGATGGCGAAAATGAACAGATTCAACATAGCCATAACAAAGGCTATGTTGAATTGAGGAAAAACACTGAAAAGAAGTATTAGGTCGTAGCGTGAAGAGTAATGAACTACTTCAGAAGATGCTCAGGCGGCTGGGTACACTCCAATTTAGTGCCCAATAGCTCTTCGATGGCCGGTAATTTGAAGGCATCATCTTCGCACGCAAAGCTAATAGAAATCCCGGTATTACCCGCACGGCCAGTA
Organism: Agarilytica sp.; assembly: GCA_033852165.1. Taxonomy (GTDB): domain Bacteria; phylum Pseudomonadota; class Gammaproteobacteria; order Pseudomonadales; family Cellvibrionaceae; genus Agarilytica. The sequence goes on along the minus strand of JAWSUZ010000056.1, from coordinate 42,714 downwards.
CGACCGATTCGATGCACATAATCTTCTGGCTCATCAGGAAGCGTGTAATTCACGACGTGGCTGACACCATCAATATGAATCCCTCGACCCGCCACATCCGTTGCAACCAAGACGTCAAGCTTGCCATTTTTAAAATCTTCTAGAGTACGCATACGCTTACCCTGGGGGATCTCTCCCGACAACAACCCAACATTCAGATTTCGCCGGGTTAATTTTTGGTGCAATCGCCGACACTCGTCTCGACGATTGGCAAACACAATAACACCCTTCACATCAGGCTCTTTAAACAAATTACAGAGCAAATTGAGCTTCTCCCCTGTTGAAACCAAATACACCTTTTGTTCAACCGTATCAGTCGCTACGCTTTCTGGCTCAATTTCAATTTGGATGGCGTTGTGAGTCCACTGCTCAGCAAGGCGGCGAACATCATCGGGGAAGGTGGCCGAGAACATCAAGGTTTGACGGTCAGAGGGTTTCGGCGCCAAGCGCACAATACGCTTTATCTGAGGAATAAAGCCCATATCCAACATACGATCAGCCTCATCAATCACAAGGACTTCTAACTGATCAAGATACACTTCTCTCTTTTCACAAAAATCGATAAGGCGACCCGGTGTCGCAACCAAGATATCGACCAAACTATTATTCAACTTGTTCAACTGACGGTTATAGTCCATCCCGCCCACCAAGGTGTGAACTTTTAAATCGGTATATTTCCCAAGTAGTTCGGCATCTTTCCCGATCTGCACCACTAGCTCTCTAGTGGGAGCAATAATTAACGCGCGAGCTTCACCTGCGTATCGCTCTTCTTCTGGTTTTGCGCGTAATAGGTCTTCAAATACAGCCAATAAAAATGCGGCCGTTTTACCCGTTCCTGTTTGCGCTTTGCCGACAACATCGTGGGAGCTAAGAGAATAAGGAAGAGACTTCTCTTGAATGGGAGAGCAAAACTCAAAACCCAGATCATCGAGAGCACGATTAATTTCAGGAGAAAGATTAAGTTCACTGAAGGGTAAAGACGAGAAAGACTGTTTTTTACTCACAAATATGGTTGCCAAAATCGGAATGATGAATTGAGAATGATCCAAGGCATAAGCACTTTGCTAGCCTGAATCCGCGCGATATTTAAACACACTATCCGCACAAAACCTAAAATGAATAGGCTGAAAGGGATATCTATCCCTTAATTAACAACTTAATTGGGGCAAAAAGCACAAAAAACCCGAATCACCACTCCCCCCAGCAATATGCAGCCTCAGTAAAGACAAGCCCATAGAAAGGCAAACCCATGTAAAATGCCGGCCTTCATATTGGAGACAAGTAAGTATGAAAATATTGGTTACAGGTGCAGCAGGATTTATTGGCTTTCATACGAGTAGAAAACTGCTCGACAGGGGCGATACTGTTGTCGGCATTGACAACCTCAATGACTATTACGACGTTACCCTAAAACAAGACCGCCTAAAGCAACTAACAGATCGATCTAACTTTGAATTTCAGAAATTAGACCTTGCTGATAGAGACGGAATCGAAGCCCTGTTTCAAACGCACCAGTTCGACCGCGTCATCAATCTAGCCGCCCAAGCCGGTGTCCGCTATTCCATAGAAAACCCCCGCACCTATATTGACTCCAACATCGTCGGTTTCCTCAACATCTTGGAAGGCTGCCGCAATACAAAAGTCCCTCATTTGAGCTACGCCTCTTCAAGCTCGGTGTATGGCGCTAACGTAAAACAGCCATTTGCTGAATCCGATAATGTTGACCACCCTGTGTCGCTGTATGCCGCCAGCAAAAAGTCCAATGAACTCATGGCACATACCTACAGCAACTTGTTTAACTTGCCCACGACGGGCTTACGCTTTTTTACGGTTTACGGCCCGTGGGGGCGCCCCGACATGGCCCTCTTCAAATTCACCAAAGGGATCATCGAGGACAAGGCCATTGATGTTTATAACTATGGCGAAATGTACCGTGACTTTACCTATATAGATGACATCGTCGAGGGCGTGATTCGTATAACGGACCAAATACCCCAGGCGAATAAAGAGTGGGACGGACTTACACCGGACCCGGCCTCTAGCTTTGCGCCATATAAAATTTACAATATCGGCAACAACACTCCCGTTAAATTGATGGATTTTGTCGAAGCGATTGAAGACTGCATTGGGAAAAAAGCAAAAAAGAATATGATGGCCATCCAGCCTGGTGACGTCCCTTCAACCTCCGCAGACACATCAAGCTTGCAGGCTGACATAGGCTTTACGCCCAGCACTGGAGTCAAAGAGGGGATTGAGCAATTTATCAATTGGTATAAAGACTATTATCAAGTGAAGTAACCAACAACATCCCCTGCCCGTAATTTCATTACGGGCTAATTCCACCAAAACCATCATTCAAGCGCCATATTTCAAACGCGTGTTTTAATTTTGTTGATAAGCGCGCCATTATGCCCTCGCAGGCTGGATTCAGCTCACTGACACCCCTAAAATACCGATCCAGCTCATCACACAGATTCTCATTGACTGCTTTAGCATAAAAGCAGCACGACCATACATTAGGGAAAAAGACATGCTCCGCAATACAACGTTTACCCCGAAAGCTTTAGCGCTAGCAATCGGCGTTATTTGCACACAAACAGCACTTCAATCGCAGGCACAGGAAGCTCCAGACCTTCGCCTTGAAGAGGTTATCGTTACCGCTCAGAAAATATCTGAAAGCCTTCAAGACGTTCCTATTTCGGTTTCAACAATTTCCGGCTATAAACTCGCTGCTGCTGGCATCGAAAATATAGAAGACCTCACTTCGTATTTACCGAACATTCACTTCACCGAGTCAGGCTTGAGTACTCAGCTTCGTGTTCGCGGTATCGGTTCTGATAACAGCCAAGGGTTTGAACAATCCGTAGGAATGTATGTCGACGGTATTTATTACGGACGCGCTCAACTCTTTCGCACCCCGTTGATGGACATGGCCCGCGTTGAATTATTACGCGGCCCTCAAAGTACCCTGTTTGGTAAAAACAGTGTTGCTGGCGCCCTGAATTTAACAACAGCGGCTCCGACCGAAGAGTGGGAAGGAAAGCTTACCGCTTCTCGTGAATTCGAAAACGAGCAAGATGAAATTAATGCGATGATATCTGGCCCATTAAGCGATAGCTTTCGCGCCCGTATAGCGCTCAGAACGTATCAAGAAGACGGTTACTTCTACAACAGCTACAAAGAAATTGATGAACCATACACAAAAGAAAACGCGGCTCGCGTAACGCTCGACTGGACACCAACAGACAGTTTGTCGTTCATATTCAAAGCAGAAAAAAATGAATTCGAAACACAAGGCAGAGCCATCGAAATCACAAAGGATGTACGGGGTTCTGCAGCAACGAGAACTTTTAGTGGCACGCTATCTGTTTTGAGCTTACCGACCTTCGAATCTGAACAGGACTATGTGAGACAAACTAATACCAATGAAGTTAGTGATACTGAAATTACCAACTTCACTCTAACAAGCAACTACGACTTCAATGATTACACTCTCACGTTCGTTACTGGCAAGCTAGCCTTTAACTATGATGAAGTTTGTGATTGCGATTTTACGCCTTCTGATTTCATCGAGACAAACCTCTCCGAAGATTATGATCAATTTAGCCAAGAGATTCGTATTACCTCCCCCCTTGGAGAACGGTTTGAATGGATTGCCGGTTTGTTTTATCAAGACTACGAACAAACGTATCAAGATAGCACTCCCTTTGACCCAGATAATGAGCTCCCTATACCATTAAGTCTTGGCCCTCTAGGGCAAAATGCCTATGCTTTTTTAAACACTGGAGCAGCTCGCGAATTTGAACAGGAGTCTAAAGCTTATGCCATGTTTGGTCGCGTGAAGTGGAACATTACCGATCAGTTCAATATTGTACTTGGTGCAAGACAAACCTGGGAAGAGAAAACCTCATCCAAGCGAATGTACCTGTATTTCCCTTCAAATGGCATGGAAATAAATGCAGGCACTGTCGGCGCCCCAACCGCTGGAGCTCTAGGCGGGCTATACGAAGCCGTATTCCTTCTTGAGAGTGAAGCATTAAGGGGGCACAACCTAAGCGGAAAGCGCAACGAGTCACCTTTTGATCCGCTTATTATCGCCGAATATAATTTCAGTGATGACGTGATGACTTATGCCTCTTTTACCACCGGCTCTAAAGCTGGCGGGTTTGATCCTCGCTCGAATAATACTGCCAATTATGAATTCAGTAATGAAAACGCAGCCGCTTTCGAATTGGGCATAAAAACAACTCTTGCCGATGGCCGAGTTGAACTTAATGCCGCGTTGTATCGCACAGATTATAAAGACTTACAGATAAGCCAATTCGACGGTGGTGTTGGCTTTAACGTTGGTAACGCAAAAGAAACACGCGTTCAAGGCCTGGAACTAGATGGCAGATGGTTAATTAGTGATGGCTTAACGGCTGCATACGGCTTGTCTTGGCTTGATTTTGAATATCGCGATTTTAAAAACGGTAACTGTTATCAAGGACAAACTCCCGACGGAATTGACCTTGACGGTGATAACGTAATAGACAGCTGCGACTACACAGGTAAACGTGGCGTTTACACGCCCAAGCTTACCACCAACCTTTCTCTCGACTATTTAACTGCAATAACAGACAGCGTAAATTTTATTGGGTTTATTGACTACCAGCGAGTCGGTTCACATAACGTTCACGTGAGCTTAGATCCTCAAGGCGAAATTGACGCTTACGGAATGCTCAATATGCGGATTGGCGTTGAAGGCGATTACTGGGCCGTGGGTATATTAGGTAAGAACTTGCTTGATAAAAGCATCATATCCTACTCATCCAACGCTCCCTTATCCGGGACCATTGCAAACAGCAACACGTACTATAGCTTCGTAAGACGACCCAAAACGATAGCGTTAGAAGCAACTATTAAGTTTTAATCTCTTCTAACGGTTAATCTATTTTAACAATAGAACGAAAAAAGGCCGGACTATTCCGGCCTTTTTTATGGCTGATTCAAAACTAAATATTACTCGCCTGGCTCGACCTTGAGCGTCCCAAACGTTACCCGATCATTCCCGCCATAATCCTTTTCAGTAACAACATTTGAATAGCCCGCCGCCTTAAAAACAGACTGCACCCCCTCCTTTTGCTGATACCCATGCTCAATCACCACTACGCCGTTAACGGACAAGTGCGATTTAGCGCCGTAAACAATATGATGAATATCGGCTAATCCCTCATCACCCGCAACCAATGCAGAGCGAGGCTCGAAGGCCACATCACCCTGAGTCAAATGCTCATCAGAGGCGTCGATGTACGGAGGGTTTGAGATAATAATATCGTAGCGTTTTTCTATTTGAGAAAACCAATCACTTTGAAAAGCAGAAACGTTTTTGACCTGATTCCGTAAACAGTTTTTCTTTGTTAAAGCCACCGCCTCTATCACTCGATCAACGGCATCAACTTGGCAGTCGGGCCGCTCATGCGCAATAGCGATCGCAATAGCACCGGTACCGGTGCCGAGGTCCAAAATATTTTGAGGGGATTCAGGCAGGCGCGCTAACACATGTTCAACGAGAACTTCCGTATCAGGGCGAGGAATTAAGGTGGAGGCGTTCGTATAAAACGGCAAAGACCAGAATTCTTTTTCACCGACGATGTAAGCAATGGGCTCCCCACTAAGACGGCGAGCCAGAAGATCGGATAGCTGAGTTTCCTGAGGGGACGATAGCGCTCGCTCGGGCCAAGTAAAAAGATACGCCCGATCTTTATTGAACACCCAAGCCAAAAGCACTTCCGCATCAAGGCGTGCGCTATCACTCGTGGCAGAGAGCGCTTGCGCGCTGTTTTTAATCCATGCCGAGATTGTTAACGACACAAGAATTATTCACCTAAGGCCGCTAATTGATCCGCTTGATATTCATTAACAAGAGACTGAACCACCTCATTCAAATCACCTTCCATTATTTCGCCCAACTTGTATAAAGTCAGGTTAATTCGGTGATCGGTAATGCGACCTTGAGGGTAGTTATAAGTACGAATACGCTCTGAGCGATCGCCACTGCCCACAAGATTTTTACGCTCTTCCGACTGGCTGGCGTCGGCCTTTTCTTGCTGAGCGTTTTGCAAGCGCGCCGCCAATAGTGACATCGCTTTTGCACGGTTTTTATGCTGCGAGCGCTCATCCTGACATTCAACAACCACACCAGTAGGGAGATGCGTCAAACGAATCGCAGAGTCCGTTTTGTTAACATGCTGACCACCAGAACCCGAAGCCCTGAAGGTATCGACTCGTAGATCTGCTTTTTTAATCGCAATCTCTTCCAGCTCATCAGCTTCTGGCATCACCGCTACGGTACATGCTGAAGTGTGAATGCGGCCTTGAGATTCCGTTTCCGGAACACGCTGAACGCGATGAACACCAGACTCAAACTTCAATCGGGAATAAACCCCCTGCCCCACAATGCGTGTAATCACTTCTTTGTAACCACCCTGATCACTCAAGCTTTCACTAACCACTTCAATTTTCCACCGATTTTTTTCCGCAAAACGTGAGTACATTCGAAAAAGATCACCCGAAAAAATTGCCGCTTCATCACCACCAGTACCCGCTCTAATTTCGAGAAAAACATTCTTCCCGTCGTTCGGATCTTTTGGCAGCAATAACTTTTGCAACTCGACTTCTAACGGTTCAATTAAAGCCTTATTCTCTTGGATTTCTTCCTGGGCCATTTCGCGCACATCAGCATCTTCATCTTTAAGCATCTGCTGCGCTTCAGCGATATTGTTGAGGACCTCAGAATAGCGCGCAAAACTTTGGACAACCGGCTCAAGCTCTGCGTACTCTTTTGAAAGTTCACGATACTTATTTTGATTTGAAATCACTTCTGGATCGCTCAGTAATACGCCAACCTCTTCGTAGCGTTCACCTAGCTGAGTCAGTTTTTCTTGTATCGATGCCTTCATTTTATCTCACAATATAGTAATGACCCGCTTGTTTAGCTTTTCCAAAAACTAACACTCAGATCAAAAAAGTTATTCTTTAGAATTTTTCTCTTCAGACTCGGATTCAGATTCCAACTCAAACAACACACGCATAGCGCGTACAATGTCATCACGACCTTCTGTTCCGGCCCGCTTTAGTTGAGCCGTTGGAACGTGCATATATTTGTTACTGAGATTTCGAGCCAGCTGGCTCAAAATCTCTTCCGGATCATTGCCATTTTTAAGTAGCCGAAGGCTTTTTTCTAGTTCAACTTCCCGCAACGCATCCATATTGTGCCGAAACGACTTTATGGTATTCACGGCTGTAACCGAACGCAGCTCATCTAAATAATGTCTTACGCCTTCCTCAACAATTCCACTGGCGATTTCTGCTGCCTGCTCTCTCGAACGCTTATTTTCATCGATAACCTCTTTGAGATCATCAACCGTATACAAAAATACATCATCTAATTCGGCAACCTCGGGCTCGATATCACGCGGAACAGCGATATCGACCATAAAAATAGGTTTATGTTTACGTTTCTTTAACGCGCGTTCGACCGCCCCTTTGCCCAGTAAAGGCAATTGGCTTGCCGTTGAGGAAATCACTATATCCGCCCGATGCAAGTAATCTGGGATATCCGCCAATAAGATCGCCTCTGCTGAAAATTTATCAGCCAGAACCAAAGCGTTTTCTAAGGTCCTATTCGCCACGACAATATTTTTAATGCCCTGATCCATCAAATGACGCGCCACCAACTCGATGGTTTCTCCTGCGCCAATCAACAAAGCAACACCTTCCCTTAAGTCAGAAAAGATCTGCTGGGCCAAACTCACCGCCGCATAAGCAACAGAAACCGGGTTTTCACCTATAGCCGTTTCTGAGCGTACGCGCTTAGCGACTGAAAAAACTTGCTGAAACGTCGCATGCAATACACCGCCCAAAACACCAGACTCTCGAGCAATGGCGTAACATGACTTCATCTGGCCAAGGATTTGAGGTTCTCCAAGAACCAATGAGTCCAAGCCACATGCGACCGTCATCATATGCCGAGCGGCATCCTCATCACGATGAAGGTATTGGCAATCGCCTAATTCTTGGGGGCTAATCCCCTTATAACGCGCCAACCACTCGATTAGAGCTTGAGGCTCAACCTCTGTATGACCGTAGACTTCCGTGCGATTGCAGGTAGAAAGGATGGCAATTTCATTCACGCCCTCCTGCTCTACAGCTTCTTTTAACGCAGGTTCTATTTGCGAAGGACCAAACGCCAACCTCTCCCGCACCTCGACAGACGCGGTATTGTGGTTGATACCAAAGGCAAATAGGCTCATATGTAACAGCTTTGCGCTATTTTGCGCACCAATCAAAACGCGGTATTTTCGGGTGTGCGTATGCAGAAGGCAAGCCCTGGCGCACTCCTAGGGAATTTATTTCTATTATCGACAGTCAAAGCGTTAACAAAAGCCAACTTTCCGGCCAGCATCCAGTATTGAAGCAGATAAACGTTGTTATACTGAGGTTATGAATATGATGTTAGGCAGAGCAGCATGAAGCTGACTATTTTTTCTTCGAGTATAGTGACTCCAGCCCTTTTAGCCAGCGCTATTCTTCTGGCGGGTTGCGCCAGTACAAAACCTGACACTTACTCACAATCTGACTTGCAGGAAGAGCCATCAGGCCAAAAGAACTCGGGTCGGCTTGTTACTGTTCCAGACCGCCCCTTCACTGCCGACACTCTTTACGCCTTACTTGTTGCCGAAATGGCCATTGACCGTAAACGTTACGACATCGCTCTGGAGAATTACGTACAACAGGCGCTCAGCACTCACGATTTACTGGTAACGGCGCGCGCCACACATATCGCCCGCAGCCTCAATGCCCACCAATCAGCAATGGAAATGTCCCAGCTTTGGCTGGATCTTGACCCGGGCAGCTCAGAAGCCCGATATCTAGCCTCATCAGAACTCATCGATGCGAATCACTTGTTGGAGGCCTTCGAGCTATCACAGCAAATGCTGCGGGAAGGAGACTCTACGGCCTTTGAAAATATTGCGATTAAAGCCGAAAAGGGCGATATTAAAATCGTAAAAAAGCTAGCCCTCCAATATTCTACGCTTCTTGAACAGCACAAATTGGATTCAGGACTGTGGCTCGGACAATCCATTCTACTCCAAAAAACCGGCGATCTAGAAGGTGCATTAAAAGCCGCTCGAAAATCTCGAAAATTAGACGAAAACCCCGTTCGTAGTGCCTTTCAAGAAACCCGCGTACTGCACAAAATGGGCAAAACTGAACTTGCCGCCCAGAATTTGGCTTCACTCGTCGAGAAAAACCCCAAGAACATTAGACTTCGCGCTCGATATGCTCGGCTCGTTTGGAGCTCTTCGCCCGCGCTTGCTCGAAAACAGTTTCAGATTTTGCACAAACAACAGCCTTCCGACCCAGAAATCCTCTACTCATTAGCCCTCGTAGAAAAAGACATAGGCGAACTGGATTCAGCAAAATCACGCTTTGAGTTATTACTATCTCGCAAACAATACATTTCTGCAGCGCACTATTATTTAGGCGAAATTGACCAAACGAATAATCGGCACAACGAAGCCTTGGCCCACTATCAAGCAGTGGAACCGGGCCAGAATTATATTAATGCGATAGTGAAAGCAACGGAGGTCCTGGTAAGTCTAGGACGCCAAGACGATGCCATCGCATTGGTCAAAGGCGAGCAGGCAAACGCTGAAGGCCTAAGTCAAGAAAACCTATACATGCTCGAAGCCGACCTCTATTCAAAAAGGGGCCAGATGACTTCAGCGGAAAACGCCCTCACTAAGGGTGTTAAAGCCTACCCGAATAGCACCCGGTTACTCTATGCTCGCGCAATGCTATATGCCCAAATCGACTTCATATCCGCAGCAGAAAAAGATCTAAAAGCCGTATTAACCCTCGTCCCCGAGAATGCTGCGGCATTGAATGCTTTAGGCTACACCCTAGCCGACCGAACCGAACGCTACCAAGAGGCCTATGAATATATCAAACAAGCCTACGCGCTAACCCCTAACGACCCAGCAGTTATGGACAGCATGGGCTGGGTGGCATATAGGTTAGGGCGCTATGAAGAAGCCCTAACAAAATTACGCCAAGCAATGGCGGCCCTGCCCGATCATGAGATTGCCGCTCACCTAGGCGAAGTACTATGGGTCTCCGGTCTCCAGCAGGAAGCAAGAATCATCTGGAAAAAAGGCCTCGACCTTGATCCAAAGAGCCCTATTATTCACCACACTCTGAACAGGCTTAACGCGAATATAGATTAAACGCCCCTTACGGCACTATATCTTTACCTTACTACACGCCCTTAAATTTAAGCGACCACATGAAAGCCCTTCTCATTCTCTTCGCCAGCCTTCTACTTTCTGCTTGCGTTACGCCACCTCACACCACTAACGACATCACCAAAACGAGCCTAGATAATTGGACGGCATCCGGTAAACTCGGGGTCAAAAGCGGTTCTAGGGCAAAAGCCGTTAACTTTAAATGGGAGAACAGGGGAAACATTTTCAATATAAAATTACACGGCGCCATGGGCTTCGGTAGCAGCAGCTTAAGCAATCAAAATGGAATCGTAGAACTCAAAACCAAGGATGGCATTCGTCGATCCGAGTCCGCAGAGTCATTACTTCAAAACCTATTAGGCTGGACAGTCCCAGTCGATGGGCTTAGATACTGGATTAAAGGCATTCCTTCCCCCGTATCGGAAATCGAGCTTCAGGAAATGAATCCGTCAGGAGAGCTGGCGCGCCTCCACCAGCAAGGCTGGCAAATTCATTTTCAGAAGTACCAGCAAATCAACGGGCTTACTCTGCCCAGAAAAATAGTGGCGAAACGGGACCAACTAAAACTCACCATCGCTATCAAGAATTGGTGCTTTTAGGATCTCCCAACCTCATGCTTACCCTGCCCAGCCCAGCCAAACTTAATCTTTTCCTTCATATCACGGGAAAACGCCCAGACGGCTACCATAATCTACAAACCGTTTTTCAGATACTCGATCACGGCGACGAACTTAGCTTCCAATCCAACACCTCTGGAGACATCACACTCTCCCCCCCTATTGAAGGACTAAAGACTAGTGACAACCTCATCTATAAAGCAGGCATCCTTCTACAAAAGCATACCGGCATAAATTTGGGCGCTGACATTCAGCTGACCAAACGGCTCCCTCTAGGGGGCGGCATAGGCGGCGGTAGTAGCAACGCAGCAACAACACTGCTGGGATTAAACCGCTTATGGAAAACCAACATTGATCTCGACACTCTGGCTGAACTTGGTCGTCAGCTAGGTGCAGATGTACCTGTCTTCGTAAGAGGCGATAGCGCCTGGGCAGAAGGAGTCGGAGAAGCCCTAAAACCACTCGACATCCCCACCCAATTCTATGTTGTACTGGCACCGCAATGTCACGTTTCAACCGCCAAGATTTTTTCCCACAAAGATTTGACAAGAGACACACTCGCCATTACAGTAGCGGCCTTCCTCAAGAGGGGTGGGAAAAACGACTGTCAACCACTGGTTGAAACGTTATTTCCACAGGTGAGGGATGCAGTTGAGTGGCTCGGTCAATATAGCCCAACGCAGCTTACAGGAACTGGTGCATGTGTATTCGCACCATTCTCGTCCAGGGAGGCGGCAGAAGCTGTATTCGCTAAGAAGCCCGAGCAATTTGGTGGTTTTGTAGCGAAGGGGGTTAACCTTTCGCCATTGCATCAACACCTCCTCTAAAATGAGTAAGAAAGTTGCTACTGGGGTGTAGCCAAGCGGTAAGGCAGCGGGTTTTGATCCCGTCATGCGAAGGTTCAAATCCTTCCACCCCAGCCATTTCTTCCTATCTGTAATCCTTTGCTCTAAACGCGCCTAAAAAGCCACCTCTCGGAATCACGAATATTACAATTCCCTGACCAGGTTAATTTGGAGCAGATTAGTGGCAGACTTAATGTTATTTACGGGCAATGCAAACCCGGAACTCGCTGGCAAAATATCCGCTAAATTGGGCATCCCCCTCGGGGATATTACCGTAGGAAAATTTTCCGATGGCGAAGTCATGGTTGAGTTAAATGAAAACGTGCGCGGTCGCGACGTTTTTATCATTCAGCCTACATGTGCCCCGACCAACGACAACGTAATGGAATTGATCGTCATTGCAGACGCACTTAGACGTGCATCTGCTGGCAGAATTACAGCGGTTGTACCTTACTTTGGTTACGCCCGCCAAGACCGACGCGTAAGATCAGCACGAGTCCCCATTACCGCAAAAGTCGTTGCCGACATGATGGTAACCGTGGGCATTGATCGCGTACTTACCGTAGATTTACATGCCGAACAAATACAAGGGTTCTTCGATGTGCCAGTGGATAATGTCTACGGCTCACCAGCCTTGCTTGCCGATATCCAATCCCAAAACTTTGAAAATTTGGTCGTCGTATCACCAGACATTGGTGGCGTTGTTCGAGCGCGCGCAGTAGCGAAACAGCTCGGCATCGAATTAGCCATTATCGATAAGCGACGCCCTTCCGCTAACGTTGCAGAAGTGATGAACATCATCGGTGATGTCTCTGATAGAACTTGCTTGCTCGTTGACGACATGGTCGACACAGCCGGCACGCTTTGTAACGCTGCTGCGGCCCTTAAAGAGCGCGGAGCCAGAAAAGTTGTCGCTTATGCGACACACCCTGTTTTGTCCGGGCCTGCGGTAGAACGATTGAATAAATCAAATATGGATGAATTGGTTGTTACCGATTCTATTCCGCTTTCAGACGAAGCAAAAACTTGTAAAAAAATTCGCGTACTAACGCTCGCCAATATGATGGCCGAAGCCGTGCGTCGAATCAGTAACGAAGAATCTTTAAGTGCAATGTTCGCTCAAAAATAATTAGTAACATTGCATTAAAGCGGCCATTAAGGCCACATTCTCAGGGTTTCTGGTCGCGGAATTTTGAGAATTAACATTAAAATCGGAGTAATTACACATGTCAGCAATTGACTTTACTTTAAGTGCAACTCTTCGCGAAGAGTCAGGGAAAGGTGCGAGCCGCCGCCTGCGTCGTGAACAAGGTCTTATACCAGCAATCATATACGGCGGTCGTAAGAAGCCTCAAAATATCAGCTTAAAATTCAACGAGCTTATTCGTCAGCTCGAGAACGAAGCGTTTTATTCTCACATTATCACTCTCAAAGTCGACGGGAATGATGAAGATGTGATTTTGAAAGACCTTCAACGCCACCCAGCTAAGATAGATATCTATCACGCTGACTTCTTACGCGTATCTAAGACCAAGAAGTTCACTACTAAAGTGCCTTTACACTTTATTAATGCGGAAACGGCTACAGGCGTTAAAGAACAAGGCGGCGTTGTTTCTCACAACATGACCGAACTAGAGATCTCTTGTTTGCCGGGCGATTTACCTGAATATATTGAAGTGGATTTAGCCGAACTTGAAATCGGTCACTCTCTTCATATTTCTGACCTTAAACTTCCGAAAGGCGTCGAGTCTGTTGCATTGGCACACGGTACAGACCACGACCTTCCTGTAGCTAACGTCCATAAACCTAAGGGTGTTGCTATAGAAGAAGAAAGTTCTGAAACTGAAGAAGGCGAAGGCGAAGAGTAAAAGCTCCGCCTCAATACAGGCATACACAAGATGAAAACTCCTGATACGCCTGTAAAGCTAATCGTGGGCCTGGGAAATCCAGGCCCCGAATACGCAAATACCCGTCACAATGCCGGACAAGACTTTGTCTCTCAGCTGGCAGCGCAACATTCAGTATCTCTAAGCCCAAACGCAAAATTTTTCGGCCATGATGGACGAATAACAATTGCTGGCAGAGATCTCAGATTACTTATTCCTACTACGTTTATGAATCGCAGCGGACAATCCGTCGCGGCACTTGCTCAGTTTTATAAAATTGAACCGGAATCCATACTCGTTGCACACGATGAACTCGATTTAGACCCCGGTATTGCCAAGTTAAAAATTGGCGGCGGTCACGGCGGCCATAATGGCTTACGCGACATCATCAGTTCACTGGGTAACAACAAGAATTTCGGCCGGCTCAGGCTCGGCATAGGACACCCCGGCAACGCCAAACTCGTGTCCAATTATGTATTAAAGCGCGCGTCAATCGAGGATAAAAACAGAATCCAGGACGCCAGTGAAAACGCCCTACCGTTTATTCCAGACCTTTTAACAGGCGACTGGGAAAAAGCCATGCGCGAGCTTCATAGTATAAAAACCACATAACATAAAAACTTCATCGCCAATTATTCACAACCAATAACAGGAAAGATCCATGGGCTTTAAATGCGGTATTGTCGGCCTCCCCAATGTGGGAAAATCCACTTTGTTTAACGCCTTAACTCAAGCTGGCATTGGGGCTGAAAACTTTCCTTTTTGCACAATCGAGCCGAATTCCGGTGTCGTACCGGTCCCCGATCCGCGTCAAGAGCGCATAGTCGATTTTGTGAAACCTGAAAAAGTCATAGCCACGACCATGGAGTTTGTCGATATTGCAGGACTTGTCGCTGGCGCCTCTAAGGGCGAAGGGTTGGGTAACCAATTCCTCGCCACTATCCGCGAGACAGACGCCATCGCTCACGTTGTACGCTGCTTCGAAGACCCCAACGTCATTCACGTCGAAAACAAAATCAGCCCTGCTGACGACATTGATGTAATCAACACAGAACTCGCGCTTTCAGATTTAGACACTGCCGAAAAAGCCTTACAACGCTTCAGCAAAGCAGCCAAAGGCAAAGATGCACGCGCCATGGCAATGAAAGCCGTTATCGAGAAGGTCCTTCCGCATTTAAATGAAGCGAAGCCTTTACGCTCCTTCGATTTAAACGAAGATGACGCGGCGATGCTAAAAGAGCTTAACTTTCTCACCGTAAAACCCACAATGTACATCGCCAACGTCGACGAAGAGGGCTTTGAGAACAACCCCCTTCTCGATACCGTTCGAAAAATTGCAGAAGCTGAAAACGCAGTCGTCGTTGCCGTCTGTAATAAACTCGAAGCAGAAATTGCCGAACTGGAAGATGACGAGAAAATCGAGTTTCTTGAAGAGATCGGCATGACCGAACCCGGCTTAAATCGAGTGATTCGCGCCGGATACGAGCTACTTGACCTCCATACCTACTTCACTGCAGGCGTAAAAGAAGTCCGCGCTTGGACAATCCCAGTGGGTTCAACAGCTCCGCAAGCGGCTGGCAAGATTCACACGGATTTCGAAAAAGGCTTTATTCGAGCTGAAATCGTCGGTTACGACGACTTTATCGAGAATAAAGGCGAGCAAGGCGCTAAAGAAGCCGGGAAATGGCGATTAGAAGGAAAGGATTACATTGTAAAAGACGGCGATATCATTCACTTTCGCTTTAACGTCTAAATCAAAAGCAATAAAAAAATGAAAGCTCTGCAAGCATCAAGTGGAGTTTTCACCGCTCAGGCAATTCTCGCTTGACTTTAAGGGGGCGACTAGTGAAAATGGCCGCCCTTCGCAAATGGAGCTTTTTAATACTTCATGAAGGTTTATAAAAATCAGGATGAGCTTTATAAACAGTAATAAATGGCTAGGTAGCTCAGCTGGTTAGAGCGCAGCACTCATAATGCTGAGGTCGGGAGTTCAAGTCTCCCCCTAGCTACCATTTATTTCTTTAAAATCAATCACTTACAAACCTCCCAGCTTTCGCCATCGAAACCACACCCCGAAATGGTCCGCAAATGGTCCAACAGCGGCAACTCGTGAAGCTCTACCCACCCCAACAAGTCAGACACACCAAAACGCTTCAATATCGCTACTGAAGACCCTCGCTAAATTAACTTTATATTGAATCAATTGATACGCCCAAAAAAAAGGCTATTAGATAGATGCAACCCACTTAACGACTAGCAACGTCCACTACAAGAACTCATCGATATTGATGCCCACATCATCTGGGTGCCAAGTTTTTACAATTTGCTTATCCACCAAAGAGCTCGCCAAATCAATCACACTCGGCTTCTCATAGTGCTTATGCTTCATATTGTAAAAAATTCTCAAACGGGGCTTATTCGGAAACTCTGCATTGGTTTCTAAAACCACCCCCAACCGTCCATTATCCAGTTCAACCACGGTACCTACGGGGTAAACACTCATGCAACGAATAAAGCTGTACGCTAAGCCCTTGTCAAAATGATTTCCCGCCAAGCTCAACAACAACTTCATTGCCTTAAACGGGGACATGCCTTTGTGGTAGCAGCGTGACGCCGTAACCGCATCATAAACATCAACAATAGCCCCAAGACGCCCGTAAATATCGATATCGTCACCAATGATACCCGTTGGATAACCACTGCCGTCCAAACGCTCATGGTGAAGCGCACAGATCGATTTGGCGATATCACTGATACCCTCTGACTTAGCCAACACCGCCTGGCCATAAACCACATGGCGCTTCATTTCGACCCACTCTTCATCGGTCAACGAACCAGGCTTGTTTAAAATTTCAGTCGGTACGCGTATTTTGCCAATATCATGCAATAAGGCACCCGTGGTCAGCTCCTTCACCGTCACCTTATCGAATCCAAGGAAGGTCGAGAAGATACTCATCAAAATCCCAACATTCACCGAGTGCTCAAGTAAATACTTGTCTTTATCCCGTATTTGACTGAGACACAAAAGCGCATTGGCGTTATTAAGAATGGAATTATTGATATCCTCGGCCAGCTCCGCCACAGGCGTGACATCAATGGCCCTCCCCATTTTGACGTTGTTGAGCACATCCTCAACCAAGCCCCTCGCTTCGCCATACACCTTGTCCGCTTTTTCTCTCTCTTCGACTAGAGAGACCCTCGGCCTAAAGGTCGTTTCCTTAGAAAGAATAGGTGTAGCAAAAGCGGAGTCTTCCCCCTTGCCAACATCGATGAAAACGTCGTGGATTCCCTTACCCTGGATCTTCTTGAGGGTATCAGGACGCCGAATAAAGCCTTTTTGAAGCATTTGTCCATCGGCAATGCCCTCCGTCTGATCGGTGATATACATTCCGACTGTGAGCTTTCTGACAGAAATCCGCTTAATATCACTCATTCGCGACCGAGGCACATGCCAATACAATGGAGTAAATAAAAGTATAGCAGTGCCCAGAGCTCAGATAGGGCGATATTTAACCTGCCTAATTAGCGCCAACCCAAAAAAAAGAGGCCTGCGGTGATCAAACTTAAACACCGGTATCGGGCAACATAAACTCACCCAAAGAGTTTTATCTATCGACAATACTTCTTATCGAGCAGAACTAGGCTAGGACGGTGAAAACATCGATTTCTCGATAATGCCGCAAAGAATATGTCCGACCAAAATATGACTTTCCTGAATTCGGGCCGTACAGTTTGAAGGGATTGAGATAACGAAGTCCGATACGTCCTTAATACGGCCACCCTCTCCGCAAAGACCGACACAAACGATACCCTTAGCCTTTGCGCTCTCCATAGCAGCAAGTATATTTTTAGAGTTTCCCGAAGTGCTGATACCAATAAACACATCGCCTTCAACTCCATTCGCCTCTAGCTGACGACTGAAAACGCAGTCATAACCATAGTCATTTCCAATAGCCGTGATCATCGAGGTATCAGTGGTCAGCGCGATAGCAGGTAGGCCAGGCCGATCGAATTCGAACCGTGCGACAAGCTCCGCAGCAATATGCTGAGCATCACCCGCACTGCCACCATTCCCGGCAATTAGTATCTTTCGACCAGACTTATAGGCAGACACACATAGCTCAGCAACAACATTAATCGCCTCTAATTTCTCAGCAGAATCCAATATCGCTTGTTTAACCACAATAGAATTTTGAACAATGGTTTTAATGTAATCGGTGTGGGACATAATGTTCTCTTCTCTTTAATTTCCAACTTTCCACCCCCCCCCCTAATTTCAGAATCTCTGGTACGTCTTTATCGCTTTTTATCTTTGGTCTCTTTTTCAGAGATTCCCCCACCTAAAATGGAGGCCACTGTAATAAAAGAGGATATGTACCTAGCGCTGAAATACGGCTAGCGGAAAGTGTTCTGTAATTTGAATAAATGGCCGATGATCCATCACGATACGATAGGTACGCCAAACCTCTTGGGATCCCTCATCACAACCGACCTCAAGAATTTCTCGGTAGGTCTCCAAACCGCAATCTCGCAATAACTCCCCAACACCCAGTTTTTGGGCTTTAAGATCGGCCTGAAAATCCGGCGACAAAAGATTAAAGCGAATAATCGAATCCGCTTTAACATAAACAGTTTCGCTCTTGGTACCTCTCAGTTGCACCTGTCGCGAGAGCACAGAAGCGCCTGACTTAAGTTCTAAATTCGGCACATCTTCATTCAGAAGTATCTCTTTTTGACGAATGGACTCAACAACCACCGCTTCCCAAAAAAAAGCTTCCAAGGCATTGGTGACAGTCCCGTCAGTCGTCAATAAAACCCGCAAAAATGGCGGTAACCTGGCCAGATCTAAACCCCCGGAAACACGATTGCGAATAGCATTCACTTCGGAAGTTGGCTTAACAGAAAAACTCATAAAAATTGCTCGGTAATCAGCCCGCAGTTTATCACAGCTAATTCCATTATTTCTGACTCAGAAGCTCTGTTGCCACCTCCGTCGAAAAGGTATAATTGCGCACAGAATTTACCCATAGAATGCCTACGCAATAACGAACAGAGGAAATCACACCGTGAATCTCGATGGTGCCAGCCCAGAACAACTTTCGAACTGGGAATCCGAATTGTCATCACAATACGATGACATCAAAGCCAAATCACTTAATTTGGACCTCACTCGCGGCAAGCCATCCGCCGAGCAAGTCAGCCTATCCGACGCTTTAGATGGTATTTTAGAGGGAGATTTTACGAGCCCGAGCGGTGTCGATGTTCGCAATTACGGCGGCTTAGAAGGTATTAAAGAGGCTCGAATTCTCGGGGGAGACATACTCGGCATCCCGGCTGAAAACGTTATTGCCGGCGGCAATAGCAGCCTAACCTTAATGCACCAAGCGATGAGCATTGCGTTCTTCTTCGGTTTGTCCGGCCCGGATTCCGCCTGGAATAAGCAAGGCCAAGTTAAATTCATATGCCCAGTGCCGGGCTATGATCGCCATTACTCAGTTTGTGAGCACTTGGGGATCGACATGGTAACAGTCGGTATGGACGCTAACGGCCCTGACATGGACGCGGTCGAAGCACTTATCGCCAAAGACGATACTATTCGTGGCCTATGGTGCGTTCCAAAATATTCAAACCCAACCGGCGTAATATACAGCGATGAGGTTGTTACACGCATAGCCAAACTTGGCAAAATCGCACATAAAGACTTCCGAGTTTTTTGGGATAACGCCTACGCTATTCATGATCTAAGCGATAAACCCCAAGCGCTGGCCAATATTTTCACCGCCAGTAAAAACGCCGACACGCTCGACAGTATTTTGCAATTTGCCTCAACATCAAAAGTAACCCACGCAGGCTCAGGCATTGCATTTTTAGGCGCAAGTGAAGCCAACCTTAGCGGCATTAAAAAGTCCCTCGGATTTATCACCATTGGGCCTGACAAAGTTAACCAGTTGCGACATGTGAAGTTTTTTGAAAAAAACAGCTCTCTCTCCGCCCACATGAAAAAGCATGCGCAAATCATTAAGCCACGGTTTGAATCTGTCCTCCGTCATTTAAACCGTGCTTTTGCCGATAACGATTTAGGCGAATGGGAATCCGCCGAAGGCGGTTACTTCATATCATTTGACACACGCCCCGGATTGGCAAAAAAAGTCGTCAAACTCGCAGGCGACGCCGGTGTTAAACTGACGCCAGCCGGAGCCACCTTCCCTTACGGTAGCGACCCAGAAGACCGCAATATTCGCATCGCACCAACAGTTCCAACAATTGAACAAGTTAACGAAGCAATGGAAGTCTTTTTGGTCTGCGTAAAATTAGCATCGGTTAGACAAGCACAAGCTTAACCTTACAATTCATCAGCCTTCAACAACTGGCCTGCAAGTGCAGGCCAGCTATCTCCGCCAAAACATACATCCTTATACCAATCACTCTTTTTGACGCATAACGTTCCCCATGCGGAATTGACGACAAAATCATAAAACCCCACGCTTTAAAAAAACTCCTGTTAAATCAAAAGATTATTGGTAAAACTTAAAGTCACTAGCTAAACTTTAAGCTATACGACTACTTTCAAGGCGAACAAAATGACCTGCAGAGATGGGGAAGAGGAAAAAACCCGCTTCCGCTCAGAACGCTTATACATCGTAGATGAAAAGCATTATTTCTCGACCCGAGAGGGAACTGAAATCGGCCCGTTCGGCAGTCGACTGGATGCTGAACAGGGGATGCAGCGTTATGTTAAACATATTAACTCTGAAGGCGGCAGCGAAAAAAAAGCGCATGCCGCGGCATTACAAGGCGATTGGGCCAGTACGAATTTTGAATAGTTTGTTCAGACTAACCCTATCTTAAGGCTTTAGCTTGCGACTAGTATAGCTCTCGCATCTTTGAAGATATTGACCAATCCTCCCTCTTGACCCGCTCGCCTACTTGATCCACGTTTCTTAGCCTTATCATCTAGCACTTTTCTTTAGCCTCCACTTTCATATCAGTAGCCCGCCCGGATTAGTCAGCCCGCCCTTTAACGAGCGTCACGAAAAATAAGCGCGCAAACCGTCTACTCAAAGGGTATCCGTATCTTCTCCCTGGAAGCAGATGGCTAACTAGAAATTTTGAAGTGTTAATTACGACAGTGACTCAAGTAAACAATTTTTCAACAAGGTATTAAAAGTATGGCAAAACTAGCAACCCAGAACTTCATTCATAGAAATTTTTAACTAATAAGTTTTTCTTCCGCTAGGCATTCAACCAACCTTTTACGATCGACCTTTCCATTCAAATTTTTAGGGAGGTCTGCCACCTCATAAAAAAACGTCGGGATTTTTTTCGCTGATAACTGCTCCCCTAATTGGGCGACCAATTGCGCATGTGATAATTTTTTTGAATCGAACACCATCACAGCACGTAACTGCCTACCACAACGACTGTCTTCTACAGCAGTGACAGCAGCGGACGTAACCTCGTTCAAACCATTTATGGCCCTTTCAATTTCAACCAAAGCGACTTTTTCACCGCTGATTTTCACAACAGTATCTTTCCGCCCCCGTATTGAGACTAAGCCCTGCTCATCAATACTTGCGAGATCACCCGTATGCAGCCACCCATCCTGAACAGGGCTATTTTCTTCCCCTAAGTAACCCAACATTATTTGATCACCCGCAACCAAAAGCTCACCATCATCGGCCAACTTAACGTCTAAGCCCCCAACAGGGTAACCCGTTGCAGCGGAAAAATATTTCGTGTCGTTATTCGATAAACACAGAATGCGAGGGCTGGCTTCTGTCTGCCCATAATTTAAATAGACTGTCGCATTGGGGAATATTGCATGTAAAGTCTGCCGTAATGATTCCGTTACATAGCAACCGGCAGACACCACATGTGTCACGTGTGCTGTAGCGCCAGGATTTTGGGCTAATATTTGGCAAAGCGTTAATAACTGAGACGGCACACCGCTAATCATTCCACCCGGATTCGTTTCTGATAATTGCTGAACTAATGCAAGCATATGATTCAACCAATGGGTATGAACACCACAGCGTAAAGCCGGTAGCAACTGCCCCAACAAACCAAACGAATAATGCAGATTTATTTGTAGCCATTGATGCGAAACATCATGAAACGCGAGAGACTCAATAATGGCAGCGCTACTTGCGTCAATATTTTTTCGAGAAAGCTCAACCCCTTTAGGGCGACCAGAACTACCGGAAGTGAATAACACCAATACCGTATTCGATTGCAGCTTTGTCGACTCTTCAGCGTTCAACCAATTAACCGAGCTATCGTCGTCAATATAGAAAGAACAACCCAATAACGCCGCATACTCCTTTTTCTGGGCCAAGGACGCGCCAGCAGGTAATACAGCCTGGGGATATTCCAGCTCTAGCATTGCTACAAAACGCACAACAAAATCAATACCCGGTTTTGCCGTAGTAATTGCAGTGGCACCTTTCACCCATTGAAGACTGGTTTTGAACTCCTCTACTCGGGATCTAAGCTGGGAAAATGTACAGTTTTCTCCGTTGCTAGTCCAGGCTAAGGCATCACTCGATTTAAAGAGTCGCCGGTATTCATAAGGCTGATTATCTTGCGAAGTGGGACTAAAGGCCTTGCGGCTCAAAATAGTATCCATAACGTGTTCGGCTTCTTATTTTTATGAACATGAATGAATCGATAGAGCGGGATAATGTAATACAGCTTGGGGGAGAATACAAACAAGGGGATGGTCTTAGGTGCGCAAGAATAAAAAAGAGGGAATGCGCCAAGAACCCACTGACTAAAGAGACGGCATTAACAAATACATTTAGCTTCGATAAATTATGTGACGTTCAATAAATTGGTAACTTAGAACACTTCCGAGCAAAGTACGTTATATCCTAAACATTCGCCTTACTCGCGGAGCAGAACTAAATAGTCCCCGGTACTACGTTAGGCTGACATTCCTCCGTCAAGTACTCGAATTAAGTTGCCTGTTTCATCAAACTAATACCTACTTCCCTGTAGATGCTCTGCATGATCGACTATACGATTAGATCAATAGCCCTTTGCTAAAAAATCTTCCGCCAAATTATGGCGCGCTGCATTAGCAGAATTTGTCGGGATAAAATAGAAATCCCCCCCTTCATGTCCGGCTGCACGAATCGGGCGCATTTCAGGGTTTTGATCAATGTTATTGTGTTTTGCTTGCTGATAAACATCGACAGCCACACGTGAGAACACCATATTTTCCCGAAGGATACTGTCATTATTCTCAAGCAAATTAATCAAGGCGTTGGCGAAAATAGAATGCCCTCCATTTGTGCCATCGAGAACTGGCTTTTCTCCGCCGGAGGAAATCACAATTCTCGATCGACGTGAAATACCATTTTTAATTGATTCTTGAGACAAGTCAGAATTAATCCCGCCCAGTAAGAAGGCACTTTTTTCTGACGCCAAGTTTCCGGCAAAACACGAATCAGCAATAACCAATATCGAACGTGCCCGAATACGATCCAAATGGTCACTGATAACACTGTTATTAATCCAGTTATCTAAACGATTTTTATGTGCGTTTGTTGGCAACCAGTAACCTCGTTTACGTTTACTATTAAGGCTCTTCGATAAGTTTCCATGTCCAGCATAAAACACCAACAGGTTATCTTCCGGGCCAACCTGTAAATACAAATCGTTAAAAGCATTTAGAATTTCTTTTTCAGTCGCATCAAAAATCGTCATCGTGCTAAAGCCATATCGATTTTCAAGAACTTCTTTCATTCTAAGCGCATCTTTATGCGGCGATTGTAAATCGTCTAAATATAAATAAT
Source organism: Agarilytica sp. (assembly GCA_033852165.1). Classification (GTDB taxonomy): domain Bacteria; phylum Pseudomonadota; class Gammaproteobacteria; order Pseudomonadales; family Cellvibrionaceae; genus Agarilytica. The sequence goes on along the minus strand of JAWSUZ010000056.1, from coordinate 19,241 downwards.
TTTGATTGCCAATAATAAGCGCGAAATAGCGACCAAATTCAATTTCGCCAAACTCAAGAGGGTCCGTTTTGTCTAGAGTAACGGGTTGCAATAAATCAGTAGATGCAATATTTCTAAAAGTCGTTTGGGGAAGACTAGCGAGCTTATTGTTTAATTGATTTAATTCAGACTGTGATTTTTCATACAGTTTTAACACTACCGATAACTGCTGTGCAAATCCTCCACTTCCCGAAGAATCACTCTCATGCTGTACCGCAGACGCTTTTTGCTTTTCGATACTCGCTAACTGCTGCTTCAAATAATTTGATTCATTTTTAGCTGAAGAAAGCTGTGAATTCAGTTCTGAACGGGCTTTTTCCACTTCCTCTTTTGCGGCAGAAGCCAAAACTAATTCTTCACCACCCGCCGAAGCGCGATAATAACTAAGAGCTTTTCCTAAATCCTTCTCAACCCCCAAGCCCTTTTCAAACAAAAAACCTAAATTGATCTGCGCACGTTTATACCCTTGATCCGCCGCTTTTTGATACCAACTGGCGGCTAAACCATAATCCACATTGCGGCCAAGGCCTTTTTCAAATATTTCACCAACATAGGTCTGCGACTCAGGATCGCCTTTTTCAGCCCCTTTCAACCATACATTTAGCGCTGAACGGTAATCCGCTCGGTCATACGCCACATATTCGCCTCCGCGCAAATTACAGTTCTGTGCAGTTGTGCGTATCCCTTTTCGTTCAGAAACATAGGTAATGCCACCCAGGCGCTTTACCTTACCAGCAAGCAAGCAATCCACAATTTGCAGCTCTTCGACCTCTTTATAGCCTTCCATAGCGGCATCTGTATCTTTCGTTTGTGGAGTACCACAACTCACCACAAGCACCCCCGAAACAAGGACACAGAATAATTTACGTTTTGATAGTTGAAGTAATTGAAGAGTATTCACAAAGTTTTCCTTCTAAATTTCCTATTTTACTGATCCCATTCCCTTCGTATAAACGAACGTTACAGAAGCCATACAAGCTGATAGCCGTCGTATTCTACAAAAACCAGACGCGAAGCATAGTCGTCTAGTGCTCAATTCGTGACATTGCTTACCTTATTCACGTTACTCAAGCTCAACTTACTCACCGTCGAGCTTTACCTGAATACGTTCAAGCGCCCGGCCAATTTCTTCATCAATACTGCCCAAGTCATCTTTTTGAAGAAAATTCAGAGTCAATTCCAGCTGAATAAGGGTGTACTGATCCGACGATTTTGCATTAATTTTTGATATAAAATGCCGTGTGACTTTATTAATACGACGATCGATAATGACTTTGAGCTTGTATTGATCTCGCGAATCACTCTTGACGAGGTCGACACCGGCCTCCCACGCCTGAACATAATACTTGTGCGACTGATCGATATCCCCGCGAGCAAATATGACATCAGCTTCTTTTATCGTTTCGACCAGCTCATTCATAGAGGGCGGCAAGTCACTAAACCCGATAACCGCTTCGGTTTTATTAACCACAAACCCCCAAGAAAGAACGACCGAAAAAATCATTACCGCGATAAACGCAAGAACCGATCGGCGCAGTTTTACTTTGGGTTTAATCGCATCAATAAAGGTTCCAGCATTTTCGAAGCGATCCACTCGCTTAAAAGCCAAACCTTTAGTAATCGCCTTCATATGCCGACGAGATACACCCTTAATAGGCTTCACTTCGAGGTTCATCTCATAAGCTTGCTTCGCAGTTAAACGCTTTCCATTCGCTTGATAGGGGTGTCCCCCTGAAAGCAGCTCATAGGCAACAACTGCAAGACCGTACACGTCATCCGACGGGACTGGCCTTTGGTGATCTAACATTTCCAGACTGGCATAGTTCGGCGTCATAGCGCCTAAAGACGCAGGGTCAAAAATCGAATCGTCGCTATGGCTAGCCGCCATATTGCTCCGTACCGCCTGAGCAATACCAAAATCCAAAACCTTTATTTGCCCCTGCTCGGTCAAAAATACGTTGGCCGGTTTAAAATCTGCGTGAACAAACCCTTCTTGATGCGCGTAAGCCAGGCCTCTCGCCATAAACTCCACGTAACGCATAAGTTGGGGGCTCTTCTCCATGCGGTTTGCACTACGCGAAATATAATGGTCGAAAGACTCCCCCTTCAAATACTCCATACTGAAGAAAAATATCGTATTTTCTCGGTCAAAATCGTACACGATTACAATATTCGGATGAGACAATGCCTGTGATTTTTTTGCTTCTCGCTGTAAAGCAATCACCGCAGACATGCTGTCGTGAAGCTCTTCATTAAGAAATTTAATCGCGATATGCGAATCCCGATCCTGCAATTCTTCTTTGCGCAAATCGGCAGCCAGAAATATCGTTCCCATCCCCCCGCGACCTAAGCGTTTTACTAACTTAAAACGCTGCTTAACGACGACCCCCGGAACAAGGTCGTCCGAGGTTTTTACGGCGCGGGCATTGCGATACTTTTGATCTGTATTTTCAGCAAATTGAAGTGTAGAGGGAAAGTCTGTTGAGTTCGTCTTCGGCTTTTCTTCCAGTTCATTCAGCGATAAACCATCTTCCCACTTTGACCTTGATTCCAGGCCCGCATCAGCATCTGGCAAATCCGCGGAAATTGTAACTGCCGACGCCCGCATACTCGTTGAATTGGCGGAGGCTTTTCTAGCTTTAACACGAGTCGCCTCTGGAGCCATTCGGGTCTCTTCAAGCGCTTTTTTTCGTTCAGGTGCTGGAGACTTCGGCTGCGCAACCGTTTTGTCTGTAATAAGGCGAGTTTGATCGTCTTCGCTGGTCATGGGGCAATATCAGTCAATAACAGATGGATAGGAGGAAATAACAATTTAGTGAAATAACGAGATCTGCGTCAATTATTGTAATCCATTTACGATTATAATGAGTCGCCAAAATTCACATGCAGGCGCTGGCGAGCATCGCTTGCGGCTTATATTAAAGACTTAAACCGATTGTTACCACTAAAGGACAAGGAAAAGGAAATATGACTTACCCTCACACTACAAAATCAACAAATAAATCCACAAAGCACCTAACGAGAATGGCTCAGCTAGCATTGCCTCTGGCTATTAGCTTAGCGACAAATGCACAGGCATTGTCTCTTGATGAGGCTGTGGAACTGCAGATCGCGACCCCTATTGGCGGTTTAGCATGTACTAACCTTATCGACGCTGGCGCTGACCTCACAGGCGAGCTTGCAAATACTATCTGCTTTAGCAATACGCCCCAAGGGGGCTCAATCGCTTCAACCGGTGGCGGATCAGCAACACCTGCGTCTATGCCAGGTAGCGGATTTTCTGGAGATGCAGAAAGCATTACTTCTGACTCAGGTAATTGGAGTATGTTTTTTACAGTAGAAAATGAATCCCTAGATCGCGACGCATCAGAGACCGAAAGCGCGTTTGATTCCAGCCTTAACAGTTTTGTCATTGGTGCCAGCTATATGCCCACCGTAACTTCAGCTTACAGCCTTGTTTTGGACGTTACCCAGCACGATGGTGATTATGAGGGCGGCGGTGATTTTGCACTCGACACTACAGGCTTACACTTTTTAGCGTCCTTTCAAACAACAGACCAATTTTCAATTGACGTTGCCGCGACCTACGAAGATGTTTCAGCTGAACGTCAACGTAATACGAACTTTACCCAGCTAGCCGCAAACGGAGGGTTACTTCTAAGCATTGATGGAACCCCCGATGCCGATTACGACTATGACCAAATGGGCCTAGCTCTTCGTGGTATTTATGACTTTAATGCGGGCAGTTTAAACATCGCCACTCAATTTGGTTTTGATTGGCTAAACAGCGATTACGGCACCTATTCTGAGCAAGGAGCTTCAGGCTTAGAGTTAACCTTTCATGATGATGAGAAAAAATCGTTACAAGCTGTTCTCGGAATTCAAGGCAGTTATTCGATGGACACAAGCTTTGGAGCTTTTATTCCTCAAATCGACCTGACATGGCGGCATGAGTTTAAAGACGATGAGCGTGACGTAAATGTTAGCTTTGTACAGGATTTGAATTCTATACAATTTAGCTACCAAACAGATGAATTGGATTCTGACTTTGCTGAGCTTAGTCTTGGTGGTGTGTTTGTATTTAAGAATGGCACACAGGCTTTTATTACTGTGCAAACGCTTTTAGCGCATGAGGATTATGATAGTTTTATGGCTAGTGCGGGTTTGCGGATAGAGTTGTAAGTCCAACAACTTGATAACCAGTTCAGAATAAATGGTTATTATGGTTAAGACATAAAAATAAAACATTGAATAAATTATCGAAAAAACCCACGCCAGCATAGCTGACGTGGGTTTTTTATTTGTTTTGATAAAGGAATAAAACGCACATCAACTTAATAGTTAATATGCATTTTATGTTAGAGACTCAATCTCATTCGTAATCCTAATTACAGAGACGTTACCGTCACAGCAATTGATCGCGTTAATGTCGAGAATCCGTCTGTCACACTAATACTGACTTCGTAAATATTATCTCCGCTGGCATCTTCCGGCGCAGATACGGGTGGTGCATTTGCAAACGTTACATCACCGGCAAAGGCGTTTATTGAGAAATTTAATTCATCGGCTCCGTGGCTAATGGCATAAGTTAAGACATTACCGTCAAAATCACTGGCGATTTCGGTAACCACGGGAGTACGGCCTTCAATAGCTGAAAGAGTTCGTTGAGCAATTAAGTGCCAGACGATGGTGCCGTCACATTCTTTAACACTATAAAATAGACCCGACCCCTTTCATTTCAGGATTTAAACTCTATACAATTCAGCGATCAAACATCAGCTACCAGGCAAATGAATTGGACTCAGACTTTTCTGAGATAAGTCTTGGTATTTAAAAATAGCACACAGAACTTTATTACTGTGCAAACGCTTTTAGCGCATGAAGATCATTATAGTTTTATGAATGATGCGGGTTTGCCGATAGAGTTGAAAATCCAACAAGATAATAACCAGATCAGAACAATTGGTCATTATAAATACGCACAAGTAAAATCCTGAATAACTTATCGAAAAAAACCCACACCAGCTATGCTGGCGTGGGGTTTTATTTGCTTTGATCGAGCCTAACTCCATCGAAACTTGAAAAATCACACCTTTATAGTACAACACTTCAATAATAACAATTTCATAAAACACCGACTCAATGCGAAAGCAATACTCTCTCCCCACTTTCGATATCAAAGGCAATGATAGAGTCAGTTGTTTGATCAAGGATAAAAATTCTCCCTGATTCTGGCTCAATAACAATATCTGAAAGTGCATTCAGGGATAGCAATGAACTGGAAAGACTCGAAAGAACTAATCTTGTACCCGTATCAACATCTACTGCGATCACTCGACCTGAATCGGACACAATAATTAGACGGTTATTCTCAGCATCATAAGCAACGCTTTTGGCGCCCCATAGATTGGTAGAAGAGTCTCCGCCACCCACAGAGCTACTGGTAACGGTTCTGACATCACCAAACCCGCTTTCTCCAATATTCACCTCATCAACCTGATAACTTCGCCAAGGCAAAGAAAATACTCGCTGGCCTTCCCAGTCGACCGCAAATCCAATTCCCCGATTCTGATCTGACACTAGTATACGAGCCTTAGTGTCGAGATCGACTGCGATCAATAGCCCATTGCTACCCGAAAGATCTAACACAAATAATCGATTATTTGGTAAATCCAAACCTATGTCATATGGACGAGAGAAATCCACTTCACCAACACTAGTATTATCTGCAAACACACTTCGAGCTCCCGATGTCAAATCAACAGCTATTATAAGATCGTGGCCATCATCAACAACGAGTGCACGATTATTCGCCGTATCAACGACTAAGCCAAGTGGTCTATCAAAATCAATCGTACTGTTTGGCGAATTCACATCTGATACGACACTTCGTGTGCCCGTATTGGGGTCAACAGCGAATAATATCCCCGCCTCCCAGTCTGTAACAAGTAAACGTTTGTTTGTAGCGTCATAGGCCATATATTCAATTGAGCCAAATTCATTTTCCCTGTTAGGCGTAGCGTGGATAGGTTGAGAATACATATCGCCACTTTCAATATCCACATGGTAGGTTTTTAGCGGGCTCATAATCAGCGACTCATTTGTTATCGAGTCAAATAATAGATCAGAAAAATTATAGTTTTCAAAACTCGAAGAAGCACGATCAGTAAATATATTAGATATATTGTCCTCAAAATAATTGGCAGTAGTCAACCGACTAAATGAACTTCCTAATGCCGCGGTGGCTAGTGTCCCCGGAGTATTTGTAAATTGCATTGCGCCCACCGAATAAGTGGACGATCCGAATTCGCCAAAGCCTCCTTGAAGCAAAAGAGATCGCTGGCCGAGTAACTCTTCGTCCAATGAAATTCCAATAATGCTATTACTTCCGCGACTACCCCCAGAGTTGGCATCAAACACAATAGCCTGATTATTGTCTTCATCTATAAGCACATCAATAGGGTAGGAAATAAGTCCAGCGAGAACCCGCCTTTCGTTAGTGTCTAAATCATGCTCTACAAGGGCTCTTCGATTTACATCTGTTAGTAGAACTCTATTTTGGACGGGGTCCCACGCCATGGCCGTCACGTCACCCAAAGTATTATTTTCATCAGGGATACTTCTGTCGTAAACAGAGCGGCGATCACCTGTATCCAAATCTACCGCTATAACAGCATCTAAGTATCGTTCCAAAACAATTATTTCGTTACCCGTTGGAACGACTGTCATTTGCTCATAAAGATCAATAATAACTCCTCCACCGAGCTCCGCACTTGATATTACCTCTTCAGTATTCGTAAGTGGGTCTAGCGCTGAAATAGAAGCATCATGAGCAACGAGTACACGCGAAGGGTCTTGTGGGTGCGGCGAAATGCCCCAAGCTCTGCTTGAAAGAGTGGAAGTCAGCTCGCCGGTAGTCAAATTAATATTGAGCACTCCCTGTGTTCTCTCCGCAACTAGTATTTGGTTTGTATCGGTAGGGTGTTGCGCTATTGATACAAGGTTGTTTAGGCCACTAGTGGCATCAGATATCTGTTGTGGCTCTCCACTTTGTAGATCAACTTGTACAATTCCATACGAGCCCAAAACCAAAACGGTATTTTCCAATGTTGGGTGCGCCACCATACCCAGGGGATTCCCCAAAGGCATGTTAACAGGAAGGGTATTTCGATCGCCTAATGAGACTGTCGCTAAGCTGACTTCTATTAAGAAGGCCCCCTGTGCAACTAAAATTTTCGTGTCATCATTTGGGTAAGCTAACAAAGCACCAATACTTGTGAATGCCGTCCCTTCGCCTTGAGCCTCGCCGGACACAAGAGAAATTTGTGAAGTCGACAAATCGATACTGTATACGGCCCTCTGATCCGACACCAAAACCCTATTTGGGTTAGATGGGTGTGCAATGATGTGTAGCGGATCTAATGCAATACTTGGCTCAGGCAGCGCATCTTGAAACAAGATTGAACGACTACCGGTAGCCAGGCTCACTTCTTTAAGAGTGCTAACGCCATCTTGCTCATCTGTCACTAATATTCGGTTATTTAACTGATCCAGCCGAATATCTCGAACATCCTGAAATAAATTTTCATTATTTGGGACATCGGCACCGGATAGTACGCGCGCATCTCCACTGCTCCTATCAAGTTCCATTAAGGTGTTATCCGACATGACATAAATCATACTTTCGTCTGCGCTCATTACCATGTCTTTCGGATCAGTAATAAAAGCACTTTTCTCAACCGTCACGCTGTCAGTAATCTGTGGGCCTGCACCGATAGGATCAATACTTAACTGTAAGGTATTGCCGCCACCAGCTAGAGGCACAGTTGCTTCCCAATTAGCGAAGTTATCTGACGTCTGTGCAGCAACACCACCAACGCTAACCGCTTCAATCCCGCCCTCCGCAAAAGCCTTTCCACGTACTGTAATGACACTGTCATTGGTCAACGATTGCTTAGGTGGGTATATTATTTCTCCGTCCACTTCTTGCCATGTTGTAATATTAAATAGCCCAGTACCATCACCTACATTCATGACATTGCTGGAAAGCGTATTGAATTCAGCTGGAGCATTACACCTCATTCGCACACCGTCGCCATTCCCTATCGTGCCCGTCAAACCTGTAAACGCTCCTTCATTGATCGAGTATTCACACCCCTCACTTACCGAAATTGGGACGGTTACTCCAAGCCCCTGAATAACAACCGTATTGGACATAACTTCTGCAGACGGAACAACATTAGTCTGAGGTAGAAAATCGAAAGGAAGAGGTATATTTTCTGCTCTTATCGCTATGTCCACCGAGGCAGAGCTGCTCCCGGATACATTTACCGCCGTAACACTATAGGTAGAGAACCCTTGTGAAACCGTAGGTATACCCGTGATAACACAAGTCGTTCCTGAAATCGCCACACTTAATCCCGCTGGCAGCGCATTCGCCGAACAGCTGGTCAGGCTAGCGCCACCACTATTTGTAAAACTAAGCGCCGAGATCGCGATGTTTTGCATATACGTTCTATCGGAAACATTCGCCAGTACCGGTGCATCAATAGCTGCATTGACGGTAATTCTTACCGTGGCTGTATCACTGCCCGTCGAGTTCGTTGCGGTAATCGTGTGCGTTGTAGGCCCTTGCGTTCCCGTCGGTGTACCACTGATCTGACAAGTCGCCCCCGAAACAACCACACTCAACCCGGCTGGCAACGAATTTGCTGAACAGCTGGTTAGGCTTCCGCCACCGCTATTTACAAAACTAAAGTCAGAGATCACAGTGTTTTGCGTATACGTTCTGTCGGAGGCATTCGCCAGTATCGGCGCGGCGACATTGACGGTAATTCTTACCGTGGCCGTATCACTACCCGTCGAATTGGTTGCGGTAATCGTATGCGTTGTCGCAGTTTGTGCGCCTGTAGGTGTACCACTGATCTGACAAGTCGTTCCTGAAACAGCCACACTCAACCCGGCTGGCAACGAATTTGCTGAACAGCTGGTTAGGCTAGCGCCACCGCTATTCGCAAAGGTAAAGGCCGAGATCGCGGTGTTTTGCGTATACGTTCTGTCGGAAGCGTTCGCCAGCGTTGGCGCGGCCACATTGAAACTGGCACTGACCGAACAGGCAATCGTTATCGCTCCCGTTGTGTAGGTATTTCCAGAAAGTAAACCGCCACATCCTGTCACCGTATTGATGCTATACCCTGCATCCGTCGTCACATTAAATACAGCTGTCGAACCATGGTTGATAGTTTGGCTGGGCGGGCTAATATCACCACCCGTGCCAGCACTCGCATTGACTATTAGTTGGACAATACCTCCATCGGTCACTGCCCAATTAAAAGTGCCTGTTAGTATCTCTCTAGCCGCTTGTGAGGCACTTGAATATCCGCTGCTCCCACCTTCGAACGTCACATCATTTTGCAGGTTAAGCGCACTCCAGCCAATGAGTAGGGCATCGTAGTTTGAAATTGAGAATGCCGCACCCTGGAACATGGCGACCATAGTGGTCACAGACGAAACATCCCAAGTGCCGATATCCTGATTAAAGGTGCTGGAGTTCCTAAACATGTAGGACATAGTAATCACAGACGAAACATCCCAAGTGCCGATATTCCGATTAAAGCTGGCTGAGTCAAACATTCCGGACATATTTGTCACAGACGAAACATCCCAATTGCCGATAGCCTGATTAAAGGCGCTGGTTCCATAAAACATGTAGTACATATTCGTCACAGACGAAACATCCCAAGTGCCGATAGCCTGATTAAAGGCGCTGGCCCCATAAAACATGACGGACATATCCGTCACAGACGAAACATCCCAAGTGCCGATATATTGGTTAAAGGCGCTGGCGTTCCTAAACATGTAGGACATAGTGGTCACAGACGAAACATCCCAATTGCCGATAGCCTGATTAAAGGCACTGGCGTATCCAAACATGTAGTACATATCTGTCACAGACGAAACATCCCAACTGCCGATAGCCTGATTAAAGGCGCTGGCGTAGAAAAACATGCGGGACATATTGATCACAGACGAAACATCCCAAGTGCCTAGATCCAGATTAAAGGCACTGGCGCTTCTAAACATGCGGGACATATCCGTCACAGACGAAACATCCCAAGTGCCTATGTCCCGATTAAAGACGCTCGCCGAGAAAAACATGTTGGACATATTCGTCACAGACGAAACATCCCAAGTGCCGACATCCTGATCAAAGGCGTTGGCCGCATAAAACATGCGGTACATATTTGTCACAGACGAAACGTCCCACGTACCAACAGCCTGATCAAAGACGCTGGCCGAGTAAAACATGTTGGACATATCTGTCACAAACGCAACATCCCAATTGCCGATAGTCTGATTAAAGGCGCTGGCCGAGTAAAACATGCCGGACATAGTCGTCACAGACGAAACATCCCAAGTCCCGATAGCCTGATTAAAGGCGCTGGCGTAGGAAAACATGTGGTACATCTCTGTCACAGACGAAACATCCCAAGTCCCGATAGCCTGATTAAAGGCGCTGGCGCCGGAAAACATTCGATACATAGTCGTCACAGACGAAACATCCCAAGTCCCGATAGCCTGATTAAAGGAGCTGGCCGAGTAAAACATTTGGGACATAGTCGTCACAGACGAAACATCCCAACTGCCGATAGCCTGATTAAAGGCGCTGGCACCGCTAAACATATAGGACATATCTGTAAGCTGAGACAAATCAGGTGCACCTGGGGCGTTGACGACAAGGTTTGAACAGTTATAAAACGCGAAGCTCATCGATTGCCATGGGTTATCGCCCCACTGCTCAACGGACAGGAGCTTTTCATTGTCGTATCCGCTAGATTGAAAATAGATTCGAGGAAACGCCCCCCTTATGCTGACAGTGTAGGTGCCGGGGTTTTCATAAGTATGGGTAATATCCCCTGCCACATTGCTATCACTAAGACCATCTCCCCAATCTATCTGGTAGTTGTAACCCGACCCGGACGTTCCTATTCTTACCTGGTTGTCGTTTGTCGTACCGGGGTTATCTGTTCGCCATGTGGTAACGAAGGGTATTTGCGGACTAAAACTTGCACTTACATTTACATTGGCCGTGACATTCGTATCCGTGCGACTGGCGGTGGTCAGTCCATCGCTCCATTGCACAAAGTTGTACCCCGTGTCGGGCACCGCTGTCACTGCACTGCCATCAGCACCTTCGCTGATTGTTTGAGCGGCATCACCACTGATACCGCCGCCACTCCCAGCACTGTATGTGAGCGTAAATACTGGGATCACATTCACTGGCGCAGAAGTGCTTGCCAGGCCAGTGGTAGTTCCTGTTAGGGCCACAGGCGTGACTTCAAAACTGAGTGCCTGCCCTACATCGGCTAACGCCACGGTGTAGTTGCCAAGCGTCGCGCCCGCTATTGGCGAACCATTACGCAACCAACGGTATGTGCTGGCCCCTTGAATATCGCCGTCGATGTCATCGTAAACATACAGGCCATTGAGAACGTCATTGATGACTACGTCACCGCCGTTCAGATCATCAATCGCAACATCTGTTGCAACAGGCGCACTGTTTAAGGTGCCGATCGCGCTCGATACAACCGTCACTCCCGTAATACTGCCTGTACTGGCTATCGGCGTAACTTCGAACCTTAGGTTTTGCCCAACGTCTGCCAACACAATGGTGTAAGTACCTGCCGTTGCGCCGGATATAGCGGAGCCATTACGCAACCAACGAAAACCTGTTGCACCTTGGCTATCGCCATCAGCATCGTTGTAGACGTAACTGCCAACTAGGGCGTCACCCATCACGGCATTGCCCCCATTGCTGTCAATAATCAACAGAGCTGAAGCTACCGGAACTGCGTTAATTAATGTTGGTGTCGATAGCACACTGTTGCCGGTAGGCGTTCCGCTGGCGGCAATCGGTGTCACTTCAAAAATAATATTGGTCGCGTTATCGGCTACTGCAAGGGTGTAGGTTTGCGCTGTGGCGGAACCAATAGCGGAGCCGTTTCGGTACCACTGGAAAGTAGATGTTCCCTCGACGTCACCCTCTACATCGCTGTAGTTATAGCCGCCAGAAAGAACGGAACCAATAATAGCGTTCCCTGTAATCACCACATTTTCGGCAACGGGAATACTATTGGAGATCGTCATGCCAGTTGATAAAGCTGGCGCTCCGATGGCACTGCCTGAAGTCGCTATCGGTGTAACTTCAAAAGTCAGGTTCTGTCCGCTATCGGCCAACACGGTTGTGTAAGTGTCCGCTGTTGCAGCGGAAATTGCGACGCCATTACGCAACCAACGGAATGCTGTTGCGCCTTCAATGTCGCCCTCTGAATCACCGTAGTTGTAATTCCCTTCAAGCGTGTCACCGATAAGTGCAGAGCCACCATTGCTATCGGTAATCGACACACCGGAGGCAACAGGCATTGAGTTAATTAAGGTTGCTGACGATTGCACACTAATGCTCGTGGTCTCACCCGTGCTGGCAATAGGTGTGACTTCGAAGGTGATATTAGCGGCGTTATCGGCTGCAACAAGGGTGTAGGTTAATGCTGTGGCGGAGCCAATAACAGAACCGTTTCGATACCACTGGAAGGTAGAAATACCTTCTGCATCGCTGTCCAAATCACTGTAAGTGTAACTGCCTGAAAGAACTGACCCTATATTCGCACTGCCTGTAATCACAACGTTTGTCGCAACGGGGGCACTGTTAGAAACTGTAATCGCTGATGCGGAAACAACGGCTGCACCATTAAGGCTTCCGGAACTCGCTATCGGCGTGACTTCAAAGGTGATTGCTTGGCCACTGTCGGCACTATCGATGATGTAAGGGTTCGTGGTTGCACCGGCAATCGCACTGCCATTGCGTAACCAACGGAAAGTACTGGGGCCTTCGAGATCATTTTCAGTATCGCTGAATGCATAATTGCCCGTGAGGCTGTCACCCAATACGGCACTGCCGCCATTGCTATCGGTAATGAATACAGAGGAAACAACAGGAACCGCGTTAACCAAAACTTGTGTTGATAGCACCTGACTGCCTGTGGGCGATCCACTGCTGGCAATCGGCGTGACTTCAAAAGTAATGTTTGTGGCATTATCGGCGGCTGTCAGTGTGTAGGTTTCTGCTGTCGCAGAACCAATAGCCGAACCGTTTCGGAACCACTGGAAGGTAGACGCACCTTCTGTATCACTTTCAGCATCGCTGTAGGTGTAAACGCCAGTAAGAACTGCATCAATATTGGCGTCCCCTGTAATCGCAACATTTGAGGCAACGGGAACACTGTTGGTGATCGTCATCGGACTCGATAAAGCTGTCGCTCCGGTGATGCTGCCTGAAGTCGCTATTGGCGTCACTTCGAAAGTCAGGTTCTGTCCGCTGTCTGCCAGCACGACGGTGTAAGTGTCCGCCATTGCACCCGCAATGGCAGTGCCATTACGCAACCAACGGAATGTTGTTGCACCTTCGATATCTCCGTCAACATCGTTGTAGTTGTAATTCCCCTCAAGCGTGTCATCGATAAGTGCAGTGCCACCATTGGTATCAGTAATCGATACAACAGACGCAACCGGAATCGCGTTAATCAATGTTGACGCCGATAGCACAACAACACCTGTTATCGTTCCACCGCTGGCGATAGGAGTGACTTCGAAGGTGATGTTAGCGGCGTTATCGGCTGCGGCAAGGGTGTAAGTTAATGCTGTGGCAGAACCAATAGCAGAACCGTTCCGATACCACTGGAAGGTAGACGTCCCCTCTACATCACCATCTAGGTCGTTGTAACTGTAGCCTCCCGTCAGAACTGCTCCAATATTGGCGCTGCCGGTAATCACAACACTTGTGGCAACGGGCGCACTGTTGGAGACCGTCGCTGCCGAAGCAGAGATAACTGGTGAACCAATAAGGCTTCCTGAACTTGCAACTGGCGTCACTTCAAACTCCAAGGTTTGCCCACTATCAGCAATATCCACGATGTAGGAAGTAGTCGTTGCTCCGGCAATAGCACTGCCATTGCGCAACCAACGGAAGGTAGTGGAGCCTTCGGAATCGCCTTCGATATCGCTGAAGTTGTAGCTGCCAGTGAGGCTGTCACCAACCACTGTAGTGCCGCCATTGTCATCGGTAATCGTCACGACAGTTGCCGCGGGAACGTTGTTGATCCCAACATTAGTGGCCACGACATTATCGCCAGTAGTTGTCCCACCAACTGCAACGGGTGTAACACTAAAACCAATACTCGCTCCGTTATCGGCTAGCGTGACGGTGTAAGTATTGTTAGTAGCACCACTGATTGGGGCCGCGTCTCGGGTCCACTGGAAAATACTCGCGCCTTCGCTATCTTCATCGGCATCGTTATAGTCATATGCACCAGTGAGGATATCGCCCACATTGGCATTTCCGGCCGTATCGCCTGTAATGTTTACATTGCTGGCCACCGGTGCGGTATTGCCCGTCACCACTGCACCTGAAATAACCGGGGTTCCGGTTGCGATTCCACTTACGGCTACCGCTGTGACTTCCACAGAGATATTGAAACCGCTATCTGCTGCCGCCAAGGTATAAGTGTTTGCAGTAGCGCCATTAATGACACTGCCGTTACGCAACCAACGGAAGGTAGTTGCTCCCTCTTCATCACCGTCTAGATCGCTGTAGGCGTAACCTGCGCTCACAATGTCGTTCACCAACAAGGTATCCCCATTGAGGTCAGTGATGATGATATTGCTGACGGTCGGCGCGCTGTTGAATACGGTAATAGAAGTCGATTGTGCAATTGAACCCGTTAGCAAACCGGTCAGAGCAACAGGCGTGACATAAAAACGAATAGTATTACCGCTATCGGCTTCCGTGACGGTGTAGGTCTGGCTCGTTGCGCCTGTGATTGGACTAAAATTGCGATACCACTGAAAGGTGGTTGCATCTTCTAAATCACTTTCTAAATCGACAAAGGTGTAACCACCATTAAGCACATCACCAACCACGGTGCTGCCTGGGTTCACTTCGGTAATGGCCAAGCTTGTTGCCGACGGCGCTGTATTCGCCGAGACAGTAACGGATGCTGACGTTACCGCCTCGCCGTTTGTTATCCCAGCGCTGGCAACGGGTGTGACTTCGAACGCGAGGCTCAGTCCGTTATCATCAACTGTAACCACGTAGTTTTGAGTGGTCGCGACGGTTTCATTTCCGTTACGTATCCACCGGAAAGTAGTTGTACCCTCAAGATCGCCATCAACATCACCGAAGTCGTATAGGCCATTTAACGTATCCCCAATTTCTGGGCTACTGCCGTTAACATCGAAGATAGATACTGGAGCTGCGGTGGGTGCGCTGTTGATTACCGTAATCGAAACAGATGGTACGGTTGAGCCTGTCAGCAATCCTGTCTGCGCCACTGGCGTTACGTCAAAGCGAATAATATTGCCGCTATCGTCTTCCATAACGGTATAGGTCTGGCTTGTTGCGCCGTCGATTGGGCTGAGATTGCGATACCACTGGAACGTGGTTGCGCCTTCTAAATCACTTTCTAAATCGACAAAGTTGTAAACGCCATTAAGCACATCACCCACTACGGTGCTGCCTGGGTTTACTTCTGTGATGGCCACGCCTGTTGCCGACGGTGGCGTATTCGAGGTGACGGTGATGGATGCTGACGTTACTGCCACTCCGTTTTCATTTCCAATACTGGATACGGGTGTCACTTCGAACGCGAGGCTCTGTCCGTTATCGTCAGCTGTAAGGATATAATTCAGCGTGGTCGCAACCGTTTCATTGCCGTTACGTATCCAGCGGAAAGTACTCGCGCCTTCACTATCACCATCAGCGTCATTGAAGTTGTATTGCCCAGTTAAAACATCGTCAATCTCTGGGCTATTGCCGTTAGTATCGAGTATGGATACTGACGTTGCAGTAGGAGCGCTGTTGATTACGGTAATGGAAACAGACGGTACGGTTGCACCCTGCAGTAATCCACTCTGTGCCATTGGCGTTACATCAAAGCGAAGTGTGTTGTCGCTATCCACTTCCATAACGGTGTAGGTTTGGCTTGTTGCGCCAGCGATTGGGCTTAGGTTGCGATACCACTGATATGTAGTTGCGCCTTCTAAATCACTGTCTAAATCAACAAAGTTGTAAACCCCATTTAGAACATCACCCACTACGGTATTACCTGGGTTCATTTCTGTAATGCCCACACCGGTCGCTGACGGAACTGTATTTGCGGAAACGTTTACGGGTGATGACTCTATTGCCACTCCGGTTACACTGCCGGTACTGGCAACGGGTGTTACTTCGAACACGAGGTTCAGCCCGTTATCGGCGGCTGTAATAACATAACTTTGAGTGATTGCAACGGTTTCATTACCGCTGCGTATCCAGCGATAAGTACTGCTACCTTCACTATCGCCATCAATATCAATGAAGTTGTATTGGCCATTTAATGTATCGCCAATCTCTGGGTTATTACCGTTAACATCGAGGATAGATACTGGTGTTGCAGTCGGTGCACTGTTGATGACCAGAACAGAAACAGACGGTACGGTTGCGCCCGTAAGTATTCCGGTCTGCGCTACAGGCGTGACATCAAAGTGAAGATTGGTGCCGCTATCTATTTCCGTAATGGTGTAAATTTCGTTTGTTGCGCCTGAGATTGGAGCAAGGTCGCGATACCACTGGAATGTTGTTGTGCCTTCTAAATCGCTTTCTGCATCGGCAAAGCTATAAAGTCCATTGAGCATATCGCCAACAACGATGTCACCACCGCTTTCGTCATTAATTCTTACGATCGTGGCAGTCGGGGCTGTATTCGCGGAAACAGTGAAGGGGGCTGACGCGACGGCCGCTCCGGTTGTTTCCCCGGCACTCGCAACAGGAGACACTTCGAACACAAGGTTCAGTCCGTTATCGTCAGCTGTAATCACATAGTTTTGAGTCGTCGCGACAGTTTCGTTGCCGTTGCGTATCCAGCGGTGAGTACTCGCTCCTTCACTATCGCCATCGACATCAAAGAAGCTGTATAAGCCACTTAGGGTATCGCCAATATCTGGGCTATTGCCGTTAACATCGAGGATGGATACTGGTGTTGCGGTTGGTGCGCTGTTTGTAATTGTGACGGAGGCTGAGCGAACGGTTAATCCGATTGTAATGCCGCTTTGCGCGATTGGCGTAACGTCATAGCTAATGGCTTGGCCACTATCCGCACTGGCAATCGTATAGCTCGCGTCAGTTGCACCGACAATGGCCGTATTATTTCGGAACCATTGGTACTGGTGAAGTCCATCAACGTCGCCTTCGCTATCGTTGTAAGCAAAATTGCCGTTCAGTACATCACCCACAACCGCGTTTTCACCATTAACATCATTAATGACTACGTTCGATGCAGTGGGGGCAATGTTCACGGGGATTAGTAACGGTGAAGACGGGACTGGCTCCCCCTCTGTATTCCCTTCTATGGAGCGAGGCGTTACTTCGAACGTTATGTTTTGGCCGTTATCAGCTTCTGTGATGGTGTAACTTTGGGCAACTGAAATTTCTTCGTTGCCATTACGCAACCAACGGAAGGTGGTGCCGGACTCGGTGTTACTTTCAGCATCGTCGTATTCATAATCGCCAGTGAGCGTATCGCCAATCTCTGGGCTATTTTCGTTTACATCGACGATCGATACGGACGTTGCAATCGGTGCGCTATTTTCAATGCTCACTTCCGATGACGTTATGGTCGCTCCGTTTACGCTGCCGGTGTTGGCAACAGGGGTGACTTCGAATGTAAGTGTTTGGCCGCTGTCTTCTACGACCACGGTGTAGCTTTCTGCTGTTGCTCCGGAAATTGCACTGCCATTACGCATCCAACGGATACTAGTGGATTCTGTGTTTTGTATATCGTTTTCTGCATCTCTGAAGTTGTATGCGGCGGTTAAAACATTTCCCACAAGCGCGGTGGTGATTGTGTTTTCAGATTCGTTTTGAATCGCTGGGTTTTGTGCTTCGGGTCGAGCGTTGATGCTAACGGTTGCAGAAGTGACGGCGACGCCGTCCGTGCTGCCGGTGAGGGCAATCGGCGTTACTGAAAATGCAATGTTTTCTCCACTGTCTTCATTAACGAGGGTGTAAGTGGTGCTGGTGGCTCCGCTGATATTGCTACCACTACGAGTCCACTGGTATAACTCCATACCACTTTGGTCATTGTCCACATCCGAATAGATGAAACTCGCGGCGAGTATATCGCCAATGTTTGCATTGCCATTTGTATCACCTGAGATCGTTAAACTGCTCGCGATCGGCGGGACGTTCCCTGTGACCATTGCCGGGGATTCATTTGTTACGGTTTCGTTATTGCCGCTTTCAGCGTTCGGCGTGACATTAACGGTAATGTTTTGCGCTGCATCGTTTTCGGTCAAGGTATAGGTTGCGCTGGTTGCACCAGAGATTTCTTCACCGTTACGCAACCAGACATAACCAGGTGTCGATTCAGCGTCTTCGTCTAGATCGTCGTAGGTGTAAGTCACGCTCAATATGTCACCGACTTCTAAGACGCCTTCATTATCATCCACGATTTGGATATTGCTAATGGTGGGAGCACTGTTGAGAATATTTATTGTGTTAACAGAAAGTGTTGCGACTCCGATGCGCTCACCTTCGATTGCAGTGGGCGTAACCTCAAGTAAAAGTTCTTGGCCGCTGTCCGCTGCGGTTACGGTATAGGTGCTGTTTGTTGCCGCATTAATGGCTGTACCGTTTCGGAGCCATTGATAAGTAGCAGTACCTTGAGGGTTACTTTCAAGGTCGGCGTAATCATAAGTACTGCTCAGTAAATCCCCGACATAGGCATTGTTATCGATCACACCATTGATGCTAACGTTACTCGCTGTTGGTGCGAGATTAATAATGGTGGTTGAACGGAACGTTGCGCTATAAGTACCGATGGTTAACGTGGTAAAGGTATTCGAACCAAAGGCATTGTCACTGGTGTGCCGCACGCGAATACGTTGGCCCGCACGAACACTGGAGGCATCGTCTCGGAATGCGTTTTCATCAATAGCGTATTGGCCACCACTAATACTGATGGCGGCATCGGTGTTAATACCGATGATGGTGTCGCTTGTACCCGAGCCTGTTGCGGTTCGGATACTTGCAGTTTGCAGGCTGTTAAGTTCCACACCCTCGATGGCACCAAACGTAAATGTAACCGGGTTAATATCGGCCATTTCGGTTT
>JAWSUZ010000055.1:0-43998 GCA_033852165.1 Agarilytica sp. | reverse complement strand
TCGTAGAAGGCTTTGAGTCGTCCTTCATTTTTATCGTCCAGATACAGCGTTCCATTTACCTTAATGTTGATCGGCAAAACCTTAATGTTGTTTGCCTTTAAGTATGCTGTTGGTAAATCACATGCAGAATCCACAACTAATACCACACTCATAATTTTTCCTCCCTAAAACTGTGATTGGGGAGTATAGCGACTTTTTATTACGTGTAAGGTGATCATGATGCCAATTAATAATGATTTAGACGGTTTTGTGGGCCAGTGAACGTTAAATTATCATTTTGTAAATGAGTTTGATGTCAAAGATTAGTAAATTGTTAGTGGGTTATATGCGCGCCAATAATATGTTTATGTTAACTAAATGTTATGAGGGCAGTTGTTTTTAGTGATTATGGTGACGAAATAGTGATTGTCGTGAAGGTGGCTTTTGATGTGAACGTTGGATAATGTTGTGTTGGGTCTGTTTTAAAGGTGAAAATAGCATATTTTTTCAGTCTTATGATTTCTGCCTGCTTTAGTACCATTTTCAATTATTTCATCTTAGGCTTGAGTGATTTTTGTCATGAGGTGTTTCATGGAGGTTAGTTGTGGAATTACAGAGTGGGCAGAAAGGGGGGCCTTCAGCTGAAATCAATTGATTGTACAAAAACGTGAACAATATCAAATGTTCATTTGCCCCTGCATAATATTGGAAGTATTTATAATGAAAATAGGGATCCTTTTCTTCGTCCTTTTAGTGAGTGCTTGTGCTGGTGATTCTAAGAACTCTGAAACTTCGAATGAAAAAAACCTGGTTGTATCGGTTTTAAATTCGGGGGGAGTGGCTGTAGAGCTTAATTCTATATCATACGCTTCCGTAGATGCGCCGGCCACGGCATATGAGCTTGAGTGTGACGGCGACGACGGCTGTTCTGAGTGGGATTTTCCCGATGATCTAACTGGAGGGATCAATATTACCGCGAGGGCATGGCTGGAGAACGCTTCAGACCCATTATGTATGGATTTCTATAGTGGCGAGCAGTACATTGATGTTAACCCTGAGGTTGAGCAGCGCATTAACGTATTTATATATTACGAAGTCACTGCGTGTGAATAGTCGCTCTAACAAATGAATAAACCGCTTAAAATGATCTAATTTAAGTGTTTTTTGTGACGCAGTCCAAAGAAAAGTTAGTCCAATGTTCAGTCCGCGAGCCTACTGTTCTTCTATCGATTCCAATATTCGATTACCTGGCCTCAATTTTCCTGTCAGCACACCATCAGCACTTCAAAAGTTGAGTGAATTCCCCCGTGAAGTGTTTCATAGGTATTGGGCCTGTATTCATTTTCGATAGTCCTCCAAAAAGAGGAGATCGGGTCGGTTATTCAATTACAGCGTTATGAAGAGATATATGTTCTACATTTTGGCAAGAAGCATCAGCTCGAGTGGCGTGAAATTAATGTGGTTTTTGGTCGCCTGCTGTCTGAGTGGTTGTTATAGAGATGATCGTGGATGTTACTTTTACGAGTCAGAGGAGGAGTGTGATGAGCGTCAATATGGGGGGCTAGATAATCTTTATCCTAATGATGACGAAAGCGAAAATCGCGAGGGGCCGACAATTACAATCGTGGGGGAGCGAATAGGGGTTCTTCGCTGTGAGAGTAATACCTCTAGTTTGGCGGAATCTAGCTCCACGTTAATACAGGCAGGTATCGATGTTATTTCAGAGAGCTGTAGAGAACTTACAGATCCTGTTGAGGTGGATGATGAGCAGTGTCCTCTGGGTGAGTTTAGCGGAATGGATGTTTTTACAATTCATACTTCGAATATCGAAGACGCGATGGCGATCGAAACGCTAGATTTCATATCTCCGGGAAATTTTCGTTATAGTATTATATCCTGTCGATAACGTTGGAGGCAGATGAATGCTAGATGTTTGACTGCAAGCACTTAAATGAGTAAATAATTCCTCGTTATAATAAATGTTCTTCTGATCGCATTTAAAATAAATACTTGCATATCAAAAAACAAGCGCCTATAGTTCGCGCAACTTGGATCTGTGGTTAAAAACACAACCAAGTTTACTTCAAGCAATACCTATTCAATTATTCAATCAAACAGGAGGCTTAATATGTTTTACGTAATATCAAATTTTACAATGTTGGGCTTCGCTGCCAAGACTTTATTTAGTTAACCTTCGTTAGCTCTATATAAGACTGCCATATCCCGTTTCGGGAAGAAGCTTAAATCAAACGTTTTGAACGTTCAGGTCATTCGATGACTTGAGATGGAATTCCTTTGTCCAACATTTATAAATTTTAACGTTTTAGCTGTTTTTCACGTCTAAAACAAATGAATTCGTTTGAAATTCGATAGCTCAAATCATTGCGATATTGAGTCGGGCTTCGCTGTGCCTAAAATAGGTGAGCGTAGCCCAAAAAGAGAAAAAGACTATGGGCACAATTATTAAAAATATCGAAACATCGTCGTCCGCTGAAGTGCGTTTGATGATTTCCGATGAAAACTGGTTGGAGACTTCAGCTGTGGATCAGCTTAAGAAAACAGCCGAATTACCGGGTATGTGTTGCGGTGTGGGAATGCCGGATTTACACCCAGGTAAGGGGCAGCCTATTGGGGCTGCGTTTATTAGCAAAAACATCATATACCCGCATTTGGTGGGGAGTGATATTGGTTGTGGCATGGGCGTTTGGAAGTTGGATATTTCAGCGCGCAAGGTCAAGATCGATAAATGGGAGAAAAAACTGACCGGGCTAGATGCTTCATGGAGCGGCGATTGTGACGAATGGCTGCAGCAGCAAGGCGTGATAAAACCAGAGCTAAAACCAGAATTAAGGTCAGGATTAGAGTGCGACGCGACGCTAGCCGTGAATAAGGACGTAACGCCAGCAACAAAAGCAGAGCGCAAACGCGCGGATAAGGCCATATTTTCAGGCAATGGAACCTTAGGCACGATTGGTGGTGGAAATCACTTTGCGGAAATTCAGCGGGTGAAAGAGATTTTTCACCAAGAAGAGTTTTCTCAGGTGGGTTTGGATGCGCAGTCGGTTGTACTTCTGGCGCACAGTGGCTCGCGGGGTTTAGGGCAGTTTATATTGCGGCAGCATGTTGATGAATATGGTGGTCAGGGATTGGAGGCCTGTCATCACTGTGCCAGCCAGACTGAAAACTACATTAAAAAACATAATTACGCTGTGGCATGGGCAAGTGAAAACCGAAACCTTATTGCCGCTCGTTTTTGTCATCGTCTAGGCGTTAAACGTTCGGCTTTATTGGATGTTCCACACAACACCGTTACCGAGCTAGACAATGATAGTGCGGTGGTATTGGGGTTCTCGACGAATAAAAACGAACGTTATTGGATTCACCGTAAAGGAGCGAGCCCAACGGACCAAGGGTTAGTGATGATTCCTGGCTCGCGTGGAAGCTTAAGCTACTTGGTAAAACCAAAAGCCACCGATTTTGCGACATTGGCTCAGGGTGGTTTTTCCCTGGCTCATGGGGCCGGTCGAAAGTGGAAACGCAGCGATGTGCGTGGGCGATTAGACAAGCGATTTACAGCCAAAGATTTACTCATTACGTCATTGGGTAGTCGCGTTATTTGCGGAAAGCGGGATTTACTTTTTGAGGAAGCACCGCAGGCGTACAAAGATATTGACCTCGTTATCGATGATCTGCGTTCAGCGGGGATGATCGACGTGATTGCCTCTTTTCAGCCGATGATCACTTATAAAACGAGGAGGCAGTCATGAACCGGAAAACAGTCATGAGCCGGAAAACAGCCATGAACGGTAAAGCAGTCGTGAACGGTAAAGCAGTCGTGAACGGTAAAACAGTCGTGATCGGGAATGAATCCTTGAGTGGAAAAACAGCCGTGAGCGAGAGAGTAGTTATGAACGAGAAAGCAGCCATGAGCGAACAAACAGCTATGAGCAGAAGCCATCAAACCATTAAAAATAGTTCAAATAAAAAGACCAATAAAGAAGTGGTTTGGTTGCAGCTGACAGCAGGTCAAGGCCCTAAAGAATGCGGTTGGGTCGTGGCTCAATTACAGAGGAAAGTTATTCGTGAAGCGAAAACGTTCTCTCTTAAGGTTGAACTGGTGGAGTCACTGGCTTTTGAAAAAAACCTACGGAAGCAGGATTTAATTGAACCAGATGAATTTTTGTCGGTGTTACTACGCATTGAAGGAGAGGGCGCGAGCTGTTTTTCCAAACGATGGCAAGGCGCGATCAAATGGCATGGCGAGAGCCCTTACAGGCCAAAACACAAACGCATTAACTGGTTTGTCGGCGTTGAGTCGGTCGAGTTAGTCAATGCACAAAAGGTGGATATGAATAAATTGCAGAACGAAGTGCGTGTTGAGTCTATGCGTTCAAGTGGTCCTGGTGGTCAGCATGTAAATAAAACTAATAGCGCGGTAAGAGTTCTGCATTTGCCGACGGGTATACGTATTCGGGTCGATACCGATCGTTCGCAGCATCGTAATCGTCAGTTGGCGATGGAGCGTCTGAGTTTGATCTTAGCCGCTGGGTTTGAAAAAGACGAAAAAGAAAACGAACGTTTACGTTGGCTAAACCATTACCAAGTAAAACGCGGTAACCCTATCCGCACATTTGTTGGGTCAAATTTTACCGAACGCTAATTATTAAAGCTGGAGAGAAAAACATGAGTTATTTCAAAGTGCCATTGGGCATGAATTTACCGTTATTCAACGTGCAGTTGAAATTTAAACTAAATGGCGTTTCGACCGATAGGGTCGAACGCCGAATATTATCCGAAAATTGGATTCAGATTGATGAAAATCGAAGAAGTAAACGAGGTGATTACATGCCTAGGTGATGAGCGTCGAGTCTTTCACTATTTTAAAGATCGTTATTGTCTAGATCTTATCGACATAGAAATGCAACGCCAAAATAAAGAATGGTTAAAAATAAGCGAGCTAAAACAAGGGAAATTGAGTCGGTTTATCAACAAGCCAATAGTCAGTGAAGCGCTCAAAAACTGCGGTAATGGTCGACTGGATCGGCATAGCCTAATGACTGCGTCACCCGCGCAACAAACGCCTTTTGTCCTGACGCTAGCGAGTTGGGGGGAAGGTGATAGGGGCTGGGATCAGACCACCCGCAATCAATGTAACCTGGTTTTACAGCTAAATTTTGATGGCGGTCACGTGCAAAAATACAACCGTTACATCAAGCCGAATGACGACTACGGTCCTTTTGAGTCTTGGTCCCATCCGGTGGTAGAAGCTAAGCGAAAAACCTTATCGTGGGTGCGTATGGATGTTGACTTTGATACCGGGGAGGCCTTGATTGAAGAAGTTCAGAGTGACTGGTTGCGCAAGGCTGACAGGGCATTTAGACAAATCAAGCGTTGTCGTATTGTGTCGCCATCGATAAAGCCATACGAAATTATTGCCGAAATACAAGGGCCTTATAAAGACCTTCGTCATTACGTTGAACACGAGTTAAAGCCGTACAGGGATATCTGGGCGGAAGCTTCACTTTTAGCTGCGATTCGTTTTATTCGTGAAGATCTAGGGATATCTACGATTTATTACCATAGTTTTGATACCGGAAGGAAGATCAAACAGGTGTGTGGTTCGCCGCCAAAATCTATCTATACGCAGTTGCCAAAGCGTTTTGGCTTTGCTTTGGGCGAGGAAGCTCCTCAATTCGTGCGGAATGACAAGTATTCGAGACGGTGTTTAAAGGCAATTAAAGGCCCTATGTGGTATCGGTTGGATGTTTGAGGGACGACGATTTTCTAACCGAAATGCATTGTTGGGGGCGGTAGAATTTAGCGTTCATTTGAGCCCAGCTAAACGGATGCCTGAAAAATAGGTGCTATGAGGATGGGCTGGTATTTGAATTTTCGATAAAGCCTATATGATTTATCAATTATCATCGATCATGATATTTTCTTAAACTGCGGTTATATAAATACATGGTATTTATATCTAGGCATTAGTTTCAATGTTGAATTTATGTAATTAATCTTTTGGAGATGTAAGAATGAAATTTAAAATCGCTTTATTTACTGCTTTTGTTTGTGCTTTCAGTTCGCTTTCACAAGCCGCTGATTCAATAGTTTTTCTAAAGTCTATCCCCGCCTTGGATGGTGATGTGAATTCTTCTTGGCAAGTTGATACTTTTAGTAATGAGCTCACTATTGGCCGATCTGGATTGTTTTTGCCTGCCGACCATAAGGCAATTATTACGTATGATACTAGTGTTCTAGACTCAACTCGAACTCCACGCCATGCATATGTTACTCTTAACTTTTCAAATCTTCCTGCAGGTAAAGACGGCCCTGCGACACTGCAATATCTACAGGATAATATGAAGATTGAAGTGGCTGGACCATTTGGATTTGGTGGGAATAACGCGATTACTGCACTTGATTATTACGCCGCTCCCGTAGCTACGATAGATAAGGATCAAGTGTTCTTTGGTTTTGTCTTTCACGCTGGTTTCGATATTCTTCCATATGTAAATGATTTTGGTACGACTCAAATTGCTATTTCTTTGGGAACTAACCCAGAAAATATCGCAGTTAAGTTTCATAGCGGTGAAGTCGTAGGTAATGACTTGAGTGGCGGCCCATCTTTAGCGGTATTTTACGAGTAAGATGTTATAGATCCACTGTGAAAGGTGGGTCTTTTTTTGTTGTCAGTAACTGTTTTCTAAGTATATCTGTTAACTTTGTCACCTATAATCCCTGCTTATCCAAAATAAGAAAATTTAATTTTAAAAGCGATCTATATCTTGTTGCGTATGTTTTTAGATTTAAATATTTTTGTGAAAGGTTGTTGAATTTAGTTGTGTCTGTTTTCCGGATAGCTTTATTAACTCAACAATTTAACTCTGTCCGGTTACATTTAGAAAAAATATATACCCCTAGTTTTTCTTTACTTACGCCTCCCTAAATTATCATTCATCATATTATTTCTGGAATAATCGGTGGTCTGATCACACCTTGTGATACCTGTAGGTTCATATCAATATTATCTGACGTTCTAGAATTGGGCCAAATATTAGAAAGCCAAGCTATCGTTAAGTGTGGCGTTGAAATCGTTGTGTAAGCGTGTAAATGCCGGATTTAAAACGATGGTTTTCATTGGTGCTATGATTAGTGGGTTAAGGCGCCGTAATGACAAAGTCCCCAGATTATTACATTCTTTATATCGAATGGCGTAGGTTGAAAACGCGTTTTATCAGTCTCTTTTTCGAATTAAAAATATAAGGCTATCTTCTTATATCAATATGTTATCTGGAAGCAATACACTGAAGGTTTATTGGTGTTCAGTTGAACGGTAGAATGTTATTCGATAAGTTTAAACTGTAAAGTTGAAGGAGAATAAAGTGGGAAAACAAACAAAGTCAGTTGTTTTTCAATTAATTCCTGATAGTGGTGATGAGCAAGATAACGACTGGCAAGAGGAGTGTCGGGCATTTTCGAAACGATTACAGCGACATCTTGATTCTTTAGACGATACTTGTGAATTACAATCCGTAAGCCATATCCCTGTTACTGCCGATGGAGAAAATGCTAAGGGCATGGCGGTGGATATATTCAGTCAACTGGTTGTTCTTTTGGGCGAATCTGGCATTACCGTCCAAATGATCGAAATTATCTTCAACTCTCTTAATGGTTGGCTAGCTTCACGTAAAGGCAGTAGTGCAACTGTTCTAGGGGCCGATGGTTCAAAGTACCAATTCAACAACCTTAGCAAAGACGAACTCTTAGCTATTATGCGTGAAACACGAATAGAAAATAAGAAGATGGCGGGGTAACACCACAATTATTTAGGGTCAGTGCCATGAGGGGAAAAAGAATAGCGCTCGTGGTTGGTTGCAATGAGTTTGATTCTGACGCAATCAACAATCTTGATTTTACTGTGAATGATGCCAAAGCGTTTCACCAGCGTTTAGTCGACCCAGAGATTGGTAACTTCGACAGGGAAAATGTTCACCTACTGATAAATCCTGAAAATCATCATTTCCAAAAGCAACTTACCAGCATATTAAAAAAAGCGAATAAGAACGATACCATTTTATTCTATTACTCAGGTCATGGGTTATTGGATGAAGATGTTATGTATCTGGCAACAAAAGATACCGACATCGAGTACAAACAAATATCGGCGCTGTCTGCCAATATGATCGATGAATGGTTGAATACCAGTCGTGCAGGGCGTATTTGCACAATACTCGATTGTTGTCATAGTGGGGCACTCGGAAATAAGGGAAAGGGTGGAATCGATTCAAAGGCAATCGAAAAACAGCTCGAACACTTTTCCGGGAAAGGTAAAATAATAATCAGTTCTTGCCAGGCGACTCAGCAAGCCAGAGAGCGAGTAGACAAACAACACGGAATATTTACCTATCATATGCTACAAGGCATGGACGGTAAGGCAGACGAAAATCAAGACGGAATCATTACGGCTGAAGAAGTGTATCGCTATGTTGCGGAAAAAATGAATGAAGAGCTAGGCCCGACGCAGCTGCCTACAATAAAAACCAATATGACCGGAGGGGAGTTTTATCTTGTCGTAAACGGTGATTTACGAGTAAAAGCCGTTACAGATGTCACGGAAGAAGTTGCAGGGTTGATCTCAAGCGATAAGCTCCTGTTTAATCAGGCGCTGTCTAAAATAGAAGAGTTCGAGAAACAGCCAGGGTATTCTGGGGAAATTACCGCACTTAAAGAAAGCTTACTCAAGCAAGCCGAAGATGTTCATTTGAAATATCGGTCTAGGTTATACAACCTTGTGGCCGAACGAACCATAACCGAGAGTCTACTAAAAGAAATTATAGAAACGATTGATCAAAACTCGGAAAAGCTATTTGATGGTGAGGGGGAAATAGAAAATAATTGTTGGCGCATTATTCGAAGCCACCTGACCAGTGAAATAGCCGATTCAGCGCTCACCAAGTTTTGGGAACGTGAACGTAAAGAATTTAAAGAAGAAGGGCGGCCTAAAGATCTTCAGGACAAAGCATCCGGTGATGGACCAGACAAAAATCACGATGATGTCGCGAACAAGAAAGATGAACACCATAACCGTAACGGAGCAATCAAACCCGGTGAAGACCTAGGTAATACCGATACCGGTGGTTCTGAATCAAAAGAAACGAAAGGCTTCCTGGGAGGGGTAAAAGACAAGCTAGTAAAATCCAATTTAAGCTGGGTACTTGTATTCGTTGCAACGCTCGGTATCGTGTTTGCAATAGCAAAATACAAAAATGATGAAGGTGCTTTTGATGTTGCAAAACTTCGTCCTATGGTTATTGTTGGGCAATATGACAATGCAACGAATGTGAAAAAATCTTACCATTTCCTGTTTGAAGCCCTTAATCAGCGCTTAGAGACGCAAGGCCTTGACGCGAGAATATTTACCGCAGATATGACGACTGTTACCTTAAAAGGCAGTAAGAACAATCGGAACCCCTTAACGCCGATTATCGAACAGTTAGAAAAAGGCGGTATTGATCTTGTGGGTGTAGCTTCTCCAAGGGTAACGTATGTCATTCAGCAGGCACTTTCTGCTGAACCCCTAGTCAGCCCCGAATATGATGATTCCCCCACGTATAGCAGCATAATCTTCGTCCGTAGAGATTTCTTAGATCCTCAGAATACCTTTGATTCCGCGAACAAAGCAGAAGTCTACTATAAGACTAAAACCAACACACTCAGAAAAGTTGTTATGAGTATTGTGGGTAACACCGCCGGAACTGATGAACAAATCGCGTTAGCCTATGAGTCATCGACATCCGGTTATTGGTATCCCCGAAGTGAAATTCTTAGTTTTTTGAATGCACATTCTGACTTGCTCGTTCAGGAGAAAGAATTTGTGGATATGGTGGTTAATTACCCCCATTCGGACGAAATAATAGAAGCTGTCATTAACCAGTCGGCTAAGGTTGTGGCGGGTGCAACGGCAAGATTCAAATTTGAAAGATATTGCGGTAAAAATGTTAATACACCTATCTATGATGGGATTTGTAAAGACTTAGTCCCCATAACGGAAATAAAGGGGATTCCGCAAGGTGCATTTTTAGCCGCAGGAAAACTGCTTGAACAAAAAAACGTTATCAATATAATTAAAAGTGAATGGGGGAATGCGGCCACGATTGCACGGGAAAAATGCATCCTCGCGCATTCCGAAAGTTCGAAAATTTGCAAATTTATAACAAAAAATTGGAGAGCGATAGGGGATCAGCACTATGCAACAGCAGGAATGCACTTTAATACCGCTGATAGTAAAAAATCCAAGAAGGATGATTATTACCTCAGCCTACTCGTTGTATTGGTTCTCATTATTCTTGCCATATCGTTACTGTACTTGGGTGCTCGCATAAGGTCAGTAGCAATCGCCAGTCATGATTGATCCAAATTAATGACAGCGATAACGCAAAGTTGGATTTTTTGGGCCATTCTCAGCACCTTCTGCTACGGTGTGCACGCATTTCTTTACAAGAAAACAGTTGAAGAGAAGGGCGATCTTCCCACTTTACAGGTGATAAACCCCACCGTTGTTATTATTGCCTCTCTCATTATCTGCATTATCCAAGGCGTTGGGATTTCTGCCGAAGATTGGTGGAAAGTGGTGATCATTGCCTCACTTCAGGGTATGTTGTTCTTTATGACATCTGTTGGGCGAGCAGAAGCCTTACACCTAGGCGTTCCTTCCCATATCGTTTTTCCACTATTAAAAACAAGCGCTCCTATTGTTATTCTACTCAGTGCCTACGTTTTTTCTGAATGGAAAATGTTACTTGAGCCCAGCCGCTTACTCGGCGTGATACTAGCTGTAGTGGCCACTTTTATTTTGATGGACTGGCGCTTGAAAAAAAACGCCTTAAACAAAGGCTTGGGTTTAGTTGTTCTCGCGATACTGTCCAGCGCTGGCGCTTCTTTGGCCACAAAATATGTGTTTGTCGCCACGGTTGATATTAATATTTTTAGCTTTATCTTAATTTCTAACCTTGCCGCACTGGTCATGGCTTCGCTATGGTCCAGTTTACAGCCGAAACCAAAGAGTCTTAGTGCTGTAAAAATCTCAGTACGCTATGGCTTGGTTATGGGGTTGCTGAGCTTTGTGGGTTTTACTGCGTTCCTGAAAGCGATTAGCCTTGGGCATTTATCATTTGTTGTGGCCGTCAGCACGCTGTATATATTTATTCCCATATTACTGTCAGCTTGGCTTTATCGAGAGCATATTAATTCGGTTACGCGTATTTCAATATGTTTGTCAGTTATTGCTGTAGCATTGCTGGGTTGATAGTTACAAAAGCCCGCTGGAGTCAAGTGAATGTTGGTTTTTAACTGACTCCAAGTAATACCATTCTGTTAATTGCGCCATCGCCGGACTGGTATTTGTTAGGCGTCAATTAGGCAGATAATTAATCGGTCAAATGAAGAAACAGCTGATCACTAACCGCATTTAACGCGGCAACAACGGAAGGGTCAAATTGAGTCCCCATGCCTCTATTGATTTCTGAAAGGGAGCGGGTAACTGAACGGTTGTAATCTCGATCGGCACGTTTATGCGTCAGTGAATAGAATGTGTCAGCAATCGATATAATCTGTGCGCCTACACATACTTCTCCGTAGCGAATTCCACAGGGATATCCATTGCCGTTATACCATTCATGATGCTGTAGCACCATTATGGCTGCTGCTTCAAAATCAGGAAAACCGTCGAGTATTGCATAGGCATGATGGGGATGATTCTGCATAAGCATGATATCTTCAGGACCGTACTTGCCTTTTTTATAGATTAATTCGTCTGGCAACAATGCCATACCCAGGTCATGTAAATAGATAGCGGCTGTAAGTTGTCGGGTGTCAACCACGCCGCCCATCTGATTGTTGATGAGAATGCCTGTATTCAATATCTTCGCATTTCGATTTTTCCAATGTGAAAAACGAAATTCGAGAGCCTCAGCAAGCTCTAAAAAACGTACCAAGTGTTTATCTTTAGAAAATTTGTCTGAGATAAGACCATCAACACTCGGTTCTCCAAACGAGCAATATACGGAGCCTTCTTTGCTGAGAAACGAGTATCTGTGAATCGTCTCAAGCAGCAGTGATTGACGATTCTCTTCGTTGGCTTGATTAATTTCGGATATCTTGCCACCAATTTCTTCCAATAGTTGCACGTCGAGTGAATGCAGTGCCACCATGTCATGACTAGAATGCCGTAGAATATCAAACATCAATAAAAGGACTTCTACGAGATCCTCATTAACTGGAACCCTTCCCAAACGAATGCCGTCAATGGTATTTTCTATGTGCTTCATGAAGGAAGTTAAGGGATCTAGAAAGCCTACTCGGCACAACATTTCAATCCTTTGAATCGATTCGTAAACAGCGTTAATCTTGTCTTCGATATCTGAAGAAAGATGCACAAACGTTAAGTTTGCTTCGATATCAGAAATTTCTTCGAGGACTTGTTCCAAAAAATCATTGAGAAAGT
The DNA here is from genome assembly GCA_033852165.1 of Agarilytica sp. Lineage (GTDB taxonomy): Bacteria > Pseudomonadota > Gammaproteobacteria > Pseudomonadales > Cellvibrionaceae > Agarilytica. The sequence goes on along the minus strand of JAWSUZ010000055.1, from coordinate 31,517 downwards.
CTTCATCAAGGTCATCTATGATTTGCGAATAATTATCCATCAAAACTGCCATCACCTGATGATTTAAGAGCCACAAAAATTGCGGTGCTATTAACCAAGACTAGCAGATTGATTCAACATACCCGTGCCCCCGAAGCGAGAAACCTTGCTTTCCGCAAGCGCCGACAGCAATTTCTCCCCAACAGGTTTTTCGAAATACCCCTGCACCACGCCAGCCTGCTGCCTCTCGGCAATGTTGGCAAGGGGGTTGATGAGGTGAAGAATCTCCGCACTGCCGGGTGCTTTGCGGTTACTTGGTCAAGCAGCCAGAGACTATCCTCTTCGGGCATCCTGAAGTCGCTGAGGAGAACGTCCACATAACGTCCAAAGCCTGCACTGCGGACTGAGATTGCAGGATTTCAACGCCGGATGATTCCACGGCTGCAACAGCTAACGCCAGCTCGATAGGATCGTCGTCAACTTCAATCGTGTCCATGACCGGTGAATTCGCATTGACCTGGGCAAAACCCAATAGGCTCCTAATCAATTGCTCCATGCGTGTCGTAGAGGCTTCGATGGCGTCTAGCTTCTCGATCCCTTCGTCGCTAAGCACGTCGGCTTCAATGTCGAGTACGGCTTTAGCCCACGCCTTGATGTGTCGTACTGGTGCTCTAAGATCGTGCGCTGCGGCATAGGCAGTCATTGAGTGCTACGTTGCAGCTCCTGCTGGGCGCAGCTTCAGCGATTCCGCATTGCCTAAGCCAAGAATCCCAAACATGCATAAGCTTTGCTCGAATAAACTGCGCACACGCTCCTGCAATTTCTGGTTGAAATAGATCATCACATTACGACACAAGATCACATTGAACACATTAAACGAAGTGTCTGTTACCAGGTTGTCCTGCGAGAAAACCATGTTCTTTTTGAGTGAAAGCTTGAAGATCGCGCGTTCGTATTGGGCCACGTAATAAGAAGAAAAATCACATTGACCTCCAGCCTCTTGATAGTTGTGGCTATAGTCTTTCATCGATGCGGGGGGGGGGGGGGGGGGGGNNAATGCCTTGCTCGGCACTTTTCAGCGCTTCTTCGCTGATGTCCGTGGCATAGATTCGGCAGCGATCATATCTGCCTGCCTCTTCAAGCAGGATGTCCAAGGGGTAGATCTCCTCGCCGGTTGCACAGCCAGCATGCCAGATGCGTACGAAGGAGCGGGACGACCTTATCCCTGAACGCCCGATAGAAACTCGGATCCCGAAACATACTTGTGACATTGATCAAAAGCGTCTTTAGAAACCGCTCCTTACAGGTCGGGGCGCTATGTTGTAAGTAATGGCCAAGTCAACAAAGGTGAAAGGCGATAAATTTAATTGCTGAGTGAACGGTTATTCTACCGAAACTCGATCCTCTAAAAGTTGAATGGCTTCATCGACACCATTCATTCCTCTTGTCATTAGTGTGTCCGAGATCCAGGCCAGTATATTTGTAATGTTCATCATAAAATCTTTCATCCTTACTAGCTCTTTTTGGTCCTCTATACAAATATCTAAAGTTGCTCTTTTGGTAAGGATCTCATCCAAACGGTTGTACGATTTTTGCCAATACTGATAAGTTTCATCTCTGACGTCAGTGCGAGAGTAATTCGGAAGCTCATCAACAAACAGCGGGATTATTTTTTTATTAAATGTAGATCGATCGCTGACGCTGTGATTGTAGATGTTAAGCAACTCCCTCATACAATTGTATGAACGTAAGCATTCCTCACTAATAACAACAAATAGATGGCTGCCTCTCTCTGTTTTCTGCATGGATACCTATGTGTGAGTTTGTATATATGGCTGTATTTTGTGTTTGACACCTCTTACATCATTATCTGTCTGTACCTATCCGGTTTTATGATGTTGCTTTTGTGATGTGGGTCACGCTGTGTTGTCGTACAGTTTCATTTTTGGCTTTAGCTTGTAGCGAACTCTTTATTTTGGGGCTGTTAGCCTATAGTATATTTTCGGTATTGAATCGAAGGACTGTCTTTTTAGATCGTGAGGGATTCCTCTGCTTTTTATCTACTAAAATACTTCTCTGTATTGAATTAACAGTCCAACGATTTTCTATTCTAGAATATATATAATACTTCGACTGTTTGTCGTTATGAGTTTCTCTAACTCTTGAATCACCTACGTTTGGTGGGTGATTTTTTGGCTTAAGTTAAGTGTTGGAATGATAATTAGGGATCAAAATTATGATAGAACGGAAAAATGCCTTTACCATTACTAAGAAAGAGCAGGATACCTACATCAACGGAGTGAATGCGTTAATAAGTGATGGGACATATGGGAAATTAGTCGCGATCCATATGAACATGGGGAAATTCAAAATGCACACTATGAATTTAGCTAACAATGTTGGGCGGAAGCGGTTTTTGCCATGGCACAGGGCTTACTTGTTACATTTTGAAACTGAGTTGAGAAAAAAAGAAAAGGACGCGTTTATTCCTTATTTAAAGTGGACTGGGAACGGCATTCCGAGCTGGATGTCTTCTTTTAAACCTGATGTTGATGTGCCGGGCTACCGTCTCGTAAAAAACAACCGTAATGATTTGACTTCGTCTATTTCAACAGCTGCAAAAATTGATGCGATTACGGCAATTAAAACGTATTATGATTTCACTTTTGAACTAGAGGTGAAACCCCATAATTCAGGCCACAATTTGATCGGTGGCGCTATGAAATTTAGCCATTCGCCTGCAGATCCGATATTTTTTATGCATCATGGAGAAGTAGATCGAATTTGGGCTGAATGGCAGGCTTCTAACCCGGGGAAAAAATCTTCTCTTACTGGTCCAGATGCTACGATGACGCCCTGGACTGATACGGTTTCGTCTCTTGAATCAACTGCTCTTCTTGGATATAGATATGTTTAAGTAACGATTCAGAACGTTTGAGGTGATCAAGGTTTGGAAAAGCGCTTTATTTGGATATAGCCATGAAATTAATTATTATGAAGTTTGTTGTTTTAATGTCGGTCTTACTTTCCGTTCACGCCTGTGCGAGCACCAAAACGGTTGAAGATAACTGGTCTTGCGTTGTCGATTCTTTAGCGGGTTACGATTTATACCTTTCCCCGCGAGTTGAGGTTGGCGATTCAGTGACGTTGAACGTTAACGATCTGGAACATCGTAAGAACGGCGAAATAGTTTTTGGCGGTCGAAAATTTGTTGGTAACAATCCGTTTATACCCTTTGATAAGCCTTTTCTAAAGGAATCGGTTGGAGACGATAGTGTTGTTTATCGTTCGCTATCGGGTAATCGGCACGGGGTTATTGTCGAGCTAAGCGAATATCCAGAAAGGTCTGAAGCGCGGGTGGGTATTCATGTTATGCAGGAAGTTGTTGTTAGTGTGTTTTTCTTGAATTGTTCCCGATAATCCGAGGTGTTCGTGACGATGTAACGCACATTTTAAGTGGTCTTTCTGTGACTGTTTGCGTTAAGTGATTTCTGCACCTTTAAGCATGCCAGGATGTGTGCCGAGTGAAAGTGGCTTGGTTTTTTGAATGTTCAATATCCGTTAATCGAGGCCTCCAATATTGGTGGATTTTATCTGCTTGTCTATAATGTACTACCAGGGCGGAAGGTAAGGGTATTGATTAATAGCATGCTGCTAGTAAATCATCAGAGTTGCTCGCCCCAAAAAAATCCCCACTAAAAAGCGGGGCTTAGTTTTTCCTCAAATGCTCACTAATTATTATAACTGGCTCGTGAGCTTATTTTGCGTCCTTAATATTTAAGACGAATGAAACCACCTTAGGGGCAACTGCCCATTTCCCAATGACTGCCGTTGTCCCTGCGTAGAGTGGTGCTACCCCAAGTTGAACCAGGCATCACATCACCACTGCCATTAGCCACATAATCTGGCATCCAATAATCACCCGAACTCGTCGCCCGCCCCTTCGTCTTGTGATAATAATTGTAATCACTCACCTCTTCGCAATTTGGAACCGGCCCGTCACACGTATTCACATCATCCCAACCACTGTCCGTCGTCGGCCACAAAGAAAAGGGCGTTGTATAACCGTAGCGAACTCCCATTTCAATTAACCCAGCTACATTAAGACGCCCCTCGTCAAAATGCTCCGAAGCCAACGCATTAACCTCAACGGCAAGGCAAGATCTTATAGGCGTTTCAAAATTTACTGATGAAGACGGATCAGACTGATTGCCGCACACGTCCTGCGCCGTCGCATAAATGCTGTATGACGCCCCTTCCGATAACCCTGTTAATACGATCGAGGTCGAATCGTAAAAACTGATCCTTCGCACAACGCCATCATCCCAATAAATGTTATAGCCCGCCAAATCATCTTCACTGTTCGCATTCAGCATCACAGAAACATCATATAAATCTGGAGAACCCACAGCCAAACCCGTCGGTGCCGCAGGCGCTGTAAAATCACTGAAACACTTCGACTCAACAATCACCCCCGACACCTCATCAAAAAACTCCCATATAAGTTGTGAAGCATTCGGTCCATTAGAATCATCCGACCACACATCCAAATCATCATCACCACCTGTCCAGTAATGGCCCTGAACAGAGGCTCCGCTTCGACCGAAACCACCGTCGTACACCATGGTTCTCACCAACAAACCGCCCACACCGTGATAGCTACTTAATGTGCAGTTCACGCCGCCTTTGGTGCAACTTTGTGTTTCATCGGCATTAACATCACCTCCCCACACACTTAATTGCGAGTCGCGAATCAACTCCATTGCGCGAGGCAGAATCACCGTATCGTTAGAAGACTGCACCACCAACATTGGCACTGCCCGGTCATAATTTAGTTCTGCGTTAATCGCTGCCACGTGGAAGTCCACGCTCTCAAAAACCTCATTCGTCACCGACGCGGAGCCATCGCCATATGCCAAACCCGCAACAGGCGCCGCCGCCGTCCAATATTCATTGTGGGCAACCGCCTCGGCAACGACCATTCCCGCACCGCTGGCAAAACCGGTTAGGAATCTACGTTCAGGGTCGATCAAATATTTCGCCTCCACTTCCAAAGCCAAGTCGTAAAGATAATCAACCTCACCGCCCTCACTCCCACCACCACCTTCTTGAACATGATGATCAAACCAATAACCCCAACAATCGGAGTCACGCAGTTCGGAAAAAGAACCCACATAAGGAAAGACTAAAATCAAATTATTCAGATCAGCAATTATGTCGAGATTCCAGGCATTTAACGCATCCGTGTTATCCATGTCGCAGCCATGCAAAGCCATAATCATCGGCACAGGAAAAGACCCGTCGTAAGAACTAGGAACATACACTTTGTAGGCACGATCCTTATTGTTATCAAAGGTGTAACTGTCCACATGACCAGACCCATTTAATGTCGCGGCAGCCGACACCGTTGTGGCGGAAAATGAGCTAAAAAAACTGATGAATAAAGTAACTATGGTCAAACCGAGAGGCGAACCGTAGGGAAAACAAAAAGACAAACCACAGCGAGATCTTATGACGTTCATATACATGTTCCGTGAGATAGATCAGCCTTAAGCAATCCAACGATTGTGAACCCAACTAAGGCCAAACATTATTTGTTTGTATTATGCGTTGATGAATTAAATTATCGACCAACTGCATGTTGAACATCCCTGAATCTCGCTTCCTTTTTTGCGCGAAAAGTCTATCAGCGCGAAGCAAATCCGCACAGGGGCGCTGCGGTATTGACCCTTTAGGTCTTCTACGATATGTAAACGTGTTTTAATTTCGATGCATTGTTCCAGCGTCCTCCCTTGTCTCGAATCGATCTAAAAAAAGAAATATGCGCGACACAAATTTATTGGGGAAAATGCAGAAAGAGGTAGAAGCGACAACAAATCCTGAACCACATCTCATTTTTGGTTTTATTTTGTAAGCACTTAGCAAAAAAGGAAAAAGGCTCGACACAAATATTTTTCAGAAAACGCATAAATTGGCCAACAACCATTCCTTTCGACACCATTTTCAACAAGCAAAAAAAAAGCCCCACTAAAAAGTGGGGCAATGGCGTCAAGGTTCCAGGCATTTAATGCGTCGGTGTTATCCATGACACAACAGTCTAACTCCATAATCATCGGCACTGACGTACTGCCATCATAAGACTGGGGAACATACACCTTGTATGTGCGGTTTTTACTGGCATCAAAGGTGTAGCTCTCGACCTAACCAGAACCGGTAAGCGTTGCCGCTACCGATGCCGTCATTGAAAACAGAGAGGTCATAAGGGAGCTGCGATTAACCCGAGGGAAAAACCAAAGCGGGATTTAAAACGTAACGCGTATTACGGCCTTCGGCTGGGAGTTTTTTCAAACACTTTTTTTCAACCAGCTCCGCCAAATCCCGCGTCGCCGTTGCCTTACTCACACCCGCAATACCTTGATACTGACGTGCCGCTATGCCCTGCCCGAATTCCTGACCGCTACTGTCGAGCAAACGATTGAGCACCTTTACATGTCGTTCAGTCAAAACCGTTTGGCTGTGTAGCTGCCAAAATTGGGCTTTGTTTTTCACCCGCGCAACACGCTGTAAGCCGTCGTCTAAAGCTTGAGTCAACGACTCTAAAAACCAAGCCAGCCAAGCCGTAACATCCATAGCATCTTGCTTTTGCAATGGCGTTTCCCCCGCCTGAGTCTGCTCCAGAATGTCGTAATACGCAGACCCGTTCGCCTCGATAGCAGCATTTAACGAATAGAAACGAACACTCGTTTGCTCCGCCTGAGCCAAAGCCCTATCGGTAAGCGCTCTTGCCACTCGCCCATTACCATCATCAAAGGGATGCAATGTTATAAACCATAAATGAGCAAGTCCGGCTCGAATAAGGGCGCGGCTATTTTGATGGTTGTTTTGGCGCTTACTTATCGTGCGGTCAGTATCAGCACTGCCACCATCAAGAGTATTGAACCAATCTAAAAAATCTGACATTTCGGATTCAAGATTTACTCTCGGCGGCACCTCAAAATGAACGGTTTCTCGCCCCCGTTTTTGCGAGACCACCTGCATAGGTTCGCTGCCTCGCAACTCCCCCACGATCGTCGTCTTAAGAACCGAAGGCTCCAAAAACAACGCAGCTTGCCACTGGCATAACTGAGCGGTTGAAATATTTAAGCCCACATCACTCGTCGCCTCACATAACATCGCAACCAAACTTTCCGTTTGCTTGGTTGCGGCTTGCGGAGAATAGGTCATTCCTGCCTGATCCAAGCCCAGCTTCTTCACCACAGAAGCCCTCACGGACCCCACATTAAGCACTTCACCTTCGATCAAAGAGGTTTGCAAAACACTTTGGATCAAGGCATCCATTTCCGCCTGGCGATCCAGCCCCTCAGGCAAGTCATCGCCACAAGCTGCGCCTGTAACACCAAAGCCTTATCCAGCAAGGGCTGTAGCACCTGTTCTTGATAGGTAAAACTGGGCCAGTTGTCGGCCTGCCAGATATACGTTCGCTGCGGCATAGCGGGTAAAACCTCGAAACAAAATAGCGTGAGCCGATTAACGAGCCCTAATCGGCTCAAATTATGAGCCGATCATTACCAATTAATCGGCTCAAGGAAAGAGCTTAGCCGTAAAATCGAACGAAACAGCAGCAAACCATAAGATTCTACGGTGCCCGTCGACTGAATCGGCTCCAGAAACGTACACGCAACTGAGCAGACGCCTCCCTGAATGAGATTGCCCTCTAATCACTCACACTCTAGCTAGTGCCCATCCATAAATAGGGTCGTAGCGAGAGCGAATTTAAAATGTCAGGTTTGCATCGCAAGATATGGGCGTTTGGTTATTCCAAACAACTATATCTTGTGGTGTGAAAATGGCGTTTTAAATTCGTTCGCAGTAGACACCTATTTATGGATGGTCACTAGTTAGCCATAGACATTTTAAGCCCCCCCTCTTATCCTCACCCACTCGGCACAGCTACATATAAAAATACTGTGCCAAACCATTAACCAAGGGTCAAAAACTACTCCTTATGTCGTTAATACCAACGCCTCTGCCACCCTACGTCACCTCACTAGAGGGAGTACCCAAAGGCATTCAGGCTCAGCTCAAAATAATTCGAGAACTGATTCTCGAAAGCATCAAAAACCACGTCGACATGATTTGGCTTTTTGGCAGCTACGCACGTGGAGATGCAATTAACGACCGCCGAGTAGACCCCGACACCGGCCTTATTTCCGAATACAATTCCGACGTCGATATATTGGTGATTGTCCGCGGCAAGAACACCATGCAAAAAGAGAAATGGTGGCGGAAACTCGACAAAGCCATTGCCGACCATCCCAGTATTACATCCAGCATTCACCTCATCCGCGATTCGATTTACCGAGTGGAAGACGCCTTGCGGCACAGCGAATACTTTTACCTCGATGTCGTAAGAGAAGGCATTGTTTTATACGGCGATGATAAAGAACTGCCCGAACCCCGTGAATTCCCCATCGAAAAACGCCGCGAATTTGCCATTGAATATTTAAACCGTTTTTTCCAGCGCGCCGATGCTTCCAAAAGAAGCCTAGAAGTCCACTACCAAGTGGACGACAAACCCTCGGCCATGTACTGCTTACACCAGTTAAGCGAGCGCCTGTTTTATAGCTATCTTTTAGTCTTCACCCATTACAAACCCCGCAGCCATAAATTGTTTGATATGCGCGCACGTGTTGCAACGATCAACAAAAAAATTAAATCCATTTTCCCCGTAAACACGAAAACTGAAGAATATCGTTTCCAGTTTCTAAACGATGCCTATGTCGACGCACGTTACAAAGACAACTACGAAGTCGACCCCGAAGTATTGGAATATTTAATCGAACGCGTCGCAGAATTTCAGAAGTGGGTGCGAGACGAATGTTTAAAGAGAATTGACAGCTTTATACCGGGGGAAAACTTTTCTGCCGATTATGTACAGCCTGGTGAGCTATTAAATTTAGAGGTACTGAAAACACAAAAAATTCCGCTGACGGTTATTTATGAACAGAAGGAAGCGATGAAGTTGATGATTTCTGAGCGTGATGTTGAGCGTGGGGAAAAAGAGATGGAGCGAGCTGAAAAGGAAAGAGAAAAAGCAGAGAAGGAAGCTGCACTTTATCGAGAACAGGAAGAACGGAATGAGAAGGAGCGTTTGCTTCAGAAGTTGAGAGATGCGGGGTTGGAGCCTTAGTTTTTCGAAAGACAAGGAATAGAGCGGAGGATAATTCATGCCTAACATTCGATTTATTACATTTTTTCTGACTACATTAGTACTAATATCGTGCAGCAATGCTCACAAAGTACAGCCTCTTGATCGTCATCTAGAGGCCTACAATAAAATATATGAAAAAGATTCAGAAACTGCCCTAAAAATTCTTTTTCCCAAAACAGGAATCGCCGTGATTCCCACCCAGGAAACGCTAGAGCATTTTGATTTAGACCAACATACATCTCACATACTCCACTCAACCGACTATGATTCTGCCAATAAGAGAATTGAGATTTCTAATGATCGCTCACGAGTATTGCTAACTGGACACTTCAAAATAGAAATATTCAACACCGAAGACTGGTCTCTTGTAAGAACCTATTCTAAGGATGACGTTTTCGAGATGGGCATATCACCCAGCGGAAATTTTCTGAATACTTACGAAAACATATTGGATACCGATTCAGGAAATCTAACTTTAGAATATAGCCAAGCTATCACACCCATCGGCTATGCCTACTCCCCAGACGAACACTACCTAATCGAATCTGACTACAATTCGGGAGTTTCTCTTATTGATCTCGAAAAAGGCCACAAGGAATACGCCTTAGACAAAAATATTAGATGGTCGAAAAAAACAATTTTTATCGACAATGACCTTTTCTACATTGATGAGCAGATCAGTTTTCTTGATCTCGGAGACAAGCGGCTAAAAGTCATTCACAAATACAGCGCATCTTCACGAGAACGAATTGCCAGTTACAAAACCGGCCAACCAATAAGCTGCTGGGTAAATTTCAAGGATTCTCAAAACATAGCCATCGCGTTAGATAATGGAGATTTACTGATTCTTGATTCAGAACTAAAACTTCAAGAAAAATACACGACAAAAGCAAGAGTTGAGGTCTGTATTAGCGGAACTAACAACAACCTATGGCTAGGAACGGAAAAAACTGGCGTATTACATCTCGACCTTAAAAATAAAACAATAAGCAATCCCATACCATCAAATCGTCCCATTACAGAGCTAACCCTATCCGATGGTGAAAAATACTTAGGTGTCACCCAATCAAAGAATCTGAAGAGCACTTCATCGATCTACGACATAAGCCAAGCACAACAAAGCCTATCTCATTAGTCGCGTGTGATTAACACGCCCCCTGAAAGACACGACACAAGGGGCAGAGGACGCTCAAATACAGCCACTCAATACGTGCTGCCCTCTGTTCCGTCCTCGGTCACTACCTTTACCCAAATATTTTCACTTCGCCACTTACACCAAACAGGCAAACTATTGTTTTTGAACAACAATCAAATCCCCATCAATCACCGCAGCGTATAATTTTTCATTAACCCATGCCTGGTCCACAAGATATGCGCTGGTACCAATTTCTTCCGGCGTTGCAACGACATCATGATCTAGCTGAATGAACTCACCACTACTTGGAAATTCGACGCTACGCCAGTGTCCCGGATCATCGCCGCCAATATCAAGCATCCAGAGATATCGCCCTTCCTTCCAGAACATGTAAGTGAAGCTTTGGCCAATGGGATACTTGGCAACAAAAAAATGATTATCTATGGTTTGCGCCTTACTATTAACAACCCGCTGTAAGCTGTCTAGTAAATGTTTGTAACCTATATTCTTTTTGATCGATAAGAGCTTCTGCTCTACACCATCTGGTTTTGGTCCCACACTTTCTGCAGCGGCCTGTTGAGCAACACTTAGAAGTGCGGCCAAACAAATGACCAAAACCAGCTTGAATCGTTTAAAAGGTTCCATGCAATGATATCTTTGCCATTAATAGGGTTTTTGATCATACGAAAAGCGCTGGTTCTTTCCTAGCGCGTATTAAGGCCTCCTCCCATGGCAGAGAGCTAGAGACGGTAAAATTGATTCACACGCATCATATTCAAAGATTCGAGGCCGCAACTAATCCTCACCCCATTCGACTCACAAAAGATCACAAAACAACCACTCCAAAGAAACCCATCGCCATTTAATGTAGAATCCACCCGACCTAAAAACGACACATAAAAGAAGCTACACCCGGCACCATCAAAATGACCCTGATAAAAATCAAAAACACTATTTCCATATACGCCCTAGGCGTTGCACTGTGGTTAGTCGTTATCTCCATGCTGCAAATGTTTTGCATAGTGAACATTCCACAAATGGTCGACGGACTGTGGACCAAACCTGTCGGGAAAGGGTTTTCAGAAAATATACTCGGAACCCTCTCCTTTCAGCCCATCAGCGATGCATGTCACCAACAGCTAATTTATTCCACCAGTTATTACCCAGAAGGAATGACAGGAAACTACACAGCCAAAGCCATTGATAGTCTTGTTGATATTGAGAGTTGGAATATCATCGCGTCGGATTCAACATCAACAACGTATACAGACAAGAATTATAAGTACATGGTTTATCGCACATCAGATGGCGTTTACATGAGGATATTTGATTTATGATTTTATCGAATCAACCATTACCCAACAAAATAGCTGCTGTCCTACGTTACCTGGTCATCACTTTTTCTTTAGCGTTTCTTTTAATCGCCACCGCCAGGTTTTATGCGGATGATGGCGGCTGGGTGAATTATGTCATTATCGCGGTAATAGCACTTATCATTTTAGCGGTAGGTAATGGCATTGCTTATAAGGTAAGGTACAGACAAACAGAGGCGGGGTAATGCACTCCTAGCACTCTACGTTTAATGAGTCTGACGACTGCTATTTTGTTATTTACGACCTCCGTGCGAATGATACCTAACCATAGCGATAGCTTGCCCATTCAGGACAGGCACAGTTACACCTTACCTGATCTTCAGAGGCACCAACGGCCATTTCATTTAGTCCACCGGGTTCATGGTGAAAAGCCTGTTCACGTAACGCGTTTTCACCAATTAGTAACACACTATTTTTCCAAGTTAAGTAGCCGCCCCCAAAACATTCTGATTTTCGGCTGCCTGAGGGCAAAGGATATTTACTGCATTTAATTTTCTTATACATAAAAAGATTGGAGTAATTGATATTTTGCACGGTCAATGACTCACAAAAATCGATTATTCTAAACCCTTGATTCCGTCTTACAGTCGCAGGCCCGTACTCGATTTTTTTTGGAAAGGGCTAGCAACCCAACATAAAACCCGTTTAAAAACAACAATTACTTACCGCTAAGATAAACACTTCCCGCCCTCCAAAAACAATCAGCAATACGTTAAGATTGTGATGCAGTACATTTAATTTTCTATTTTGAAAAGGGAGCAACAAGCTATCATGAATAAATTATTAATAATTCCAGGGCTCTTCACTCTGGCACTATGCAGCCATGCTGCCGCCATAGAAAGAGTTAGCGTTAGCAGTAGCGGAGAACAAAGTAACGGCATCAGCTATTGGCGCCCCCAAATATCTAATACTGGTCAAGTCACATTCATATCTAAAGCATCCAATTTAGTTGACGACGATACAAGTGATCCTGCTGTATATGATCTGTTTTTGCACGACCCCCAGACAGGTCAAACAGAACAAATCAATATCACCGGCGATGGGGCACAAGATAATGGGAAAGTGCATTACTTTGATAGCTCCAAGGATGCGCGATATATCGTATTTCAATCCAGCGGAACCAACTTAGTTAGCGATACAATCGAACAGCGCGGCCAAATCTTCCTAAGAGATAGGCAAAACGGAGAAACAACACTGATAAGCCGCGGTATTGATGGCCAGCAAGCAAATGGCTTCTGTGCTAATCTTGCAATATCAGATGATGGCAATATCATTGTTTACCGCTCGTATGCGGATAATTTAGTAGCGGAAAATGTTAGCAGGGAAGCCGCAATCTACCTACATGACCGCACTACCGGTGTAACTGAGTTGATTAGTAAAGCTCTTAACGGAGATCAGGCAAACGGTGTTTCCTATCAACCGAATATATCTGGCAACGGACAAATCGTCGCATACCAATCTACAGCAACCAATTTAAGTGAATATGATAACAACTCTGATCACGATATCTATGCTTATGACAGAGCCACAGGCATAACAGAATTGATAAGCGTCAATCGCTTTGGCCGTGCATCCTCGGGAGTTGTGAACCATGTTTCCCTTTCTTATGACGGCTCTATAATATCGTTCGACTCACGCAAAACAGACTTAATCGAAAATGACAACAACGATAAAATTGATGTATTTTTTCGTGATAGAAATGCAAAGACCACCGTGCGAATCAGTGAAAACCAATACGGGAGAGAAGGAGACCGGCATAGCATCTATCCAACTGTCAGCGCTGACGGAAATTTAATTTTTTTCGAGAGTAGCGCCACAAACCTCATTAGCAATGACACAAATCGTTACAGTCATGGCTACTTATTTGATAGAGTGACATCCACTATAACAAAAACAACCCTGTCACAATCTGGCGAGCAAGCAAACGAAAGCAGCCGTAATGTATCGATATCTCCTAATGGCCGTTTTTTAGCCTTCAGTTCGAAAGCCTCGAACCTTGTACCCAATGACACCAATGGCCTTAGCGATCATTTTTTAATTGACCGTCAACCAGCGCCCACCTCGTCACGTTACGAAACTGAAGACGGCCTCTATAGCGGAGAGAAAAATGTCTTAGATCATTCATCTATTCTAAGTGGCAACAAGGGTATTGAATTTGGCTGGAACACTTTTGAGGATGCCTATGTCGAGTGGTCAGTCGATATAGATGTTACGCATGCTTACGACATACATCTTGGCCACTGGTTTTGGAACAGCTTCAAAACGATCTCACTTGTTGTCGATGGTGTAAACTATGGATCTACCGATATATTTGGTGTTTACACCTGGCAAATGTCAGAGTCTGAAGTGATAGGAAGGTTGCAACTAACTCAGGGCCAGCACTCGATACGACTTCTAGTCGAAGAGGGCAGCGGCTCTCCTCAATTAGACTATATCGATATCGTACCTGTAATAGACTAATCACCAACAAACAGCGGCGGCTCCTCACCGCCGCCCATTAAGCCCATACTCTAACCTGTCACGTTAACCGCCTAACATGTAGATTTCATAGGTGCGCGCCTCAGAGGCATAATTTTCAAAGGTGAAAATCTCGAAGATGCAAACCTAAAAGGAACAATGTTGGAGAGCGAAAACATCATATAACCAACAACAAAAGTAGAAGACCCTATAAGCTAAAATCAATCCGCTCTAATTCATCTCCGACATATCAATATTAAAGTCGACTATTGGAACAATTCAGTTGTTCGGTATTACTGAACAACTTCTGTTTGTAGAAAATAGGAATGATGAAAAATAATTTGTTCGTTATTTTCGCATTCAATTCAAACACCATCCTAAGAAAGAACAGCGTTAAATTTGTAAGTTTTACTTATAAGTTAAAATAAACACCAAAATCAGTATGTAAGGAACCCTCCCATTAAAGATCGGAATATTCAATATTTCCAATAACAGCTTCGGATAGTAGTGATGCAGGTTTGATATTGTTATTGTTGGAAGGCGCTTCGCTTTTCCAACCTACGGTACGGGACACGCCCCTGCGCAAACAGATCGAAGGATGGAAAAGCCAAAGGCACCTTCCACCGAAACCATCTCACAACTTATGTTAATTATTGCGCAAGAATATAAGTCGTTACATCCGGCATTAAAAGCAATGTAACCGAACACATAAAATCAGGAAACGAGATAATAGCGGTTACAAGAAATAAAACACCGCACGGCTATTGTCTGCCCCCCCCTTAAAGCCGTTTATGAGAATGCAGAACCTGATCAAAACGCAACCCATAAGCTTTACTTACCAATTGGATTGGAAAGCGAGTGTCAGGTCAGTCGAAACCTCCAGTATTACAACGTATCGGTCATAATTAGCTGTATCGCAATTTACAGAAGGTGAATGGTATACCCATAGCTGTTATCGAACTGGAAAGCCCACCCCAACAAAAACAAAAAGTAGCAGCAGGAAACACTCCGTTCCCCGCCGCCACATAAAGTATCCACACTAGTCCCCTTATCACTAGCGCCTCCTAACCGTCACTGTCCCACTCTCCGGGGAAGTCGGCGGTTATTTGCAGTATGCCGGGTTCAATATGAAGGGTGGCCTCTTGGCCCTTTGCAAACCCCATCGCCTTTAGCCACGTGCCACGCACCAGAATGGTTGGGGCTACGGTCAAGGCATTAGGGGCTCACCATCACCTTCAGTATCCGTCGGGGTAACGACAACGGACTCATGAACCGTGAGTTTGCGGGTATAGTGAAAATTATCTTGGGACGAAGGGGACTCTAGCGTAGAATATGATTCAGCCATAATGGACTCTTGTGTAGTCTGTTTAGGTTAGCGACCTCTGTGGTGTTAGTAGCACTCAGGGGTGGCGATTTTACTTTCAAATTTTGTTTCACATGTGCGTGAAACCTGGTTTTTGCCTCTCCTCTTTTCGTTAGAAGCTCGTGCAGTTAACCCCATCAACTGGGGCAAATCAACAGCTAATTGATGTTTCTTAAATACTTGTGTTGTTAATCGTGAACGACGCGCCAACAAGAGGAAAATCTTCCTTTTTTGTTTTCGTGACGATTATTCATACGACTTCATTTACATTCAGAAGAGTGTTTTATCTTTAGCCATGAAACCTATATTCGCACAAGACACGAACATTTGATTAGCTACTGATAAACCACTAAAACAGGAATGTTTTTCGACTACGCCCATTTTCCCTCAAAGAAATTTTCAAGCGAAATCTTAATAGAAAGGCAAGACTGAGGACATGTGAATTCAAGTCTTTTTCTTCAATCATAGTTAACGCTAGTAAAGCTTTCAAAATGCCCGATTATTGTGCGTTGATCATCTGTCTCAAAAAGGCTCAGCGGTATTTCCAATGGTCTTCTGACCGTTGATTCGAGGATAATTTTTTTGTCCGATATGGTAACCCCTTTAAGATCATTTTTTCTCAGAAAGATACGTGATGCCGAAGGTGACAGCTTTACTATTAGACTATTTTTTTGGATGACGAGAAGAGGAGTACTGCTAACCGCCATGCTTGCTCCAACCAAGATTGCAACCAATATAAAAAACTCAAAAACATTGAAGTACGGCCAACTAGAAAAGAAGAACACGTAGACAAGCCCTAAAACACCAAAGGAGACCAGTTCAAAAAGGTAATTTTTTGAACCGGGTTTTGAATAAAATGATTTCACGTCCATAAAATAGATTCCTTTTAAAGTCCAGGGAGCATAAAGCACATGCCGCACGATCTCAAGAAAATACAGTTAACATCTGATCCGGCCCCCAAAAACCAATCTACTTTGTAATAATTTAAGCGGTAGTGGCCCCGTATAAAATCAGGGCCAATTTGAATACCATTTATTTGAATACCATTTAGTAGCACGGGAAACTTAATGAAAATTGCAGGAATTTAGTGTGGGTTTTTCTCCGTCTAAAATTTTGGAGAGAGTGGCAGCACTGCCAGCAGGCGCACTAACCGCTAACACGGTGCCGGTGGTTGAGACGCTGGTAACGTTACATATCTCGTTATAATAGCTTTGATCGCAGCATTCATTGTTCTCGTTGGCATCACCGGGATTACAACTCCATGGTCCCGCAACTTGAAATCGTAGCGTTGGGTTGAGCGTAGGAGGACAGGAGCAAACGATTTCATCATCTTTAATATGACCAAGACCGGGAAAGTTTTTGCCTTGAGTACTGTCAAAACAAATACCGCCATCGCATTGCGCCCCATAAGCGATTCGGGAATTTTTTGTTGCGCAGGTGTAAAGTGCCATTGCTGGGCCAAGCTTTTCAGTTGCTCGGTTGTAATCGGCGACTATCTGCCGAGGCGTTGCATAGGTGCTTACGGTAAAACCGTTTTTAGTTCCGTCTAAAAGTAAATCACAGATGTTTTTCGTTTTCCCGTTTTCTTCGTATTCATAACTAATGGAAATACTTTCTTCGTTTAGAACGTCGCATTTGCAATAAGCGAGACCGTCAATGGTCCAACATGAGGCTGCGGCACAAAGCGCAAATCGATTAGGCTGGTCTGGCGAAACGGGGCATTGAACGAGGGGTGCGCCCTCTGATCCGGCATTATTTTGTGAAGAGAAATTACTGGGCTTCGATTCGCCATTGCCCCCACAACTTAACAACAATGTGCAGCTTAACAAAATGGAGATCGTCAGTAGACTCAACTTTTTAAACATAAATTCGCCCTATTATTTCACAGAGGTATTTAACCGTAAGAGTCTTAACTGTAGTTCACATAATATGTGAAATGATATTCTTGGCGCCTATGCGTATTATTGGGCGTGATAAGCTTTTTTAATGGGCTTATCTGCCCAACCTACCCCAAGATATCGCTCCCTCTATTATCTACAAACTTACCCCCTCGTTAAATCCGAATAAGGCGGATCGGGAAAATACTCCATATACAGCTGCACTTGCCGTGCGAATTCCGGGTTCTTAATTTCACCGAGTAACCACAACGACATATCGATACCAGCTGATATTCCTGCCGCTGTCACGTAGTTACCATCGCGGACATATCGACCACCTTCGATAATTCGACCGCCGTTCAGTAATTTCCGCAAATCGTTTATACGGGCGTGATGGGTAATACAGTCCCGACCATCGAGTAAGCCCATGTGGGCATAGACGAGGGAACCTGTGCAAACACTCGTCACCCACGTTGCGTTCTTGGTCATTGCCATTAAGCACTTTAGAAACGCTTTGTCCTCCATCAGAGGAAACACGCCTTTACCGCCCGGCAAAAGTAGTATGTCGTAGCTGCTCTCCGTCTCCATGGCCGCCTGCATCGACCCATGCACATCGAAATGAAGGCCTTTGGCAGCGTCTATTCCCTTTCCATCAAGTGAAATAATTTCGCATTCAATATCTGCATCAATTAGCGCGGCACTTTGGAAAACCTCCCAAGGTCCAATCAGATCTAATTCTTCTACGTCTTTAAAGGCAACTAGGCCTATTTTTATGGTCATAACACTGCACCGACTCTATATAGTTGAATAGAAATGGTAGCGCCTAAGAAGGATGGCATAAATGACAATAGTCCAACTATTTACGCCATTCAAATACTATAGGATATGCCCAGGATAAGAATCAGAAAGTGAGGAAAGCGTCTAAGGGATCAGTTTAATTTTCGGTATAAGCGTTTACTGCTTATAAAGTACTTCGTTATTGAACACCTTCCAGGTATTTTCAACCGAGATATCAAAAATGAGCGCTTGGGTGTTGGGTGATAATTGGAGAGGGCTTTCTCCGACAGTTATAATTGTTGCAAATTTCCTTCAGAGCCATGTGAGAAATTAAGTGTATTTTTTTAAAGCCCCAATTACCATTTTTGATCGTAATCGTATGATTCTCATCATTCCCAGGAGTCCAAATTTAAGTTTCGAGTATGTGCTGGTGATCTTTGGAGAAAGATACGTTCGTCATACAATCCCCTCCTCCCGCATTTTCATATCGATCTATATTAAAATTTCAGGTGGCGCACCCCGACACGATAAGCGCAGAGATAGAGAATAATATCCATTTCATATTTAACATATAATTGGAAAACCCTAGCAAGATATTTGCATGTTGTAGTAGTCCGCTTTAATGAAAGACTTTCACTTTCGAATCCCGCTTCTTACCATCTTGACCGGTATACTTTCCACTAGACCTTTCCAATTTATTTTCCACTTTTCTTTGTTACTAACCGGATATATCTTCGGCCATTATCCGTGCAAATCCCCACCTCACCCGACATTAGATGATTTTTACGCCACTTAAAAAGATATACAACATCGCCTTTATTTTAAATCCTTTGCAGTTCTTCCATATTTTCTTGGTCTTTCAACTGTTTAACTTATGAGCTCATAGAGCAGAAATAAGGAACCCACTACGTTATTGACGACTATATAAAACGGATAAAAGTGGTGAAACGCTTTCGGCAGACACAAACACAATTTGGCGTCGAAAAGTGAAAACTAGTCGATAATTAGACCCTTGCATATAAATCTGACCAATCTTATCTCGACATAAAACAATATTATAAATACAATATACTTAACATAGTTACTGCCAAATCAGACATTCAAAACGGTACGATATTCAATATTTATTTTCGCCATATCACACCGAAACTCTTCGATTTTTCATTACTATGTTAAGCGCCTAAAACGACGAACAACTCACAAGGAATCCATATGACACTTGACACTCAAATATCGCCATGCGCTATTTGCGAAAAAGACATATCTCAGTTTTTTACCGCTCCATGCGACTACAGAAAACCTACCAAGCCAATTTCATATGATGTCCACTGGTGTTTTACGTGTAGCTATGGTCAGGTTTGGAGAAGACCCACGAAAGAAGATGTAGCGGGTTTCTATGAGCTTGAAGAGTATTACACGCACTCAGCCAGTAAAGATATTGACAGCCCCTCAAACAAAGAAAGTCTTTTTCTTGATCGACTACGAGCTCATTTAGCCTGGCGCCTTGACACAGGTAAGGATGCATCACCTAAGGAAGCCACTTCATTGCTGGAAGGAAAGTCTCTAACAATGCTTGAAATCGGGTGTGGAAGTGGCGTTGCTATATCCAAATTTAACGCCGCTGGATTTTCTGTTGTCGGGATTGAACCCGACCCAAAGGCAAGGGAAGCCGCAAGAACGACAGGCCTAACCGTTTACGAAGGTACTGCCGAAGAATTACCCGATGAATTAATGGGCCGTAAGTTTGACGTTGTCGTTATGTCTCACGTTCTTGAACATTGTCTTGATATAAATGCTGCGGTTTTGAATGCTAGAAGCGTACTTAAAAAAGACGGTATTTTTATCGTTGAGACGCCAAATTGCGGTTCACAAGGTTTCAAAGATCAAAAGGCAGAATGGCCTTGGTCAGATATTCCTAGGCACCTAAATTTTTTCACGCCGACAAGCTTGTCTTCGATTTTATCTAAGCATGGCTTTGATGTGATTACAGAAAATTACTCAGGATTTTTCAGGCAATTTACCAACAGTTGGTTATCCACCGAAGAAGAAATTTGGGAGTCCTTACAGGGGTCCACTGAGAAAAAATCGAAAAAACCAAACTTTAGGCGGCGTGCCTGGGGACTTCTATTTAGGAGCCTATTTTATCCAAAGTCTGCTAAATATGATTCCGTTAGAATTATTGCCAAAAACAATTAGTATCTTCCATCGACCAAATTAATTTGGTCACATATAAAAACAACAACCGCCCAATATTGTTAATTTCCGAGATCAGCAGGAAATTGGGCGGACCTTTCTGTATCAAAAACTTTCTAGGACATGAAGATCAGCCAAATCCCCAGGGGTATAAACAATCAGGACCCGGCAATAACAAGTTAAATTCAATGGTTTGATTGTTTCAATTGTCGTAATGGTTTGTATCGTTTCAGCACTGAAATCCCACCCCCTATTCAAGTTATAAAACGTCGATAATTGTCTTCTTTATTGTTATCCGAAAAACCCTTTCACTCCCAGAAACATATCTAATCCTAGCGTTACTTCGTCTCGTAGGGTTTCGAAGAAACCGAATCGTCACGATTGCTGTAAGAGATACTCGCCAGATTATAATGGCCATCAATCCATGTAATAATTTTCATACATTGCAGTCTTTCATCCACCACCATTATGATTAATTTTATTTTCAGATAAATCAGAAAACAATATCACCCAGTTTTAGCCCACCTAAAGGGTCAAATTATCCAATGGGCTTTTCATTCCGACACAATCACTGCCAACGACATGCCGATAGACCTGAGTCGTTCGAATATCTTTATGGCCCAGTAATTTTTGTACGTTTCGAGTATCCAAGCCACTGCGCATCAATTCAGAGGCGAATGAGTGACGAAGGCTGTGACAGGTAATCGATTTGTTCTTTATACCAGATTTTTTTACGGCTATTTTTACTGAGTTCTGAATAACGCTAGCATGTAGATGATGTCGACATACTTTCCCCGTAAGCGGATGTTTGCTTAATTTAGCTGACGGAAAAATGAACGCCCAATAAGGAGAGCGAGCCGCATGTTTGAATTTTCTAGCAATATGATTAGGTAATAAAGTCTCCACACTGTTTTTTGTATCTTCGTTCTGAATATCGATACCACGCTGAATCGCTAGCGTTAAGGGTTTGATCAACTGCTGACTTAACATGGTTTTTCGATCTTTTAACCCGCTTCCGGAATGAACGGTAAGTGTCAACAGTTTTAGATTAATATCCTGTACCCTCAACTGTAAACATTCGAATACCCGTAATCCGCTACCGTACATTAATGCCACGGCAAGTTTATGTTGCTCACTAAGACATGTAAGAATGGCATTCACTTCATCTATATTAAGTACGTCCGGCAAATGGTTGGGTTTTGTTGCAACAGAATACTCCAGATCCCCTAAGGGCGATTTAAGGATTTTTGCATACAAAAATAACAGGGCATCAAGGGCGGTTTGTTGCGTATCAATCGAAACATTGTGTTTATCTGCCAGTAACGACAAGTAAGCATTTGCCTCCGCCGAACCGCAAGATTTTGGATCTCGGTTATTGATAAATTTAATGTAATGCCCGATCCAGCTGGTCCCGGATTTCGCCGCCTTTAGACTATAACCAAAACGTCGCATTTCTTCAGATATTGATTGTGAAAGTTGGCCCATATTAAGCTCCAGACATTAGCCACAACTGTATATACGGCCAGCTTAACGTATTGCCCTGCTTTATGGAGCGTGTTCAGACGACAATATCTGGGGAGAATTTATGACGCGCCAAGAGAGAAACTGAAAGAACAGAGGGGGTTGTATTAATGACTATATTGGATTCGATAAATTTTACATGCAGGGGTACTTTACCGCGCTTTTCGGGTGTCGCTGCGCCCAACATAGGAGCACCACCCAAAACGCTACATGGTATTAAGCGCACAAGCCTCGTCTGTGATTGATTCGTGGGTTCGATAAATAAAGCCCCCCAATGACTTTTGTTTATAATGCGACTTAAGCTCACACACGACAAACGGCGTTAAGACAGACATATCATTTTTGATGACTCAGCCTCGGACTTATGGCAGGGTATGAGAATCACCCATAAAGACAACTTTTACGACATAATGGATATTATTGTGACGGCAGGAAACACTAAAAGCCCTATAGAAAGCAAGGAAGTTCAGCCAACAATACCTGATTCCGAGATTCAACTTCTATATCGCCCTATAGAGAAGACACAGATTTCGAAAGAGATGTTCAACCAAATATTATGCCCCAACCTACGCATCGGAGTGCGGATGAGCCTTCTCAACCCGGACGAATCCGGGTGGGTCTGTTCAAATGAACTGCTTAGGTTTTTGGAATATCTGGGGGTCAAAAAAGAGTCTGGAATAGCAAACTTTTTGGTGAATTCGGGAGAGCGAGCTTCAACACCCAAGCGCGATGGCTTTGTAAATATTGTCAATTTCCGAGATACCGCGCTGGACCACAAAAGTTCGTCAGGAATTTTGAACACCCCGGAAGGTTTTTCAGAAAGTCGATTATCATTTTTGAAGCAGTATGCCGGTGAAGATAATCGCTTAACCGTGAAAAAAGTTAGCCGCGCCATCAACCATTTCCACCAATGCCCCCATTTGGCTCAATCGGTAACGGGCACCCACATTCAGTCCTTAGAAATGTCTATCGTTATTGATATTTATGGCCGAACGGATAACAGTTCTAAGGAGAAATATCTGACTAGAAATGATATTGATTCTATTTGGCGTGATAACAAATTTCCTGAGGGTTGGACAGCGCCCAAATCTCCGGAATACGGAACACTCGAAGCAATCGGATTATATATTAAGATGATATCAGCACGAGTTACGCATGGCTGGAAAAATACAGTTGCATTTAAAAATTAAAATCACAAAATATCGCCCCTAGGTCAGGCTCTCATCAGCGAAGCCTGACGTGAGTAATATTACACAACCAATGGGAAACCTATACCCATCGACAACAAGCACGAAACCCTGAATAATCAAAACCCACCACCATTCATACCAACAGGTTCTGGAACACCCTATGAAACTGCTACATAAAAAAAACCTATTTTGCTGGAGTAATTTTGACGAAACTCGGAATATCGATTTTCATAGCTATCTCTGGGTAAGAGATGCAGGCAATATCGTTTTTGACCCTCTCCCACTGACTGATCATGATAAGAAACATCTCAACACTCTGGGCAAAGTCAGCCATATTATTATTTCCAATTCAGATCATGTGCGCAACGCTAAAGAACTAGCGGCAGAAACTGGCGCAGAGATATGGGGGCCAGAAGCAGAGAAAGGCGACTTTCCTATTCCATGTTCCAAATGGTTAGGTGAATGCAAGGGTTTGGTCGACGGTTTGGATGTTTATTCCCTCGCTGGCTCAAAAACGGATGGCGAACTTGCTTTTGTTATCGAAGGCGAAACGCTCATTACAGGAGACCTTATTCGCGCACACCGTGGTGGTTCTCTTTGCATTCTCCCCGACCCAAAACTCCAAAATAAGAGCGACGCCATAAATTCAGTAAGAAAGTTGGTGGAAATTGGGGGTATTAAATCTGTATTACCTGGTGACGGCTGGCCAGTTTTTCGCGATGGCGATACGGTAATGGCTGAATTACTGGCATCGATTGATACAGCGAAGGGGTAGTTTTTTTGTGCAGGATTGATCAGCGTTGAGCAGGCCAATTGAAACCTGGCTTACGCCTAGGATAGCAGGGCCACCCGCATACACGGCCAGGGCGAAAGGCAAGGATGCTATTCGTGTTAAACCATCGGCCGCTTACCCCGTGAATGGAGTTTATGTGATCATCGAAGGTATAATTTAATCCAAATTACGCTATTGAAATATTCGGAATACAAAACCACCCAACATTTCAATACAACACACCAATTTAATCCGATGTTGAGCTAGAGAAGGATGGCCCACTACCCGCTCTTTGTGCCAATTCACGCTGACGCCCAATTTCTGCAACTGTACGGCAAACAACTTTTCGGAATTGGCTACCTACCACATGCTCTTTTTTACAGATCACGCTATTTGGATCGTTACTGGAAGCACTGTCGTCTTGAGCCGAAACGTCACTATTTCTTGTTGATGAGCATGCAAACAGAAAAGAACATAAAAACAATACCTGTATTTTTGACATCATGGACATTAAGAGGTTTTCCTTTTTATCGGCAATAAAAACAGTTTATCTAATGTTAAATTAAATATTTTTAAAAACAACAAACTCGGCAAACGAGATTAAAATAAAATATGACGCCTGCGAAAAACAGTATTTAATCAATCGTAATTTTTTGAGTCAAGGTATAGCGGGTGTATAGCCACAGCAACTTGAAGAAATTGATCTTATTTAAATGAGAGGGAGTTAGACGGGAAGTTTTTCGCGCCAAACATTGAGAATTACGCACCATTAGTACGCAGAAAAGCATGCGATTCGTTCATAACATCCTCGACACTAATTCATTTTCGGTATGAAAAGTTTTCACTTTTAGGATGAAAGAACAAAAACAAGAAGTAAAAATAATCGAAGACCAATAAAAATGAGAGACTAGCCCCCCACTTACAGGATGCCTTCTATGGTCTGCCGTAAGACAGCCTCATCAATGGGTTTGGTGATATAGGCCTCTGCGCCTATTTCTCCATATCTGGCCTGGTAGTCCTCCTTCCCCATCGAAGTCAGGAATACGATGGGGATATGCTCGGTGCTCGCGCTACTCTTAAGGTTGTAACACACGTCATCGCCATCCAAACCTGGCATTTTCACATCCAATATCAATAAATCTGGCCTACAATTATCGATTTTCTGTAAACAATCCGCCCCGTCTTCAGCGGTATACACGATATAATCATCCTCTAATAACATGAACAATAAAGAGCGACTGACTTCGTCGTCATCAGCAATGAGTATTTTTCGTTTCATGGCGTTAGAGGTCCTCCCAAAGCTGAGTATAGGATGTAACCAAAATTTCGCAGCATCATAAGAACTAAAAGAAAGCCAGAAAAGAGTATTCGACGCTAAAAAACACCTCGCGCCGTAAGATGGTCTTTTACGCGCCGTCATGCGCCACTCAATTTGGCGCGCCTAACCAGTTCGAACCTTCACTTCCGATTTTGGCTATGTTTTCCGTACTTCTCAGTTAGAATCGTTTGCCTCTGAGGATACGAGACGGCTATATCGTTATCACGAATATTTGGAGATTGACCGACACCATAAGCCAATGGACTTATAAGTAGATAAACACCTATGCCAGAACACGAATCAAACATCGCGAGCCTCCAACCCAGCATATGCAAAAAAGCGAGGCTATCGCGTGATGCCCGATTTGACGGAAAGTTTTTTATTGCCGTCAAAACCACAGGGATTTTTTGCCGACCAATATGCCCCGCTACCTCGCCAAAAGAAGAGAATACCGAATACTATCGCTCAGCCATTGAAGCGATTGCCGCAGGCTACCGTCCCTGCTTACGCTGCCACCCTGACAGCGCGCCCGGATCTCACAGCTGGCGAGGCGTTGACGTCACCCTAGAGCGTGCGCTGCGATTGATTGACGAAGGTGAATTACAAGACACCTCCCTGCAAGATCTCTCCGATAGACTCGGCATTACCGATCGCTACTTGCGACAACTGTTTGAAAAGCACCTAGGCCTATCCCCTAAAACCTATGCGCTAAATCAGCAATGCTTATTTGCCAAAAAATTATTGCACCAGACCAAGCTGAAAATTCACGAGGTCGCGCTGGCTAGCGGCTTTAATAGCGTGCGTCGATTTGGTGACTGCTTTAAAGCACAAATGGGATTAACGCCATCACAAGTACGGGGTTCAACAAAAGTACGCTCGGAAGGCTTACTGCTCAAACTTTCTTATCGACCTCCATACGACTGGGACAGCGTACAGAGTTTTCTCTCTCGACGACATGTGCCAACAATGGAGTGGGCAAGCAATGATGCTTACGGACGTACGTTCGAGTGGTTTGATTGCGTGGGGCGCTTTACTGCAACGCATATTGCCGATAAAAATCGCTTCGATATTAATTTGCAACTTAGCGACATAAAACGTCTTAAGCCGATTATCGGAAATATTCGGCGCATTCTCGATTTAGACGTAGACATAGGCTCCGTCGAAAAAAACCTAAACGAACATTACGGATCGTTAATAACGTTAAAAAAGGGCACGCGCTTACCGGGCATCTGGAGTGTCTTCGAAGCCGGAGTGAGAGCCATATTAGGACAGCAAGTATCGGTAACTGCCGCCCACAACCTTCTACGGGAATTGGTGCTCAACCTCGGACGTCAATCCGATGAGAATTTATTATTCCCTACACCTCAATCCATAGCGAATTGTGATTTATCATTTTTGAAAATACCCGGTTCCCGCAAGCAAACGTTACGTAACTTAGCGCTCCATTTTTGCGAACATGAAAACCCGGGAGACCCAAACTTGTGGCTGGCATTGAAAGGCGTTGGCCCTTGGACAATCAGTTACGCGCGTTTACGCGGTTTAAGCGATCCGGATATCTATTTAGGCGATGACCTTGTCATTAAAAAAATTACCGGCAATCTTTCTGAAAAATTAGATCCGGATCTCGCCGCACCATGGCGCAGCTACCTAACCCTACAATTGTGGAGCCAGCAGTAATGTATATTGACTATATGGAAACCCCTCTCGGAAAACTGGAAATACGCGCATCGGAACAGGGGCTTACGCGCGTTTGGTTTTGTGAGACTGAATCTAAACCTCCCCAAACAAATAGAATCATCACTTTGTGCAAACAACAGCTAACAGAGTATTTTAATGGGCGCCGACAAACATTCTCCTTGCCTATCGAGCAAAACGGCACCGACTTTCAAAAAAGTGTTTGGGACTATTTGCAAAGTATTCCATTTGGCAAAACGGCTTCTTATGGCGATGTCGCCAAGGGCCTTAACAACCCTAAAGCCGTCAGAGCCGTTGGCGCTGCCAATGGAAAAAACCCAATCGGTATTATCGTTCCCTGCCATAGAGTCATTGGTAGCAATGGAACACTAACCGGATATGCTGGCGGAATGGATCGGAAAAAGTGGTTGTTAGAACATGAAGAAAAATATTTAAGAGAATTTTAGAAATTGACGCTAGGGATTGAACAGGCAATAGGGGTAAGCGGCGAATCGAAGATCGCTAAACCCCTTCGGGATCAGCAATACAACTCAAAGCGTTTGCAAATAGTTAATCACGGAATTTTCTTTAGCTGTAGTCCAATCATTTTCCAATATTTTAATAGGAATCCCTAAAAGGTCGTTATGGTAATTGAACGTTAACCTTATTTCGCTTACGTCGGACTTTTTGAACTTTTTAATATAGATACGCATAATATCATCTGCGTCGTCCTTGGATTTTCCCTCTACGCGACATACTGTCTTCTGCACGTAGCTTCAGTGATTCGGAAGCCGTCTCATAACCATTAAGCCTACAGCATTGTTTTCCCGTTTCCCGTTTCCCGTTACCCGTTTCCCGTTTCCCGTTTCCCGTTACCCGTTACCCATTTCCCATTCCCTCCTTCCTTCCCATAAAAAAACCCCGCACAAGGCGGGGTAAATATCTCTCTCAAGCACTACGGAAAACTTCCATAACCTCGTATTGTGCGGGCTGTTTTACCAACCCTCACAATATTTAAGCTAACTAAGGACAGCTCCCTACCTCCCAATAACTTCCATTCGAGCTACGTAAGGTTGCAGTACCCCAAGTTGATCCTGACATTGAATCACCACTACCGTTGGCTTTGTACGCGGGAGACCAGTAATAGCCTGAGCTCGTCGCACGACCTGCGGTTTTGTGATAATAATTAAACGCTGTTACGTCATCACAGTTTGGTGCTGGAGTGGGCGTTGGCGTTGGTACTGCTGTGGGAACTGGCGTTGCTGTTGGTACGGGTGTAGCCGTAGGAACAGGTGTTGCCGTGGGTACTGGTGTCGCTGTGGCTACGGGTGTTGCCGTAGGAACAGGAGTCGCAGTCGGCACCGGTGTAGCAGTCGCTGTCGGTGTAGGCCCACTAAAGTCGGCGCGACGGTTGTTGGCAAACAAGAACTGGCTTAAAAATGCCGGGTAATCCATGGTTGAATGGTTCGTATATTGACCACCACCCGAACCGCTACCAGCAGGCCATGCATGCGGCAAACCATTCACCATGATTTTTGAAACACGAACACCTTGGCTATCACTCCAGGTTTCTTCCGTGCCGCCACCTGATATGGAGTTAGAGCCGCTATCTTTGCTAACACCATAAACAATGCCCATCGCACCAGCATCCACTTCAGCGTAAGCCTTGCCCACTAAACCATCGGAGTTTCCGTGAACAACAGACGTTAACTGTGTATTAAAGTCGTTATCGCTGTTACTGAAGCCCGTACAAAGATTGGCAACGCCATTCTTATTTGTACCAAACGGAACAGAACCGATTTGACCAGAAGACGTACCCAATGCAGGCCCAGCGTTAATAGCGATACCGGCAAAAATGTCAGGGCGCAAACAACCCATCAAAAACGCTTGTCCGCCGCCGGAAGATAAGCCAGAAATATACACTTGATCCGGGTCAATATTCAGGCTCGGGTTCGACATTAAACTATTTACCAAATCAACAAGGTTATCGTCGTGACGACCGGGGTTGCTCGCACTGTGGTTTGTACCGTAGTAATCCCAACACCCAATAATAACACCGCCGTTAGGCGCCATTGGAGCCGCAATGACCATACCGTACTCATCAGCTTCGTTAGTCCATCCCCAGTAATCACGAACAATTTCATTCGACTGGTTACAACCGTGCATTGTAATCATTAGCGCGCGCTTGCCATTTGACGTTGTAGAGTTTGGCGAGTAAATATGCACTTCCATTCCATTTTGGCTTCCTTCTCGCTTCCAGCTACCAGGCTCTACTGGGTCTCCCGGATCGCCCGGAGGATTAGTCGGGTTAGGTCCGCCAGTGCTGCCACCAGGGTTTGAATCCGACCATGAACCGTCTTGTAATTGCCATAAAGTAAACGAGTTAATGTAGCCATGGGCCGACCCCATTGCGAGATAACCGTCAACATCTAAACGACCGGCAACATAATGCTCAGTAGCAGTGCCATCCGCACTCGTCGCAACATATTCTGGCGCTGTGGTGCTAAAGCTAACAGAAGAAGACCCGGCAGATTCATTACCACACAGATCGACAGCAGTGGCGTAAACATTGTACGAAGTTGAAGTCGTTAAACCCGAAACCGTAATCGTCGTTGAAGAAGAAGGTGAAGGCGTTAATTCAGCACCACCCACACGGTAAAGTTTATAACCGCGTACATCTGATTCACTATTCGCATTCACACTCAATACGGCATAGTTATCATGGGGGTCGACAGAAGTTAAACCGGTAGGCGTCGCTGGAGCAGTCGTGTCATTTGCACATTCTGCGGGAGGAAGACCACCACCGCCAATTTCTTCAAAGAAGGCCCAAATTTGCTCTGAAGCGTTGGGACCATTTGAATCGTTTGACCAAACCGTTAGATCATCGTCGCCACCGGTCCAGTAATGTCCTTTACCGTAAGTCGCACTTCGACCTGCGCCACCTGCGTATAACATGGTTTTAATAATCGGCGTACCGTCTGAACCGTTGTACGTTTTTAACGTACAGCTCACACCGCCTTTAGAACAACTTTCGGTTGCATCAGCAGAAAGGTCATCCGCCCAAACCGTTAACTGTGAGTCACGAATTAATTCCATCGCGCGAGGCTGTACCGTCGTGTCATTAGACGATTGCACCAACAACATCGGAACAGCACGATTAAAATCTAACTCGGCGTTAATTGCGCTAACGTGCTGGCTCACACTTTTAAATTGCTCTGGGTTAGATGTAATAGAAGAAGCCCAATCGCCATAAGCTAAACCCGCAACCGGTGCTGCAGCAGTCCAATATTCGTTGTGCGCAATGGCTTCGGCAACCACCATGGCTGCACCGCTGGATAGACCTGTTAGGAAGCGTCTGTCGGTATCAATTAAATAGCGCGATTCAACTTCAAGCGCTAAGTCATAAAGGTAATCAACCTCACCACCACGACCTTCTTGAACATGATTAGAGAACCAATAACCCCAACAGTTTTCACTGCGTAATTCTCCAAAGGTACCAACAAAGGGGTAAACAACTATCACGTTGTTTGCATCGGCAATCAAATCAAGATTCCAGGCTTTCAAGGCATCGTCGTGGTCCATTACACAACCGTGCAAGGCCATAATCATAGGAACAGGTGTACTACCGTCGTAGGACTGCGGTACATACACTTTGTATTTTCGATTTTTGCTGGAATCAAAAACATAGGATTCAACATTACCGGAACCGGTAAGTGTGGCTGCTGCCGTTGCCGTCATGGCAGAAAAAGCGGACACGATAGATAGCGCGATTAACCCGATGGGTAAACCCACTTTGGATTTAAAAACATTCATACTATTGCTCCAGAATAGAGCTTAGCCTAAAGGCAACATACAACTTCTATCTCGCTACAGACCAAGACCAAACATTCGTTATTTTTATTTTTGGGTTGAAAATATCCACTGTCACTGCAGGCTTCCTTAAACAGCGATACACAAAACTTCCATTACTGTGTTTCCTTTTTTTACAAGAAAACTGTAACAACAGATAAGAGCGGGTTCTATAGTAGAAAGTGCACGTATAACATCTTAACAAATGATTATGGACCGGGTTTTAAGGCTCCAGTATGTAATCGCGTTTTAAACACCGGGAGTCGCAAGAATCATCTTTATTAGACATAAAAACACATAAGAAGGGTAAATCCTTAGATTTTAGGTGATTTTTAGTGTTTTAAAAAAATGGATAAATGGCAAATATTTACGAACAAAATCACACTTTTACACCGAATTTATTTCGTTAAATTTATACGTTTATCGTATATTCCGACGTACGGCGATATCTTGCGGTGCAGCAATCACATAAGAAAAAGAGGTTTTTATTGAGGATAATCGAAGTGAAACAAGGTCTAGGCCTTCGTCATGCCCCTCCCTACGATTTAAGCCATGCTCACTACAAATACTGTTTTCTGTCACATCGCCATTGGCTTGGCCTGAGGCAATAGTATAGTGCTCCTCCATATTCCCCCAATGGTTAAACGGCTGGCCCGTTCTGGTGCGCCTGGGCAGACAGGCGAAATCACTATCGATAGAAATTCACAAAAGGTAATCCGACAGATACGAGCAATACTGCCCAAATCGACGCGATGACCGACGTGGATCATGTATATACACACCCCTATATTTCGGCGGGTATACCGATGTTGAACTAAACCGCTGCGC
>JAWSUZ010000054.1:0-142592 GCA_033852165.1 Agarilytica sp. | reverse complement strand
GCAGCGGTTTAGTTCAACATTTAATTACCCGAACCTAGGGGCAATTACCTATCTCGTAATAACCCGATGATGTTTCTGCAAGCGTAACCATCGTATAGATGTTTTTTAGGCCCATATTGGTATTGCTACCGTTTGCGCAGGCGTACCAAGAGCTACAGATATGAGCTCGGCCGGCATTTACATGATTCCACGTGCTGTCATTGGTTTCTGTGCAATTACTTGGCGTTGGAGTGGGAGTTGGAGTAACAGTCCCACCAGGAGGAGGGGTAGGAGTGGGGGTTGAAGGTGATGAACCTGCTGACACATGATCGACAAGATTTTTTAAGAACGTCATCTGACTACCGGATTGAAGGTGGTATTCTCCTCCCGCTACCAGATCCGCATAACCCCACCAATCCCAACATTGATTGGTCGCGCTGAGGCTAGTCTGAGGATACAAGACAACAATATTATTCGATTCAGCCCATTGGTTGTAACCCGTATGCATGGCGTACTCATTGCCCACTTTATTTTTATTCTGAACACATCCATGCAGTACAACATGCAATTTGCAGCTTGCACCACTATCGCAAGCATCCGGAACATAAATATAACCATCATTGTGAAGATAGAACGAACTGTGAAAGGCAGACTGATCAAAGTCTTTTAAATTACTCGCAACGGTAGTGGCTCGAGCATTTAACGAGCCGTAGGTATGACTTAAAATTTCTCCTGCTGCGTCGTAATTACAGTCGTTAATATACGGGGCACCCTTGAATGAACAGGAGCTTCCATGATCTTGTGTGGGCATCGCATGCTCGGCACTAACAGTGTTTCGAATGTAAACGATATCCGAACTGTCAGTAAAAAACTCATAAAAATCACGTAATCGATCGGAGTCTGTAGTGTTGACAACACTATCTGCACCGCCGGTAAAAATCCATACGCGGTCATTCGACATATTAGACGTTGAATCTATTTTGCCTTGCGAAGCATAGGTATTGGCCTCGTCTCGGAAGTAGCCACCACTTGGAATTGATCCGCCTTGGGCAGCTGCCATGCACCGTCCCGTCGCGTTACCTTGTGTTCCTTCTGCACAATGGTATACACCACCTGCCACGGAACCTACGCCCATAAAGGTAGAAGAGTAAGCCACATGCATTTGAACGGCCATGAAACCACCCGCAGATAAACCCGAAATCGAGATTTCATCGGTATTAATGTTATAGCTTTCGAGAGTAGGGGCCGCAGACGAAGATACGGACGATAGGATTAGACTTGCACCTATCACCACCCCGCTTAAATTAGTTAACACTTTCATTATTTGTCTCCAAAATTTTAAATTATGGTTACGTCCCTTATATATTGAGCGGGAGATGAACCTATGGTTTTCCATCATGCAAAACATTATCCCTATTAATGCAGTCCTTTAAAGCGTTCGCTAAATCGCTTTAAAACACGGACATGAGACTAACGTATGATCATGAACTCACCATGAATTCATATGAGGATTTAATGCATTCAGGAATAAATAGGACTAAAAACAGAAAGGTTAATCATTAATGAAACGCTAAAAATTATCGTGCGACCTGACACCGCCTTCATTCGCAAGAAAAAATTGCTCTTAAACACAAAGCTTCAGGTGTCAGAAAAAATATTATGGCGTCAGATTTGAATAAAAACAGTTAATATAAAAATTAAAGTTACAATTATTTTCCCCAACTTGACAACTGTTAACTACATCCTCGACTTTTCAAAAACTGAAACAACGTGACACGCCGCACAAAAAAAATAATTAGACATTTTATTTTACAGAAACAGAAGAAGCCGACAAGGTGGGATGAATTATTGCTAACAAATATAATCCTGAACTTTCTTTCATTGAAAAATATGATTTTAACGCTAAAAACCCGCAGAGATTAATAGAAACCAAAACAACATAACCGAATAAAAATAATCGTTATATATTTCGGTTAGAAGTAAAGGCAGAAAAACTGGAAAGAAAATTAAAAACGGAGAATTTACGCTGGTTCAACTTCCTTTTTTTCCAGCCAATCTAAAATCGGTTGCCACTGCTCTGTATCTCGACGATTTTTGCTGGGAGGTAAATCAAATATCGTGAGCCCAGCATCCATGGCACGAACGTAATTTTGCGTATCACGTAGAACACTCAGAATAGGAAAATCGATGCGCGTCAAAAATTCATTTAACGTTTCAGAATATTTCGTATTCGAACGAACACGGTTTGCGATAAGCCCAACGCGAATACCGCACTCCATAACACCTGAACGATGGAAGGCCATAATAAAACGCAAACACGCTTTAATATCGTTTGGTGAGGACAAGACAGGAATAAGCACTTTATCACCTTCATGCAAAATGTCTTGAACGTTTTCCAAGGTCCACGCAGCGGGCATATCATGAATCACCCAATCAGCATCCTGAGTATCGATCTCCGCCCCAACGCTGGCAATGATCGAGCGTATCTGGGTTCTATTATCTGGCCGTATGGACAACCAATCACTGCTGCACTTTAATGCATCATGATCCACCAGCAGTACTTTATGCCCCTGATTGGCAAAGTATGCGGAGAGTTGAGAAGAAATCGTTGTTTTACCACTACCACCCTTAGGGTTGGCCACAAAAACTTGTTCCATGGTGACGAGATACCACCGTAGCTATTTTTTGTTAGGGGATTGAGCTTTCCGATTACCATGTTGAGGTCTGTGCCAATTGACACGGAGTTCGGAATAGTCACGGTTTCAGTATAGACGGATCTTTGCTGATCATTAAGCTCGCGCTTATATTTATTTCAATCTACATTAGGATAATACGGAGGTACCAGATCAAACATGAAGACATTTGAAAGAAGGCAAAGAAAAAGCCTTCAGAAAAACGGCAGCGGATTATTGCTAATCCGCTCGCCGACACTATAGATTTGCTGTTACAGCGTCTTTAAAGAAACGCGTAGCGTTTATGATGGGCTAAAATACTCGTCCTTTTTGAGCCGCAATGCGCATACGCAATGCATTTAGCTTGATAAAGCCTTCAGCATCTTTTTGATCGTATGCACCGGCATCGTCTTCAAATGTCGCTATGTTTTGATCAAATAAGCTATCGTCAGAGCGTCGGCCCACAACTGTCACTGCGCCTTTGTATAGTTTCAATCGAACATCACCATTCACAAACGCCTGAGACTCATCAATCGCCGCTTGAAGCATTTTACGCTCGGGGCTCCACCAGTAACCGTTGTAAATCATTTCTGCGTATTTCGGCATAAGTGAATCTTTCAAATGAGCAACTTCGCGATCAAGCGTGATGGATTCAATAGCGCGATGCGCGGGCATTAAAATCGTGCCGCCCGGTGTTTCATAACAACCGCGAGACTTCATGCCGACATAGCGGTTTTCAACAATGTCTAAACGACCAATACCATGAGCCCCGCCTTTCTTGTTCAAAGTCTCAAGAAGTGTTGCAGCAGACATCTCTTCGCCATTTAACGCGACAGGGTCACCATTCTTGTAAGAGATTTCGATAAATTCAGGCTTATCCGGTGCTTGTTCAGGTGACACAGACCAACGCCACATATCATCTTCAGCTTGTGCCCACGGGTCTTCTAGTATGTCGCCTTCATAGGAGATATGAAGCAAGTTTGCATCCATTGAATAGGGAGATTTCTTCTTCCCTTTTGCGTAATCAACGGGGATTGAGTGTTTTTCACAATAGTCCATTAATGTCGCGCGGGATGTAAGATCCCACTCACGCCATGGCGCAATCACTTTAATACCGGGCTTCAGGGCATAGGCACCCAATTCAAAACGAATCTGATCGTTACCTTTGCCAGTGGCGCCGTGGGAGATTGCATCTGCGCCCACTTCGTTGGCGATCTCAATCAAACGCTTAGAGATCAATGGACGAGCAATGGACGTACCCAGCAAGTACTCACCTTCGTAGATGGTATTGGCGCGAAACATCGGGAATACGAAGTCACTAACAAATTCTTCTCGTAAATCATCAATATAAATTTGTTTAACGCCCAGGGCTTCAGCTTTTTTGCGCGCCGGTTCCACTTCTTCGCCCTGACCAATATCTGCCGTAAATGTAATAACCTCACATTCATAGGTTTCTTGTAACCACTTCACAATTACGGAAGTATCCAACCCACCCGAATAGGCAAGCACGACTTTTTTGATATCAGCTGACACGGCAACTCCTTAACTTTCGAAAAAACGACAAATCATATGAAATTCGCCCTCGGAATCGAGGGGTTGCGGATTTTAGCGCTTATGAGAGGATTTTAACAGCACGTAAAAAGGGGTCGTAACGAAGATATATTAATCGCAGGTCTCTGCTGATCAATATATCTTCGTTACGACCCCCTTCAATTTTCTATTTTGCGGCAAGTGGGAGTACGTCTATCTCTACTACTCGCTCTATTCTTAAGGTGACTCGGCGGTTTTTTGCTCGTCCTGAGGAGGTGCCATTGCTGGCTTTTGGATAACGCTCGCCGTGCCAGCGTGTTTTGATCCAATCCTCTGGAACTCCTCGCCGCATTAGGTATGCCGCGACCATTTCGGCGCGCTGCTTAGACAGTTCCAAGTTATCGATCCTGTCCCCAGGCGAGGAGGTATGCCCATCAATAAAAAAACTGCGGATTTTATTGTCATGTTTAACCAGTTTTAAAACCTTATCGAGCTTGCGCATATTAATCACGCCAACCCCGTCTTTATCGTCTTGCTGTCCGGCGGGAAAGTACAGGGCCGTGCGTCGCATTTGATCAAAGTTCGCAGGCAGCAAGCCCGCCAAACAATTGAGGTACTCTCGATATTCTTCTCGAAACCCGATATTGCTAAGCAACAGCCGGGCTGATGAACCTCCTTTTTTCTCAAACCAGGCCCTGCGTACAAATTCGATTTCTTTGCCCCGATTCAATTCAGACAACATTTTCTCTGTCTTTTTGGTGCCCAACCACATCGGCCGTGTGCCGCGTTTTACCGGCACCATGCCCAAGTCTTCAACCGTGGTACCTTTTTTCCAGATCGGTGACTTGGAATAGACCGCGGCTTGGCCGGCATCGAATTTGGCAGAGAGCGCACTCAAATGAAATTTTGATTTTTCCCCCGCATACGTGGTGAACACAGCGCTACCAAAGACCGGAACCTGATGCTCCAAGCGGCATACAAATACAGAAGACGAAGCATTCCAGGAGCTTTCGTTTATCGCATTACTGTAGCTAAGAGCACCGACCGGTGAGGCCTCTACAAGTATAGCCATACCCGCGAGCAAGCCGAGCAAACTAAACTTTTGCGCGTATTTCGTACTACTTTTCACATCCACCGACATTGAAACCACCTAAATTATGCTCCAACTTTTAACCCAACTTCGCTGCCTACAATTTCATTAACCACTCATCATCTGTGACTCCATGGTGGCACAGCTATACACTTTATAGCGGCAAATGGGAGAGAGTCTTTAACGGTGTTTTTGATAGCTTTTAGCGGGGGTCTCTTTGAAGTCCTTTAGCGACTATACTCCCGAATAGTCTTTAGTCACACCTCTTGTAGCCCGCTCAATCATGCATCAAACAGCATTTTCCGGTAGGATGCGCCACAATTCTGATAACGAAAAACAAACGAATACTCTTATGGCAGACACTATCACCGTCACAGCACCCGACGATTGGCATATTCACCTGCGCGACGGCGAGTCCCTCAATTTAACCGTAGCGCACGCGGCATCAAGCTTCGAGCGCGCCATTGTTATGCCCAATCTGGTTCCTCCGGTGATGAATGCAGAGCAGGCCCTCGCCTATAAAGCGCGAATACAAAGCCATATTCCCCCAGGCAAAGATTTTGAGCCTTTGATGGTCCTTTACCTCACGGATATCACCGACGCTCAGATGATTGCCGAAGCCAAGGCCGCGGGCGTTGTAGCCTGTAAACTCTACCCTGCTGGAGCCACGACCAACTCCGATTCGGGAGTGACCTCATTGGATAAAATAGCAGGCGCACTGGCGGCGATGGAATCTCACGACATGCGCTTACTTGTGCATGGCGAGGTGACGGATAGCGCTGTCGATATTTTTGATCGAGAAGCCCTGTTTATCGAGCAGAAACTCAAGCAAATTGTGCGTGACTTCCCTGCACTCAAGATCGTACTTGAACACATTACAACGGATGATGCCGTTCAGTACGTTAGCGAATCCGGGCCGAACATCGCCGCAACGATCACCGCGCATCACTTGCTATTTAACCGCAACCATATGCTAGCGGGCGGTATACGGCCGCACTATTACTGCCTACCAATTCTTAAGCGACGCCAGCACCAAGAGGCGCTTATAAAAGCCGCCACCAGT
Source organism: Agarilytica sp. (assembly GCA_033852165.1). Lineage (GTDB taxonomy): Bacteria > Pseudomonadota > Gammaproteobacteria > Pseudomonadales > Cellvibrionaceae > Agarilytica. The sequence continues at coordinate 136,258 of JAWSUZ010000054.1, read as the reverse complement.
GGAAACGCTAAGTTTTTCTTAGGGACAGATTCTGCGCCGCATGCGCAAAACAAAAAAGAAAATGCCTGCGGCTGCGCGGGTGCATACACAGCGTTCGCCGCCCTGGAACTCTATACGCAAGCATTTGACAATGCCGGCGCTCTCGATAAACTCAATGCCTTCGCAGGTCATTTCGGACCAGACTTTTATGAGTTACCCCGCAACAGCAAGCAAGTAACCCTCGAAAAGGTCGACTGGAATATGCCACAAGATTTTGATTATTGCGGTGAAAAACTTGTTCCACTTAATGCAGACCAAAGCCTTCAATGGCGAATCAAACAGGCATAACATTAGACGTAATTATGAGCGATACTAAAAAATCTAAGTCCCTTATGGCTCAGCGGTTTCGCGGTTTTTTGCCGGTTGTTATCGATGTAGAAACGGGTGGTTTTAACGCCAGTACCGATGCATTACTAGAGTTCTCTGCTGTCCCACTGAAAATGGACGGCGAGCAAATCGTAAGGGGCTCTACGCTAGAGTTTCATATCGAGCCATTCGAAGGGGCCAATATCGAACAGTCCGCTTTGGAGTTTACGGGTATAGATTTAGAAAATCGCGAATCTGTTCCTGAGCAACATGCCTTAGAAGAAATTTTTGCATCCATCCGTAAAGAGGTGAAAGCACAGGGCTGTACACGCGCAGTATTGGTTGGCCACAACGCCCACTTTGATTTAGCCTTTTTAAATGCGGCGGCAAATCGCTGCGAAATGAAGCGTAACCCCTTTCATCCATTCTCTTGCTTCGACACCGCCACACTATCTGGCCTAGCATTCGGCCATACGGTTCTCGCCCGCGCTTGTGCAATTGCAGGCATAGACTTCTGCAATAAGGAAGCGCATTCAGCTGCTTACGATGCAGAGAAGACAGCTGATTTATTTTGTGAGATTGTGAATAAGTGGAAGAACCTGGGAGGCTGGCCATTACCCGTGGAAGATCAAGCCGAAAACCCGGAAGAGAGTAGTGAAAAGAGCGACGAAACGAATAGCGAAAAGAGTAACGAAGAGAATTAACCTCACTAATAAAGAGGAGCCAATCGCAGCCCTCTATCGTAGCATTCACCTCTACAAGCACCGATCAGGCATTCACACATAAAAAAACCCGCAATTTGCGGGTTTTTTTATGTGTCTGCTGTTTGAGCCTACCTTCAGTCCATACGGAGATTCAGTAGACTCAACATAATCACTAACTTATAGCGCGTCGGCGTTTTCTGAAAGATATGCTGCTACGCCTTCAGGGCTAGCATCCATACCTTTATCGCCTTCTTTCCAGCCCGCAGGACAAACTTCGCCATGCTCTTGGTGGAATGCTAAGGCGTCGACCATACGAAGCATCTCGTCGATGTTACGGCCTAATGGCAAATCGTTGACCACTTGGTGACGTACATTTCCTTCCTCATCGATAAGGAATGAACCACGAAAAGCAACGCCACCATCTGATTCAACATCATAGGCTTGGCAGATAGAGTGTGTAATATCAGCAACCAATGGGTACTTAACTGCGCCAATGCCACCATCGTTGATTGCAGTGTTACGCCATGCATTGTGAGAGAAGTGAGAATCGATAGAAACACCGATTACGACTACGCCACGCTTTTCAAATTCAGCGATACGATGATCAAAAGCCAATAATTCTGAAGGACATACAAAGGTAAAATCGAGTGGGTAGAAAAATACCACTGCTTTCTTGCCTTTAGTCTCTTTTGCAAAGTTAAATTCACCTACGATTTCGCCACTTGCCAATACCGCTGGGGCAGTGAAGTCTGGTGCTGGTTTACCAACTAGTACAGCCATGAGATCTCTCCAATTTAGTGTTTAAAAACAAAGCGTTAGGCGGGAACGATTAATCGAACCAAAAAAGTAAAACCAATAGAAACCCACCAAACGGGAACAAAATTTACAGCTGGCTATGATACACCGATGGCTTGTTAAGCCCCATTGATTTTCCATATCAAACTCATAGTTTTTTTCAAACAGCTCGAAGACCTCTTTTCCCTCTTTACCGCGCCTTCTCGCTCAAGCGCGCCTCCAGAATAGCAATCAATCGCAAACATTATTGACAATCATTCTTATTTGCATTAACCTTCAAATAACGCTAACCGATTTCAGCTGTGAGATATAAAAATGTACGTCTGTGTATGTAAGGGCATTACCGATTCACAAATTCGTGAGGCCGTAGACGCTGGAGCAGAAAGTGTTCGTGCAGTAAGAGATCAGCTCGGCGCTTCTAGCCAATGTGGACGCTGTGTATCTCAGGTTCGTGAAATTGTAAAAGCGACGCTAGAAGACACTTCTCCTTGCACCCTATTCTACCAGGTGGCCTAACACTAGCCCCAACCCCCAACTAAGAGACTCTTGAACTCGAAAATTGAGGCTTGAGGCGTATAGCTCACCACTCAGACTAGTCACCGCCCCACCCATTCTAAAGTAAAACTCCCCCAGAAAAAACATCCCCGGATATACCGCCTACTATCAGTCCAGCATTGCCGTTACACCAATTGAGTAAGCCCTCTTCTCTTCTATAAACTTAAGCGCTGATCGCTCGACAGATGCGCCTAAGAGAAAGTTCTTTTTGGACGCTACGGTCTGTCCAGTTCCTTGATCGTATTTCACGCCAACACTTTCCGGAAAGTCATACGCAATTACATCGCCTTTTTCGACCCCAACCGTAACCGGGAACGTCAAACGCTGCATTCCTGTTTCTGTTACCTGAAGTAATGGGCCTTGCCATATAACAATAAATCGATCATCTATTGGGCGTAAAATATTGACAGAGAAGCGGGTCGCCTGCTCAAACACACCATGAATGCCTACGAGCGTTCCACTTTTGGGAATGGGGTTTTCTAAATCGACCAAGACCAAAGTGTCGATATCCATTTTTGTTCGATCAACAAGTTCCTCGCCAATAAAATCCAACAAATTACTCTGCACCAAAAAATTTTTATACTGATCAATCATTGATTGTGTGAAGCGACGTGTTTGTGCCCGAAGAACCAAGGACTCTTCGGTGCGACTGTCCTTTTCACTATCCAGTATCGACATCACGCGTTTCAATTCCGTATTGTCAGCGGCCATAATGTGATGCTCAGAACTCAAGTTACCAATCTGCTGATTGGCTGTCGCCAATTGCGCCTTCAACTCACCATTCGCTTCTTTAAGTTGTTGGACTTGGGGCGTACTTTGGCAAGCAATTAACACGGCACAAACACCAGCTACTATAATAAAGCGACGTAACATAACGATTCCTATTATTGTCTTTATTTTTTAGAACAGGGAATGATTTTTTACCAGCAAGACCAAACGCCCCAACAATCAAGAACAATGCAATTACTTTACACCGCACCGATTACCCTAAACGGTCATCAACTATCTAGGTAATTCGAGCTAACGACCTCGCGCTCTCCGATGATGATATCTATATTCTTGTAAGTTTCACTTATCACTATCAATTGGGTTGATAGTGATAAGTGTTTGAACCAAATAGTCGTTACAAACATTCGCCATAGATGGGCTAGATAACATTGACAGAGGTAACGTTGAAGCCTTATTTTACCTGGAATAAGGTTAAATTCAACGTTTCATGACCAAGACGCATCTCAACTGAATAACTTCCTGTGGGAAAACCTTTTACAGGCCTGTCAATGCGAAATGTCGATTCTCCCGCCGCCCCCTGCACCACCACTGGAACTTGCGCTATCTGAGTACGCCTCGAACCATCCAGTAATACGGCCTGCAATACCGTTGTTGCGCTTTGAAAATTTTCGTAGCGAAAACCCAAATATATACTGCGGTCAGCGTCAAAAATATCGGGGAAATTTTCCGCCAAGCTGCCAATCGGCTCCCCTCGAATTAACATCCCTTCAACTCGCGGCTCAACGTCGAGAACCTTTTCGCCGATGACTTCATCCAAGGCCAAGGATAAAGATTTGACCCGCTGATTAGCCCCAAACTCCCTCAAGGGAGCACGCATAAGCGACTTTGCCTGAATAAATTCTTCATTTCCTACGAGTAACCAAACCTTTGCAGACAAGGCATCGACTACTCGATCAAGCCCTTCACGTGCACTATTATTCTGCGGGTCCAACTTTAAAACAGCCTGACAATCATGAAAAGCGCCTTTACTGCGCGGCGTAAACAACTGCCCTTTGCGAATTTTATTATCGGCATTTTTCAGTAATAGGGCTATTTTATTCTGTTGACTAAAGATTGAAGAAATTTGATCGACTAGGGCTTTTGCGTCACGGCTGGTCTTATCTATCTGTAGCGATTTTTTTGCCGAAACCAAAGCTGACTTTAAATTATTAGCCTTATATTTATTTTGCGCTGCTGCTAATAATTTTTTGGAAATTTGTTTTTTACCCAAGATAGCATCTTTATTTTGGGAATCTAAGCTCAGTGCTTTTTCATACATATCCAAGGCATTGCGCCCAGGAGGTTTCGTTAGGTTGTTTTGCTTATAGTAAGCTTGCCCATCTAAAACCAAGGACATCACTTTTTTTCGTGTTTTAGCCGCAGATTTTATTTCACGATAGACGCGTATTTTTATTTCGGGGAAAAGCGACTTAAGTTGCTCAATTCGCTTGTCCAAAATAATAGATGAGCCATTTTTTTTTGCGTAAGCGTATAGCTTTTCGGTTTCTTTCTTTTTCAGGCGTTCAAAATCAGCGAGGATCGCAGAATCTTGCCAAGCTAAAGAAATCGCCTCACGATAGGCCCCAACCAAAGGGCTAAAATATATCGCATCCCCGACGAAACGCTCTTCTAACTGAGCTATCCTTGCTTTTAACCCCGCCACTTCAGCTGGCGATAACTGCTTTTGAGTATTTACACTACTCCCTGACTGACCAGAACCAGAGGCCGTCATTTTTTGCCGGGAGTCTATATCTGCGCTCTCAGAGCTAGAGCGCTCGATATTCCCTGTAGCCAAAGCAGCAGAAGAGCCTGAAGTGGGACCGCGGTCTTTTACCGAAACACCCACAATATCCGTAGGCTCATCCGTAACACGAGTAGGCTGCTCCCGAGGCTCTTCCGCCCGATACCTGTTTTTATCAGATGCTACCCCCGCCGATACGGTTGCTTCCTCAACAAATTGCAACGAATTCGTGACCTTATCGATTAAGGGCTGAACCAGTTCGGGCTTTTTGAAATAGACAAAAACACCAATAACCGACAGCACAAAAACCCCTGCAATAAAACCCGGCAAGATCGACGGACGCTCCGGCATACTATTCAGCTCGTCATGAACGTAGGATACGTATGCCTGAGCCTCGGCATAATCATCCTCATCAAGCTCGAAAGATTCGGAATCCGGCTCATGAAAAGGGCTGATTGTCTGTACGGTTGTTTGCTCACTATCAACATGGTCTGCAAAACCCACCGTGTGCTCTAGCACCTCTAGATCCAAATGATCCAGATCGGCCATTAGCTCTTTAGCATTTTGATAACGCTTATCAACATTCTTCGCCATCATTCGATTGACGATAGGCTGCAGCGAATCATATATCGCAGGTAACCGTGGAATTGGTTCCGTAATATGTTTAATCCCGATGCCAACAGCCGATTCAGCATCAAAAGGGACATGCCCAGCAAGCGTGTAATATAAGACCACTCCGAGACTATAAATATCGGAACGATGATCGACCACTTTACCCTTGGCCTGCTCTGGGCTCATGTAGTGCGGCGTACCAATAGCGGTCCCCGCTTGAGTAACTTGAGTATTCGATTCCGCGGCTCTTGCGATGCCAAAATCCATCAATACAGCACGACCATCGGAGGAATGGAACATGATATTTTCCGGCTTTATATCCCGGTGGATATAGCCCTTTGATCCAGCATAATCCAAGGCTTTGGCGATATCATAAATTGTGCGAATCTTTTGCCGAATATTCAGCCCATAGACAACATGCTTTAAGTCTTGACCATCGATGTACTCCATGGACAGGTAGCAAGCGCCCTCATGCATACCCACGTCGTGTACGGTAACAATATTAGGGTGCACTAATTTACTGACTATTTTCGCTTCGCGGAAAAATCGTTGGGCAAAGTTGGAGTCTTCAGCCAGAGCTTTTGACATGATTTTAAGCGCAACTTCACGCTCAAATACATCTTGAATTGCCAGGTAAACCTTCGCCATTCCACCCCGACCGAGGATGCGAAGTATTTTGTAACCTGGAATTTCTAGCGACATTAAGAGGTACCAGCCGTATAGGCCTATTTACATCTGAGTTTATTAGCAGTTGGCGCTTAAGAGTACTGATCGTACCTATAACAGCCCGGCACAACCGCAAGCATGATAATAGCTTAAAAGAGGTCATGGAGAGTAGCCGTTCACGGCACTATGGCGCCATTTGACACATTCACAAACCAGCAGAATACCGACCAACGGGGAGTATACCGAGAAATTAAGGATCTATCATAGAAGCCAAGAAAACACCTTGAGTATCAATGCACCTACCGGTTTGATCGGCCAAAAAACACTCAACCAAAAACGCCAGCAAATGTGCTGGCGTTTTTAAAACTGTTGAAAGACGACCTTAAAGCAATATCCCTTTTGGGAAAGCGGCTATTGAGAAAACGACTTTCGAGAAAGCTATATACAATAAGCCTACATTTGAGATTGAAGGTAGTTCTCTATGCCTATTCGCTTGATCAGACCCAATTGCTGCTCTAACCAATAGGTATGATCCATCTCCGTATCATCGAGAAGCTCAACCAGCATGGAACGCGTTACAAAATCCTTTTCATCTTCACATAGCTTAATCGCATCTTTTAATCGATTCCCTACTGCAATTTCGACATCAAGATCGCTTTGCAACATAGCGGGGACATCAGCCCCAATATTGAGACCATCTCGATCGACCATATTGGGCCGACCTTCAAGAAACAAAATACGCTCAATCAGCTTTTTAGCATGGCCTTTTTCATCTTCAAATTCATGGGCGATGCGCTCATGTAGCTTACTCAGCCCCCAATCTGCGTACATTTCAGAATGAATAAAATACTGATCCATAGCCGCAAGTTCATACGCCAATAAGCCATTAAGCGCAGAGATAACATTATTACTACCTTTCATAACACCCTCTCTATTTACACTTTAGACTGCAAATAATTTTGCATGCCTACATTGTTCATTTGATACTGCTGAATTTCTAGCCAATCAACAAAGTCTTCTTCATATTCAAGAATTTCACTTAAGATTTCACGACTAACAAAGTCTTTATGTTGCTCACATAAGGCGATTGTATCTTTGAGCTGCTTTACTTGCTCCATTTGAAACTTCAAGTCACACATAACCATTTCTTCTGTGTGCTCGCCGATCATCAGAGGTAGAAGCTGCTGTAAGTTCGGCAAGCCTTCTAAAAACAAAATGCGTTCGATCAAAGTATCCGATTGCTTCATGTCTTTAATCGATTTTTTATAAGATGCTGAATTTAACTCGTCGAAGCCCCAGTTTTTGTACATTCTCGCATGAAGAAAATACCGATTAATCGATGTTAATTCGGTGGTCAGCACTGCGTTTAAAGCGCTAAGAATTGAACTGTCGGACTGCATGGGTTTTTGCCTCGGTTACTGGGAACTAATATTAAACGACAAATAATGGCAAACAGTGTAACCAATAAATTGAAAAATGCAAAAATTCCTTACATTTCAACTGGATGCCGAATGAAAACGATTTCGATTTAGGTGTTTATTTACATTTCCTATATTTAGAGTAGTAAGGAGATATCAAGCAATACACTAGGACAAAAAACCCCCTCCTTATTAGCTGAGGCTTTAAACTCGTTAAGCTTTTATAACTTTATTATCAGTGCTTAACATCCACTCTCACTGATATCTTCTGTCCGACATATGCTTAGGAAGCATAAAGTGACACTTGCCGAGTATCCCTGAGCATCGCCATATGATGCCCGCCCCATAACATCCATACAGCCAGCTCTCGGCACCATCGTCGCGGCCTCTTCATCAAAGCCACCTTTCAGGGCGTTCGCTGGCACCGCAATACCTTCTGAATCACTCGCTTCTTTATTATCGCTAACTTTTTTCACCGTCAAGAACTTTCTTTTCTGAAAAGCCTAGCGCGCAAATTCAATTAAGCCGTACGGAGCAATGACCGGTGCATATCTCAAAACCTGCAACCACGCTACCGGAAGGAATTGGGCGCCGCAAGCTCTCATCGGTTGAGAAACAACTTTCAACAAACACTTAAACAGTTTTGAATAGAAACAGGGATAAAAACGGAAATACTCTTTTGATGAAATCGGTACGCCGGGTCTTCGAATAATAAAAACCCACCTAATTAGGTGCTATCACCTTAATTGCCCTACTTATAGTTGAGGCGAAGATATAACGATAGGTGCGTTCAGATTTTGTCTTTGAGCATCAATTAAAATGACTAAAAGAGTTGGCTTTCCTTAATACCCTTCGAAATAATCGAGAATAACCCCCTGCCATTAAAGGTCCTTGCTACATATCGCAAACCCGCCTTAAAGCAAGTTCTGGCCAACGCTAGATCACACCAACTTTTCAGAACGGGAAGATTGTCACTCGTCCCGTTCTTACACCATTACGTGTAAGTATCAAAATATACTCCTCGTAATACATGCAACGCAGAGTAACGCTAAAAACACCCACGGACTGTTCTCAATTAGAAAAACAAACTTGCCATGCACACCCACAATATGGCAAACATACACATCACTATTTTTGTTGGGCGGTAAATTTCAAATAGGAAATATGGAATATTTCACATGCGACAATAAGATGTTTATCGCGCAGGCCTACTTTTTTGAAAGGCAAATTTTAACGACAATCGTTTAGCCATTTCTCAACATCAGACTAAAGTCTAATATTTTATTTTATTTCTACAGCGGATTTTCATATCGACAGAAGCTATTAGTGGGAAATTTAGGTGACACATCTTCAATTTAAATGACAGAAACTTCTCCACCAAAACTTTTTATTACAACATAACGACAGGAATACCTTTGGCGCAATTAAAACCTAAGGACAATAAACATTCGGGATATCAACACCTTAGCAAATGCCATGCAAATTCACGCTTCTTTTTTTCTCAAAAAAATTGATTGTAAGATTTCCAAAAAGCTTTATTATTCCGCATTCGGCTCTAGCCAGACTCAAATAGATTTTGTTGAAATATATGATCAATGCGTCAACTTCCTTAGCTACACTCCCTAAAACTCTACCGTTTACGAATCATTAGTTACCTCATGCAATACCGTCTAACAAAAACGCATAATGTAGATTGGAAGAAGCCGCCTGACTGCCTTCTTAGTTATCACCTTCAACGTGCTCTAAATGATTATTTTGAGGAATTTAAATTGCCTCAATGCTCAGGGTATTCGGCTCGTGTAGTGGATGTCCTTGCACGGAGAATTGAGAGATTTGACTCGTTAGGCGTAGCTGAAATTGCAACTGACTTAAAAGTGACAACCCAAACACTTCATCGCCGCTTAACTTCTGAGGGTTGCGCTTTTCAGCATCTCTACGATCAGGTAAGACGTCACTACGCATTTTATATGCTGGTAAATCGAACGCCAACTTCTCGCATTATCGAAACACTTCAATACACAAGTAAAGACAGCTTTGAAATATCATTCATTCGCTGGACCGGACTTGAACCAAAAGCCTTTCAACGCCTTTTTTGTGGCGTCATTCCAGAAAACGAAACACCTGACGAATAGTTTCAATCCACGCAACATGTATCTATAACGTTGTTATACAAAGTAATAACGAGGTGAAATTTGGGCTGGATCTTTCTACAAGCATGATCGAGCTGACGGTATGCTCATGACTAAAATACAATCAAAGAGAATTTAACCTCAACCCGCCCCAAAAAGTACACTATAAAATCAAGGTATATAAGAGAGTAAGAAGAGCCGCTACAATCACTAAGCCGCCATTTTGAGAGGCCGAGAAAATTGCCTCAAACTAGTCCCTGCGAATCCGCAATCAAATAGCTCGCCACCGTGAGAAATAGTAATACCCCCATAATTATCCCAAGCAGTACAAGCGGCTTGAAGGGTTCTCTCGATACGCGATTGACGTCACTTTTAAGATATTCATCAACTTTTTTTTGGTCGTCAGGATAGAGTTCCGGCACGATTTACACCCTTTTTCAGTTAAATTCATAGAGATCTAGCACTCCCCCTGCTTCAGTTAGTGTAAAACAGAGGAAAGGTATTGTAACAATCCAAGCATCAAACCTTCCACCACCTACGCCGAAAAACAGACCAATATGACGCGACATCCCACTTTTACTTAGCAAACAAACCCCTCTCAACGCCAATAGCGGCCTGAGATCCAGCAGTTTTTTCGCACATGCAGCAAAACAAAAGCAGTCATCTGTGACGCGATGGACTCTTTGGATGCGAACCCATGCAAATACCGCATAACCCCTATGCATAGATGCCTGTGTAGGTTGTTTCGAGTAATGAGGGTGTTTATACTCCCTCCCCTCAACGTACGTCCAATTTGGACGGAAAACGACTACATAGATAGATTTATTCGATTCATAGGTTCCCATTCACGCGGAACTGCACGTAGTTTAAACAAAACTAATCTGGCTGAAAGACGCCATATATAGAGGGGTTACTTTGCATGGCAGGGTTCAATAAAATCGTCGATACCTTTGAAGAGGCAATGGCAGGTCTTGAAGACAATATGACTATCATTGCTGGAGGCTTTGGTGTCTGTGGTGTTCAGGCAGGGCTAATCGAGCAAATCAAAAAAATGGGCGTTAAAGGCCTAACGATTGCCTCTAACAACTGCGGTCTAGAAACCTACGGTTTAGGCATATTGCTGGAAAACCAACAGATCAAAAAGATGATCGCTTCTTACGTGGGCGAGAACGCTCTTTTCGCAAAGCAAATGTTGGAAGGCTCTCTCGAGGTTGAACTTACCCCTCAAGGAACCCTTGCTGAGAAAATGCGTGCTGGCGGTGCTGGTATTCCTGCATTCTATACGGCAACAGGCTACGGAACTGCTGTTGCGGAAGGCAAAGAAACAAAAGAATTTGACGGTCGCATGTACGTACTAGAAGAGGCGCTAAAAGGTGACTTCGCACTTGTTCGTGCTTGGAAAGCCGACACAATGGGTAACTTGGTTTACCACAACACCCAACGTAACTTTAACCCAATGGCCGCTACTGCAGGAAAAATTACTGTCGTAGAGGTTGATGAAATTGTTGAACCCGGCGAGCTAAATCCAGCCGACATTCATACGCCAGGCATTTATGTAAACCGCGTGATCAAAACTCAACACGACAAACCCATTGAATTTCGTACTACTCGCGAAGCGTAACTCATTCAACAATTTTAGGAGAAATCACCATGGCATTAACACGTGATCAAGTTGCGCAGCGAGTTGCACAAGAATTACAAGATGGCTACTACGTAAACCTCGGTATCGGCATTCCAACATTGGTTGCCAACTACGTACCCGAAGGCAAAGAGGTTATGTTCCAATCTGAAAACGGTTTGTTGGGCATGGGCCCCTTTCCGACAGAAGACGAAGTAGACCCCGATATGATTAACGCCGGTAAGCAAACTGTAACGGCTGTTACGGGTGCTTCTATCTTTTCATCTGCTGACAGTTTCGCAATGATTCGCGGCGGCCATATTGATTTGACTGTACTGGGCGCATTTGAGATTGATGTTGAAGGCAACATCGCTTCATGGATGATTCCCAAAAAGCTTATCAAAGGTATGGGCGGCGCGATGGACCTTGTTGCTGGCGCAGCAAACATTATTGTGACGTTGACTCATGCAGACAAGCACGGCAAATCAAAACTTTTGCAAAAATGCACTCTGCCTTTAACGGGTGTTGGCTGCATTAGCACAGTGGTTACTGACCTTGCTTACATCGAAATTAAGGACGGAAAATTCCACCTTAAAGAACGCGCTCCCGGTGTTTCTGTTGAAGAGATCATTGAGAAGACTGCAGGCGAGCTTGTCATTGAAGGTGATATACCTGAAATGAAACTTGGCTAGAAACAAACGTAGTCTACGCTTTTAGATAGAGCTTTCTTTCTATCCAGTAGTGCATTGTTAACGCTTTACCATATAAGCGTTAACAATCACTAAAGCAGAGGCTACACAAGTATGAATGCTGATAAAGTTGCCATCATAACGGGGTCGACCAGCGGTATTGGTTTGGCCTCAGCTGAAGTGTTAGCAGCCCAAGGCATTCATATTGCTCTGCACGGCTTAATGCCGGCAGAAGAAGGCAACAAACTCGCTGAGGATATGGCCCATCGATACGGAATCAAAACTTTATTTGACGGCGCCAACTTAAAGGATACTCAAGCGATTAAGTCCTTTATGCAGCGTGTGCACAAAGAGCTTGGCCGCATTGACATACTTGTTAACAATGCAGGTATTCAACACACCGAAACACTCGAAAATTTCCCTGATGAAAAATGGGACGCGATCATATCCATTAATTTGAGTGCCGTTTTTCACACTTCCAAATATGCCATCCCCATTATGCGAGCCCAAGGCTGGGGCCGTATTATTAATATTGCATCGGTTCACGGCTTAGTCGGCTCTGTCAAAAAGGCTGCTTATGTTGCCGCCAAGCATGGCGTCGTGGGGCTCACCAAAGTTATCGCGCTGGAAAATGCTGAGCACAAGATAACGGCGAATGCGATCTGCCCGGGCTGGGTAGACACTTCAATACTACAAGCCCAGATTGAAATTCTGGCAGAACAAAATAACGAGAGCTACGAAGAAGCTAAACGCAATCTCGTGAAGGCCAAGCAACCTGTCCCAGATATGGCAAGCCCCAAAATGATTGGCGAATTGATTTCTTTCTTGTGCAGTGACAATGCCTGCAACATTACCGGCTCGGCTCTTCCAATTGAAGGTGGCTGGACAGCGCAATAAACCCAGAAAAAGATATTTAAACTAAAACGCCACTCAGTTACAACAACTGAGTGGCGTTTTTATTTTTGCTTTTCGAAGACTTCCTAGAAATAATACGATCTAAAACGAGTCGTCCTTCATTGCCATTGTTGTCTCTGGCCCAGCTTTAATTTTTCCATTTAACGCATGGATTTGAGGCAATAATTTTGCGAAATAAAATTCAGCCGTGGAAATTTTTGCTAACATGAAATCATTATTCGTTTCTTGTTGTGCTTTTTGTTGATGAGCCACAAAGGCCATCGCCGCCCACATGTGAGCATAAGCTACGTAACCAAACAAATCTAAGTAATCAACAGCCGCGGCACCGCCCGCATGGGGATCTTCAGCAGCAAAAGCTAGCACCGCTTCTGTGGCTTCTTGCAATACCGATACAGCATCATTCAACTGAACCAGCATTCCCGACATCCTTGGCTCACTGGATGCCTCTTCAACAAACATGTCGATATCTTTACGGTAAACCGTTAGTAATGATCCTTTACTGGCTATGGTTTTTCGCCCAATAAGATCCATGGCCTGAATACCATTGGTGCCTTCATAAATTTGAGTAATACGAATATCACGGACATGTTGCTCTTGCCCCCATTCACGAATATAACCATGACCGCCCAATACTTGTTGGCCGTGTATCGCCGTTTGCAAAGCCATGTCGGTCATAAATGATTTGGATACTGGCGTTAACAATTCCACCATTTTTTGGGCGTGATCTTTTTCTTCGCCACTGCCAAATTTGGTAATATCCAACCATTGTGCGGTATACAAATAGAACGCTCGACTGCCTTCGTTCATTGCGCGCATCGTCATTAACATGCGTCGAACATCAGCATGCACCAGCAAATTGTCCGCTTCTTTATCGGGAGATTCTACCCCCCCAGCACTTCTACCCTGACGCCTTTCTCGCGCATATTCGACAGCTGTTTGATAAGATGCTTCTGCTACACCAACGCCTTGAATACCAACGGCTAAACGCTCGTAGTTCATCATCGTGAACATACAGGCCAAACCTTTGTTGGGTTCACCAACGAGCCAGCCTTTCGAATCATCAAAGTTCATGACACAGGTTGCAGAACCTTTTATGCCCATTTTTTTCTCAAGCGAACCACAGCTAACGCCATTAGTGTCGCCCAAACTGCCATCTTCGTTAGGCAAAAATTTAGGCGCTAAAAATAAGGAGATACCACGCGAACCGGCAGGCGCATCTGGCAGCTTCGCCAAAACGAGATGGATGATATTTTCAGCCATATCGTGCTCACCCCAGGTGATGAAAATTTTCGTGCCGGTAATCTGGTAACTACCATCATCATTTGGAATTGCTTTAGTTTTAATTAAACCCAAGTCGGTTCCGCAATGTGGCTCGGTTAAGCCCATAGCGCCTGACCACTTCCCGCTGTACATATTGGGGAGGTAAGCTTGTTTCAATTCATCACTGGCATGGGCATTCATTGCTAATGCCGCCCCAGCAGTCAACATAGGCGCCAAGCCGAAGGAGACGTTAGAACCTTGCACCATCTCTTCTATGGGCGCTACAAGCGTTTTGGGCATTCCCATGCCGTCATATTCAGGATTCCCGCCCAACGCACCCCAGCCGCCTTCACAGTAGGTCTGGTAGGCTTGTTTGAAGCCTGGAGGAGCAGTCACACCATCTGACGACCATTTACAACCATGCTCGTCGCCTTCGCGGTTGATCGGTGCAAGTTCTTGCTCACACAGCTTCGCCGCTTCCTCTAAGATTGCATCGGATGTATCGAAATCTAAGTCAGGAATATTGAGCCGCTGCCATAAGGTATCGACCTTAAATACTTCTTTCATTACGAATCGAATATCGTCTAAAGGTACTTTGTACTCTGCCATGCTAGGGTCCTTATTTCGGTAGTCGCCGAGACTGAAATGACTAAAACACTTGTATGAATTATAGGGCTGCAATCATAGAGCGTATTTAGCGTCATTCACTAACATAATGCGTTGTTCTATATGACAAAATTAACGGGCAGGAACTATAGAAGGAATACAGTGAGGAGTATCACGAAATAAAAAGGAGTTTAAACGGTCTGGTTCACAAAAGAGCCCACACGCTGGCTATCCGCATTAGCCACTGCAAGAATTTTCTCAACGGAAGCGTTACTCCCCAAACTATTGATCTGAGTCGAGGATTTTGCTCCCGTAATTTCATCGCTAAGGCCGTTAGGGCTTTCGGTTTCAGCGGCTTTGTCTTCTGCATCATCGGCTAGACCATCTGGGTCTTCCGCTTTAAGTTCAGGTTTAAGTTCAGCTTTAAGTTCAGCTTTAAGTTCAGCTTGCTCGGCTTCACGTTCACGCTCCGCGTCCGCAATACGAAGAGCCAGTATTTCTGAACGAGCACCCGATTCAAGACGAGTCGCGCGAGCGGCAACATTACGATCCTGCGGTGATGGGTTTGCTGGTGCTAGCGCTGAACGCCTCACAGTTTGTGCTTTTTGAATCGTCGCCTCAGGTGTCGCGGCGCGACCAGAATCTATTGAGACTTCGCCACTTACGGCATAACTCACACCATCGGGGCCTCTCTCAAACTGAAAGCTCGGTGCTCCCGCGAACTGCCCACCAACGGATGCGTGAGCCTGCTCATGTGCTCGAACTTCTCGGTCGCGAACGGCCAACTCACTGATTTCTCGTTGGTTCTGAAGGAGTTGCTGCTTATCACGATCTTGCTCAATTCGGGCTTTACGTTCCCTTAATTTATCGACATCCGCTTTCTCCCTATCTGAATCTGCTCGGGATTCTTCCCTCTTGATTTCGTCAGCAGAAATTGCGAGCTCATCAGTTGCTAAGCGCTCACGCGAACGCACCGCGGTACGCACAGGGCTTTCAAGAATTTCAACCGGTTTAATGGAGGAATTTTGCAGAAAAGAATCCGCTGACTGGGACGAATTTCGCCCAAGCGGAAGAGGCTGCGATGCAGTTTGAGCAGCTGAATTGAAAGAATTAAGTGCGTTTGTAACGATCACTTCATTTTTAGCAGAGCTTACCTAACAACAATCGATTATCTGCACAATCAATTATTGAATTATCGATCCTCTCTCCGCTCCTCCTCTATGGGAATATATAAAGGTTGAGGTTCTTGAGGTTCAATGCCCATTAACCACCGAAAAAACTCTACCATTAGTTCAAGATTCAACATCAATTAGACTTCCTAGCGTTTTACTGGCAACCGCAATCACTTTTGCATTTGCGATAAATATTTGTTCTTGTCGCTTAAGCTCAATCAAAGGCTCTTCAATTCCGCGTTGGGTGCTGCCTTGAAGTTCTTCTATTGGCTGAATGACGGTAGGGATCTCAGGTCGCGCCGCTTCTTCAGGACGCTCACGAATATTAGCCCGCGCAATCTCATTTGCAGACTTCAGCATTTCACGCTGGCTTGACTGTAAGCCGCGTAAACCTTCAGTCATCACTGAACCAACCATTGCGTTTTCCTAGCCTTAATTCAAGAATGTTTACGACGGACTCAAGGCCATCGCAACAACCACAACTTACCTTTCTAAGTCTACGCCGTATCTGAGCAAAAAACAGCCACAATGGCGTCAAAAAGTATGACGGTATAAGACTATTTGGTGTTAATGAGAAGGCCTTTCAAGCAGTTTGCTTATATCAAGATGTTCAGATGCATCCTGGGGCGTTATACCTTTTTGGAAAGGGACGCTTCCCAGTAAGGGGAAGGGGAAGCGTTGCGCAAGCGTTGCGATATTAGCGTCCGCCTCGTCCATATCTGGGTCGAGCCGATTGGCGACCCAACCAGCAATAGGTAATCCGTCACGGACAATTGCTTCTGCACTCAACAGAGCGTGATTAAGACAACCTAAACGTATTCCCACCACTAGAACCACGGGTAACACTAGCAAGATTGGAATATCGGCCATAGTCTCTCTGGCATTAAGGGGCACCCGCCAACCCCCAGCGCCCTCGACAAGACATAAATCCCACTTCGCCATCATCGCGCCACGACAAATACCCACAATCCGGTCAGCGGATAATCGCCGATTAACATTTGCAGCGGCCAGGTGAGGAGCGATGGGGGCTTCTAAGGCGATGGGGTTAAGTTGCTGATAAGGTAGTGTGATGCTGCTAAATTGATCCAAAATTAGCGCATCGTCATTACGCAGCTCTCCGTCAATCAGAGTGCAACCTGCAGCCACAGGCTTAAGCGCTAAGGTTTCCAGTCCGCGCTGGCTGGCTTGATGAAGCAGGGCCGCAGTAATTAAGGTTTTCCCTACTGATGTATCGGTACCGGCGATAAAAAATTTTGACTTGCCCATTAACTGGCCCTCACATAAAAATATATCACGTCATATGTTGCCGGAAGGCTGCCTGCATCACGGTAGATTTCATAGGCATTCGCCATGCATTGAAAACTTCTGCGAGTACTCAAACCTTTCTTTTTACCGGCATTGACGTTGTGAGCGCCGATATCTTTTAGATCTCTCATCAAGCTAAATACTGTGTCATAGCGCAAAACTTCATTGCCCTGCTGCACCATTTCTATAGAAAAACCAGTGGCTTCTAATTTTTGCAATATAGCCTGCTGGCTGACAAATTGATTCACGTGAACAAACGAATCGGTCTCTCGCCAAGATTCTTTTAATTCATATAATGTTTTGGGCCCTAGGGTCGAAAACAAAAACCAGCCGTCTTTTTTAAGACAGCCTTTAACCTGCAGGAAAAGCTGGTCAAGGTTTTCGCTCCACTGAACACTCAAACTCGACACGATGCCGTCAAAGGCATTGGGTTTAATCGGCAGGTTTTCAAAATCTGCACAAATCAAGTTTGCTGGATTATCTTGATATTTGTTTTGGCAGTATTCCAACATGCCGCTGGCGATATCTAAACCCACTATATTCGTATTTTGAGGTCGAATCAGGTCCATGCAAAAACCGGTTCCGCAACCTAAGTCACAAAGATCACCACGATAGTCATCTCTTAGCTTAAGTAATTTACTCGCCACTTCGGCCTGCATGTGGGCAACTTTCTCATAGCTTTGAGCTGCATGGCTAAACGATTGTGCAACGAGTTTTTTATCGCACTGATACGGATTGTGCCCCTGCTTAAATGAATCTTTAAGCGCTTGAGCAACCCGCTCTGGTTGGGTTATATGCGGTGCATGTCCTGCATCACTGATTAACAAGTTTTGGCTGCACATGCTGCTATCGATAAACTGCTCTCTCACGGAAGAAGGCACCAAAGCATCATTTTCACCAAAGATAGCGAGGTGGGGTGTATTCATATTTTGAAGTGTTTCGCGATTATCAATTTGATTTAGCCAGTGTAAGGCTGCACTCCAATTAATTACATTATCATCATTGATTAGACATGGGTTTTGAACGGTATGATTTTTTAATGCTTTCCGATGGCGATCGCCACGCCCCTGCAATAAGTTAAAGCCTTTCAAAGTTGATTCTGGACTTTCCCGAAAGCCATCCAAAAAGTTTTGATATACCGTAGGATCACAGGCGTTCCCCCAGTATTCCGAGACAACAAATTTTGCATTGGAGGCAATCGTCGTCAACGATAAAAACCTATCAGGAAAACACTTCACTAATTGCGTCGCAATCATTCCCCCTAGAGACCAACCGATAAGGTGTGTTTTTTTGGGAATGCTTTGTTCAACCAATTCAAGTAAGCGATCTAAATCTACAGCATCACTTTTTTCATTTAAACCAAAGCCGGGAAGATCAATCAGCAAACATTCAAACTCGTCTTCTAAATAGGCTAATAATGGATTCCAACATCGGCTATCGCTGCCCCAGCCATGTAAAAAAACAAGGGGTACAGAGGACGAAAGTTTTTGACCACGCCGAGCAAATTGTAACGGCATGTTTTTTATTTCATCAACGTGTTCTTGGAGGTTAAGTTCCATTAATCAATCACCTCAGCCAAAGCATTCACCAAGGATTCGACTTGGGACTTACTATGTTCTGCTGTCAGTGTGACCCGCAAGCGGGCGCTTCCCTTGGGCACGGTAGGCGGGCGTATCGCCGTAACCCAAAACCCTTTTTTCTCCAGAGCTATTGAAGCATTCAACGCTTTTTGCGAATCCCCAAGAACAATCGGTTGAATCGGCGTGGATGAATCCATTAAATCTAAACCTGCTGCCACGCAGGCTTCCCGGAAAACTGTGATAAGAGAACGGAGTCGCTCTCGTCGTTCAGGTTCCGCTTTTATCAGCTGTAAACTCATGCGCGCCGCCGCGGCAACAGCTGGCGGTAATGCCGTTGTATAAATATACGAACGAGAAAATTGAATCAGAGTTTCAACAAGCGCTTCACTGCCCGCAATAAATGCTCCAAAAGACCCAAAAGCTTTACCTAGGGTGCCCATCAAAATCGGGGCTTCTGACTCGTCCAAGCCAAAGTGCTCTAAACTGCCGCCACCATTGTGTCCGAGGCAACCCAAGCCATGGGCATCGTCAACCATCAACCATGCGTCATGCTTTTTTGCCAAGCGGGACAAGCCGGGTAAATCTGCAAAATTGCCATCCATGCTAAACACACCATCAACAGCAATCAGTTTTCGTCGGCCGTTGTGCTGTATTAATTGCTGGTCAAGGTGCTCGATATTATTGTGTTTGTAACGAATAAATTTCGCCGATGAAAGCAGGCCGCCATCTAATAATGAGGCATGATTGAGACGATCCTGATAGATAACATCTTGCCTAGATGTTAAGGCATTGATGACACCAAGGTTGGCCATATACCCGGTTGAAAACAGAACGGCTCGCGCCCTACCGGTAAAGTCCGCCAGCTCTTCTTCTAGGGCATGATGTTCATAGGAATGGCCGCAGACAAGATGAGATGCACCGCTACCAACACCGTATTTATTCGCAGCATTTTTAAAGGCTTCAACGACTTTTGGGTGATTTGCCAAACCCAAATAGTCATTACTGCAAAATGATAAAAGGGAGCGCTCACCTTTTTGCCGCAAAACCTGCTGTGGCGAATGAACCACGACTCGCTGTCGGTATAACGATTGCTCACGACGCTCGTCTAACGCTGCCTTAAGTGTTAAATCTAAACCATTGGGCATCTATCGAGCCCACCGGCTAGCATTCCAAACGTCCTTCATTAGCCAGCACTTGCATCGTAAAAGACGGCGTCCATTGATGACTTTTCTGCTTGCGCAGTAAGATTTTCGGCAAGCTGATCATCCGTTTCTGCGGCTCTATAGGGCTCTGGTGAAATACCCAAACGATTGAGTAAGGCCATATCCTTATTTTTCTTAGGATTTGCCGTCGTGAGTAATTTCTCACCGTAAAAAATCGAGTTCGCGCCAGCAAAAAAGGCCATCGCTTGCATTTGCTCATTCATTTCTTCACGCCCTGCTGACAGTCGCACGTGGGACTTCGCCATTAATATACGTGCTACGGCGATGGTGCGTATAAATTCAAAAGGATCAAGGTCATCAACCTCTTCTAAGGGTGTGCCTGCAACTTTAACTAACATGTTGATCGGAACCGACTCTGGCTGGGCAGGTAAATTGGCTAGCTGAAGAAGTAAGCCAACACGATCTTTTTGGCCTTCGCCCATTCCAACGATGCCGCCACTGCATACCTTCATACCGGCACCGCGTACGTTGCCCAAGGTATTTAAACGGTCTTCATAGGTTCGTGTCGTAATAATATCGCCATAATATTCAGGGGAGGTGTCGAGGTTATGGTTGTAATAATCGAGACCGGCATCAGACAATTCTTGCGCTTGTCCTTCGCTTAACATCCCAAGCGTCATGCAGGTTTCCATTCCTAGCGCTTTAACTTCTTTGACCATATCCAAAACGTAGGGCATATCTTTGGCTTTTGGCGAACGCCAAGCAGCGCCCATGCAAAAACGTGTCGCGCCACTGGCTTTTGCAGCTTTAGCCTCTTCCAAGACCTTTTCGACTGCCATTAGCTTTTCACGTTCTAGCCCGGTGTCGTAGCGCGCACTTTGGGGGCAGTAGGCGCAATCTTCAGGGCATGCGCCAGTTTTGACGGAGCACAATGTCGAAATTTGCACTTCGTTTGGATTGAAATGCTGGCGATGTACGCTATGCGCTTGAAAGAGCAGGTCATTGAATGGCAGGTCAAAGAGAGCCTGAACCTCTGGTCGTGTCCAGTCATTTCTTGTGGCATTATCTGCATTCATTGTTTGTAGCCTTTATTAATGATCTTTCTAGTAATGATCTGTCGCTTTCGATACGTGGTTGGCGTGGTTTTTTTAGTGCATGCCCATGCATCTGATGCAGCACCTTAATAAGTTACAAAGAGAGTTGTCAACCAAAAATGGATTTCCAGGTTTACAAGTATGTTAAAGATCAGTATAGCCGAGCGTTTAAAACAGGCCATTCCCCCACTTTTTAGTGCTTTTCTGCCGCAAATTTGCCACCTATGCTCTGGATCGTCCTCCTCAAGGCTGTGCAATCGCTGCTATGAGAGCCTCCCAAAGAATAACCAAGCCAGCTGCTCTATCTGCGATTTACCGCTATTGCTCGCTGAGTCGACTCTCTGTAACGACTGTCTTCAGAAACCACCAAGCTTTGACCTCGCACTTTGTGCATGGCGTTACGAAGCCCCGGTCAATCAACTCATAACAAGCCTCAAGGAGAAGCACGGTCACTTTTGGATACCAAGCCTTAGTCATCCTCTGTTACGTAAAATACAAAGGTGTTACCTCGATTTCGATCATTCCCCTCAATCTCCATGCACCCCACATTCTCGCCCCTCCCTCCCCGACACACTCGTTCCAATTCCCATTCATTGGACCAGCAGGATGATAAGAGGCTATAACCAAAGCCAGTTGATCGCACAATATATAGCTTCGCAGGTAAAACGGCCTATTCAGTCAGCTTTGCAAAAACGAACTCGCACACCGGCGCAAAAAGGGCTTACTCGTCTGCAGCGACAGAGAAATTTGCAGTCGAGCTTGGTCTGTGGCCAGAAGGTGGAGGGAAAACACATTGCGCTGATTGATGACGTCATGACAACCGGCGCGACTGTGGAGGCGGCCGCTCAGCTGCTTAAGCAGCATGGAGCCAAGCGCGTGGATATTTGGGCGCTCGCCAGAACCCCGAAAACCTAGGCTGCGCGTCTGTTCTGGGGGGAACACTTTCTCGACGGCTGAGGCTCCAATCGCAACAAATAACATTATTGCTATACTGTTCAATTTTTTGGGGAAGAGATTTTGGATCAAGCCGATTACGCACGCCTAAGCCCAGACTTAGTATTAGACGCCATTGAGAGCATTGGCTTTCTGTCAGACGCACGTGTTCTGACTCTTAACAGTTATGAAAATCGGGTGTATCAAATCGGCATTGAAGATGCGGAGCCCTTGATCGCTAAGTTTTACCGGCCAGACCGGTGGAGCGACGAGCAGATTCTAGAAGAACACCAATTTGCTTTCGAGTTAGTCGAGCAGGAAATCCCTGTCATTGCCCCGATCATTAAAGACGGCAAGAGTCTTTTTGAATATGAAAACTATCGCTTCGCTCTGTATGAGCGACGCGGTGGACACGCTCCCGAATTAGAAAATCTGGACACTCTTCATACCTTGGGCCAGCAATTAGGACGCATTCATGCGGTAGGCCAGACAAAGCCTTTCCAATTCCGTCCAACGATTAGCATCAAGAGTTTCGCAGTTGAAAGCCGCCACTACATACTCGAACAAAACCTCGTACCGAGCTCTTTATTGGAAGCTTATACCTCGCTCACTCAAGACCTGATAGAGAAAATAGAGTCCCAATACGACGTATCTCAGTACCGCAGCATTCGACTCCACGGAGATTGCCACCCCGGCAATATTCTCGTCCGCTACGATAATTTACATATTGTTGACCTCGACGACGCTCGTAATGGGCCTGCGATACAAGATCTATGGATGTTATTGAACGGGGATCGGGCTCAGAAAATTTCTCAACTGTCGTCAATTCTTGATGGGTATGAAGAATTTTGTGAGTTTGACAGCAAGGAAATTCGCCTTATTGAGGTATTTAGATCCTTACGTATGCTGCATTACTGTGGCTGGCTGGCTAAGCGCTGGAGTGATCCCGCCTTCCCGATGGCCTTCCCTTGGTTTAATACGGAAAACTATTGGGCGAGTCATATTTTGGAATTGCGTGAACAGTTAGCAGCTCTTGACGAAGCGCCGCTTGCACTTCAATAACGTCCGACAATTAATGAGTCTACCCCCATAAACAGACGTCTACTGTGAGCCAACTTAAAGCGCCATCTTGGCGCTGCGCGATATCGTTGTTTGGTATGACCGAGCTCCCATATCAAGTGATGCAAATCGGGTATTTTATATTCGCTCTCGCTACAACCCAGTTTATGAATGGGCACCAATAAATGTCCATTCATAACCATCTAGAGAACCGTCGAATAATCTTACAGTCTTGCGGTCGGCATCTATAGCCCGGCTGCATTTTTGAGAGTAATAAAAGCTAAACTTTAAGGCTTTTAGATGTATCGGTTTTATCGATTTAAAGCATCCGAATCACCCCTATTTTTGACACATAGAATACCTTTCATGCACCATAATTAACCACAGCTTAAGCGTTAACTTCTGCAGATCAGACAGCCCCTCCATTCCATGTCGATCTGATTTACAAAATCAATCCATTTTTCCTCCACTTTGATAAATGTTGCTTGCCAGGCCTTATAAGGACTTAGCTGGCATCTTTTTAGCTTTACTACACGCGACAAGAAAGAGCACTGATTTGTATTTGAGTATTCGGGGTTAACATGACTAAATTGCCATTTGTTATTTCTTTATCTGCATTAATACTTTTAGTTACACCAACACATACCTCTGCCGAAGCAGGCGATAGAGAACCGTCGTTCCATAACGTTTTCCATACAGAACAATCGATTTCAAATTCCAGCCTTGATGTTGCACTGTCTAATCACGGCCTCGATCAAATGGGGCATGGATTTTTAGTCCTCAGCATTATTGCTTTTCTCGCCTTGCGGAAAAGATAAACCCCAGCCTTTATCCATACTTCCGAAGCGCTTTTCCGCCAACAAAGTTGAACCGTGGTGATGCTGCTTTTGCAGCATCACCCTCTCCCCCGCCGTATCGATAGCAACTCATTTACCTTTTCTCTCAGTAAACCTTTTAATTGCGTTTGAAACCTTATGCTTTCATTCTTGTCATCTATTGAAGCAAGAAAGCTCTCAGGGCTAAATTTTCATATCATAAAACACGATTAACGAGAGCCATTTATAATGAACAAAAAAAACAGCATTATTGTACTCAGCATACTTTTGATTGGCATAGCTGCCCTTGTATTGCTGCGAGCAACATTGAATAAAGAGGAGCCCCTTAAGCCGGTTCCACTTTCTACTCCTACACCAGAACCACGCGCCACCTTAACGCCAATACCTACTCCCGATTTCAAACACCCCATACAAGCACTTGTCACACCTGAACCTCAACCCACGGCACCACCGCTCAACGATAGCGACGCCCATATTCAATCTCGACTCGGTGACATCCCAAAAGGCGCAGAGATTCTGTCCTTTCTCACTAACGAAGAAATTGTACGAAAAGTTGTACGTGCGGTGTATGGTTTGGGTGAAGGCAGGGTCGTTAAAGAGTATCGTCCCATCGCATCACCAGAAAAACGCTTTTCCACGATTAAAATTGGTCAGCAAACGGAGGACACCCAACAAGAGCTTTACCGAATTTCTCAAGATAACTACGCACGATACGAAAAACATATCGCCTTATTGGCTGCGATCAACAGTCCGCAATTGATCACCCTGTATCAGTTTTACCGTCCAACACTTGAAGCCGCCTATCAGGAGCTAGGGGTTCGCCAGGGAGACTTTCATGGCTCATTAATAAAAGCGATAAACCTACTGCTAAACACTCCAGAATCTCTCGACGACCTATTGCTGGTGAGACCGAGTGTAGTGTACAAATACTCCAATCCCACACTAGAAAAACTCCCGTCAGCACATAAGCTGATGCTAAGGATGGGACAGAAAAATAGAGGCGCCCTGAAACTGGAATTACACGTTCTAAAAGAGCGGCTGGAACAGCTGATACCGGTATTAAATTAGTAATGCCGGAGCATGCTCAGTAGCGAAACAAGAGATCAGTAGCTATTTAGGCGTCTATTTTGAGTTTTCTAGAATCCAATTGAAGCCTTAACGGAGTGACCGCCCCAAACAGAGCTTTAATCATGACTGAACGCTAGCTAGCTCAACAGGACGACGAATTGCCCACTCACTATTCATTAACCAATTCACGGTGCTTGCTACACTGTCGGGACGAGCAATATGATATCCCTGAACAATGTCACAATTCAGGGATTCTAAAAGTTCTAAGGTATCTTGATCTTCTACGCCTTCGGCTACCACAACAAAACCCAGGTCGTGGCACATGTTGATGGTTGTTCTAACAATTGTCTCATCGTCTTTATTATTCACCATTTCTCCGACAAAAGATCGATCGATTTTTATCTCTTGAACAGGAAGCCTCCTAATGTAAGAAAGAGACGAATGCCCGGTACCAAAGTCATCGATAGAAAGCCGAATATTCGCGTCGTGTAAGGCGTTGAGAACTTTAAGCGCGCCTTCTGGATCAATCATTGCTGCCGTTTCGGTTACCTCCAAAATCAACCGATTTGGTGCAATTCCGTCTTCGCCCAACAGTTCACACACTTGTCGACTAAAACTCTGTTCACGCAAATTTAATGCTGAGATATTCACGGACACAAAGGCGTCGCAAGACAGCTCATCCAATTGCCTGCAGAATTTAGCCGCTCGTTGTATTACCCAAGCCGTCAGCGGTTTCATCAAACCCGTTTTTTCTGCCATCGGAATAAATTCGTCAGGAGGCACTACGCCAAATTCGTGATGCGTCCAGCGTAACAATCCTTCAAATCCGCATACATATTTTCCCGACAAATGAACTTGAGGCTGGAAATGTAGCTCCAAACCATCGTGCTCCAAAGCGGTCCTCAACTCCGTCATTAACGTCAATCGTTTAGAGCTGTACGGATTCATGGTTGGCTCATAAACCGCTATTGGCGATACTCGCTTATCCGCCTTATCAAAAGCGACGAAGGCTTGCCGAAGTAAGATTTGCGGATCCACATCATCGCCATCAAAACTACAACCAACCAAAAAGTTTAACTCCAATGCAAGCCCCATAAATTCAAGCGGTTCAGCCATACGTCTCACTAGACTTTCCACTTCGTCTAACATGTCATTCTTATTGGTATTCGCCAAACAAAAACAAAAACTCACGCCTTCTATGTGTGCCACAAGGCTGACATCGTTTTGCTTTTCTTCTATCGTTAAACAGTCCGAGGATTTCGAGACAATCGTATTGATTCTCTCTCCTATTCGACGTAACAACACATCGGCATTTCGATGCCCAAGTGTTTTATTTACATCATCAAAATGGCGAATATGCAATAACACGACTAGCAAGTGATCACGCGACTCTTTCCGAGTTTCAAAATGATGGCGAACGGATTTTTCAAATAGTAATCGATTTGGCATACCCGTTATCTCATGGTGACTTGCGGAATAGACCAATTGAGTTTCGATATTTCGACGTTTATGAATTTCGTCAACATACTCTTGCTGAGCTTTCATTCGAGCATCCCGCTCAGAGTTGAATCGCGCGGCCAATGCCAGAGAAAACAATAGGGTTTGCATGCCCGTACTCAACTGAAGACCATACTCGACAAAGAAACTGCTACCGATCAAACCCAGCCTATTTAAAACAGAGCAACCTGCACCAATAAGAATAGCTACCCAAGCAATGGTGTACAAACGAGCACTATTGCTACCCGACCCCCAACAACTCATCCCTGCAGCCATAGCACTTAGCGCAATGGGCAACATCAGAACAACCGATATCCTCGTTGACAGATTGTAAGGTAAGATAATCGCGCCAATCATACTCAGCATCGCGACAACGATAAAACTCATCAACAACCTGGACCAAAATTTACTGTGCAGTGACAACTCTAAAAACCGAATTGTAAACACACATATCGAAACTTGGGTAAGCGGTACAATCAGCAAAATGAGCATTTCATGAAAGCGGGGGTATTCCGACAATACATATTGATAGGTATATCCAAATAGGCTCGCCATCAATACGCCGATACACGATACAAAAAACACGTATGCAATAAAGGAACTGTCGCGTATGAGTAAAAACAGCATAAAATTAAACGCTGCCATGATGAGTATTACGCCGAGATATAAAAAGTTAATCGCGTTTGTACTAGCATCATCAGCATAAAAACTACGTTCATCCCACAGGGCTAAAGGCACCTGTAAGGCTCCTTCGGTCTGCACCCTTAGGTACAAAAAGTGTTCTTGCTCACTGGCAAATTCGAGAGGAAACAAAAAATATCGATGATCTATCGGGCGATGATCAAAAGGCAATTCATCCCCGGTAGCATAAGAGTGTGTCAGTTGATTAGCAGAAAAAAGGTAAACCGATATCGTATCAAGTAGTGGATACGATACAGCCAATAACCTTGAGAGCGTACTGCGAGATGGGTTCTCCAATTTAATTTTGAACCAATGGACCTCATTTGTGTAGCCAAAATTAATGGCGCCATCAAACCTCACCCAATCTTGATCTGGAGACTGACTTACCTCAAATACGCTTAGAGAAGAATGCTCAATCAAATAGCTGATATCGCTGTCAATCACCTTATGTTTTTGGGTTCTCAGCACCTCTTCCCCGAAAACGCCCAGACTACAGAAAAAGATAGTAAGCCCAATAAAAAGACGACCGAATCTAGACGGCGAAATCAGACGCCGTCCTCGACTCCGCTCACGTTTCTTTGCGGAATACATTTGAGAGTTACTCGAGAACACCATGATACGTCAGAAGGTACACTCCCCCATGCCTAAGAGGCACAGTCATTAAAGTTTACGAATACTTAGCTTTAAAGCAGCCCCTAAGAGTGTAGTCTGCGACATGAGCACTCGCCACTTGACGGTATTTCCCGTACAGTGCTTTTTGCGCCAGATAAAATCGACCATCGTCATAAGAAAACCCGTTTTCTCTTTCTTCGAATTTGTGAGTGGCCGGACGGTCCATCTGTTATACATTGTAGTTATAAAAAGAGCGCTTTGAAAAACAAAACGGAATTTTAAACTTGCTATAAACGCCCAACATACTGAAATATAAACTGATATGCCCATAGAAAGCCCACGCCCTAGCAAACCATGACTCTACAATTTTCATTCAAAATCGTTTTATTCGCTTCTTTCCTGTGGCTCGGTTTATCGACGTCAAATGGGTTTGCCGACCCTCAACAAACACTTCACCAAGCAAAATACGAAGGTGAGTTCGATAAATTCAAACTTGATATGACAAGGACCCTAGTACACCTTGGCGGCAACCGCTATAAGTTGGAGACTAAAACAAAAAATTTCTTCGGCTCCATCAATGAGAAAGAAGTTTTTTTGTGGCCAAGTCAAAAAGTTATTCAACCTATCAGCTACCGTTACAAGCAGAATATATTTGGCATAAAGAAAAAAAGAAAGGTCCAATACGATTGGAAGAACCTAACCGCAACCAGTGAATACAAAAAGAAAAAGAAAACCATAGCGATAACCAAAGGCGTATTAGGCCCATTGACCTATCAGTTAATGCTACAGGTTGACCTTCTCACAAAGAGCAAGCAGTTTGAGTATTTTTTTATAGACCGAGGGAAGTTAAAAAAATATACCTTTGTGGCGAAAGGTTTGGAAAGCATCCAATACAAAAGTAGAACCATTTCAAAGGCAGTAAAAATGACGCGAAAAAACGAAGGGGGCAAGAAACAAACCAGCATATGGTTTGATACCGAGAACTATTTTACATTGTCATCGATCAAGCAGACAAAAAAAAATGACACCCATATCTTATTTGTTACCTCTGGTAATTTCTATCATCCGTTGAGCGATACGCCACTGTCCTCTCTTGTTTTTCCTCCACAGCAGAGTACAGAAAACTAATCCAATACGAGCCGCTTGGCCGCTAAACTGCTGAGTTACTAAAAAGTCGCGTATAAACCCAAGCCGTAAAAAGGGTTAAATCGATCATAGATTTGATGACCGTTAAATTCTAGCGTTAAACCAAATCGTTTAAAGATTTTGTAATTCACGCCAACTCCCAGGCTAGCACCATACCTCTTAGTCTTAGTGCTTATTTCTCGAGATGTCTGATCAATCGGTGTGATCTTACGTACCCCTTCCCAATAAATACCGCCGAGTCGACCGAACAGTGAAAGATTGCGACGGATGGGCCATTTAGCGACATAGGACACTTCATAGGCCAGTAGAGACAATATATCGCTCTCTTCATCAATATCATCCAAGCCATCAGCAGTGCCGACGTTGTAATCTCCTAGATCAAGATAAGCAACCTCAAAAGAAAACGTTTTTGACACGGAGTTTCCCACATATATCCGCAGGCCTTTATCGCCTTCAAAATCAGCAGGGTCCTCCTCATCTCCAATATACGTTGAATCTGTGACGCCATAAGTCGCCCCAAGGTATACCTGAGCGAAAGATTCGGTACTGATAAGCATCACGGCAAGTATCAAAGCAAACGCTTTAATAGTTTTCATTCTTGGCTCCAAACTATCTTAATCCACATGATTGAATCGAACTTAACACAGAGGCTGAAAATACTCTCATTGGATTGATACCACATGGACGTGCATCCCCCCAGGCTCTCCATCAGCATCTGCATCCACATACTGGCCATCTAAATCCAACAATGCTGAATGAGATGGATTGTTCAGTTGCAACTCAATCGAATCGTAAGCAATAGGAGGTACAGACTGATAGCGAACCAACAATTGATTTCCGACGACTTCTACTGAGGTAAATTCGGCGTCAGCCAGGATACGTAAATCGCCTTGAATAAAGTAAATTAAGGCGCTGCCTGCCGAGATAGAATCGGGGTCTACCGGGGAACTTAGGTTAATAGTGTAGGAGATTGTTGCAGGCCCGAATTCAACTTTAGTCAATAATACTTGAGAACCGTCACTGGACGACTCTGCTGCGCCAGTGCTAATCCAGCTTCGGATCATATTGATTTGACTAACAGGAAGAGGTGTTGCCATCACTCCGTCCCTAGGCGCAGGCATTCGGCTACCCAAAATTGTTGAGTCACCCTCTATTTTTCTAACGATATAACTGTCATCCGGGTTACCAACCAGAACACGAAATGTGGCAGGCTGACCACTCTCATCGGCAGCAACTCCAACTAAATTACTAAAGCTCTGACCACTTGAGAGGTTCAAACCCCGCGGAGGAGTAGAGCCTGTATGGCAACCCGAAACCGCACAGGTTGGGGTAAAAATAGCCGTCTGAATTTCCGCTAAAGTTGCAGCTGGGGTCGGAGTCGGTGTAACAGTGGGAGTCGGTGTAACAGTGGGGGTTGGAGACAACGTGGGGATTGGAGTAGCAGTCGCAGTTACTTCCGGTATAGCTGTTGCAGTCGGCGTCGGAGTAGGCGTCGGCGTAGCGGTCACTTGAGCAGCGGGACGATCACTAAACGCGTCTTCAGTATCTTCACCGCCACAGGCAAATACACCAATACAGACCAATAGAATAAACGCCACACGAATAGCGGGCACAGAAAAGGGTTTCATATGTCTCTCCACAACGGGTTAAAATGGACGAGATACGAACCTGTATACGTTAAAGTCCCGGCCAAAAACACTGTTTTTTTATTTATAAAGTTCGTTTTCGCCGTACTTAATTTCCAGTGATCGTCTCTCTGCTTTTTTTAAGCCTTTCACCACTAGACCATAGGAGCGATCGATCATACGCTCGATTTCACCATTGGGAATCGAGCCGTCAAGAATCACTGTATTCCAGTGCTTCTTATTCATATGGTAACCCGGAATGACCGCATCGAACACATCTCTAAGCGCTAAAGCTTCATCTGGGTCACACTTTAAGTTCATGTGAACGACGCCATCTGCTTGAACAGCATACGTAGCGAACATTTTCTGAACCACTTTCAGAACTAAACAATCGGGGCCAAAGGGATAATCTTCGATGGCTTCTGGCTTACTACACAGATAGTCTTTGAATTTTTCTTTCACTTTTAGGTCTCTAACGTTAACCTTAATTACTCTTTAGTATTAAACCTGCTCGGAGCAAATATGCAAGCAGAAGCATCAACACCAGTTCTCAAGCAAAAAGATCCAATCTGGCAAACTATCCTCCAAGAAGCACGAGAAGAATCCGAGAAAGAACCGGCTCTTGCCAGTTATATTCACGCAACGATTCTCAACCACGACACCTTGGAAGGTGCCTTGAGCTTTTTGTTAGCGAATAAATTGGCTAACCCTGCAATTTCAGCCCTTCAAATCAGAGAGATTATAGAAGACGCGATCATTCTTGATGGGTGCATCAGTCGCTCGGTAAGGGCAGACATTAAAGCCATATATGAACGTGATTCCGCTTGCGACTCCTATATGCTCCCCTTCCTCTACTATAAAGGTTTTCACGCCCTACAATGCTACCGCATTAGTCATTGCCTATGGAACCGAGGCCGACGGTCGATGGCAAGCTTTTTCCATAGCACCATCGCCGAAACGTTTTCTGTGGACATCCACCCGGCAGCCAGAATAGGAAAAGGCATTATGCTCGACCATGCGACCGGCATTGTAATTGGAGAAACCGCGGTTGTCGGTGACGACGTGTCAATTATGCAGGCTGTAACGCTAGGCGGAACCGGTAACGAAGCAGGCGATCGCCACCCCAAAATTGGCAAAGGCTGCTTAATTAGCGCCGGAGCCAAAATATTGGGAAACATCAAAATTGGAGAAGGTGTCAAAGTGGGGGCAGGCAGTGTGGTTCTTAACGATGTAGCGCCGCATACAACCGTCGTCGGTGTTCCCGCACGCGCTGTGGGTATTCCGTTATCAGATTCGCCGGCACTCGAAATGAATCATGACATCAGCGCTGATTGCAAAGGCTCCGATCCAAAAACCTAAGTCATTAGGCGCCCCTTGCATTTTTAAGCCAATAGGTTCAAACCACGCTATCAAACAAGCGTGGTTTGAACCTATTGGGTATGAGGCCTTATCCAACGTAACGCAGGTATGCTTCGCTGGTGATATTGAGCCATTACGCTTACAAACGAGCAAGAGGAAAAGTCATGACTTCATCAATGCTTTTCACTCCCATAACACCCATCAATAAGCGATCAACCCCGAGTGCTATACCGGCACACTCAGGCAACCCAGACTCCAAAGCCGACATAAAATTTTCATCAATCTCTGGCTGAGGTAAACCATTTTGCTGACGAACGCTAAGATCTTGCTCGAAGCGCTTTCTCTGAACTTCTGGGTCAGTTAACTCCCAATACCCGTTCCCCAACTCCAAGCCTTTCCAAAAGACTTCAAAGCGTTTTGCGACTTCAATACCACGATCATCCTCTGTGACTTTCGCCAACGCACATTGGCACGCAGGGTAATCGTAGACGAAGGTAAGTTGTTGTAGCTCAGGCTCCACAAGGTGGCTGAAGAGTAGGTCTAGCCACGTATTTTTGTCACTTTCATCCCAAGAGATATCCAAGTGAGATTTGGCCACAGAAGCCAGCTCCTCTGCGCTCGCAACATGGGGGTCCACTCCGACATATGACTCAAATACCTCTCGATAGGATATTCGGCTAACACCCTCAGCTATCGATAGTTGCTGAAATAACGCTTCCACCTCATCCATCAACTCGATATCACTAAAACCTTCACGATACCATTCCAACATGGTGAATTCCGGATTATGACGCTGACCGGATTCATCATTTCGAACGGCTTTGCCCAGGTAATAAATTGAACCTGAACCGCTAGCAAGCAAGCGTTTCATAAAAAATTCAGGCGAAGTTTGAAGGTAGTAGTCGTACCCGGATATCTGAGTAACAGGGGCGCACAGGTGAACGTCCGTCACCGTGCTTCGGCCAAGCAGTGGAACATCCACCTCGATAACTTGGCGAGCAGCGAAAAAAGCACGAATATCCGCGAGCAACTTCCCACGGCTTACGATGACCTGTCGATCGACAGAAGATTGCCACATAAAAGATCAGTGCGGGCACCCGCCCGCATCCATCAGAGGTTCGAGCTTACGATTTGCTAGCACGACCTAAGTATTCACCTGTACGGGTGTCAACTCGAATTATTTCACCTTGGCATAGGAATAAAGGTACCTTCACTACGGCTCCAGTCGCTAATGTCGCAGGCTTGGTTCCGCCTTGGGCCGTATCGCCTTTAAGGCCTGGATCAGTTTCTACAATCTCAAGTTCAACATGATTGGGGGGCAATATGGCCAATGGGTTACCGTTGTATAAGGTTACAACAACGATATCTTGCTCTCTTAACCACTTGGCATTATCACCTACGGCATTAATGTCTGCTTGGTGCTGCTCAAAAGTATCTGGCTCCATAAAGTGCCAAAATTCACCGTCTGTGTAGAGATACTCCATTTCAGTATCCATTACATCTGCGCTTTCAAGGGATTCACCAGACTTAAAGGTTCTCTCCCAGGTACGGCCGGTTTTTAAGTTTTTTAGCCGAACACGACTAAAGGCTTGGCCCTTACCAGGCTTAACCAATTCATTGTCAACGATGGCGCAGGGGTCACCATCAAGCATTACTTTCAAACCGCTCTTAAATTCATTGGTAGAATAAGCCATTGCATCCTCAAAACATTCTTGGTAAAAAAGGCGCACATGATACCCCGAACTATCCCCACATGGCAGAGTAAAAGTTGGCAAGAAGAGCTAGCTGACATTGTCACTGATCCAGCTGAGCTGATTTCGATGCTCAAATTGGACGACAAATACCTAGATGAGGCGAAGCAGGCCTGTCTTGCCTTTCCCCTTCGAGCCACTCGCTCTTATATAAGACGTATTAAACCGGGAAATATCGACGACCCTCTGTTGAAACAGATCCTTCCGCTAGGAACCGAATTAGAAGATATACCCGGTTACACCCTCGACCCATTGATGGAGACCGAATTTACCCCAACGCCAGGACTCATCCACAAATATAAAGGGCGCGTTTTACTTGTAGCAGCTAATCAATGTGCAATTAATTGCCGATATTGCTTTCGGCGACACTTCGACTACCAAAGCCACAACCTTTCTCAAGAGCAATGGGAAGATAGCTTGCGCTATATAGAAAATAATTTGGATATTGACGAGGTGATTCTCAGCGGTGGCGATCCGCTCTCGGCTTCTGACAAAAAAATCGAATGGCTAGTCGATCGCTTGGCGTCATTTCCTCATATCACTAGACTTAGAATTCATACTCGCCTTCCTGTCGTTGCGCCGTCGCGAATTACGGATAAATTAATGGCCATATTAACCAAAACACGACTTCAAGCTGTCATCGTAGTACACATTAATCACCCACAAGAAATTGATAATGAAGTGGCTCACACGCTTAAAAAAATTAGTGCGTCGGAGATAACACTGTTAAATCAGTCTGTACTGCTCAAGGGTGTCAATGACAACGCAAACACGCTGATAGAACTGAGTAAAACTTTATTTCGGCAAGGAGTTTTGCCCTATTATCTCCATTTATTAGACAAAGTTGTCGGCACTGCACACTTTGATGTTGAAGAGGCTCACGCCAGCTCGCTATATAAAGCGTTACTTGCTAATCTACCGGGATATTTGGTACCAAAATTGGTGAAAGAGGCGCCAAACGCCCCCTCCAAAGTTCCTGTCATCTAAACTCAAGATATTGATACACAAAAAAACCAATACACCGTAAACCAAATCCAAAACAGACAACTCACATTGATATCAATTCGACCCATACTATTGTTTTGTACAACTGACTTTTGTACAGCTAAATGGAGACCCAGCCATAGGCGCTCATCCGTTGTTAAGGATTTCAAAAGATTAAGATGAATAATAGTATTAAGCCAAGCCAGTTGCTGGCATCTATTAAACTTCCAGCTCAGGAGACATCACGTTTATCCTTTTGCGGTAGTGGTAAAGCCAGTGTTGTCCGTGAGTGGGTCGACAACCTTCAGGCAACGAAGGTAATGAAGACCAGCGGCATTCTTTACAATGCCGTACCAGAAATATCTCGCCTTAAAACCGACTACAACAATCGTTTTGAAATACTCGAATGCCTGAGGCCCAGCATTCAATATTCTATATTGGGTCTACAGAAAACATTTCTCAATCAACCTTTGA
The DNA here is from genome assembly GCA_033852165.1 of Agarilytica sp. GTDB lineage: Bacteria > Pseudomonadota > Gammaproteobacteria > Pseudomonadales > Cellvibrionaceae > Agarilytica. The sequence continues at coordinate 101,098 of JAWSUZ010000054.1, read as the reverse complement.
TTATGCCTCCGGAAGCGCAAAAATCCGTGATCGTCGCCCAGTCACTGCAAAAAAACATGATCGATGGCTATTTAGCCTGTGTTATGCAAATAGCTGAAAAGGGCAAGGCTAGCAAAGTCACATTTGACCTATTAAGCAAAGCGATCCATCGAGCCATTAGCGGTATTGGCTTGTTATTTTTTCGCAATTATCAAATTTATGCACAGACACCAGCCAGTCTTTGGTCCACAGTTAATATCCTGTATCAAGTCGCGTCTTACTATAATCTCACCGACGTCCAGATTGTGGACCCTAGCCTCAGGCATGCGCGTTCACTGTCCATTACTAATGTTTACACCCGCATATTGATGATGGCATCAGCTAAAACCAATCAGATTAGCCAGTCTGATATTGAATCTGCATTTACCGTGTTTGAGCAATGGAGTCATGCAGTCACGATTAAAAACGACCTCAGTGATGACCTAGAGAACTTTTTCGCCGTCAATCTCCTCAGCAGCCAAGGCCCGATCTATAAATCTAAAATTGCTGACCGTGAGCAAGGCCATTTTATTGAACTCGAATTTAAACCTCTCCTAAGCTTACTGTCCAAACAGTCCGTCAATTCCGAAGACATTGTCAGCTCGGGCAGCTCTATCAAAGTACCCAAGGATTTTCCGGAATCCCTGCTAAGGCATTTACTCGATACTTGGAGTAATGTCGCTCAACGAAAATTTGACAGAAGAGTCACAGAATCTGTAGCCGAGGTCAGTGTCGGCTTATCAGACTGCCATTACTTTATCTGCAATGGTCAGGATTTCGATTATTTTTTACAAAGCTCAGGTTCTGAAGCACAACAAAAAGTATCACGTTTTTCACAGGGCATTACACCCGCCTCGCATATAAATGATTACCAAAACAGCTGTATCCCCGTACATCGGGTGAAAATTCAAAACGTTAGTGCCGCTGGTTACTGCCTGCTCTGGCACGAAGATATTTCATCTAAGGTAAGTGCAGGAGAGATCATCGGCATCAAAGAGGTAGGTAAGCGAACTTGGGGAGTTGGCGTTATTCGCTGGGTGAGGCAGCTCAAAAACGCCTCCCAACTCGGCATTCAACTGCTATCCAACAACGCAAAACCATACGCCATTGCTCAAACTTACGATATGGGTGGTTACTCTGAGTATATGCGCGCATTGTTTTTACCGCCCAGTAAGTTTGGCCAAGGTAACCCAACCCTGCTAACCGCATCTGCGCCCTTCCAAGAGTTTGATAAAGTTAAAATAATAGACGGTGAAAAAGAATCGACCGCAAAACTAGATCGCGTGGTATTCTTCACGAAGAGCGCCCAGCAGTTTCGTTTTAGACGACTCGACAGCGGCGTTAGCCAAACAACAAGCAATACCGGTGAAGTAAACGGCGAAAGATACGGTGAGAGAAACAACGAAAGTAGCGACATAAAAAACGCTAACGACGCCGACAATTTCGATTCTTCATGGGACTAATCAAAATCCCCCACCGGGTCTAAACTAGTATCAACAACCCAAACAATAATCCTCCGGAAACCCAAGCACTGAGACAATGGCAACAACGAGTAATAGCGCGACCCGACTTCTCATTCTTAACGATTCGCGGTCCGAAGCCGAACGTCTAATCAGTATGTTGCACAACGCAGGGCGCCCGGTGCGCGCTCAACATATTGAAAGTATTGAGGTGCTTGACAAGCTGCTACAAGAAAAAGTTTGGGATCTCATGATCGGCGTTGAGTCTACGACCAGCGTTACTCCAGCCGATGCTATAAAACTCATTAAACGCCTTAATAAAGATATTCCGGTCATACTACAGGCGGATGAAGACGGTCCACAGACAATCGTCAAAGGAATGAAACTCGGTGCTGCAGATGTGGTAACTATTGATGAGGACCAACACCTCCTTTATGTTATTCAGCGTGAAATAAATAATCGCACAGAACGTGAAAAACGTCGTTTTTCTGAGCGTCGCTTCAACGAAATTTCACGCAGAAACCAGCAATTGCTAGACAGCTCACGTGATGCTATTGCTTTTGTACAAGACGGAATGTTCTTATACGCGAACGACTCATTTTCTGAACTGCTCGAATACGAAACTCGCGACGACCTCGAGTGTATGCCTGTAATCGATATTGTCAGTGAAAAACACCAAGGTGAGGTCAAAAAATTCCTTAAAGATTTTATGATCAAAGGCAGCGATATCGATGCTACCGAACTCAAATTCACCGCTTTATTACAAGATGAAAGCGACAAACCGATAAGGATTGAAGTTAGAAAAACTAACTACGAAGAAGAAGCCTGCATTCAATTCCTAGTACGCGCAAAAACAGTCGGTAGTGAAGAGCTTGAAGCACAACTTGAAGAAATAAAAAACAAAGATATCGCAAGCGGTCTATTTAATAAAAATTACCTTATCGAAGTGCTGGAAAAAACTGTAGATGCCGCTGTCAGCAAACAGTACAACAGCGCGTTATTCCATATTGGTGTCGAAAACTTTCTTGAAACGATACAGAAAAAGTTAGGCGTATCTTCCGTCGATGCTGTCATTGGCTCAATTGCAACATTTACCCAATCGCTAACGAAAAAAGAGGAAACGCTCTGCCGCTTTGGCGAAGATAGCTTGATATTGGTCGTACCTAAAATTACCGCCACTAAAGCCTTGGAGCGCGCAGAAGCATTCTGCCAAGAACTCCGTGATCATATCGTTGATATAGAAGGAGCTACTCTTCAATTTAACTACCATATTGGCGTCGCACTAGTAGCCGAAACCACTGCAAACAGTAACATCCCTATCGATCACGCAGTGAAAGCATTGGAACTAGTCCGTACGGTAGCAAAACAAGATTCGGCCGTAGTAGCAAAAATCTATGAACCTGAGTCGAAAAAGCAAACAAAGCACGATATAGAGTCAATGGTACAAACCGCCCTCAGCTCTGGTCGTTTTAAATTGTTATTCCAACCGATTTTGAGCTTGCGCGGTTCAAATAGAGAGCACTACGAAGTACTCATGCGCATGGTAGATTCTGAAGGCAATCAAATTTCGCCCAATGAGTTTTTAAGCACCGCAGCTAAAATAGGCGCCACCACCAAATTAGATCGCTGGGTCATCCTAGAGTCGATCAAAATTCTCTCTTCACATCGCGCAAAAGGCAATAATACGCAGTTAATTGTCAATCTGAGCCGCGAATCAATGCTTGATGCAACATTACCGCCTTGGCTGGCTGTTGCCTTTAAAGCTGCGAACCTACCCACTGATTCAGTAGTTTTTCAGCTTCAAGAAATAGATATAAATGACCATCTAAATGTTGCCAGCACATTCACTCAGCAACTTAATGATATCGGCTGTGAGTGCAGCATTAGTCATTTTGGCTGCGCCTTGAATCCATTCAACGCACTGAAGAACATACAAGTATCCTACGTCAAGGTTGACGGCTCATTTACACAAGATCTACAGAATACCTCTAATGACGAACAGTCACTCAATGAGCTCGTTAGCGAATTACATCAAAGTGATAAAATTACAATAGTTCCATTTGTGGAGAACGCTGGAGTTCTATCTAAGCTGTGGCAATCAGGCGTCCACTATATACAAGGGTACTATTTACAAGAACCTTCAGACCAAATGGATTACGACTTTGACATGGAAAGCTAATCGCCCTCCATCCCATTTAACCGCTGATAAAACACCTTAGTGCTTCATCTCTCGATCGCGAAACCCCATTAGATATAGAATTGCATCTAACCCTAAGTTAGATATCGACTGCTTCGCTTCCGCTTTCACCAAGGGTTTTGCACGAAAGGCAATACCTAAGCCTGCAATGCTTAGCATCGGCAAGTCATTGGCGCCGTCGCCCACTGCAACAACTTGCTCCAAACTGATATTCTCCCGCTCAGCCAGCTCACGAAGCAATTCAGCTTTTCTCTCACCGTTCACAATCCGCCCGGTAACATTGCCCGTAACAACTCCGTCGACAATCTCAAGAGCATTAGAATATACGTAATCCACGCCTAATTTTTTTTGTAGATGTCTTCCGAAGTACTCAAAACCACCCGATAAAATAGCTGTTTTGTAGCCTAGCTTTTTTAGGTTGGCGAATAAAATTTCTGCGCCTTCGGTTAACGGCAGCCTATCTGCGATACCCGCTAACACGTCTTCACTTAAGCCCTTCAATAGAGCCATTCGGCGGCGAAAGCTTTCATCAAAATCTAACTCGCCCATCATTGCCGCTTCGGTAATAGCCGCTACCTCATCCCCAACACCCGCCGCTTTAGCGAGTTCATCAATAACCTCTGTCTCGATTAACGTCGAATCCATATCGAAACACACCAACCGGCGAGTACGGCGATACATATTGTCTTCTTGGAAAGCAATATCAATATCAAAGGACGACGCTAACTTAGCTAGCTCGGCACGTAACACAGAGGTGTCTGAAGTATGCCCCCGCGCCGAAAATTCAACGCAAGCTTTTGTTCGCTCATCATTGGACTCCAACGCAACACGGCCAGAAAGGCGGCTAATATTGTCGATATTCAACCCGTTTTCAGCGATCACGCGCGCCAGAGCAGAAATATGGTGAGCCGAGATTTGTCGAGCTAATAGCGTCACAATATGACGAGGCTTACCTTGCTGGCCCACCCACTCTCCGTAGCTATCCTCTTCAATCGGGCGAAATTTCACCTGCATTCCAATAGTATGCATCGCAAATAAAATATCACGCACAACATCGCCCGAACCTTTAGCGCAGGAAAATTCAACCAGCATGCCGAGCGACAGAGTCTCGTGAATTACCGACTGGCCAATATCAAGTATATTGGCATTACTTTTTGATAAAATTTCGCTGACAGTCGAGGTAACAAAGGGGCGATCTTGGCCAAATATAGTGATGAGAATGAGTTCGCGCACAGATAACTTCTATTTCGTTTGATAGTGGGTCATTATAACGACTTAGGTTATCCATGGAACCTTTGAATAGGAGACAATGAGCAAAGAGTGATCCCTGCACCTTCGGATGTAGAATCATCTTACTTTCAGATAGGAATTTAGCCAGCACGATCTAGCGCCCGCCCATCAACAGGGTCGTAGCTAAATTTACTCCTGGCTCAGCCTAAATGAATATTAATAAGATGATTCAAGAGGAACACTTAAAAAGACCAATCAAAGCAGCCAACCCATTAATACCACTAATAAATAGCTAAGAAATAAGCCCTTTGCCTACGCCTATCGCCAACTTTTTCCCGCTTCGACTTCGCTTCATCCCCACACTGTCGGCTGTGTGCGCAGGAGGGTTTGTCGCCAGCCTCATGCTCGCAGTAATATTTATTCCCAATACACGCGCAATAAGTGAAAGCTTTGTCGGAAATTACGGTAACACTCTTGCCAACATGGCCGCCAAGCAGGCCGTCGATGCAACGTTTAACCATGACCTTGTCCGCTTACAGGTAATTTTGCAAGATGTCATCACCAACCCACACACTCACTTAGCAACAATCCACGATGTCGAAAATAATTTGCTTGTGCAAGCAGGAGACTCTAGAGTTCGCCCCTCCCACAGCGCTACATTTACCAGTCCTATTACCCTCCGCGACAGCGTAGCCGGTTATGTTACCGTCACAATCAAAACGGACGAATGGTCTTTGAACTCAGCTATTTTTTTGACTGTGTCAGTATCAACGTTGCTTTTTGTTTTAGGCGTCTGGTCGTTTTTTCATAGTAAAGCCATCGTTTGGCAATCTCCCGCTCAAAAAGATAACCTCAACAAACCAGAAGAGAGCGAGGATGACACCTTAAACGACGCTTCCTCATTCGAGGAAATGCCCCATTCCGATGTATTTGCAATCATTCACATCAAAAACCTGAACATTCTGAAACAACAACTTAACGGCCAGAGTTTCCGCGACACCATGGGACGGCTGGAAAAAATCATGAGCGATGTTATGGCGCTCTATGGTGGGCACCAATTTCGCCTGACAGAAAACTACTATATCCTCAACTTTCAAGAACGAGACAATCGGGGTGAAGCGCTTTTTAACGCCAGTTGCACGGCCTATCTAATTCTAGAGTTAGCCGGAATCATCGATAAAGTACCTCTGGATCTCGCTGCACTTGTATCGGCTAATAAAGAGAATATCGTACCTGAAAAGTTGCCCTTTGCAGGTCTCATTGTCGAAGAAATTGCAGGGGGAGAAGCCCTAATCAATCGACGCATTACGTTTATGGAACTGGGGACGGAAGATGGTCGCCAGGTGCTTTCCAGCTTCCGTCAACCGTTTCAAAACCTCTTAGAAAATCAACTAAAGCAACTGAGTCAAATCCTCTAGCTCTCTGCTTTTTGTTACATGTTTGTGACGATTTGATAAGCAGGCAATGACATAATGCATCCATACAAGCTATTCAGATGCGGATGATCGCGCGAAGGACTGTAGAAATGAGCGTTCAAGCTGTGCTCTAAAGGTCAAACAATGATAAACATCGAACAAGCCATTCTCGATAAATTTCCCAGCTTTGCAAGCAAGCCTAAACTTGTAACAAAACCGACAATCTCTCTGTTAAAGCGCATTATTTATGAGGATAAAATCAATGCCTTTCTAGAGAACAATACCGATGCCTGGGGCTTCGATTTTATCGATCGTATTTTTGGTTTTTTTGACTTTAGCTATACCGTGTCTGTACGTGACCGCGCCAACATTCCTGCAACGGGGCGCGTGGTAATCATTGCCAACCACCCGATTGGCTCTCTCGATGGTTTGGCGCTGCTAAAGCTCGTATCCGAAGTCCGTAGCGATGTTCGCATAATGGCGAACGACATGCTGAGTCACTTCAAGCAACTTACTAGTTTATTCGTTTCCGTCGATAACATGGGGGGTAGCAGCGCCAGGAAAGGCTACAAACAAATAATTGAACACTTGGAAAATGAAGAAGCCATTATTGTGTTTCCAGCCGGTGAGGTTTCTCGAGTCCGCCCTACTGGCGTAAGAGATACGCGCTGGCGCCCCGGCTTTCTTCACTTTGCGCGCAAAGCGAAAGCCCCTTTGCTCCCAATCCGTATTCACGCAAAAAACTCGCTTCTCTTTTATGGCGCATCACTCCTGTACAAGCCACTGGGAACCGCGCTACTTGCACACGAGATGTTCAACAAACAATCCCATGTCATTAAATTCAGCATTGGCGAATGCATACCCGAGCAGGGACTTTTTGCTGAAGGACTGCACGACAGAACTCTCGTATCGAGGCTCAAAAAACACCTATACAAAATAGGTAAACAACACCAGCCAATATTCGAAACACAACGCACCATTGCCCACCCCGAAGACCGAAAGCAGTTATTGAATGAACTCAATGCTTCCGAATGCCTAGGAGAAACTCGAGATGGAAATCGAATTTATTTAATAGACTACAAATCAGACTCTAAAGTCATACGTGAAATTGGTCGACTGCGCGAAGTCAGCTTTCGAAAGGTAGGAGAAGGCAGCGGGAAAAAACGGGATTTGGATGATTTCGACCAGCACTACAAACACTTAGTCCTTTGGGATGGAAACAAGCTCGCTATTGCCGGTGCCTACCGCCTTGGAGAAGGGAAAAAAATCTTAGCGAAAATGGGCACTAAAGGGTTTTACACCAGCACCCTATATAAATTTAATCCTGAATTCACGCCTTACCTGGAGCAAAGCGTCGAGCTTGGAAGAAGCTTTGTAAACCCTGACTACTGGGGACGAGCCAGCCTAGATTACCTATGGCAGGGCTTAGGCTGTTACCTAGCCCGTAACCCCGACATACGCTACCTTCTCGGCCCTGTCAGTATGAGCGCCGATTACCCAAAAGAGCTAATGGACATGCTGGCTTACCATTACCGTCGCTACCATCCTTGCCCCGACCACCTGGCTAGCGCCTATCACCCTTACATTCTTAACGAGGCAAAAACGTACGAACTTGACCAATTATTTGGCAATAAAGAGTCTGAAGAAGCCTTCGATTTTATGCAGAAAAACTTTATCTCAATGGGCTACAAGCTGCCCATGCTCTTCAAACAATACGCCGCTATTTTCGAAAAAGGCGGCTTTCAAAATATCGTATTCAGTGTCGACCCTGATTTTGGCGACTGCCTCGATAGCCTTTGCCTTGCCGACCTCCACAAACTAAAGGCGAGCAAACGAAAGCGCTATATTGATGATAAAAAGCTCCAAAATGTCTAGAAAGGCTGGCTAGCGCCCATCCATAAACAGGCGCCTACTGCGATCGATTTTATGGATGGACACTAGCTATGGTACATCCACACAGTTTTATGTAGCCTGCTGAGATAGTGTCACGTTTCACAAACATTCAACAACTCCCGCGCCCGCCTCACAAACCGCCCAGACTTCGCCTATTATTAATAGTATCCATTATTAACCGGAGTACAGTATGAGCGAAGGTTCTATAAAGTCCTCACTTAATCAGCTAAGGGAGCAACTTAATAACAGCACATCCGTTGACGCAGAAACCCTAGAGATAGCCCAAAAGCTAGAAGAGGATATACGGCTTATCTTGGATAAAGATGCAGACGTTAATAACATTGAGTCTTCAGTCGACATTGCTATGTCATTAGAAGCACGCTTTGAAACAGAACACCCCGTCGCCGCCGGTATCGTACGAGAACTCATTAACGCACTACACAAAATGGGAATCTAGCCCTTCATTTTATCTCACTCAGACCAGCAAGAATGTTTCCTGTTTCGCTCTTTATTTTCTAGTTATTTATTGTCACTTTTTTTGAACAGCACATAAGTAGCGCCGTAGCTGCCATGCTGCTTCTGTGCCGTATGAAAAGCCAAAACTTGGTCAAGCTCTGGCAACCAATGCGCAACACAGCTTTTTAACAGCGCAGGTTTATCTCGCCCCTCGCCTTTACCGTGGGTAATTAATGCCGCTCGAATATCGTGGGCAATACAATCGTTCACAAAACGATAAATCTCCTCTCGTGCCTGTTCGACCGTTAACCGGTGTAAATCAAGCCGTGCATCAAAGGGATATTTCCCCAAACGCAACTTTTTAAATACTCCGTGCTGGACACCCGCTTTGCAATACGAAATCACCTCCAAAGGTTCAACCATCTCAAGCGGCTCGCTCGTCAACGGGTCTTCCGGGCTCCTCTCTTCATTTTCAGCCGCTCGTCGGCGAATCTCTTTATTCACCCCGGAATCACGCTCTTTCTGAAGCGCCACTCTACTTTCGGCATTGATAGGCTCTACGTCATCGCCTAACAATTGTTCAAATACATCTTCGGTCATTATCATTCAACAATTTTGTAACAGGGTATATATTCTTGTGTTGGAATCTTCATTCGCTTTTGCGCAACAAAAGATTTTAACAATTCACCTAGGGGTGCAAGTATTTCTGCATCTCCATGAATTTCATACGGGCCTTTTTCGGCAACCGCACGAATGCCATGTTCTTTTACATTTCCATCAACGATTCCGGAAAAAGCACGTCGCAAGTTTGCCGCTAGGTGATACGTTTCTTGATCCTTATGTAAATCCAGTTTGGCCATATTATTATGATCCGGACTAAAAGGCTGCTGTAATTCTCGATCAATTTTCAAGATCCAATTATAATAGTAAGCATCTTTCGATTGTCTACGATAGCTTCTCACGAGTTCCATGTGTGTTTTCATTTTTTGAGCTACCAAAACCGGGTCATCTACTACAATTTCATATTTTGATTGTGCTTCTTCTCCTAAAGAAATACCGATAAATTCATTTATTTGGTCAAAATAATCTCTCGATGATTTCGGACCGGTAAAAATTAAGGGGAAAGGGATATTTTTATTATCCGGGTGTAACAAGATACCTAAGATATAGAGAATTTCTTCTGCCGTACCAGCGCCACCAGGAAAAACCACAATGCCATGCCCGGTACGCACAAATGCCTCTAAGCGTTTTTCAATGTCTGGCATAATGACCAGCTCATTCACAATAGGGTTAGGTGATTCAGCGGCAATAATACCGGGTTCAGTAATACCAATATAACGCCCCTGAAAACGCATTTTTGCATGACCAAAGGTTGCGCCCTTCATTGGCCCTTTCATCGCACCAGGACCACATCCCGTGCAAATATTCATGCCCCTCAACCCCATTTGATAACCGACTTCTTTAGAGTAATCATATTCCACTTCGTTTATCGAGTGCCCACCCCAACAAACAACCACATTGACATCACCATTCGTTTTTAACAGACCCGCATTACGTACAATGTGAAATACGCCATTGGTAATACCATCTGCCTTTGAAAAATCAATGTCGCGATTTTCTTGTAACTCATTATTGATGTATACGATATCCCGTAGCACCGAAAACAAATGTTCTCGAATTCCTGTAATCATTGTGCCGTCTACAAATGCAGTCTCTGGCGCGTTCTGAATATCCAATTTAATACCACGTTCCTGCTGAATCACGCCAACAGAAAAATCAGAATATTTTTCTAATATTTCTTTTGTGTCATCAGTTTCTGCCCCAGTATTTAATACAGCCAAGGCACAACGACGAAAATTTTCGTAAATTTCTGAATCTTTTGTTTCAACTAAACGCGTTACTTCTATATGAGAAAGAACATCAAGGGATTCTTTTGGCGTGACTTTTGCGGATATCTTTCCGTTCACAGTCTTTTTCCTTTTATCAATTTTAATACCTATAACTTTGGAACATGCTTATATGTAAGCATAAGCCTATATTTAAGATTAGACGATTTCTGGCGCCAATGGTTCGTAATCGAGAGGAGAAAAGACAGAAGACCACAAAGTTACAGAGCCAAAACCAACTCTGTAACTTTATGAAACGAGGAACGCCTATTTGATGAAGGCAGAAAAATGACTATTGCTTAACGAATAAGTCGATTCGCTATCAGCTCTTCAACAACGGATGGATCCGCCAAAGTTGAAGTATCTCCGAGGTTTTCGAGTTCATTCGCGCCAATCTTACGCAGAATACGGCGCATAATTTTACCCGATCTCGTCTTAGGCAAACCTGGAGCCCACTGAATATAGTCCGGCTTAGCAATCGGGCCAATTTCAGATGCACACAAGCCCACCAATTCTTTGCGCAGCTCATCACTCGGTTCAACACCGTTCATTAGCGTGACGTAGGCATAGATAGCCTGCCCTTTAATATCGTGGGGGCAGCCAATCACTGCGGCCTCCGCAACATCATGATGCAGAACCAATGCGCTCTCCACCTCTGCGGTTCCCATTCGATGCCCCGACACATTCAAAACATCATCCATGCGACCTGTAATCCAGTAATAACCGTCTGCATCTCGGCGCGCGCCGTCACCTGTGAAATAATAGCCAGGGTACGGTCTGAAATAAGTACTAATGAGTCGGTCATGGTCACCGTATATCGTTCTAATCTGACTCGGCCATGATGACTTAATGACTAGACTACCTTGCCCTTCTCCCTCGATAACATTGGCATTTTCATCCAACAACACAGGCTCGACGCCAAAAAAAGGGAGGGTGGCCGACCCCGGCTTTAAGGCAGTTGCGCCCGGCAACGGAGTGAGCATATGAGCCCCGGTTTCCGTTTGCCACCACGTATCAACAATTGGGCAACGCTCTTCACCAACAACCTTGTGATACCACTCCCATGCTTCAGGATTAATCGGCTCACCGACCGTACCCAGTATGCGCAAAGATTGTCGCGACGTAGACGTCACATATTCATCGCCTTTGGCCATTAAAGCGCGTAATGCGGTTGGCGCCGTGTAAAAGATGCTCACATTGTGCTTGTCACAAATTTGCCAACAACGTGAAGCATCAGGATAAGTAGGTACGCCCTCAAACATCAGTGTTGTCGCGCCATTGGCAAGCGGACCGTATACGATATAGCTATGCCCAGTTACCCAACCTACGTCTGCCGTACACCAAAAAACCTCTCCGTCTTTGTAATCGAAAGTGTATTTGTGGGTCATTGCTACCTGTAACAAATACCCCCCACATGTATGCAATACGCCTTTAGGTTTACCCGTAGATCCAGAGGTATATAGAATAAATAGCGGGTCTTCTGAATCCATCACTTCAGGTTCGCAAGTTGCTGCCATATCCGCAGCAATCTCGTGATACCAAACATCATGAGAATCATCCCAATCAACTTTTCCTTTTGTGTGCTGTATAACAAGCACCGTATGTACATTAGGGCATTGTGCGACTGCTTTATCGACATTTGACTTCAATGCCACAGACTTTCCGCCCCTCACACCTTCATCGGCAGTGATGACGATTTTGCAATCTGAATCCTGAATTCGGTCTTTCAGTGCTTCTGGCGAAAAGCCGCCAAACACCACAGAGTGAACCGCGCCAATACGTGCGCAAGCCAGCATGGCATAGGTTGCTTCGATGATCATCGGCATATAAATACAAACGCGATCCCCTTTCTTAACGCCTCGCGCTTTTAACACATTGGAAAATCGACACACATCATCATGCAACTGTTGATAGGTAACACGTAAATCTTTAGCCGGATCATCACCTTCCCAAATAATCGCTACTTGTTCAGCTTTATCCTTCAGATGTCTGTCTATGCAGTTTTTGGCGACATTTAATTTACCCCCTAAGAACCACGCAGCTTCGCCCTTATGAAAATCAAACTCTCTGACTTTGTCCCACTTCTTATCCCAGTCCAAAAACTTTTCTGCCTGCTCCGCCCAAAAACCCTCGGGATCGTTAATTGAACGTTTATACAAAGCGGCATAGGTATCCGCATCGATATGTGCAGTTTGTGATACCGACTGCGGAACTGGATAGGTTTTTACCTCAGACATACTCACCCCAATGGTTTTTACGTGATCGTGATGTAGAACGGCCAACGAGTTTAATTCGAAAGCAATTATTGATTATTGCAGCTCATGATACCCCGACGCTACAAAAGGAGACAGAGGGAGGTTTTACAGATGCTTATTAGGCAAAGGAAAAAGACGGGGCTACGCCCACCATATTAGGAATATTCGACTGAACAATATGGTTCATTTACCAGCTAAGAATATCATCCAGCTCAGCAATAGATTCAATGATGATATCAGGGGTAATGCCTAGATGAAGATCTCGCTCTCGAAACTTACCAGTCTTAACCAGAACGGCTTTTAAATTGGCATCCTGAGCACCCTTCACATCGGCATGAATATCGTCACCAATCATTATGCATTCAGACGCATCACAACCGAGAATATGTAGGCCTTCTTCAAAAAAGGTCTGTGATGGCTTCCCAATCACTTCCGCCTCACAACCACTGGCAAATTCTAAGGCTTTGACGAACGGCGCAACATCAAGGTTAAGCCCTTTTTCTTCTGTATACCAATAGCGGGTCATACCTAGCGCCACCAGCTTAGGGTGTGGCTCTTCGACTAAACGTCGAAACGCATGATTGAGTTTTGTGTAATTCCAGTTTTTCCCCAAATCACCAATCACAACAGCTTCAGCAGACTCATCCCCACTCATCGAAACCAGCTCGAAACCCACGAGATCTTCAGCCGTTTCACGCGGCAATAGCACAGCCAAACGTTCAACGTTATGCTCACAGAGCCATTGAGCTGCGGCTACTGCGGGAGTCATGATTTCTTGCGGCTGTACAGATATGCCGAAGCCCGCAAGTTTATCCACAATAGCTTTGCGTGGGTATGCACTGGAATTGGTCAAAAATAGATGCGGAAATTTTTGTTCTTGAAGCTTTGTAATCAGCTTATCAGCGCCATCGATCAAATGATCTCCCTGAAATATGGCGCCATCTAAATCAATAAGAATCCCCTTCACCGTAACACCTCGTCAAATTTTGATCGGCTATCAAATTGAGTATAGTGAGAGGATTGGCGTTCTTCCTAGTATAAGATGAAAGAACGCACTTTTTAGAGGATAAAGAAGAGATTTCTCCCGACAAAAAAGACCGCTAATTTAAGCGACCTGGACGGGAATAGTATTGGTAGTACGTTCAACAGAGTTATCTTTTTCCAAATAGACCAAGCGCGGTTTAAAATTTTCAGCCTCAGCTTCTTTCATCTGGCCATATGCTGCGATAATTAAACGATCGCCCACCTGCACCTTACGCGCTGCTGCACCATTCATCGAAATTGTTTTAGAGCCTGGCTCAGCCAATATGACATACGTAGAGAAACGCTCGCCATTATCAACATCGTATATCTCTATTTTTTCAAACTCGCGCAAGCCTGCTAGCTTTACCAGATCTGCATCTATGGCGCATGAACCGTCGTACCACAATTCTGCTTGTGTAACGGTAGCCATGTGTAGCTTGCCTTTAAGAAGCGTTATTTCCATCATTCAGTCCTCAACCCAGATAAAACGGGTGATTTACATCATTCTTATGCATTAAAGCTGCACAGAAACATTATCAATTAAACGTGCGCCCTTAGTGTACATGGCACCCAGTACGGTGATCTGTTGATCATCGTCTGCCACAGGCTCCAAGGTCTTGCTATTACATATACTCACATAATCCGGTTTGAAACCGGCAGCTTTAATCTGCAGCTTTGCTTCGGATTCCAATCCAGAGAAGTTCCGAGAACCCGATCGCAACTCTGTGCAAATCCAGGATAACGAGGTATAAAGTTGATTCGCCTTTCTACGCTCTTCTTCGGTAATAAAACCGTTGCGTGAGCTCATCGCTAAGCCGTCTGACTCTCTGACAATATCCCCAGCTACTATCTCAACAGGGATACACAAATCTTCAACCATACGTCTAATAATGGCGAGCTGCTGAAAATCCTTAACCCCAAAAACCGCAATATCAGGCTGCACAATATGAAACAACTTGCTGACAACCGTTGTAACGCCTTCGAAATGGCCAGGACGACTAGCGCCACACAGCACATCAGCCATCGTCGGCACAATCACACGGGTCTGAGCATCCATTCCATTCGGGTAAATTTCATGTTCATCGGGACAGAGCAGGTAGTCACAACCCACACTGCGAAGCTTTTCGCTATCTCTCTCTAAGGTCCGGGGATATTTATCCCAGTCCTCATTCAAACCAAACTGCAAGCGGTTCACAAAAATACTACAAACCACAACATCGGCATGGGTCTGCGCGGTTTTTACCAACGCTAAGTGGGCATCGTGGAGGTTACCCATTGTCGGCACAAAACCAACACGCTTGCCAGAAGCCCGAGCATCTTTGAGCACTTGCCTGAGGCTATCGACCTGATGAAAAACCTGCATTACTTACCCGTATTTACATTCTGAGGTCGCGATAATAATGTGCTGCATCGCAACTCTCAAGTTTAAAAGGATGATTTTTAATCAGATTGAGGTGTTTTTTTTATTCAATAGGCGCCAAACAGCCAAGATAGTAACTGATATAGCCGTTTAATCCGCGTTTTGGGAATACTCAGGGGCAAGGTTATCAAAGCGAGTATATTTGCCAACAAAGGCCGCTCTACACGTACCAATCTCACCATTACGCTGTTTGCCGATAATCAGCTCTGCAATACCTTTGTCTGGACTATCTTCGTTGTAGTATTCATCTCGATAGATAAACAAGATCACGTCTGCATCTTGCTCAATTGCACCCGATTCCCGCAAATCTGAGTTCATCGGACGCTTATTGGGTCGCTGCTCAACTCCCCGGTTAAGCTGCGATAACGCCACAACAGGACAGTTATATTCTTTGGCAAGAGCCTTCATGGAGCGCGAAATTTCGGATATCTCTTGTGTACGCCCCTCAGAACCACCAACGTGCATCAACTGCAAATAGTCGATCATGATAATCGCTGGATCACCGTGCTCTCGGGCGATTCTCCGAACCCTGGCACGTATCTCATTAGGTGTAAGCGCCGCTGTATCATCAATAAAGAGCTTCTTGTCTTTTAGCTTGCGCGCCGCCACCTCTAGTTTTGGCCAATCTTCCTCGGTAAGCTTGCCATTACGAAGACGTCCTTGGTCGATTCGCCCGATGGAAGACAACATCCTCATAACGAGTGCATCCGCCGGCATCTCCATACTGAACACAAGGGACGGCTTATCTTGTGTCATCACTGCCGCCTCAATAAAGTTGAGGGCTAGAGCCGTTTTCCCCATTGACGGCCTTGCCGCCAGAACAATAAGCTCTCCAGGTTGCCATCCCGATGTTTTCGCATCCAGTTCCGCAATTCCGCTACTTAAGCCAGTGATATCACTGCCGGAACGGAAGAGTACGTCAATCTTTTCAACCGCTTGTTTGAGCAGTGTATTAACACTCTCAAAACCGCCTTCTTTTGGGCGCTCCTCGGAGATCTGAAGCACACTCCGCTCTGCCAACTGAAGCAGGTCATCAGAAGCCAAAGCTCCTGGGTTGTAGCTAGCACGAGTTATTTCTGTAGCAGCCGAGATCAACTGTCGCAGAGTCGCTCTCTCGCGCACAATTTTTGCGTAAGCGACAACGTTAGCACTGCTGGGAACTTGGGTAGCTAAATCGGCGATATAGTCCAAACCACCAACGTCGCTGAGCTCATTACGGTGGCTAAGCTCTTCAGATACGGTAATAACGTCAATCGGCTGCTCTCGCTCGATCAAATCAGCCATTATCGAAAATATCTTGCCGTGGCTAGCCTTAAAAAAGTCGCCCTCCGACAGCACTTCGGAAACTGAATCATACTGCGTGGCATCGCGCAGTAGCCCGCCGATAACGGACTGCTCTGCCTCAAAGGAGTGGGGCAAAACATCTGTGCTAAACGAGTCTTGAAGAGGAGGACTCTCCATTTCAGGGTACTCGTTGGATTCGATATCAGTATCGGACATGATGAAGAGTTAAATGCCTGGCTGTTTGTGGGTCGACTAGATTACCGCATATTCTAAAATAAAATTGCGTCTTGGAACGAAAATGGGCGCATAGCCAGAAAAACTCGCTATGCGCCCATCTTTATTCAGATTTTATGTCGTATTACACAACGTAAATCAATTTTTACTCAGCTTCAATCGACAACTTGATAGTTGTTGTGACATCAACGTGCAATTGCAGGTCGATCTCATACTCGCCAAGGTCACGCAAAGTGCCCTGAGGAAGCTTCACTTCTGCTTTTTCAACAGCAACACCAGCTGCGGTAATAGCTTCTGCTATATCGCGCGCACCAATAGAACCAAATAGCTTACCTTCATCACCAGCTTTAGAAGTGATAGCAATAGTCACTTCTTCTAGCTCGCGTGAACGTATTTCAGCAGACTCTTTCTTATTCGCCGCTGCTTTTTCGAGCTCAGCTCTACGCACTTCGAAATCTTTTAGATTGGCTTCATTTGCTGCGCAGGCTTTACCTTGGGGCAACAAGAAGTTGCGACCAAAACCAGGCTTAACATTTACTTTGTCGCCAACGTTACCTAGGTTAGCAACTTTTTCGAGTAGAATAACTTCCATCTCGTATTCCTCACTGTTTATCCGCAGGTATACCTACGGTTTAATTTGAAATTTATTTCTGTAGTTAAAAAATGCATCCGAAACACATATAGCCACCACTAGGATGATTGAAATCGGACGCATCAATAAAAACGCTACGTAAAAGGCGATCACTCCTGCCCGGCCAATACCTGCTCGGTCCAACATGTGATGCACTAAGCCGAAGCCAACCACCAACATGGGTACCGCAAACAGCATCGCCCAAAACGGATTCTCAGGTCCTGCACTCAAGCCACACAAGTACGCTACCAAGCTTAAAACAGCGAACTGCTTATTCAACCTTAACGCGTGAAACTCACTCTTAAAGCCACCAGGGTTATAGAGCGAAGCCTGCATCCAGCGCGCCAGTATCAATCCTGGCACAGAGGCCATTTGAAAACTAAACGCTATGGCGCCCGTTATCTGGGCTCTCGTTAACTTAGCTATTTCAGCTAGGAAAACTTCGCTATTAAAACCAGAGTCTTGGTTTTGTATGCTTGAGAAAAAATCCGTAAGGTCTGACTTTATCTGAACATCATTGAAGCCAAGCGCCAAACCAAAGCCGGCGCAAAGCAACATATTCACAACAAGAGCGATTGGCCAGGATGCGAAAACTCGTAAAGCTATTGATGTGCAAAGCGTAACCGCGAACACACCTATCGTCACAATAACGATCATATTGCCGACATCACCGAAAACCAGCCCTATAATGGGGGGTACCGATGCTGCGATGGTAATAAGTAAGCCTTCCTGCCACCCTCTGCGTAAAGACACTAGGCCTAACGAAGTTTGAGACAGGTACGGAATCCAGCTGCCCAACAGGGCCATCCATATAGCTTGCGCTCGCCCACGCATAATAAATTCAGCCAGCAAGCGCATTAAAATACTCTCTTACTAGTCGTGACTGTCCGTGTACGGCAATAAAGCGATATATCGTGCGCGTTTAACCGCGGTAGCCAATTGGCGTTGATATTTTGCTTTTGTACCCGTGATACGGCTAGGTACGATTTTACCAGTCTCAGAAACATATGCTTTCAACGTATCCAAGTCTTTATAGTCAATTTGCTTCACGCCTTCTGCAGTGAAACGACAAAATTTACGACGACGGAAAAAACGGGCCATGATTATGCCTCCTCACTTTTATCTGCGTTTGCTTTAGTGCTAGCTTCAGGCTTTGGTGCATCTTCAGCCTTAGGAGCCTCAGCAGGCTTAGGAGCCTCAGCAGCCGGAGCACTTTCAGACCGAGAAGAACCTTCAGACGGACGACGATCAGAACGATGATCTGAACGGTTTTTACGTTCACGGTTCTCTTTCTCGGCCTTCATGATGGATGATTCTTCAGTGATAGCCTCATCGGTACGAATAACCAAGTTACGAATAACAGCATCGTTATAACGGAAGTTAGTCGTAAGCTCTTCAAGAGCTTCATTGCCACACTCTACATTCATCAAAACGTAGTGAGCTTTATGGATTTTATTGATGGGATATGCCAACTGACGGCGCCCCCAATCTTCCATACGGTGAACAGTTCCACCAGTAGTAGTAATGGATGAAGTATAGCGTTCAACCATACCTGAGACTTGTTCGCTCTGATCAGGGTGGACCAGAAACACAATTTCGTAATGTCGCATCGCGGCTCCTTACGGGTTTCTTAGCTTCCCGGCGTACCGGTAAAGCAAGGAGGTTTTTAGGGCGGCACATTTTATTGCGGGAGAGAGAGAAAAGCAAGTGGCTAATACGACACGAATACAGGAAACGCGGCAAATCACGCAATTTAACCCTTTCAGAAGAGTGAAATTATAGGGTTGAAGCACCCAGAACAGTCAAGTAAGAGAAGGATCCATGTCCGACCAAGTATGAAATCAACGCCTATGACGCGGCAGCCAAGACTTCAACCGCTGAAGCCTCTTGCTCACTAAAAAACTGCCACATTAACTCAGAGATCGGAGGCCCATCCGGAAAACTATAGTCTCCAGGGCGCCCGCCATACCATCCATGACCAACACCACTCAAAAATACCGTCTCAACTAGGTTTCGCTCATGCAGTCGTCCATATCCTGTATGCGTCCATGACACGCCTCTCGACTGATAATGATCAATCTTTTTGACAAACGCCTCACTAAGCCCGAAATAGCTGAGCCAAGAATCACGTAGATTTTTACTTGCCTGAATATCCACCACCCGATCAGACTCAGAATGCACAATAAATAAAGGCGTTGGCACCCGCCCCTCTGGACTTGCGTTTTCCATCAGCTTTACCGTGGTCTCAACGGGGCGATAACTTCTTAAGCTTGCTATTGGCATCGTAACGGCAACACGCTCATGGTATGAAACTCCAGCGATAACAGCAGCAGAAACAAAACGACCGGCATGAACAGTGAGCGCAGCAACCGCCATCCCAGCCCCCGAAGATAAGCCCGCTAAATGCACGCAATTAAGATCGACAGAAAACTCACTGGCAACCTCCCTCACTATGCACCAAAGATCTTCGACCTCACCTCCACCCGCATTAATATGCTCGGGACGCCACCACCCCCAACAATTACTCATCCTCATATCGTCATACCGTGTCACATAGGGATACACGAGAATGAAATTATTTTCATCCGCTAAACGATCAAAGTCAGTAATAGTTTGAATTTCAATATGGGTTTGGTCGCATCCATGCAATACCATAACAAGCGGTAATTCATCTTCGCCCGTATAGCCCTTAGGAAGGTAGACACGATATTGTCTTTGGCTACTTCCCGGATGGTCATGCTCCGACAAAACTCGATCAATATTTTTACCGACCAAATTTATTTTGGGTTTTTCTTTTTGACACCCAGCCGAGTTTTTTTTAGGGTTACTAAAGGATTTAAAGAAATGTCGAATATCGCTTAGTTTCATAAGCCGTATCAAAATAAATTACGCGTTCAAAAAAACCTGAACACAAACCTCTAACAATTGTTTTATTGTTATTAAACAATTACGAGGGCTTCTTAATCAGCTTAGATCCTTTAATTAGGTTTCGCCTAAGTTTTCCATAATTCATTTAATCCGGCGATAAATAATTAATCAGGATTTTTCAGTTGGCGCTGGCGTAACGCCTCAAACAATACGACTCCGGTAGCCACAGAAACATTAAGGCTCGACACACTTCCCTGCATAGGGATTTTCACCAAAAAATCACAATGCTCTTTTGTTAAGCGGCGCATACCGGAACCTTCGGCGCCTAACACTACAACCCTCGGCCCGGTCAGATCATCATCGTAGAGAGACGTGTCAGCCTCACCGGCAAGTCCTGTAACCCACAAACCAAGTTCCTGTAATTTTTTTATACAACGCGCTAAATTTGTAACAGGAATAACCGGAATTGTCTCCACCGCTCCTGAGGCTACTTTCCGAACAGTGTCACTTACGCCAGCTGAATTATCTTTTGGAATAGCTACCGCCATTACGCCAGCGCCATCAGCACTCCGCAAGCAAGCACCCAAATTATGAGGATCTGTTACGCCATCCAAAATAAGAATGAGCGGATCTTTCTTAGCATCTTTAACCATCTGATAGAGATCCGCCTCCTCTAAGACTTTGCCCCGCTCCACAAGCGCTACAACACCTTGATGATTCCCCTGACAAAGGGCATCAAGCTCTTTTTTGTCAACGAAATTGACTTTGAGATTATGGCTGTGAGCTGCATCAGTAATTTTTTGAATCTTTTGGTCTCGACGTCCTTTAAAAACGTAGAGTGCTGTTATTTTATGTGCGGTTGTTTTCAACGAAGCCTGAACTGCGTGAATACCATAAATTTTATCTTGATCGGTCATAGTTTATTCTGGACTTTTTTTAGCTGTACTTTTATTTGAAGACCGCTTAGGTTTCTTTTTTGCAGATGGCGTCTTTTTCGATGCGCCCTGATTGCTCGCAGGCATTTTCCCAGCAGCATTTTTTTGTTTGGCACTCTTCTTTTTCTTTTTATCAGGAGCCGTTTTGGCGCCGGACTTAGCTTTTTTCTTAGGCTTAATCGCTTCTTCAGCAGTCGAGCCACTCTTCACTGGTCGTTTACGAACTTTTCGACCTCCATCATCAGCCGCTTTCACATCAGATTTTTTAGATGCGCGGGCAGAAGACTTTTTATGCCCGCCGCCTTTACGCCCATCTTTACGGTCGCGATTATTTTTAACGCCGATCAATTCAAAGTCAATTTTCCGCTCATCCAAGTTAACCCTCATAACTTGAACACGCAATTCATCCCCTATACGAAAAACACGCCCGGTTCTTTCACCAACTAGGCGGTGATGTGCTGCTTCGTGATGGTAGTAGTCTTGCGGGAGAGATGTGATATGAACCAAGCCTTCAATATAAATATCACTTAACTCAACAAATAAGCCAAACGAGGTCACGGCGCTAATCACACCGCCAAACTCGGATCCAACATGCTCCTGCAAATACTCACATTTAAGCCAGCTCACAACATCCCGCGTCGCCTCATCGGCACGCCTCTCAGTTGTTGAGCAACTTTCTCCCAGGCCCTCCATGTCGCTATTGCTGTATGGATACGCTTTTGCAAAAGCAACTATAAGAGCGCCATCAACGCGTTTTACCTTATTCGTTGCTACATCCGAACGAATAAGTGCTCGAATACCGCGATGCACTAGCAGGTCAGGGTAACGACGAATTGGCGAAGTAAAATGCGCATACGCTTTATACGCCAAACCAAAGTGCCCTTTGTTGTCGGGCTGATAGCGCGCCTGATTCATACTTCGCAACATAACGGTCTGAATTAAATGCGCCTCCGGCCTATCCCCTATTTGCGCTAATACATCTCGATAATCCTGAGGGGTAATATCGCCAGAGCTCTTCATACCCAAGCCCATCTCTTTAAGAAACGCCAATAACATTTCTATTTTTTCTTCACTGGGACTTTCATGAACGCGATATAACGCGGGTATTTTATGAGCCTCTAAAAATTTCGCAGCGCAAACGTTCGCCGCCAACATACATTCTTCAATAAGCTTGTGAGCTTCGTTGCGCTCAATCGGCACGATTTTGTCAATTTTGCGGCTCTCATCAAATAAGATCCGCGTTTCATTTGACTCAAAATCGATAGCGCCGCGAACTTCACGAGTCGTTCGCAATTGTAAATACAAGGAATAAAGATCGTCGACATGCTGAACCACGGAATCGTACTCATTCCGGATAGCACTTTGAGGATCTGCCTTTTCCGCAATCATTTTGCCAACTTTGGTATAAGTCAGTCTCGCCTGGGAATGCATGACCGCTTCATAAAAGATGTAGCCGCTTATTTTTCCTGTGGCACTAATGGTCATTTCGCACACCATGCATAAACGATCAGTATGCGGATTTAGTGAGCACAAGCCATTTGAAAGGACTTCAGGAAGCATCGGCACAACAAAGTCAGGAAAATACACGGAACTGCCACGAACAATGGCTTCTTGATCCAATGGCGTCCCTAAGCCAACATAGTGAGACACGTCGGCAATTGCCACAAAAAGACGCCAGCCTCCTGAACGCTTGGGTTCACAATACACGGCGTCATCGAAATCTCGGGCATCCTCACCATCAATTGTGACAAACGGTAAGTGACGCAAATCAATACGATTTTCTTTGTCGCTATCCTTCACATCAGCAGTGAAGTGGCTCGCTTGCTCTTGCACTTCCATGGGCCAGGTATGTGGAATTCCGTAGGAACGAATCGCCACATCGATTTCCATTCCTGGGGCCATATGATTGCCCAGAATTTCTACAACGGAGCCAATGGCTTTTCTATGCCGATCGGGCTGCTGAACAATTTCAACGACTACAAACTGCCCTGGCTCTGCGTTATTTTTATTTTCCTGCGGGATAATGACATCTTGGTTTTGGCGAGGGTTGTCGGGTCGAACATAGAACGTTCCCCCCTGATCCACAAAACGCCCAACCATTTGTGTTGTTTTTCGCACCAAAATTTCGACAATTTTGCCTTCTCGCCGCCCCTTAAAGTCTGTTCGTCCGGGGCTTACAAGAACCTCATCGCCATCAAATACTTTTTGCATTTGTCGATTGGTTAAGTAGATGTCAGGAGAGCCGTCCAAAGGGATTAGAAAACCAAAACCATCTCGATGACCTTGCACTCGGCCACGCACTAAATCCATTTTGCTGATCAGGCAAAATTCTTTTTTCCGATTAAAGATAAGCTGACCGTCTCTTACCATCGCACGTAATCGGCGTCTCAAAGCTTCTGACTGCTCATCAGAAACTAGCCCAAGATCATTCAATAATTGAGAAAAATTAAGAGGGCCAGAAGCTTTGGCCAGCAATTCGGAAATTAACTCCCGGCTGGGAATGGGGTTTTCATAGGTCGCTGCTTCGCGCTCAGCAAAAGGATCTTTTAAACTTTTTTGTTTCTTTTTTTTCAATCGATTATCCCTTATGGGCCGCGCAACATGTCGCGCCATGAGATAGTTTCACACCCAAGTCAGTAATTATTTTTAAGATTATAACGGCAATGAATAAAACCTAAACCCATCGATGGTTGAGACTCAATTTATTATAAAGGAGAGTTGCGATAGAAAGACTCAGAAAATCTAACCATCCTCTTCACCCATCATTTGTAAAACATTACCCAAAATATGCATTTCATCTTTAGAAACAGCTGTAAACTGTAAACCTAGTTTAGCGCCACCGTTATCGGCTAGAATTGTATTAAATACAACGCGTGTCTTGGCTCTAATTCGACACATTTTCCCAGCATATTTAACATGAAATTCGACACTCATTGGAGCTCCATGAGATATCAAGAAGGGAAAGACAACGCCAATCCCCCCCCTGGATACATCCCATATCATCACGTCATAAACTTCGCCATCATAGGCAACACGGCCACGCCAGTTGACAGCGAATCGCTGGTACTCGCGCCGTTCGGAACTCATTAACGAAATAACATGTTAGGGATCATCCACTAATTGTAGTCAATATAGCAATAAAGTGGCTCGCTATAGCTCAATATCTTCTAACAATATTCGCTCGCAGATCTACCCCCTAAACAACAACTCCACTAATCACCCCGCCGCAAACGGGCTGCGGCGCACAATCGTTTCAACTCGATCAGGACCGGTGGATACAATATCGATGGGAATGCCGGATAGCTCTTCCAATCGTTTAATATAATTCAGCGCCGCTTCCGGTAACTCTTCTAAAATTTGAACACCAAAGGTGGTTTCCGTCCAGCCTGGCATCGTTTCATATACTGGCTGCACGCTCTCCCAACCACTCGCATCGGAAGGAATCCCTATTGAATTCCCTTCAGCATCTTCATAGGCGACACAAATTTTAACTTCTTCCAAGCCGTCCAACACGTCTAACTTCGTTAGGCAAATACCCGACATACTGTTAATGCGGACCGCATGCTTCACTGCTACCGCGTCAAACCAACCCGTACGTCTTTTACGTCCTGTGGTCGCCCCAAATTCATTCCCCTTAACACCTAGGTGCTCACCGACACTGCAATTCAACTCGGTGGGAAACGGGCCTGAACCTACGCGGGTCGTATACGCTTTCGTAATACCCAAAACATAGTCGAGATACAGAGGACCAAAGCCTGAACCCGTTGCGGTTCCTCCAGCCGTCGTATTCGAAGAAGTCACGAACGGATATGTACCGTGATCAATATCAAGCAACGAGCCTTGAGCGCCCTCAAACAAAATACTTTCGCCTCTTTCACGCGCACAATGCAAGTAATCAGAGACATCAAGTAGTAAGGGTTTTATTTGATCGGCAAGGGCCATTGTATCGGAGAGCACTTTATCAAAATCTAAAGCTTCACTGCCGTAATATTCCGTCAACATGAAATTGTGAAAATCGAGAACTTCGTGAAGCTTAGAAGCAAATAACTCAGGTTTGAGAACATCACCTAAACGCAGGCCACGGCGAGACACTTTATCTTCATATGCGGGCCCTATGCCTCGACCTGTCGTGCCAATTTTGTCACTGCCACGCTTGATTTCACGCGCCTGATCTAACGCAACATGACTAGGTAAAATCAACGGACACGAAGGTGATATTCGCAGCCGGTCTTTTACTGGCACGCCTTTTTCTTCCAGCTCAGCCATTTCTTTGAGTAATGCTTCAAGGGAAACAACCACACCATTGCCAATTAGACAGGTGACGTTCTCACGTAAAATACCGGAGGGAATCAAATGCAAAACCGTTTTTTCACCTTCTATAACAAGGGTATGCCCGGCATTATGACCACCCTGAAAGCGAGCCACTAAACTCACCTCTTCAGTCAACAGATCGACGATTTTCCCTTTACCTTCGTCACCCCATTGCGACCCTAAAACGACAACATTCTTACCCATTACAATTCACTCAAAGCTACTTAACTAAAAACTGGAAACCGGCCGTAACGCGACCGAGACTTTCAAAACATGAAAACAAAACTAAAGCTGTTTAACCACCCATTGATCACTATCAATAACCAATTCTCGATCACACAGCTGATATTCTAAAGGTGCCTGCTGGCCAGACATCGCCATGACAACTCGTTCACCACCTTGCCTCAGCTTCTGAACCACCTGCCACTGTCTATCATCATCGCTTGCTACAGCAAAAATACCGTCTCCGACAACCTCTGCCGAAGCATTCACTCGACACAACATACTGAGGTCGATATCAAAACCCGTCGCTGAGCGCGCACGGCCAAACGCCTCACCTACGTGATCATAACGACCACCATTGGCAATAGCATTGCCAACACCCGGTGTGAATGCCCCAAAAACAATGCCTGTGTGGTAGTGATAGCCTCTCAGCTCACTCAGATCAAAATATAGTTGCGTCTCGGGGTAACATTTTTCAATATGTTGAGACAGGCATTCTAAATCATTCAACGCACTAATAACCGCTGAAGGCGCCCCAGCGAGACATTCTCTCGCCTGAATTAAGACCTTCTTACCACCTGATAACTTTGGCAGTGCCTTCAAATATGACCTGTGCGCTTCATCAGCGACATGAGCATCTAACCACTCATCGATTTCACTGAACGACTTTCGTTGAAGCAAATTAAACAGGTTGTTTTCTTGCTCTGGACTTAGCCCAGCCATTTCGGCAAGAGAACGGAAAATAGCCACATGACCAATATCGATATATTGTTTTTTCAGCTTGGCTTGTATCAGTGTTTCAATCAAAAGACTGATAACTTCGACTTCAGCCTGAAGCTCAGCCACCCCGAACATCTCAATACCGACTTTGAGAGGAGAGCGTGAACTCAGAGGCGATTTTGGCGTTGTATGCAATACATGCCCGGCGTAGCACAAACGATTAACCCCTGAACGTTTCAGACTGTGTGCATCCATACGAGCGGCTTGCGGTGTAATATCCGCGCGAATGCCTAGGGTTCGACCAGAAAGCTGATCGGTTATCTTAAATGTGAGCAGATCAATATCCCGACCTGAGCCAGTAAGCAAAGAATCTGTAAATTCAACCATTGGCGGAATCACATAGTCGTAACCCCAGCGCTCGAATAAATCGACCAATTCACGCCGTAAACCTTCCATCTCACGCGCTTGAGCGGGCAAGACTTCTTCTATGCCGTCAGGCAAAAGCCAACGATCTACTTTACTCATATTTTACTGGACCTTGATTGATCAACTGTAAATGCGTCCCAACACATGGGCACGCGCAGCTCTTTAACTCTTTAATTCTCAATACTTTATTAATCGCTCTACCGGATTCTCAACTAGCTCAGCGATTGCGACATTATTTAATAAAAAACAACAATGCAGCTCCAATCAGCATACTTACAAACCCCATAAGCCGGAGCTGCCGATCATTAATAGAAGCCAATGTCTCAACGGCTTTACGCCAACGCTGAGGGTATAAGAACGGAAGAAACCCTTCGATCACTAGCAGAAGGCATACGGCCTGGGCAAATACTAGCCACACAATTATAGGCTCCTAAATGATTTGCCTTACTGGGATTACTCTATCTATAAAATCGATATTCTTCTGCGCATAAAAAAACCGGCACCATCAGGGGCCGGTTAATTCATTTTAACGAATTTTAGCGCTGTTAGACAGCCTAATTTCGCTACTTACCTTTGGAGCTATTTAAATAACGGAAAAAGTCACTATCAGGATCTAGCAACATAATATCGGATTTACTGCTAAAAGTTGCTTTGTATGCCGTTAAACTGCGCACAAAGGCATAAAACTCAGGGTCACGCTTGTACGCTTTTGCATAGATTGCAGCTGCTTTAGCATCCCCTTCACCGCGCAAGAACTCTGAATCACGATAGGCGTTAGCTTTGATAATCGTTTGCTGACGATCAGCATCTGCGCGAATCCGCTCAGATTGCTCCTTACCTTTAGCGCGATGCTCGCGGGCTTCTCGTTCACGCTCTGCGCGCATACGACTGTATACAGGCTCACGCACTTCATCAGGAAGATCGATCTTCTTCACTCTCACATCAACAATTTCAACGCCCAAAGAGGTCTGAGTAAACCTATTCAGCTCATCCGCAATATCCAACATAAGTTGATTACGTTCACCACTCACGACGTCTTGCAAAGAACGGTTTGCAAATTCGTTACGCAAACCTTCACTGATACGCTGAGCCAATAAACGCTGAGCACGGTCTTCTTCACCGTTTGTCGCGGTATAGAACTTGCCCACATCAATGATGCGCCATTTAGCATAGGAATCGACCATCATGCTTTTCTTCTCGACAGTCAGGAATCGCTCTGGGCGAGCATCCAGCGTCAAAATACGGGCATCAAATTTACGGACGTTATCGACAAAAGGCGCTTTAAAATGAAGGCCAGGCTGCAAATCGTTATCGATGACTTTCCCCAGACGTAACAGCACGCCCCGTTGAAATTCATTGACGACATAGGCGGAATTTGCGGCAATAAAAACTGCAACAACCGAAACAACAAGTAAAAATATTGCTCTAGGAGACATTAGCGACCCTCCCTACGACGGGTACTGGTAGCAATTTCACGACGAAGCTGCTCAACCACTTGATTAACAATAACATCACGATCCGAGGCATTAAGACCGCCACCACTCCTTGCTGAGGATGAACCGCTCCCCGAATTACTGATGATTTTATCCAGAGGTAAATACAACATGTTATTACCACCTTCAACGTCCACCATTATTTTGGATGAGTTGGACATGACTTCTTCTATAGCATCGAGATACAAACGTTGTCGAGTTACCACTGGAGCCTTTTTATACTCATCGAGTAGATACTCGAAACGCTGAGCTTCACCATCAGCTTCGGCAATAACTTGCGCCCTATACGCGGTAGCTTCTTCGATCACTCGCTGAGCACGACCTTTGGCTTCTGGAATCACGCCTCTGGAATACGCTTCGGCTTGGTTTTTATAACGCTCTTCGTCTTCCCTCGCCTTAATGACGTCATCAAAGGCTGACTGCACCTCGACTGGAGGGTTAGAATCTTCAATATTCACTTTATCAATCAAGATTCCCGTCTTATAGTCATTCAGGTATTGTTGCAAACGCACCTGAATATCAACGGCTACCTTACCCCTGCCCTGAGTCAACACGTCATGCATTACGGATGAGCCAACCACATGGCGTAACGCACTGTTCGCCGCCTGCCGTAAACTCGATTGAGGGTCACGGACGTTCAAAACAAAATCCCGCGCATCATCAATGACGTACTGAACAGACAATTTAATATCAACAATATTAAGATCCTTGGTCAACATTTGCTCTGTTGTTGTCCAGTTTCTTACTTTGGTAACATTTTCTGTGAATACCCTATCGATCAACGGTGGATTCCAACGAAATCCAGCCCCTTTCGTCTCGCTATAGACACCCAGGCGCAACACTACGGCTCGTTCTTGTTCATTCACAACCGCCGCACCCGCAATAAAATAAGCACAAGCAGCAATAATCAATACGACCATAACAATGGTGGAATTAATACCGCCTGATCCGCCCGAGCCATTGCTTCCGCCACGACCGCCGCCAAAAATACCCGACAGTTTCTTTTGTAGGCTTTTCAAAGCTTCGTCTAAATCGGGAGGACCATCATTACCACGATTACCACCACCCCAAGGGTCTTTGTTACCAGGCTCGTTCCAAGCCATAGAGTTCTCCAATTGCTGAGTTTTAAGTTAACGATATGAAGTTGAATTAGTATTTTTCAAGGAGGGCTGGCCGACGACCTAAACTCCTCCAATGATTATCATGCTAACAAGCTAATTACTGAGCAGATAACAACCATCAACAGGGGAAATTCGAACGTACAAAATCTTTCTAGCTGACCAACCTTGTATCTTGAGCATCATCGTCGTTTACACCTAAGGAATCAATGTTTAGATTCTCAGCTGCAAGCAGCTGGGTCAAAACAGACTGAGGTAATCGAATTTCTAATTCGCAAGAGCCGTCGGGAAGGTAATTTTCGTTTAGAACAGCTTTTCGACGATAAAGCCTCGCACGAAAACTGCCATCCGATACAGACAAGCAGATTCGACGCTGAATAATCGTATCACTAACAAGCTCTGTAACCGCTTGCAGCAACAAATCCAAACCAATATCAGACTGAGCTGAAAGCCATACAGAAACGGGCTTTCCATTTTCATCGCGATCAATTCGAGGAGGGTAGTCCTCAATCAAATCAATCTTATTGTAGACCAACAGCTGGGGAAGCTCACTGGCGCCAATCTCAGCTAAGACAAGATTCACTTCGTCCACATTCCGTGCGCGCTCCTCATCTACGACATCAATGACATGGAGCAACAAATCCGCATTAGACGCCTCTTCTAAGGTCGCACGAAACGCTTCAACCAAACGATGCGGTAGATGACTAATAAAACCCACCGTATCCGCCAAGATAGCGGTACCCGCGCCCGCTAACTCAATCTTTCTCATTGTAGGGTCGAGCGTAGCAAAAAGCTGGTTTTCAACATAAACGCCAGCACCGGTCAGCGTGTTGAACAGCGTTGATTTCCCAGCATTGGTATAACCCACGAGAGAAAGAGTCGGTAACTCTGCACGTGTTCTGGCTCGCCGACCTTGGGCTCGTTGTTTACGAACTTTATTTAAGCGCTTATTAATGGATTTAATGCGTTCACGTAATAAACGCCTATCGGTCTCTAGCTGGGTTTCGCCCGGACCACGTAAACCAATCCCACCCTTTTGGCGCTCCAAGTGAGTCCAGCCTCGAATGAGCCGCGTCGACATATGCTCAAGCTGAGCAAGTTCAACTTGAAGCTTACCTTCGTGAGTGCGTGCGCGCTGAGCAAAAATATCAAGAATTAGGCCCGTACGATCGAGTACACGGCATTGTAAAACTTCTTCAAGATTTCGCTCTTGGCTCGGAGAAAGCTCATGGTTAAAGATAACCAATTCAGCACTGTGGCAATTCACCAGTTCGACAAGCTCTTCGAGCTTCCCTTTCCCAATGAAAATACGAGCATCCGGGGCATTTCTTTTGCCCAAGAGAAAGGCTACCGGGTCACCCCCGGCAGATAGAACTAAATCTTCCAACTCTCTAGGATCATTGGATTGTGCAGTACGTGCAATCTCCAGGTGAACTAAAACTGCAAGTTCACCTGAATTGGGGCGTTCAAAAAACAAATAAAACTCCGATCACTCTCCGCCTTCCCCTTCTTCACCCGCTTCTGGGTTCAACATCGGCACACGCACAGGGCGAGAAGGAACAATTGTTGAAATTGCATGTTTATAAACCATTTGGCTCACTGTGTTTTTCAGCAAAACAACAAACTGGTCAAATGACTCAACCTGGCCTTGTAATTTAATCCCGTTCACAAGATAAATTGAGACGGGAATACGTTCTTTGCGTAAAGCATTTAAGTAAGGGTCTTGTAAGCTGTGCCCTTTTGACATGGGGTGCTCTCCTTATAGGAAAAAATAAATAAAACATCCACCGGTTTATCGACAATACTGCGTTCAGAAACAGCTCAAAACTGTCACAAACAACAAAGTCTAAAACCTTTCAGACCCAAATCAAGCCCTAGGGATGCAAGAAACCATAACGAATAACAAACAAACGGGACAAAAGTTCCCATTTCAAATTCCAACCGATAGAAATTTTCAATATTTCCATCAGGCGGTCTATATTATATGGCTCCTTTCTGAAGAATTTTCAAGATAGTTTCGCTTAATTCGTCAATTGAATGAAAATCTCCACTTTGAGCCTGAGTATCGAGCCAATTTAGATCAACCCATGATCGTAACCAGGTTAATTGGCGCTTGGCCAATTGACGAGTAGCGGCCATTCCTCGTTCGCGACACTCGTTCAAATCATAATCGCCACTTAAATGCTCCCACGCCTGACGATAACCAACAGCCCGTATTGCAGGCAGCTCTGGATTAAGATCATCTCGCGCCATTAAGCCACGCACTTCGTCCAGCAATCCTTGATCTAACATTTTATTAAAGCGAAGCGCTATACGTTCATGCAGTACTTTTCGGTCGCGAGGGGATACCGCGAATTGCACCCAATCATAATCATTAAGAGCCGCATTACGCATAACCCCATGAAAACTCGACATTGGTTTGCCGCTAATACGGTAAACCTCTAATGCTCGGCTAAGACGCTGTGAATGATTCGGGTGAATCTTGCCCGCCGATTCTGGATCTACCTTCATCAATTCTTGATGGATATGTTCCCAGCCATGTAATTCCGCTTCTTTTTCGATTTCTCGCCGAACGCCCTCATCAGCAGTGGGCATTGGCGATAGCCCTTCGAGCAAAGCTTTGAAATACAGCATGGTGCCGCCAACAAGTAGCGGCGTCTTACCACCTGCAATTATTTTCTCCATTTCAGATCGTGCATCACGACAAAAGTCGGCGACGGAATAAGGGTCAGCCGGGTCTCGAATATCAATCAGACGATGCGGTGCTCTGGCCAACTCTTCCCGGCTCGGTTTCGCGGAACCGATATCCATTCCACGATAAACAAGAGCTGAATCGACGCTGATAATTTCCGCATTGAGCCGTTCACATAGCGCAATTGCGAGGTCTGTTTTACCGGCGGCAGTTGGCCCCATCAAGGTGATGGCTAACGGTTTTTTTATCGCCAACAGCTTTTCGCCCAAATCCTGCGACATCTTACTGACCTCGCATAAACAACTTGTCCAGCTCTGTCATGCTCATCTGCGTCCAAGTGGGTCGCCCATGGTTGCATTGGCCGCTTCGCTCTGTGGCCTCCATATCACGCAATAAGGCGTTCATTTCCGGCAAGGTCAGTTGACGATTAGCTCTTACGGAGCCATGACAAGCCATTGTGGATAACAAGGCATTAATATTTTCTTCTATGCGTTTACTTGAACCAAATTCAATCAAGTCTGACAGTACATCTCGTACCAGGTTTTCGACATCCGATTTATATAGCGCCACAGGAACTTGGCGAATGAGTATTGTTTCTGGGCCTGCTCGCTCTAAACCAAAGCCAATACTGGTAAACACTTCAAGATTGTCTTCTGCACAGTTCGCCTCTTTTTCACTTATCGCTATCGATTGCGGTACAAGTAACGGCTGGGACTGAAGAGACTGCTCTGCAAATTGGCATTTTAGCCGTTCATACGTAATCCGTTCATGCGCTGCATGCATATCAACAATGACGAGACCCCCTGTATTTTCCGCTAGGATAAATACGCCTTTCACCTGGGCAATAGCAAAGCCTAAAGGCGGCACATCGGAATCACCCATATCATCTAATACTGGTCGAGACTGCGCTGTTCCACCGCCAACAGAAGGGTTTACCAATGCGGAATAATGCGAAACTTGTTCACTAACACTGGGAGAGGGATTAAGAGCCGAATTAAATGACGAAGAACCCGGCGCCCCAGCCCCTTGAGCAGAAACGCCAAAGCCCATAGATCCTTGAGTAGGCTCCATTGCCAATGCTGGCTCAGCAGGACTAGCTGACTGCGACGATTCATAAATTTCAGAATCAGGCCGAATATCCGCCAAGGCTTTATGAAGGCTGCTAAATATAAAATCGTGGACGAGGCGACCATCACGAAAACGAACCTCGTGTTTGGTTGGATGTACGTTAACGTCAACGTTAGCTGGGTCTAAATCGACATACAGAACGAACGCAGGGTGACGACCATGATAAAGCACATCTTGATAGGCCTGCTTCACTGCGTGCGTTACCAAGCGGTCACGAATAGCGCGGCCATTAACGTAGAAGTGTTGCATATCCGCCTGGCTGCGCGAAAAAGTGGGGTTCGCTACCCAGCCCCACAAACGCATACCGGCCCGTTCCATTTCGAGAAACAGCGCATTTTCTATAAACGCAGGACCGCAAATATGCGCCGTTCGACGCTCTT
This sequence comes from Agarilytica sp., assembly GCA_033852165.1. GTDB lineage: Bacteria > Pseudomonadota > Gammaproteobacteria > Pseudomonadales > Cellvibrionaceae > Agarilytica. The sequence continues at coordinate 67,403 of JAWSUZ010000054.1, read as the reverse complement.
TTTCTGCTTGCGACAATGCCGGACGCCAGTTGTGAATAACGCGCCCGTTGTTTTTTAAGGTAAAGCCAATTTCAAAGCGTGACAAAGCCAAACGCTTAATGATGTCCTCAATTTTATTAAATTCGGTTTTTTCAGTACGCATGAATTTACGCCGAGCTGGCGTATTGAAAAACAGATCACGAACCTCGACCGTTGAACCTCTGGGGTGAGCTGCAGGCGTTATTTGCGTTTCCATTTCACGCCCCTCTGCACATACGGACCAACCGCCACTTTCAGGAAGTGTATTACTGCTGAGAGTGAGACGCGACACGGAGCTAATACTCGCCAACGCTTCGCCCCGAAAACCTAACGTTTCTACAGCTTCTAGATCATCCAGCTGTAAAATTTTACTTGTCGCATGACGGCTTAAGGCCAGCGACAAATCGTCCTTAAGAATGCCGCAACCATTATCACGCACTCGCATTAACTTCACTCCGCCAGCTTCGATTTCGACATCAAGCTGGGTAGCTCCTGCATCGATGCTATTTTCGAGGAGTTCTTTAATGACGGACGCGGGTCTCTCGACCACCTCACCAGCCGCAATTTGGTTCGCGAGGCGAGGGCTGAGTTTTTGAATCTGGGATGTTTGCAAGGTCATCTAGTTTTCTGATTTAATTTTTAGAAGTTGTTTAAACGCTGGCAGAGCAACGTATGCTTTGCGACAAATAATGGAAGTAAGGGCTGCTCAAAGACTGTACTCAACGAACACAACTAAAACAATATTGAGGGATATTCATACAATATAACGATAATTGACGGCTCCAGTCCCGTAAAATCTATTTACGTCGCAGGAATGGTCAACACCTGCCCAATACGAATAGAGGAGGATTTTAATCTATTTAAACTCTTCAACTCTGCAATGCTAATCCGATAACGCTGAGCAATGCCCGAAAGCGTATCACCTCGTGCAATTTTATATTTGACTTGACCACCGCCCGATTTTTTCCAGGCTACAAGTGAGCCTTCAGGCGTATTCACATAAAAATAATCTTTAATGCCTTTTAGAATGGCCTTGGCTAATTTTTGTTGATGACTGCGAGACTTTAGCTTTTTGGCTTCAGCAGGGTTCGTAATAAAGCCCGTCTCCACTAGGATTGAGGGTACGTCAGGAGATTTTAATACGATAAATGCCGCCTGCTCTACATGGCGTTTATGTAACTTGGTAAATCCTCCCATGTTTTTCAGCACTCTCCCCCCCACGTCTAAACTACTCGCTAAAGTAGCCGTCATTGATAGGTCGACCAAGACACCCGCTAAAACATCATCTATCCCTATCAAACTGACGCTGCCAGAACCACCAATCAAATCCGATTCGTTAGCTTTTGACGCCAATATACTCGCCATCTGGCTCGAGGCGCCTTTACGCGATAATGCAAATACCGAAGCCCCTTTAGCCCGAGGATCTTTAAACCCATCCGCATGTATAGAGACAAATAAGTCTGCTCTCATTTTACGTGCGATTTCTCGGCGCTTGGTATTATCAACATAATAATCACCATTGCGAATAAGCTTAGCTTTGAAGCCAGGTTCGCGATCAATCGCAGCCTTTAAGGCTTTACTAATGGCCAGAACAACGGTTTTTTCGTATAGCCGACGAGGACCAATTGAGCCGGGATCTTCCCCGCCGTGTCCAGCATCGATGGCAATAAGAATGTCACGCTTAGCAGAAGTTTTTGGCCGCACGTCCTGAACAGTTTTAACGGTTTTCGTTTTACCCTCATAGATATCAATAACGAGCCGATCCGGTTTTCCCGAATGCTTTTTGAGCACAAAGCTACGCGGCTTAGTTTGCTCGGTCATATCAAGCACGATACGCAAGCCGGTATCGTTACGCTTACCAAAGCGCATTTTTGCGATGGGCGTATTGCTAAAATCAAGGCCAGACAGGTCGGCTGTAGAGGTACTCTTATCAAGATCAATCACAAGGCGATAAGGCGCTTTCAACCCAAAGAGCTGATGGTCTACCGGTCCAGATAGGTCAAAAACAAGTCGAGTATATTCCGGGGCGCGCCAGAGCCTCGCCCCCTCTATGACGGCGGCCAAAGTATTTTGGAGTGATGACATGAGCAGCAAAAATACAACGATTTTTGTCCATGAAGAAGCCGGCTTCAGCCGCTTGATCATTTCAGAAACGATAATAGTGCTACCCCATGTTCTGTGCCGCTTTCGACACTTAGCTTACGGCCTTCGCCTTCGGTGTTCAAACTCACCACTAAATCGGCTTCAGGAATAAATCCCCGACCCTGACAAGGCCATTCAATTAACGAGACATTTTGACCGACAAAATAATCACGCACCCCCATAAACTCTAATTCTTCAGGGTCTCCCAAACGATACAAATCGAAATGATAGACGCTAGACGAACCTAGTTCATAGGGTTCAACCAAGGTATAGGTGGGACTTTTAACCGGGCCATTGTGGCCAAAAGCACTCAAAACCCCCCGGCAAAACGTCGTTTTACCCGCCCCCAAAGTTCCTTCCAAATATATTATTGCACCAGACGCAAGTTGCTGTCCTAAACGACGCCCCGCTGCAACGGTTGCATTCTCATCCGGCAAATAGGTAGACCACGACGACATTATTTCGATCCGTTTAAACCTTCACCATTTAATACAGAACGCAGATGCGGCATTAAATCACTGGCACGAAGACCATGAACACCGGCTTCTGCAGCACGATCACCCGCCGCTCCATGCGCACAAACACCATTTATCGCAGCATCTTTTAGAGAATGTTTTTGCGCCAATAACGCTGCAATTACACCGCTTAGCACATCCCCCATTCCAGCCACCGCCATACCGGGATTACCCACTTGAGCCAAGGACGTCGAATCGCCATCGCAAATAAGGGTTCCCGCGCCTTTAAGCACCGCAACACCCCCAAACATTTTTTGTAAGGCTTTCACTGACGAAAAACGATCAGCTTGAATATCTTGAGTGCTCATCGATAACAAACGCGATGCCTCACCGGGGTGGGGAGTAATAACCCAGCTTGAAGAATCGTATTCACCAAAGCCCTCTTGGGCCAATAGGCTTAGCGCACCCGCATCCATTACTTTTGGCTGCGAACCCTGCAGAGCAAAAACCAACATTTGCTGTGACCAGCCAGATTGCCCCAACCCAGGCCCCACAATAACGACATCGGCCTCATCCATCATGTCTTCCAGCTCAGGCCCAGCATGGACACCTTTTACCATCGCCTCGGGTAATCTCGCGAGCGCCGCTGCAACATGGTCTTTTTGAGTTGCAACGCTGACTAGGCCAGCACCAGATCTCATTGCAGCCTCAGCTGCAAGAATAGCAGCGCCTCCCATACCAAGATCTCCACCGATCACTAGCACATGGCCAAAATTGTTTTTATACGCGCTGGGCTTTCTGGAAGTAAGCGCTAACACTGACGAGACCCTATGCGTTATAGGCCCTACTCGATCTAACTGAGTGTATATATCTTGAGGTATCGATAAATCGTCAAAGTAGAGCTCACCACTAACATCTGGCCCTTGGGCCGTTAACAAGCCCTGCTTTACCCCGACAAAAGTCATCGTGACGTCTGCTTGAACAGCGTCTTTATCCGCTGCCCCAGTATCGCCATTTAAACCCGAAGGCATATCCAAAGCGATAACTGGCAAAGAGCATGCGTTTATTTTTTTCGTGCATTCACTCACGTTCACACGAAGCTCACGCTGAAAACCTATCCCCAGCATGGCGTCAACGATGACGGTATTGTCCAATAAGGATATGTCTTTCAAAAAGAAGGCTGATAAAGCTGTAATGGAAAGTCCCTGTGCTAGCGCATAGTCTTTGGCTTTTTCGGCATTCCCGTCTAGCGTTACCACATCCACAATCGAATACAATTCAACCTTTAGGTTACGCTGAGCCGCCAATCCAGCCACAACGTAGCCATCACCGCCGTTATTACCGCCACCACAAATAATGAGCAGATTTTTAGTTTCCGGCCAGCGTTTTAGAATGAGGTCAAATGCCGCTTTACCAGCACGCTTCATTAACACTATCCCAGGAATGTTTGCCTCCGAAATCGCTAGAGAATCTAGCGTATGGGCCTGTTCGCAGGAATATAAAACATTGGGAAGGCAGTCTGGCATTTAGTTTTAGCTCAATATGAGATTCATGAAGCTAAAATTATACGTGAGTTTGGAGCGCAACCCCTAAGGATAGAGAGCGATTCACCTTTTTAAGGCCCGAATTTTGGCAACATCGCCCGCAATGAAGTTAAATTTATGTGAAGCCTGCTGAGACAACTGGTTTTTCTTGGCCATGCTCGTCAGAATAGCCTCATGAGCAATGACTACCAAATACTCGCCGATCAAATCAGCCTTTGGGCCCAAGAACTTGGCTTTCAAGCCACCGGCATTAGCTCCGCTGACGTATCCTCAGAACAAGCACGGCTTGAAGCATGGCTGGATGCGAATTATCACGGCAGTATGAGCTGGATGTTAGAAAACAAGGATTTGAGACTTTCGCCCGATAAACTACTGCCCGGTACGACGCGCGTAATTTCTGCTCGTATGGCATACCTGCCTCCAAAAACAGAACAAATTAAAGTTTTAAAATCCCCCGACAAAGCCTATGTCTCTCGCTATGCACTCGGTAGGGACTACCATAAACTCATCCGTAAACGCATGGCTACACTCGCAAAAAAAATCGAGGATTACTGCCAAGAACATAGCCTTTGTGAAGGAGTTAGCCAGCGAGCATTTGTAGACAGCGCTCCTGTATTAGAACGACCACTCGCGGAGCAATCAGGGCTTGGATGGGTAGGTAAGCACACACTACTGATTCACGAGGAAGTCGGGAGCTGGTTCTTTTTAGGCGAGGTGTATACGAACATCCCCTTACCTGTGAACCAACATATCCAAGAAAATCGCTGCGGCGATTGTAAGGCTTGCCTTCAGGTCTGCCCGACTGATGCTTTCCCCAAACCCTACGTTCTAGATGCGCGACGCTGTATTTCTTATTTAACGATCGAAAATAAAGGTCCGATACCGGAAGAATACCGAGAGGTAATGGGCAACCGAGTATTTGGTTGTGACGATTGCCAAGCGATTTGCCCCTGGAATAAATACGCAAGTTTTACTGAAGAAAACGACTTTAAGCCACGCCATCATCTCGAAAATTCGGAACTGCTAACGCTATTCAATTGGCCAGAAGACGTTTTTTTGAAAAATACAGCCGGCTCGCCGATAAGGCGAATTGGCCATATTAATTGGCTACGAAACTTGTCTGTTGGACTTGGCAATGCCCCATCGTCCCCCGCGATTATTGAAGCGTTACAGGGGAAAATGACAAGCTACAAAGATCATTGGCTCTACGAGCATTTAGAGTGGGCGCTACAACGCCAACTCCACCCCCCCAAACGAAGGAAGCGGAAGTTGAAAAACAACAATAAGATTAAAACTTCAGAAATCTAGCTAATGTCGAACAGGAACCGCTCGCGATGAATCGATTGCTCCGTGCAGATCCAGTAACGCGAATCGTTTTTCACTACCGTTAGCCACAACAACCATTGGTTGCCCCGCGTCATCACGACGCACAAATGCGAGATGCCAACCAAAATGCTCCATTTGCTGCACAGAACTAATCTGCTCAGCGCTCAGCAATGCTCGTAAATTCAGAGGCACAGCAAGTTGACCGGTGCGCTTGTCAAAATCAGCTGCAGCAACTGCCGGCTGCGCCTTGGGATTTTTACGCTCTCGGGCAGCATCACTAACCGCACTAAGCTTAAGATCTTTGCAATAGGACATAAAATTCCTCTACTTGGCGTTATTTTAAGTGTATTTTTATAACGCGCTAAGCCGTAAAGGATCTCTCATTTAGGGGCTACTTGTCCAAAACCCCATAGCGATAAAAACGATATGCTAAAAGATCAAAAAAGCATATGCCCCTCGCTTCCCCACTCCTCTCGATTTCACCCTTGCACCTATACCTGGAGCTGCATTTGGAACTATCCATAAATATGCGTCAACTGCGGTCAAATTTGAACGCCGAGCTTCGCACCAAACAATATAGGCCTTAACAATAAGTAAACACTCATATACAGTAGCGAAAACTGACCACAGAAACCTCACTTGCTATGGCCCAGTTTATAGACTGGTCTCAAACTAAATAGAAAAACAGTGTGTCCGGTAATATTTCAGCTCTTCCACCGAGTCCCGGATATCGTCGAGTGCCAGGTGCGATCCTTTTTTCGTAAACCCATTCAATATTTCAGGCTTCCAACGCGCGGCCAATTCCTTAATTGTGCTCACGTCCAAATTTCTATAATGAAAGTACTCTTCCAGTTGTGGCATATATCGCGCCAAAAAACGCCTATCTTGCCCAATGGAGTTCCCACAAATTGGAGACTTTCCCTTCGGGACCCATTCTTCAAGGAATGCTATCGTTTGAGACTCAGCTTCTGCCATTGATACCTTGCTCCCCTTTATTCGCTCAACAAGCCCCGAACCATTGTGCTGTCGAGTGTTCCACTCATCCATTGCGTCTAATATTGCATCCGGCTGATGTATTGCCAATTCAGGCCCTACGGCCAAGGTGTTCAACTCTGGGTCGGTCACGATAGTAGCAATCTCGATAATGACATCGCGCTCTGGAATTAGCCCCGTCATTTCCAAATCGATCCAAATAAGATTGTTTTCACTGCTAGACATATCAATTTCCTTTAAACTACGCTCTCAAAGGCGCTGCTGGGTTATTCATGTTTCAGATTTTATGAAATAGTAGCAGCTATTATCCCCTTAAACTCCGGTTTTATACCTCAGTAAAATGCTTTATGACTAAACGCAAACTCTCACAAAATCAAACGCGTCGCATACGCTCAAAGCAACAAGCTAAAAATGAAAAAGCTATTGCTACATCCGAGACTGACATTGAATCAGAAGACCATACCCTTGGCGCAGAACAGGAGGGTCGAGTTGTTGCTCATTACGGCACTCAAGTCGACATTGAATATGGCGATAAAAAAACCATTCGCTGTTTTTTACGCGCGAATCTTGCCCCCGTAATTACAGGTGATCGAATTGTTTGGCGCCAAGGCAAAGATAAAGGCGTGGTCGAATCCTGCCAACCTCGAAAGTCACTGCTTAGCCGTCCCGATAGTTACGGAAAACTCAAACCCGTTGCGGCCAATGTTGATCAGATTATTATTACCGTAGCGCCGGAGCCAGAATTTTTTACCAATCTTATTGACCGCTACTTAGTCGTTGCCGAAATCAATAACATCAAGCCGCTGATATTAATCAACAAAGCAGACCTAATTGATGAAACGAATCAATCCGAATTTGATAACCTGCAGAAAAGTTACACAGACCTTGGCTATCGAGTACTGACCGTATCGGCAAAAGACAGTACCGGCCTCGACGAACTGATAGAGCTACTGAAAGACAATACCAGTATTTTAGTTGGGCAGTCCGGTGTCGGAAAATCATCGATTTTACAAACCCTGATCCCGGACAAAGACATTGAAATTGGTGAGCTCTCTAACGCGAAAAGTAAGGGACGGCACACCACAACGCATTCTCAACTATTCCATTTTGTAAACGGTGGTGAATGTATTGATTCTCCGGGTATTAGAGAGTTTGGCTTGTGGAATTTAGACGCTGCCGATGTTATCGCCGGATTTGTAGAATTAAATGACTTAACTGGCACCTGCAAATTCCGTGACTGCTCTCACGAAAATGAACCAAAATGCGCACTTAAAGAGGCCTTAGAAAACGGCACGATTTCCGAGCAACGCTTTACCAATTATAAACGCATTATTGCCTCACTTGATGATGTCCAGATTCAATCATCGCAATAGGAATATTTAGAACATGACAGGTCCAGCACAAGAATCCCCTTTCATTATTCAGCCTGAAGATTTTGCACGCAGCCTACAAAACAGTACAGATAATACGGATATCCGTATTGTGGATTTATCCTCTGAGGAGAATTTCCTTAACGCTCATATTCCCGGTGCTATTCACTTGCCTTTCAAGTCTCTCATGTTAGGCCAAGCTCCCGCGCCAGGGAAACTCCCCAATCTTGCCCAACTAGAAGAAGTTTTTCAGTTTTTGGGCCTTTCAGAAAATACTCACTTTATTGTATGTGACGATGAAGGCGGAGGATGGGCGGGTCGCTTTATTTGGACTCTTGACGTAATCGGGCACAAACACTATTCCTATATCGACGGTGGAATGATTGCATGGAACGCCGCAAACCTGCCAACCGAAAGCGGTAAAAACAACCAAACTACCCAATCTAAGACAACGCCATCTATAACCATTAACCGTAACCCCATCGCCGACCTAGATACAATTCTTGCCGGTCTGGGAGAAAACCTATTTACAGTTTGGGATGCTAGAAGTCCGCAAGAATATGCAGGCACACGAGTCGTCTCCGCAAAAGGTGGACACATCCCTGGTGCAATTAATGCGGAATGGACAAGTTTAATGGATTCAGAAAACGGCAAGCGCATCAAACCTAACGCTCGAGAGCTATTGGCATCCATTGGGATCGACGGTACGCTTCCCATTATTACCCACTGCCAAAGCCATCACCGCTCCGGTTTCACCTACCTACTCGGTAAGCACCTAGGCTTCGATATTAAAGCCTACGACGGTTCTTGGTCGGAATGGGGCAATCACCCCGATACTCCGGTAGAAGTTTAAACACCTCATTCAGATTCGCCTTCTTTATCAATTAAGAGCTCTACATTGAAAACTATCGTCTTTGTCTTTTTACAGTACATTGCCCCCCAACATACCATTTCACGTTTGGCCGGATGGCTTGCTGATAGCAAAACCAACTGGATAAAATCTCTGTTTATCACTAAATTCATTAACGCTTATGGCGTCAATATGGATGAAGCTCTCGAAAGCGACCCTGCATCATATGCCTGCTTTAATGATTTTTTCTGCCGAGCCTTAAAGCCAGATGCCAGACCTATCTGCGATAATGAAGGCTCGATAGCCTGTCCGGCTGATGGAGCAGTTAGCCAATCCGGTCCGATAAAAAATGGCCGAATTTTTCAAGCGAAAGGACGGGATTATTCAACCTTAGAATTGCTTGGCGGCAACAAGGAACTGGCTGAAACTTTTGCTCACGGCAGCTTTTCCACGGTGTATTTATCACCAAAGGATTATCATCGCTTGCATATGCCTTTAGCCGGAACATTGGTATCAATGACGCATATACCTGGCGATTTGTTTTCTGTAAACCCAGCAACTACCGATAACGTTCCACGTTTATTCGCAAGAAACGAACGCGTTGTTTGTGTATTTGATACTGAACTAGGGCCGGTTGCCTTAGTGTTGGTCGGCGCAATGATTGTGGCGTCTATCGAAACAACTTGGGCTGGACTTGTTGCGCCAACAGGTAAGCAAGTATCGACGATTAATTACGGAGCTGAGCCAGTCTCCTTTGAAAAGGGTGAAGAGTTTGCACGATTTAAGCTTGGCTCAACCATTGTGATGCTATTTCCCGAAAACACCATTGAGTGGAATGACAACTTTGATGCAACCAATAGCGTTCGAATGGGAGAGGGCATCGCTAGGGCTATTTCCTCGTAACGGATTACCACTCCGAAGACATCAAAACGCAAAAAGGCGCGGCTTAAACAGGCGCGCCTTTTTTAATTGCAAAGTTGGGGAATTACTTTTGCCGAATAAAAAATACCTTTAACGTGAAAAAACAGGGAGTTTTTTCACTTTCCTTTTGAAAAGATTGAATAAGCCGCTCGATTCAGACACCTTTTCTTCAATATATGAATCACGAATTTCGGCAACATCAATATCGAAAGATCCTGGCTCCAGATCTTGAACGATATCAATTAAATCCACTTCATGCCGCGTCGCTTTTCCCGAGTCAATTTTAGCTTGGTTGATTTTTTCATGCTCAGCAAGGTCGATAATAAACGGGTCGAAGAGCCGCTGCTTAACCGCGTCTGTCACCACCATGATGACGGGCTTTAAACGCCGCTCAAAGTTCTGCTCAACAACAACAGCCACTTCACCAGTAGAAAGCTCTACAAGGGTGCCCGTTGGATATAGGCCAATCGCTCGAATAAACTCAATAACGAGCTCTTCTTGAAATTCAATACCACGCTGTTCGTATAATTTAGCTACCGCTTTGGATGGGGACAACGGAATATCTTGCCCTCGAGGGTTGGTCGTCTCATCATAAAACGTCACCATACCCGCTATTTTTCCAAGAAGCGGTACCTTGTCGCCACGCAAATGGCTCGGGAAACCACTTCCATTGACGCGTTCGCAATGTGTCTTCACAACGGAAGTCACGCGAGGTTTAACATCGGGGATTTTTCTTAGAATATCGACACCATATTCTATAAATTTCTCGTAGGCTTGCTGCTCTGTAGCGCTACGATCCGATTTATGAATAAGATGCTCAGGAAGTCGAGTTTTACCGATATCCTTCAATAAAACACCCATTGCCAAAATATCGAGTTCATTTTTCGGCATGCCGATATGGCGGCCAAATAATATCGCCCAAACAGCGGATCTTACGGAATGACTATACGAATACTCATCCTTATCGCGCACTCGGCTTAACCACGTAAATGCATCGGGGCTTCGCAATACGCTATCTACCATACTGCTCGCAACACGTTTAGTTTCAGCAATAGGGATATTATTATGATCGCGCTCAACCTGCTGCATAACTTCGCTGACAGCGTTATATACTTCCTGGTGCAGCTGTTTAGCCCGTCCGATTTCTTGCTCTAATGGCTGGGCCACTGTGTAAGCATTTCGACGAATCTGTAACGGAGCGACGTCGTGGACTCGCTCACGCCGATCAGCACGCTCTTGCTTGCGACGATCTTGGGGAGCACGTGCACTTAGCTTTTTGAGATTTGTTTTTACTGGCGAAGAGCCTTTGACCACATCGATGTAAACGTGGTTACAGTGCACTTTAAGCTCGCGTATTTCATCGAGATCGCGAACATAAAATCCTTGCAGGGGGAATGGCGTTTGCGTCCACGGGCGATCGAGGCCAGAGATATACATTCCGACCGTCAGCTCGCTTACCGCAATTTTAACTTGTTTAATCCCCAACGACTGCTTCCTCTTGGCGCATAAAACAACAACAATTATCAGTCTTTAATTATAACTGGTGTTCTTATCCCTGTAACTATGGGCAGCGACGAGATGCGACGATTTGTTGACCAGGTAACAAATCTTTCTGCTTACTTATAACAAAAAAGAATATAAATCTATTCTGTATGATATTTCGGCGACAATTCGTGCACTGCGTCGAAAAATGCGCCGGCATTAGAAGGGTCAACTTCTGGCGTTATTCCATGTCCCAAATTGAAGATATGTCCAGAACCGTGGCCAAATCGTTCAAGAATGGTGCCCACTTCCTGCCTTATGCGTTCAGGTTTCGCGTACAAAACAGCAGGATCCATATTGCCTTGCAGGCTAACCGAGCTACCAACACGTTCGCGAGCAACGCCGATATCCGTCGTCCAATCCAGCCCTAAACAATCCACTCCTGTATCCACCATAGGTTCTAGCCATTGACCACCGCCTTTGGTAAACAGGATGACAGGGACTTTACGACCGTCATGCTCTTTAATTAAACCCTGAACAATTTTGTTCATGGGAGCCAACGAAAACTCTCGATAAGCATCGTGAGACAGAGCGCCACCCCAAGAATCGAAAATTTGTACCGCCTGAGCGCCCGCTCGAATTTGGGCGTTCAAATAGTCTATGACAGAATCGGCTATCTTATCCAAAAGCAAATGAGCCAGCTCAGGCTGATCATAAATTAGTGCTTTAGTGCGACGAAAATCTTTACTAGATCCGCCTTCAACCATGTAGGTTGCCAAAGTCCAAGGGCTACCCGAAAAACCGATTAACGGTACCCGACCGTTAATCTCTTTTCGAATTGTTTTGACCGCATTTAGTACGTAACCCAAATCCTTCTCTGCGTTTGTTACGGGCAAAGACTCGATGTCTTCTTTGGTTCGAATCGTCTTTTTAAAACGAGGACCTTCACCTGTTTCAAAATACAAACCCAAACCCATCGCATCAGGAATTGTTAGGATGTCTGAAAAGAGGATTGCCGCATCCAGAGGATAACGCTCAAGGGGCTGTAGAGTGACCTCACATGCTAGCTCTGCATTTTTACAGAGCGACATAAAGTCGCCAGCCTTTGCGCGGACTTGCCTATATTCAGGGAGGTAACGACCCGCCTGGCGCATCATCCATACCGGAGTGCGCTCAGTGGGTTGGCGCATCAGCGCACGTAGAAAAATATCATTTTGTAATGCAGACAAGAGATCGCCCCAAGTATTAAATTGGACGCCGAATAAAACGTCAGTTTAGACTTCTAAATAATCAAGAATGCCTTCAGCAGCTTCTCGCCCTTCCCAGATCGCAGTAACAACAAGGTCAGAACCTCGTACCATATCGCCACCAGCAAATACTTTAGGGTTGGTTGTCTGAAATTTGTATTCTTGTTCTTCCGCAGCAATCACTGCACCCCAGTCTGCTGTCTCAATATTATGTGTTTGAAACCAAGATTCTGGACTTGGTCGAAAACCAAATGCAATCAAAACAACATCTGCAGGTAAAATTTCTTCACTGCCTTCTATTACTACTGGGCGGCTTCGACCATTTTCGTCAGGTTCCCCCATGCGAGTCGAAACAACTTTAACACCTTCAACCGCTTGATCACCCACAATTTCTACAGGCTGACGATTATATAAAAACTCAATGCCTTCTTCTTTGGCATTTTGTACTTCACGGCGAGAGCCTGGCATATTCGCGTCATCACGACGATAGGCGCAGGCCACGGACTCAGCACCTTGACGAATAGACGTCCGGTTACAATCCATTGCTGTATCACCACCACCTAGGACAACAACACGCTTACCTTTCACACCAATAAATTCTTCAGGACTTTTTTCAAAACCCAGGTTACGATTGACGCTGGAAATCAAGAAAGGCAGTGCATCGTGCACGCCGTTAAGGTCTTCACCAGGAAAGCCACCCTTCATATAGGTGTAGGTACCCATGCCCATAAAGACGGCATCATATTCTTCTAGTAAAGTTTCCATGGAGATATCTTTGCCGATTTCTGTATTCAGCTGGAATTCCATTCCCATTTCTGTGAACACTTCACGACGGCGGGTCATCACCTGTTTTTCGAGTTTAAATTCAGGGATTCCAAACGTTAATAAGCCGCCTATTTCCGGATATTTATCAAATACCACCGGGGTAACACCGTTGCGTACGAGCAAATCCGCACAGGCCAAACCCGCAGGACCCGCACCAATAACAGCAACACGCTTGCCAGTAGCAACGACTTTTGACATATCAGGCTTCCAGCCCATAGCAAAAGCGGTTTCAGTTATATACTTTTCTGCATTGCCGATGGTAACAGCACCAAAGCCGTCGTTGAGAGTACAAGCCCCCTCACAGAGACGATCCTGAGGGCATACACGGCCGCACACTTCTGGAAGGGCGTTTGTGCGATGACACAACTCCACAGCTTCCATAATGTTGCCTTCCGAAACCAGCTTAAGCCAGTTTGGAATATAGTTATGAACAGGGCATTTCCACTCACAATAGGGATTACCACACTCTAAACAGCGATGTGACTGACTTGCCGCTTCTTCTTGGGAAAAAGGTTGATATATCTCAACAAACTCAGCTTTACGCGTATCGATGTCTTTCTTTGTTGGATCTACACGACCAACATCGAGAAACTGAAAGTCATTATTTAATCGTTCAGTCATTTTTTACCCCTACTCGCCACGTTTCTGTACGCTGTCTAATAGCGTATTCAAATTAGAGGCCTTAGGTCTTACCAACCAAAATTTGCCAACATAATCATCAAATTGATCCAATAGGTTTTTACCCCATGCACTTTCTGTCTCTGCCACGTATTCTTCAATAACGCTACGCAGATGATTTCGGTGCGCTTCCAGCTTTTCAATATTGATGCGATTAATTTCAACCAGCTCATGATTGTATTTATCGACGAAGGTATTGTCTTCGTCTAATACATAAGCAAAGCCACCGGTCATACCGGCACCGAAGTTCAAACCTGTATTACCGAGGATAGTCACAACACCACCGGTCATATATTCACAGCAATGATCGCCTGCGCCCTCTACAACTACATGGGCACCAGAGTTTCGAACACCAAAGCGCTCACCTGCCGTTCCCGCAGCAAATAATTTTCCTCCAGTCGCGCCATAAAGACAAGTATTACCAATAATGGTGGTTGTATTGGAAGCATAGGTGGAGCCTTGCGGAGGACGAATAACAATCTTGCCTCCGGCCATGCCTTTACCCACGTAATCGTTAGCATCACCTTCTAAATAGAGATGTAAACCACCGGCATTCCATACGCCTAAACTTTGCCCTGCAACACCGCGTAACTTAAGTATAAGCGGCTTATCAGCCATACCCTGGTTACCATATCGCTTGGCAATTTCACCGCTTATACGTGCGCCAATAGAACGGTCACAATTGGTGACGGTGAATTCAAATTCGCCGCCCGTTTTTGCGTCGATCGCAGGCAACACTTTCGCTACCATTTTCTCTGCTACTAAGCCTTTATCAAATGGCTCGTTTTTCTCGACCTGACAAAACTGAGGTTTCGTTTCAAGGAAGTCATCAGTATGAATAATGGGCTTAAGATCCAAGCCTTTTTGCTGCTCGGTTGACCCGTCAATAATTTCTAATAAATCAACACGGCCAATCAGATCACTTAATTGAGAAACGCCCAATTTCGCCATCCACTCACGCGTCTCTTCGGCAACAAACATAAAGAAGTTTTTGACCATTTCAACAGTGCCGATGTAATGCTGATCACGCAATTTTTCTTGCTGAGTAGCTACACCCGTTGCACAGTTATTGAGGTGGCAAATACGTAAATACTTACAGCCTAGAGCCACCATTGGCGCAGTACCGAAGCCAAAACTTTCTGCTCCTAGTATTGCGGCCTTAATAACATCTAAGCCAGTCTTCAAACCGCCATCCGTTTGTACGCGAACTCGGCCTCGAAGGTCGTTCGCCCGTAGCGTTTGATGCGTTTCTGACAAGCCCAACTCCCAAGGTGAGCCAGCGTAACGAATAGATGTAAGCGGGCTTGCTGCAGTACCGCCGTCGTAGCCAGAAATCGTAATCAAGTCAGCATAAGCCTTCGCAACACCCGCAGCGATGGTTCCGACACCAGGACGAGACACCAATTTCACTGAAATAAGTGCGCTTGGGTTTACTTGTTTTAGATCGTAGATGAGCTGAGCTAAATCTTCGATGGAGTAAATGTCGTGATGGGGAGGAGGTGAAATCAGTGTCACGCCAGGAACCGCATAACGTAGCTCTGCGATCAAGGCGTTAACTTTACCTCCCGGTAATTGTCCACCTTCTCCAGGCTTGGCACCTTGGGCAACTTTAATTTGCAGTACTTCTGCATTCACCAAGTAATGCGGTGTTACACCAAAGCGACCAGAAGCAATTTGTTTGATTTTCGAAACTTTTGGTGAATTAAAGCGTTTAGGATCTTCACCACCTTCACCACTATTTGAGCGGCCGCCCAAACTATTCATGGCTTCAGCTAATGCTTCATGAGCCTCGGGACTCAATGCTCCCAATGACATGCCTGCCGAGTCAAAACGAAGAACGATTTCTTCCGCTGGCTCAACATCATCAATTGGGATGGCTTTGGTATTATCTTTTAATTTTAGTAAATCACGAAGGGTCGCGACCGGACGTTCATTGACTAACGCAGCATAATCTCGCCACACACTGTAATCACCACTTTGCACAGCTTTTTGCAGTGTTTGAATGACATCCGGGTTATATGCATGATATTCCTGCCCATGCACATATTTGAGTATTCCGCCTGGAGAAATCTCTTTTCTAGGATTCCATGCTAATTTAGCGAGTTGCTTTTGATTATTTTCTAAATGCTCAAATGTTGCACCTTGAATACGACTTACTGTTTCTTTAAAGCACAATGCAATCACATCGTCACAAAGCCCAATGGCTTCGAAAAGTTGAGCGCCGCGGTATGAAGCAACCGTAGAAATGCCCATTTTAGATAAAATTTTCAGTAAACCTTTATCTAAACCTTTTTGATAGTTTTTATAGGCATCGCTGTAATCGAGAAGTAATTCATCCGATTCAATTAAACGATTAATCAGGTAATAGCTTAAATAGGGATATACGGCTGTTGCACCATAACCAATTAAGGCCGCAACTTGGTGAGAATCCCGAGCTGACCCCGTTTCAACAACGATATTGGCATCACAACGAAGACCAGATTCAATCAATCGATGATGAACTGCTCCAGTCGCTAATAAAGCGTGAATAAAGAGCTGGCCTTTACCCATTTTAGCGTCACTTAAGACAATTATTGTGCAGCCCGAACGAACGGCTTCAATAATGCCATCTAACAACGTTTCAATTGCTGCCCTAAGGTCTGTAAATTCAGGGTCGTAAGCTAAATCAAACGTTTGTGTTGGATAATCCGCATTATCTAAAGAGAGGAGTGAGCGGAACTTGACAGGAGAAAGAACCGGGCTAGCCAATATAATACGTTTTGCGTGAGCCTCAGACTGATCAAAGACTGATAGTTCTCGTCCCATGCACGTCTCAAGCGACATTACGATAGCTTCGCGCAAGGGATCAATTGGCGGGTTGGTTACCTGTGCAAACTGCTGACGAAAATAGTCGTATAACGGACGCTGCTTTTTCGACAATACGGCCATTGGGGTATCGTCACCCATAGAACCAACGGCTTCTTGACCGCTTTCGCCCAAAGGCCTAATAACCTGATCGCATTCTTCAGAAGAAACCTGAAACAACTTCATCGCCACTTCAACTTCATCTGCCGACATACCGTTCTCAGGTGTGTCTTTAGCTAAGGTCTCTTCAATTCTGACTGCATTTTTCTGCAACCATTTTTGATACGGTTGGCCACATTTTAACAACTGATCAATATCTTTGGTATGCAGCAATGTACCGGTTTTAGTATCCACCGACAAAATCTGGCCAGGCCCAAGACGACCTTTAGCAACAACATCTTCCGGAGCGTAATCGTACACACCGATTTCTGAAGCCACGGTAATAAAATCATCTTTGGTAATCACCCAGCGAGAAGGACGTAAACCGTTACGATCTAGTGTACATACGGCATAACGACCATCTGTGAGCACTAAACCCGCAGGACCATCCCAGGGCTCAATGTGCATAGAGCTGTATTCATAAAAGGCTTTAAGGTCTTCATCCATTTGCTCAACATTTTGCCAAGCGGGTGGAACTAACATGCGGGCAGCGCGATATAAATCCATGCCTCCAACAAGCAATAATTCCAGCATATTATCAAGGCTTGAAGAATCAGAACCCACGCGATTAACGAGAGGCTCAATCGTATCGAGATTGGGTAGCAGGTCACTTTGAAACTTTGGTGTGCGAGCAACCGACCAATTACGGTTACCGGTAATGGTATTGATTTCACCATTATGAGCAACTAAGCGGAATGGCTGCGCCAGAGGCCACTTAGGTAATGTGTTGGTAGAAAAACGTTGGTGAAAAACACAGATTGCTGTTTCGAGCTTTGGGTTAGCCAAATCCGTATAAAACGAAGGCAAATCCACAGGCATCATCAGCCCTTTATAAGACACCACTTTGCAACTGAAACTAGCAATATAAAAGTCTTCATCTTTTTCTAAACGTAATTCGGTACGGCGACGCGCATAGAATAATTTCGCATCTAATTGCTGCTCATCAAGCCCATCTGAATTAATAAAAAGATGAAAAACCTGAGGCAAGGAATCAAGTGCGATTGGCCCAAGGCAATCCGAATTGGTCGGGACTTCACGCCAAGCGATTTGAGTAAGACCTTCTTTCGCTAGCTCTTCGGTAACTACCTGCTTAGCTTGATCCGCAAGGTCTTGATCCTGGCTCAACATTAATGAGCCAACGCCATATTGATCCTTTAACTCAAAACTAAGCTCATCTCGAGATATCTGACGGAAAAAGCTATCGGGTTTCTGGATCAATAGACCACAGCCATCACCCGTCTTTCCATCCGCAGCAATACCACCACGGTGAGTCATACAGGTTAATGCTTCGATAGCAGTTTTCAATAACTTGTGGCTAGTAGACCCTTTTAAGTGGGCTATTAGACCAAAACCGCAGTTATCTTTAAATTCGTCTACCCGGTAGAGACCTTTGCTCATAGGCGTTTTCACTCAGTCAAAAAAACGTAAAATGCTCAGGCAGGCCGATCTCAAAGAGATGAAACACTTGCAAATTAGCGGTTCCAAAATGGCGTTGCCGAGGCAAAAAAAACCCTAAAACTGGGGTCTTTGTGTAAATGGGCGCAGAATATTACCCGTTGGGCTCTGTAATAGCAAGACCAGCATTTTTGGAAGCTTGTGTTTGAGCGATATTACGGAGGTTTAGACGCTAATTTCGCCTAAATGTTTCGATCTCTTCCTGAATAGAAGAAAGTATTCTTGGCCAAGGACCTGCCTTAGCTTGCTCTTTTGGTAAAGAATGACGGGCTTTCAAGGCTGAATTCCGAGAAGAATAGACGCCTTGCACTACCACATACCAACTTTTACCTTCCCGCATACCTCGGTACATATATAGCGTGTCTTTGTTAGGCTGCCTCGACATGTAATCTTCTAAAGAGGATTTCTTACTCGTCGCAACAACCTGTAAAGTATAAAAGTTAGAATTTTGCGCCATAAGAAATACCTCCTGCTCAGTCCAAACAGTAGCACCAGCTACGCCCAGCCCAACTGCTTCCAACTCAGGCGCTTCTAACTCAAATACTTCCGCCCTAGGAGGCTCCATCATATCGACATTCACCGCAATCGCAGGAGGCTCTTCAACTTCTGGCTTTACTATTGAAGGTTTAGAGGGAGCTGCTGAAACAACATTTCGATCCTCAACAATCTCAGCAGACGACTCATAGCCCTCCCCAATAGAACTCTCAACCTCAGCCATTCCCTTTTCGCCCGAAGAATAAACTGCCCCCTCTAACAAATGCTCATAGACTCCGCTATCAACCTCATCATAAGAATTATTGAACCTAGATTCAGCCGCCCCCTCCACTATACCGTCATCTAACGGTTTCTCTTCATCATCTGCAGCTTTTACACCAACAGAGGTTACAGCCGCTACCGAAGGCTCTTCGGTATCAACGGTATCTCTAATCACTAACGACCATATAAGAATAAGAGCCAATAAAAGAATTGCTGCGATATGACCAAAGGGGATGCCCGACGAGAACAGTTTTTTTGAGCTCCCCCCGACACCCTCTCCCGCACCACCCTCAACAAGCTTAAGAGCCAAACCAGGTAGACCCTGTGAATTTGCCCAAAGCTTTTGCACTAAAGAAGAGTTTAAAGAAGACTGTAACCGTGAATCTCGAGACAAAAAATTCGAGAGTTCAGATGGTGAAAAATTCGGAATGTCAAATTTATAGACAGGAACATCTAAAATTTGCAATGCATCAATGCGTCGCCCCAAACCGGACTCAGAAAGGAGTATCAAATGTAACCCGGCCTGAGAATCTGTACCGCCCTGTAGCAGACTGACCAGAGCTCCAACCGCCTGATCATCTAAATGATGGGCCTCATCAATAAGCAGTACAACCAATTTTTTATCTTGAGAAAGGGACTGAACAAAGTGTCGAAGCTCGGTCAACATCTCACCAACACTAAGTGATTCGGAACGAGCTAGACCCAAGGCGTCGGACAAGCGCTCAACGCATTCCCCAAGCTCTAAATCAGCATCCAGCACCAACGAAACAACTTCATGAGCCTGATTTAAGTGCTTCTCAAGCTCCAGAGCAAGAGACGACTTGCCACTATCCGAAGCCCCCGTCACAACGGACATGCCTTCGCCAAAAAAAGCGAGGTGCGTCAACTGTTGAACCAGTCCTTTTAAAGATGGCGTATAAAAATACTGATCTTCGATTTCGTGACACGATGTGGACATAACCACCTCGAATTCCGGCTAAAATGCAAAAGGTTGAGTAAGTTTATCAGACGCCCTGCAAGGTTTCTTGCAATATAGATTCAGAGAAGTCGCTTGTGACGATTGCACTCCCACAAGCCTTCAATAAAACCAAACGCAGCACTTTATCCAATACTTTTTTATCGACTGACATGTACTTTAGAAACGTGTCCGGGCTCATTTCTGGTGGAGGATCAATAGGAAGCCCAGCAGCACGAATGAGATCAACAGCTCGCTTAACAACACCGCCATCAAGCCAACCCAGCTTAGAGGACATTCGGCAAGCCATGACTATGCCCGCACCCACCGCTTCTCCATGCAACCACTTACCGTAACCAAGATGAGCCTCTATAGCATGACCGAAAGTGTGGCCTAAATTCAAAATTGCTCGAATCCCTCCCTCCTTTTCATCCTGCGAGACAATATCGGCCTTAATTCGGCACGATCGCTCAATTGCGAAAGAAAGCGCGTCAGCATCTCTCGCCATCAACTTATCAATATTGCTTTCAAGCCACGCAAAGAAATCTAAATCGGCAATCAATCCATACTTGATTACTTCAGCTAAACCCGCTGACAACTCTCGGGCAGGTAATGAGGCTAGAAGTCCGGTATCAATGACAACACATTTGGGCTGATGAAAAGCCCCAATCATATTTTTACCTAAAGGGTGATTAACTGCGGTCTTCCCTCCCACCGAAGAGTCAACTTGAGCAAGCAGAGTCGTCGGCACCTGAATAAAGTCAACGCCACGCTGATAGCTTGCAGCGGCAAAGCCAACCATATCCCCAACAACACCGCCACCCAAAGCAACCAGAGTCGTTCTTCTATTATGCCCCGCACTGAGCAAGGCATCAAAAATAGTATTTAGGGTGTCTAAATTTTTATACGACTCCCCATCTGGCAGAACAACCTTAGTTATGGTTTCTGCGAAAGACAAACTCCGCTCTATCCGTTCCGAATACAGAGGATCGACAACGGTATTTGTTACAAGTAAGACCTGGCTTCCCGCAACAAAAGGCTTGAATTTTTCCACGTCGTCGAGAATGTCGACATTAATATATATTGGATAGCTGCGATCACCCAGCTCCACACGCAATTCGGTCATACGATTAGATAATATTTATAATTTCTGAAATTTTCTGAACAATACCTTTAGCACTGCACCCGTCCGTCACTATAACTTCATCAGCAACTTCTCGGTAGATGGGATCCCTTAACTCGAGTAATTCTTTAATTTTTTTTTCGGGATCCGATACTTGCAACAACGGCCGTTTCTTATCTTTCTTTGTTCGCTTAATCAGCTGCTCAATACTCGCGCTTAGATAAAAAACCGTGCCAATACGAGACAGCAAAGAGCGATTCTCCTCTCGCAATACTATCCCGCCGCCGGTCGCCAGTACCGTATTTTTACAATTCAATAGGTCCGCAAGTACAGCCGTTTCCCGGTCTCGAAAGCCTTTCTCTCCCTCAACATCAAAAATCCAAGGGATATCTGCGCCTGTTCTGCTTTCGATAATACTGTCTGTATCGAAAAACTCAAAACCTAGAGTGGAAGAAAGTTGTCGACCAATAGTGGACTTCCCCGCCCCCATTGGCCCAACCAAAATAATATTTCGCGACAGTACACTCACAAGCTATTCGACGAAGCTTGATGCCATAATCCGAGGCGTAATAAAGATCAAAAGTTCTCTTTTCTCCTCGGTTTTCAAGTCATTTCTAAATAGACGACCCAAAAATGGAATATCTCCTAATAAAGGTATTTTTGTCTGTGAATTCGTTGATTCTGTCGTGTAAATTCCACCGAGAACAATCGTTTCTCCGTCGGCGACAAGTACCTGAGTTTCTATCTGAGTAATATCCAGGATAGGAATGCCACTGGCCTGATCGATACCACTAATGGAATCTTGAGTAATATGCAAATCCATAATCACACGATTATCCGGTGTAATTTGAGGTGTTACTTCCAGCTTCAACACAGCATCTTTAAAAGCTGTTGTTGTACCACCACTTGCAGACTCTTCCTGAAAAGGTATTTCAGTTCCCGACTCAATAGTAGCTTTCTGTTTATCCCCGGTAATGACCTTGGGCTGAGATACGATTTCGGCGAAGCCTGATTGCTGCATTGCAGACAACTCTAAGCCCAGTAAAAAATTCGATGAAATGATATCGAAAGCAACCGACCCAGCTCGATTAAACACCCCCAGATCAACCAAAGTGGCTTGGTTTTGCTGAAGAGTCCCGTTACCAGAGAAAGCATCTTGCGGTGTATTTCCACCATTAAATATACCGTCAAGACTCCCTGTCGATGAATACAATTTAGAGCCGTCATTAGATGTTTCAACCCCGGCACCAGCAATCCTTGACCCCAACTCCTTCCGGAAATTTGAATTCGCAATAACTATTCGAGCCTCAATCATCACCTGCCGAATAGGGATATCAATTTTGTCAATTAGTTTTTTAAAATCTTCGATTTTTTCTTCTGTATCGGTCAAAATTATAGAATTCGTTCTCTCATCAACAATAGCCTGCCCCCTTACAGAAAGTAGGCTGCCAGTTGAACTAGCCCCATTACTTCCGCCCTCTCCTCCAGCACCTTGACCTCCTTGCCCTCCTTGCCCTCCTAAAAATAACGAGAACAGCTCTCCAGCATTTGCATAGCGAACACGAATATATTCAGTCCTTAAGGGAGCTAATTCTTGCAGTTGTTTTTTTGTTTCAATTTCTTGCCGCTCTCTTTCTGCAATCTCAGCAGCGGGGGCGACCATAAGAACATTTCCAATCTGCCGTTTATCCAAACCTTTCGTTTTTAAAACGATATCCAAAGCCTGGTCCCACGGAACGTTATCAAGACGTAAGGTAATACTTCCCGTAACAGTATCACTAGCAACAAGATTCAACTCGGTAAAATCTGCGATCAACTGAAGAACATTTCTAATAGGTATATTTTGAAAGTTAAGGGAAAGACGATCACCAACGTATGCGAATTGATTTTTCTTGTCTTCAATCTCTTTACTCGTAAGCGGCTTGATATTGATAACGTATTCTGTATCAGCCTGGTACGCCAAATATTCGTATTCACCTGTCGTCTCAATACCTATCCGAACCCCATCAGATTCTTGACTAGACGAAATCAATTTTACTGGAGTCGCAAAGTCGAGCACATCAAGCTTTCGTCTCAACTCTTCAGGTAGATCTGCTCCCAAAAACCGAACTTCGATACCATTCGAAACCTCTTCAATATCAATCTTGATCGAGGAATCGGTCAAAGATACGATCACTTTCCCCTCACCAAGCTCTCCACGCCTAAAATCAATATTTTTGACGCCTGACACGCTGCTTTTTGGTCTCTGCTCAGATGTTACAGCATCAACACCAAATGCACTTTCAGACGAG
This sequence comes from Agarilytica sp., assembly GCA_033852165.1. GTDB lineage: Bacteria > Pseudomonadota > Gammaproteobacteria > Pseudomonadales > Cellvibrionaceae > Agarilytica. Next base: position 43,969 of record JAWSUZ010000054.1, on the reverse strand, counting down.
ACAAATGTTGGATTGGCATCGTCGGACTCAACCCCAACCTCCACCACGTATTCATTCCCGTCTAAATACGAACGATAGGGAACCGAGCTGTCCAAATTAATAATAAGACGCGTACGCCCCCCACCCTCTAAGACCATCGCGCTAGTGACGACGCCGACATTCATAACAAATTTCTTTTGCTCAAGCGCATTAGAAATATCAGCAAAGTCTAAAACTATCCTCGCTGGCTGTTCAATAGAGTACCCAGTCGGAGAAGCCGGGGCGGTGTCAAATTTCAACCTTAGCTCCGCACGCTCACCGGGTAATTCCGCAAACTTTATATCCGAGAGCGTAGCCGCGTGCGACACTAATGCACACATACAAAACCCAATGACACCTAATATTTTTGCTTGTAGCCTAAACATTCTTATTATTCCTACTCTTCGGATAACGCGATGACTCGAGGCCGTTCAACCCAACCATCAAGACCATCAGATACAATTTCTATTAATTCGATTTTAGTTTCGACAGTTTCAATTATTCTTCCATGATTTTTGCCTAAATAATTACCGGTTTTAACCCAGTGAATCGTGCCGGTAGGGTCAGACAGCAAAGCCCACAGGACACCACTTTTTTTCAAATTCCCCACCATCTTAATAGCCCCTAAATCGAAGCTTTCAAGAAATTCACGCGTTCTATTAAAATCAGGCTTCACGTTTGAATTGATCACAGAAATGGCTCGCCTCTTAACCTCCAATGGACGATCAAAAGGGCTTCTTTGAGCCGCAGCGCTATAAGCAAAAGCCTCATAGGGTTTAAAAGATGGGAGCGACTCAATGTTACCTGACGGCCTAGATTTCGTATCCTGAATATACAAGCGCAAATCCTGGTGCTCGCCACCGCTACTGCAGCCCGCAAGCAAGCTAACTAGAGCAACAATTACAAAATAATGTTTTAGTATTCTAGCCACGCTCTACTCCTGGGGCTTATATCGATAGGTTTTGGCTAAAATTTCCATCTTCAACCCACTATTTTCTTTACTCTCTCTCGTCACTGAAAAGTCATGCAACGTAACGATTCGAGGCATACCCGCGATCCCACTAACAAACGCGCCAAACTCATGATAACCACCAGCAACACTGATTTTTAACGGCAATTCAATATGAAAATCAGTAGGAACTTCATTTTGAGGGTTTATTGCTTCAATCTCTAGGCGAGCTTCAATAGCTTTATCTTCAAGATCATCAAGCAAACCCGGCATTTCAATACTGCTAGGCAATCGAGACACCAACGCATGGAGTGTTCCGGACATTTCTTGCATTTGCTTGCGATAGCGATCAAGGTTTGCCGCCTCGTAGGCTTTTGTTTCAAATGACAGTTTCAACTCACTTTCTTTAATTTTTATCCGGCTAAGTTCGCTCGCTTTATCGCTAACGATCAAAAAATGGCTGCCAAATAAGATACTCCCCGAGGCAATGAGACAGAGCAAGATTTTGACCGGAACAGGCCAAACCCCAATACGATCCCAATCAATGTTATTGAAATCGAACTCCTGAAGCTGCTCAAGATATTGATTCAGATCAGCCATCCTTCCCGTCCTCTTCACCCGGTATAGTTGCAGTTAAACGCAGAGAAAATTTTTGCGCTTGCGGACCGGAATCAGGATCAGACGAGATAGAAATAATACTCGTACCCGTAAACCAATCTGAATCCTCTAATTGACGCATGAATTCAGAAATCCTGTTATTCGAATCACTGATACCCTCCACAACAAACTTCTCACCGCTACGAGATAAAGCAAGTAAATACACACCGTTCGGCATCGCTTTAGCAAACTCATCAAAATAATGAACGATAATCGTCCGTCGACCCTCCAAATCTTGAATAACTTTCATCCGATCAAGTAAAGCTTTCCGTTCTTTTTTCAGCGATTTTATCGCTTTAACCTGGCCCTTCAACAAACTAATTTCAGAATCTAAAATATTATTGCGTGCGTTTTGTTCAGCTATCGCCCCATCGACCGAACGAACCCACACCATAGCAATTAAGGCTGTCAGAATACACACGCCTCCCAGCTGAGTAAGAAACTCCTTTTTCTTCTCTTGGCGCATTTCCTCGCGCCAGGGTAAGAGGTTAATCTGCGCCATTACTGAAACCCTCTCAAAGCCAAACCTGTCGCAATCATCAACGAAGGCGCGTCATTAGATAGCATCGCGGAATTTACACGAGACGAAATCGACATATTGGCAAAAGGATTCGCAACCGTTACTGAAGTGCCCAATTTTTCCTCAATCAGACTTGCCAGCCCTTCGAGAGAAGCAACCCCTCCCGCAAGTACAATATGATCGACATCGTTATACTGGCTGGACGAAAAGAAAAACTGCAAAGACCTTGTTACCTGCTGAACGACGGCGTCCTTGAAAGGTTCCAACACTTCCGGCTCATAATCATCAGGCAAACCGCCCTGCTTTTTAGCTAGACCAGCCTCATCCGAGGATAAACCATAACGACGCTGAATTTCTTCTGTCAATTGCTTCCCGCCAAATAGCTGTTCGCGGGTATATATTGTCTTACCGTCAATTAACACGCTTAGAGTTGTCATGGTGGCGCCGATATCTAGAACGGCTACAATTTGCTCTTCCTGATCTTCAAACTGCTCCTGAACAAGGGCAAATGCCCTCTCCAAGGTGTAAGCCTCAACATCGACAACTTTTGGATTGAGGTCAGCCATTTCCAAAATGCTTGCTCGAGAGTCAACATTTTCACGCCTACAGGCAGCAAGTAATACTTCTACTAGCTCTGGGTTTTTCTCTGAAACACCCTGAATATCAAAGTCTATGGCGACTTCTTCGAGCGGGTAAGGAATATATTGATCAGCTTCAAGAGAGATTTGCATTTCCATAGCTTCATCACTCAGATCACCAGGCATTTCAATTAGCTTGGTAATCACGGAAGAACCAGCCACGGCCACAGCAGAATCCTTCACCTTCGTTCGAGAGCTCTGCACTACAGCCTTGACCACTTGGGCTACAACCTCAGGGTCATTGATGTTTTTTTCAACGACCGCATTTGCAGGTAAAGGTTTAACCGCATAATTTTCAACTCGGTAACTGTCCCCCTGCCGACTAATCTCCAGCATTTTGACGGAGGTGGAGCTAATGTCCAATCCAAGTAGTGGTTTTTGTTTTTTATTAAAAAAAATATCTAGGAAACCCATTTTTCTATCTATTTCCGTCACTTAGCTTGTCTTTATGTTATAGCACTTTAAGTGTAACCTGCAACACATGCTCGCATATGTAACGCGTGAAAAAGATCTTATAATGGCAATCTTCATCACAAATCTACTATCTTTCCTTAAGCTATATATCAAATGAAACTAAAAAATTCTTTTTTGATCACCATTCTATGTGTATCGCTTCTCGGCTCTGGCGGGACCGCGATGATTATGGCTGGGTTTTACCTGTATTTGAGCCCCAAATTACCCCCAGTTGAGTCAATTCGAGAGATCCGGCTGGAAACCCCACTAAGAATATACACCGCAGACCATAAACTTATTGGTGAATTCGGCGAACGCCGCCGCTACCCTATCAAATACGAAGACATCCCAACTGACTTTATAAACGCACTCATTTCAGCTGAAGACGATGACTTTTATTCACACAATGGCGTATCAGTAAAAGGGCTATTACGGGCAGTCACTCACCTTGTAGCCACCGGGCGTAGGGCGTCAGGTGGCAGCACACTAACCATGCAACTAACCCGTCACGTATTCCTTTCTCTTAAACGCACCTTTTCACGTAAATTCAACGAAATACTGCTCGCGCTGAGAATCGAAAAAGAACTTAACAAAGAAGAGATTCTCGAACTATACGTCAACATGATGTTTCTAGGAAAGCGCGCCTACGGTATCGAAGCTGCCGCCGAAGTTTACTACGGGAAAACCATCGGAGCCTTAAGCTTAGCCCAACATGCCATGCTCGTTGGAGTATTTAAAGGCCCCTCGACACAAAACCCCATTGCAAACCCAAGCAAAGCATTGGCCCGACGAAACTACGTACTCAGTCGAATGCTGAAGCTTGGCCACATCAACAAAAAACGCTTTGACGAAGCCGCCTCTCAACCCGTAACAGCACGCTACCACGGCAATCAACTTGAGCTTAGCGCCCCCTATGCGTCCGAAATGGCCCGCAAAGAAGCAATAAAACTGTTTGGAACAGGCGCCTATTCCCAGGGCTACAGAATCATCACCACAATTGACAGCAAGCTCCAAGAGAGAGCCAACCAAGCCATCGTTTCAGGCTTACTCCAATATGATCAAAGACATGGCTATAGAGGCCCAGAGCAGCAACTAGACCTGCTCAACGCTCCGGAAATACCTCCCTCGCCAACCCCCGAAGAAACAAGCCCCGACCTCTTTCTACCTACTTCAAGAGACTACAGGAGCTGGGCAAAAGCCCTCTCAGCAATACCGAATTACTCTGGGCTTTCCGCAGGTGTCGTGATTGCCACAGAAGAAAAAAGCATTACCGTATTAACGAAAAACAGCACATACGAAATCATAGCCTGGGAGAGCGGGCTATCCCAAGCGAGACCGTACATAACTGAAAACAAACGTGGGCCCAGCCCGAAAACTACTGCAGACATTCTACAAATTGGTGACGTCATACGTATAAGGAGAGACAAGGAAGGCAAGCCACATCTATCTCAAATACCCGCAGCCCAAGCATCACTCGTATCCCTATCACCTGATAATGGGGCAATAATATCCATTGTTGGCGGATTTGATTTTAATCACAGCAATTTTAACCGGGCTATTCAAGCTAAGCGTCAGCCAGGCTCAAACTTCAAACCCTTTATATATACCGCGGCACTAGAGAATGGGCTCACCGCAGCCACAATAATGAACGACGCGCCAATAGTCATTGCAGACAAGCAGCTTGAAAAATATTGGAGACCCGAAAACTCCAGCAAAAAATTCTACGGACCAACCCGACTTAGGGTAGCCCTTTTTCGCTCCATCAATCTGGTATCAATCCGCGTACTCGAACGCGTGGGAATTACCAACACCATCAGAATTCTCGAAAAATTTGGATTCGACCCATCCCTACTTCCTCACGACCTCTCGCTAGCACTGGGAACACATGCAGTCACCCCGCTCGACATTGCCAGCGGTTATTCAATATTTGCAAACGGAGGGTATAAAATTGAACCCTACCTCATACAGCGCATAGAAAATTTCGATGGCGACGCTATATACGATGCAACCCCAGCAACCGCCTGCAGCAAATGCGATATAGAAACAAACTTAAATGCAAGCGAGGACACTCCAGCCCGCCAAGTACACCCCACCAATGAGATCGAGCCGAAAGAGTATGAAATCGATGATGACATATTCTCTCTAAGCCTCGACACAAAACAGGCTCTAGAGATAATGTCTGCAGCAGATTATCCTCGAGCGGTGAAAGTGATTTCAGATCAAGTCGCGTACATCATCGATTCAATGTTAAAAGATGTCGTGAGGAGAGGAACAGCTTACAAAGCGTGGAAAAAATTCAAACGCCCAGATCTCGCAGGTAAAACAGGCACAACCAACGGCCCTGTAGACGCCTGGTTTTCTGGCTACCACCCCAACATCGTTACCAGCACCTGGCTTGGCTTCGACCAAAACCTACCCCTGGGAAACAGAGAGTATGGCGGATCAGCAGCGCTGCCCATCTGGCTCGACTACATGGAACTTGCTCTGGAAAATCAACCCATCATAACGAGAGAGCAGCCAGCTGGCATTGTATCCGTACGCATAACGCCCAAAACGGGAAAACGTGCGAAAGCCGGAGACCCGAACGCAATTTTTGAAATTTTTAGAAACGAATACGTGCCCGACTTCGATGAGTCTGCGGAAATAAACCCTTGGAACCCCGAGGAGAGCATCACAGAAGAGCTCGGCTTTTAAGACTTAATTGAACCTGTACTGGCTCGCCTTTTAACAGTGCAAACAATACTCAGAAACAAAAAAGTGAAATACTCACGTTAAAACGCAAAAACCCCGACTTTCGCCAGGGTTCTTTACAATAAAAGAATTTATTGTCTTCTACTTTGCTTCTTCGGCAGCAGTAGAGCGTCGCGAGAAGCGCTTATTAAAGCGATCGATACGGCCACCAGTATCTGCAGTTTTTTGCTTACCCGTATAAAAAGGGTGACAGTTAGAGCATATATCAAGGTGCATATCACCGACCAATGTAGAGCCAGTCTCAATCACGTTGCCACAGCTGCAGCTAGCGACCATCTTGCCGTATTTAGGTTGAATATCAGTTTGCATAATTGCCTCATTTTTTCGCAGTGTATCGCCACATGGTCTTGTGCCAAGCACCATACACGATTAGTCTATCGGGCTGTAAAAACAGAGGGCGCATACTAGCCCCAAACGATTCTCAGCGCAAGCTTACAGCCAAGCAAGCCGCCCATAAAACAACCGTACAGCCTTACATGCTCCAATTTCTTTCAGTAGCACTACCGGTCCCGATACGAGATACCTTTACCTATCGCCACTCGTATGCCGATCAACCTAGCCCGCAACCTGAACACGCTCAAAAGATAGCTCCCCCCGCAATAGGGGCTCGGGTTCTCGTACCATTTGGGCGCAGAGAACTCATCGGCATCATCACAGGCATAGAAACCAGCAGTAACATCCCCGACGAAAAGCTAAAAGACGTACTCGAGATAATCGACGATAAAGCTCTCATGCCAGAAGAGTTACAGTCCCTCTGCCACTGGGCATCCAATTACTACCACCACCCTATCGGGGAGGTTTTGAGCGCAGCCATCCCCCAAAGGTTCAGGGATGGAAAAGCCCCCACAACTACCAAAACCTACATACACACACAAGAAGGCAAAGGTCTCCCAGAAAACGCCCTAGCGAGAGCAAAGAAACAGCAAGCCATCCACCAACACTTACTCAAACACAAAAGCCTCGACGAACAAGAGCTAGATTCACATGGCTTTACTAAGGTCACAATCAAAGCTTTAATAGAAAAAAATATAGTCACCAGTGTCACGCTAACCCTCCAACCAGATAAAAGCGCCACACCATCAGACATACTCAAAGAAGCCCCCAAAACACCTAGTGACGAGCAGAACAACGCCCTCACGGCCATTCGTTACCACGAATACAACTGCTACCTCCTGCAGGGTTCAACCGGTAGCGGCAAAACTGAAGTTTATTTACAAACCATTGCACGCGTCCTGCAGGCCGGGCAACAAGCTTTAGTTTTAATTCCTGAAATCGGCCTATCCCCTCAAACTATTGCACGATTTCGAGAACGGTTTAACACACCGATTGTAGAGCTGCATTCAAATATCGCTGAAGGGCTTCGCTCTCAAAACTGGCAGGACGCCAAAAGCGGAAAGGCAAAAATTATAATAGGAACCCGCCTGGCGTCCCTTACGCCGTTTAGCGATCTCGGCATTATTGTTATCGATGAGGAGCACGACCAGTCCTACAAGCAACAAGACGGCTTCAAATATTCCGCTCGAGACCTTTGCATATATCGGGCCCATACCCAAAACATTCCCATTATCTTAGGCTCAGCCACACCATCACTAGAAAGCCTTCACAATGCGAATACAGGCAAATACAAAAAACTCGTCATGCACCAGAGAGCCGGGAACGCCAACCCACCAATTATCACAATAATTGACTTAAAAAACCAAAAAATAGAATCTGGACTCAGTCAACAATCCCTTGAACAGATACGCAGAACCATCGAGCAAAACGAACAAGCGCTTATCTTTTTGAATCGTCGAGGCTACGCACCGGTATTAGTTTGTCATAGCTGTGGATGGAACGCTCAATGCCAATCCTGCGATGCGCAGATGACACTGCACCAACAACCGCGTCATTTACTCTGCCACTACTGTGAACGCCGGAAGCCCATACCGAACTCATGCCCGAACTGCGGTCAATTCGAACTCAAAACGTCAGGCTACGGGACAGAACAACTGGAACAAGCCCTATCCGCATTATTCCCTCAAACAGAAGTTATTCGCGTCGACAGAGATTCAACCCAGAGGAAGGACAGTTTTGAACAAAAACTTCAGATAGCAAACGAAAACAAAGCCTGTATTTTTGTCGGAACACAAATGTTAGCCAAAGGACACCATCTCCCCAACCTCACGCTCGTCATTGTATTGGATGCGGATCAAGGGTTAATGAGCCCTGATTTTCGTGGGCTAGAAATGATGGGACAATTAATTACACAGGTCGCGGGACGAGCGGGACGAGAAAATAAATTAGGTCATGTTCTGGTGCAAAGTCACAGACCTGACCACCCGCTACTGAATTTACTGCTAGATAAGGGATACAACAGCTATGCGAAACAACTGTTACATATTCGTCGAAGCGCTCTGCTTCCACCGTTTCAATACGCAGCCACGTTCAAGGCTGAAAGCAAGCGTGCTGAAAGCTGTATAGAATTTTTAAATATTGTGCGTGCGTCACTCCAAGACGTAGGGACAACAGAACAGCTTAAAACCGTAGGACCAATTCCTGCACAGCAAGAAAAGGTAAATAACAAATACCGTTATAGTTACAGCGTTTTCAGCTCTTCAAGACAAAGACTACAAAACATCTTAGCTAAAGCAATAAAAGAAATAGACCAGCAGGCTCTATCCAAAAGAACTCGCTGGTCATTAACTGTAGACCCTACATCGCTAGGGTAGTGGTTTAAGGAATATCCACCGAAATATCAACAGTATCCTCACCCGCTACATCCCGACACGTTACCGTAGCAGCATCATTAGCAACGCCATTAGTTACTGTGATGGTGGTTATGAAACAACCATTAATATCGGTAAAGCCATCCGAAGCAGTAACACCAAAAGCACCAACTCCATCCATTTGAATAACCGCGTCACAATTGATTCCATAGAAAGGAAGTGGAATCGTACCCCCTCCATCTCTTAATCTTAAATTAACATTAGTCGTTGCTGTAACCGTTTCTACCTCAGCCACCAGAGTAAAGTCAGAAATAGGAGCAAAGCAGAGGGTCCCCCTCATCTACCAGGGTAGCGGACCTCCTAGTCGCGCTATCTACCATAAAGACACGAGCAGAGTCATTGGGAGAATACCTCGAAACACCCAACCCTAATGGTGTTTTATGTTTGCTGGATAAATAACTCTGATAGTGACCAAGCCATTCACAATTGACACGCTTCCCGTAGTAAGGATGCCAACAGCATCAATCCAAGAAATCTCCGCGCCCAACAATAAACCCCCAACACATAACTCAATCCTGTTTCCGACCCAACATAAGAAGGCTAAAATCACTAAGCGCTGACGCAGATACAGTAACCAATGACACGCCGGTTAGAGAAATTTGAGCTAGACCAGAGGCGCCTGTCGTCGCAATTACGAACACCGAAACCTATACCAAACTCATGCCAGAACTGTGGTCACTTCCAACTACAAACGTCAGGCTACGGGACAGAACAACTGGAACAAGCCCTATCCGCATTATTCCCTCAAACAGAAGTTATTCGCGTCGACAGAGATTCAACCCAAAGGAAAGACAGTTTTGAGCAAAAGCTTCAAATAGCAGCCGAAAACAAAGCCTGTATTTTTGTTGGTACTCAAATGCTAGCAAAAGGACACCACCTCCCCAACCTTACACTCGTCATTGTATTGGATGCGGATCAAGGATTAATGAGCCCTGATTTTCGTGGGCTAGAAATGATAGGGCAATTAATTACACAGGTGGCGGGACGAGTAAATAAATTAGGTCATGTTCTGGTGCAAAGTCACAGACCTGACCACCCGCTACTCAATTTACTGCTAGATAAGGGATACAACAGCTATGCGAAACAACTGTTACATATTCGTCAAAGCGCTCTGCTTCCACCGTTTCAATACGTAGCCACATTTAAAGCTGAAAGTAAGCGCGCCGAAAACTGTATAGAATTTTTAAATATTGTACGTGCATCACTACAGGCCGCAGAGACAACAGAGTTCTTGAAAAGCGTAGGGCCAATCCCAGCGGCGCAAGAGAAAGTAAATAACAAATATCGCTACAGTTATAGCGTTTTCAGCTCTTCAAGACAAAGACTACAAAACATCTTAGCTAAAGCAATAAAAGAAATAGACCAACAGGCTCTTTCCAAAAAAACTCGCTGGTTAGTTACTTTAGATTAAACAAATTTTAATTAGCCCTAATTTTCACTCAAGATAAAATCAGATCAATTCATAGGCCAAACATATGATGTATCGATTCCATCAACCCTCGTGATAATTTCAAAAGGAGCACCGGAAATAAGAACTCCAAACTCAGAAATAGTAAACGAGGGAACCACAAATGGGTTTGTTGTATCAGACCTCACCTCCAAAAAAAGCGGATATCCAGTCGCACCACCAGATGGAGTAGAAAAGAGAATATCAGAACCTGAGGGTAGTGAGTTTCCATTCTCATCACAAAAAGCAAGTCCACTAACGGAAAATGGAAGGGTAATCGTGTCACCAACCGCAGGAAGAGTCCCAAGGTCGCAAATAGCAACAACATTTGAAGAAAGAGATATCACTACAGAATCCCAAATCGTTGTAGTCTGTAGCTCAACAACAGGACAATCAGGATTTATAGATGTACTGCACGGACCGTTGTAAACAGAGTAAGTAGCATCGGAAGACGAATCATAAGCCTCATTTAACCCCCCAGATACCCCCTCTGTTGGTGCTGGTGAATTTAAAAAGCTATCAACAAAATCCTCACCAGCATCAAATACTCCATTTTCATTTTGATCGACATACGCCTCCCCCAACTGAACCAGCGACGCCACCTCATCAGAATTAGACGCGTCAAATAGCCCGTTAGAATTAAAATCAATGAAGTCTTCAGCACCACTCATGAACCCAATGACGGTAGCCCTATAACCACGGCCAGACTCATCTGGGGTAATAAAGTTTCGGTCTCCAGAACTGATCCAATTCACCGAGCAAGTCCCGTTCTCCAGCACACAGAATGGCTCGATAGTACCAACCTCAGGAGTACGAAAACTAACGGCAAGCCCATCAGGAGCGGCATTACCATGCTGATCAGTAGCGTTCGCAGTAATCACCACTGTCACGTTATTGACATCAGCCGCCAAAGGGTTGTGAAGATCATACGACAAATCAAACGACCGGCTAACGGGTACACCAGTAGAAATCGTTATACCGCTAGAAAGCCCCTGGTAAGTACTCGCGATATGAGTCGCGATAACTCTCAATGATGAGTTAACCGTTCCACTTTGGACAACAGTGCTCACCTCACCAACTGTATTTGTTTCCCCCAGCTCGGTTCCTGGCGACAATCGAGCCCCACCGGCAGTATTTGACAGCTCAAATGATACATCCTCTCCCACTATCGGAGCCCCTTGGGCGCCCACAACACGAAATACCACAGTAGAAGTCTCTAGACCACCGATTCCCGCAATTGCAAGATCTGCCTCTGAAACAGAAACAAACTCAACACCCAAAACGGTATCCAATGCTATATCTAAAGTAATCGATGCAATAACAGTTTGACCTCTCACCGTAGCTCTTGCCGTGATAACATCTTCACCACTACAACCACTAGCGGTATATGTAGTGGTTGCCACGCCGCTTATAAAGACCGGGCTATTATCGGAAAATAAAGCTATTCCCGCTCCACTGCAACCTGAAGAAAAAGATACATCTTGACTAAAATCAACTTCAGAGTAGGGAATTCCGTCCCCATCAACCAGGTTAACATTCAATATAGTGCTTCCCCCAGCCTGAATCGAGCTAGAGGTCGTACCAATCACACCAACTGCAAAACCGGAACCTGCTCCATTCCCCAAAAACACCTCATTCGAACTCCCAACATTCCCTCCCGCAGCCTCAGCAATAGTCAAATCAACACGAGCCTCAATCACCGCAGAACCCGAACCTACCTGAGCAACAAGTGTATCGATTCCAGAACATGTATTAGGGGTATAGCTTAATGACGCCCTACCGGCTACGGTTACGACCGAAGCAGCACTTAACGTCGACAACCCCGCTGACACGCATGTAGAAAAGAATGTCACTGTGTACTCGTCTGTAACTGCGAGATTAGAGCCGTCAACAACAACTACCGACACTACCCAAAACCCAGCAGTCGGATCTGTTAAATCCAAAACAGCTTCCGCAACGCCATCCGAAAAAGAGTCTCCCCCACCGCTACCGATTTTAATTGAAACGCTATCAGTAGAACCCGGAGAATCGTCCGATAAAGCAGAGTTAATATCTAAATCTACCGTAGCACTAATAGCATCATCACCAGAACCAAGAGTTGCAACCACCGTATCAACCCCATCGCAAGTGGTAGACGTATATGTCACCGATGCACGACCAGCAACGGTCGTCACTTGACTGGCATTAAAGCTAGCAAGCCCCGCACTTACGCATGAAGAAGAAAATGAAACCGAATACTGTGTATTTACAGCCAAATTATCGCCGCCCACCACTACTACACTCAAATCCCAAGTAGCGCCATCAACGCCAGAAGAAGTAAGCTCTTCACCTACCTCTCCATCATTAAACGATTCTCCACCGCCATTTCCAATTTTTAGCGTACCACCGGAACCATCACTTATCCCCCCAGAATCAGGAGCACCGCCACAGGCCGCCAACACAAAGGCAGCGATAAACATCAGCGATATATTTTTGATTCGACTTAACTTGAATTCCATAGCTCTATGCTCTATTAAAATATGACAAATTATTTTGCTTAGTGGGCGGCTTCACACTGAAAAATAGCCACTTCGTGAATTACAGCTTTTTAGAAGGCTCCCCCCCAATTCAGAACACCTTGCAGCTGTTCTCAGGAGTAGAAAAAGCTTTACGCAAACCCAGCACACCAATCTATACAGTATGCCTAGAATCAAAAAGAAGGCCTAAACACCTATCCGACCGACGCTATCAACTATTATTGGCCACGAAACCCAAGCGTAATTACCTCGATAGTAGCTTAGAAAACCTCGCTAAGCCAATAAAACGTATGGAAAAATCCAAATATGAGTACCACTTTGTGATATCCTCGGCTGATCGGTCCCGACGACAATTTTAAGCCCAAATCAATCGCCCAATCTAGACATTCAAACCCCACCCTATGGCACGTCACAACCAACAAGCAAGCAGAACCAAAGAGCCTTCAAGAGTTCCAGCATGGGTATGGCTATTTACCGGTGCTATACTGGGCGCATTTGTTATGTTTCTACTGCATTTGTCAGAAACGTCACCCACTCAAAAACCGGCATCAAAACCAGACACCGCAAAGAAAGAAGAAAAACAAAAGCCGCGCTTTGACTTTTACGAACTATTAAAAGATGCTGACATTCCCATCTTAAGCAGCCCTCGACCCAAAAACGGCAATTCAATAAAGCCGAGTCCTGTGGTCGAATTCCTCTTGCAAGTCGCCTCATTTAAATCCCTCCCAGATGCAGAGCAGCTACGGGTGGAATTAGTGTTACTCAATCTTGAAGCCTATACCGAACGCGCCAAAATCCGCAACGGCGAAACTTGGAACCGCGTTTTAGTTGGCCCCTTCACGTCCAAATCAAAGCTATCCAAAGCTCGCTCGATACTATTGAGCAATCATCATGAAGCCCTCGTTTTAAAGCGACAACCCTAAAACAACGGCTTGAATTTAGCTCAGCAAACCCCACCTAGACAGAACTGATTAGCATTGGCGGCGTTTCCGCCGCAAAAGAAATTTTTAAGGATATCTCGTGGAACAATATCGAGGCACTACCATCCTCTCCGTACGCAGAGGCAGTCATGTCGTGATTGGCGGTGACGGCCAAGTATCACTCGGCAATACCATTATGAAAGGTAACGCTTGTAAAGTACGGCGCCTCTATAAAGGCCAAGTTATCGCCGGTTTTGCAGGCGGGACAGCTGACGCATTCACACTTTTTGAACGCTTTGAAAGCAAACTTGAGGCCCACGGGGGTCAACTGGTTCGCGCGGCTGTTGAGCTGGCGAAGGAATGGCGAACTGACCGAGCGTTGCGAAAACTTGAAGCCTTACTGGCTGTAGCCAATAAAGATGCCTCTTTAATTATTACCGGTAACGGAGATGTTATCCAACCCGAAAACGACTTAATAGCTATTGGTTCCGGCGGCGCATTTGCTCAGTCCGCAGCAAAAGCCCTATTGGAAAACACAGAACTCTCCGCTCGCGATGTTGTGGAAAAATCCCTCTCTATCGCAGGCGATATCTGTGTTTACACCAACCACAACTTCACCATTGAAGAACTTGGGCAATAGCCGAGCCTTCTAGACTTATTTTTGCGAGAAAACCACATGTCACAAATGACACCCCGTGAAATCGTACACGAACTGGATAAACATATCGTCGGACAGGACGCCGCTAAAAAAGCAGTCGCTATTGCCTTGCGTAATCGCTGGAGAAGAATGCAGCTCGATGAAAACCTGCGCAGCGAAATAACCCCAAAAAACATATTAATGATCGGCCCAACTGGCGTCGGCAAAACAGAGATCGCACGACGATTAGCGAAACTAGCCAACGCACCGTTTATTAAAATCGAAGCGACTAAGTTTACTGAAGTGGGCTACGTTGGCCGCGACGTTGAATCGATCATCCGCGACCTAATCGACAGCGCGATCAAGCTATATCGCGAACAGGAAGTTATAAAAGTAGAGCACCGTGCACAAGAAGCTGCCGAAGAGCGTATTTTGGACGCTCTTTTACCTCCCGCTCGTGGCGAAGAGGTGGATCACGAATCTTCAACGCGCCAGATCTTTCGCAAGAAACTCCGGGAAGGCGAACTTGACGACAAAGAAATTGAGCTTGATCTTGCTGCAACGCCTGTAGGCGTGGAAATTATGGCGCCTCCCGGCATGGAAGACATGACAAACCAGCTGCAAGGTATGTTTTCCAATATGTCTTCAGGGAAGACTAAAAAAACCAAATTGCCCGTTAAAAAAGCTTTGAAAAAAGTCCTCGACGAAGAAGCCCAAAAGCTGATTAACGAGGACGATATCAAAGCGCGCGCGATTGAAGCCACAGAACAAAACGGCATTGTGTTTTTGGATGAAATCGACAAGGTAAGCAAGCGCCAAGGCGCGTCCGGAGGCGACGTTTCCCGAGAAGGCGTCCAACGAGACCTGCTGCCACTCATTGAAGGCTGCACCATAAGCACCAAACACGGCATGATCAAAACCGATCACATTTTGTTTATCGCCTCAGGCGCTTTCCACTTAAGTAAACCTTCCGACCTTATCCCCGAACTTCAAGGCCGTCTGCCTATTCGCGTGGAACTGGACGCACTTACGCCATCGGATTTTGAGCGCATACTAACTGAACCAGATGCCTCGCTAACCGAACAGCACCAAGCCCTTTTAGGCGCTGAAGGTCTTTCGATAAAGTTTACCGAAGACGGCATTCGAAAAATTGCAGAGACCGCTTATCACGTCAATGAGAGTACTGAAAACATAGGTGCTCGCCGCCTCCATACCGTACTTGAAAAGCTACTCGAAGACGTATCATTTGACGCGGATTCATCCGATAAAGACATCGTTGTCGATGCAGCTTTCGTTGAATCGCAGCTTGGTGATCTAGCAAAAAATGAAGACTTAAGTCGGTTTATTCTGTAGAGATCAACATGAAAGATGAAGCCCCCAGTAAAATAAAGTTTCATCGCCAATCTCAAATATTAGAGATTGAATTCAGCGCTGCGCGTTTTACGCTAAGCGCTGAATACCTTCGCGTGTTTTCACCCTCTGCAGAAGTTAAAGGTCACGGACCCGGACAAGAGGTTTTGCAGCTCGATAAGGCCGACGTATCGATCACTTCAATCGAAGCCCAGGGCAATTACGCGATCAAACTGATTTTCAGCGACAAGCACGATTCCGGCATATACACCTGGTCATATTTGCGATCCCTCGGCACAGAGCATGAAAGCAACTGGAAAGGTTACTTACAAAAGGTGGCTGAATACGAGTCCACCAAAGACCTTTCCCCCATCAAATGGGTCACTCCGAGTTCGAATACTGACTCAACCCCGTAACCTCACAAATTTTACGATTATCTCGCTTGCCCCGCTCAATGCTGTTGGCTGAAGCGTTACGGGATCGATCTATCCTCGTAGGTCGGAAAAGCGAAGCGCCTTCCGACATAGGCAACCCAACCTACCTCCCCCTAATTGATAGCCACAATAACTGGAGCCCTCCAAAAAAAGATGTTGCGCTGGCGGTTTATGCTAGGGAATGGTGGAAGGCGCTTCGCTTTTCCACCCTACAATCTAAGACGTTACAACGACATTGCCCCCTGCACAAAAACAGAGTCACAAAAGAGTAAGGTTTCTTCGCTCAGATTATCACTACTCGATATCGCTGCTTACTTATCTCAAACAACGATATTGAGTGGCCAGAAGGCGACCATCCCAGCAAGATCAAATTTCAACCATGACAAATATCTAATAATGGATCAGCACTAGAGAACTCCCATCGATAAACGGCCAGAGTTTGATTAGAACCTCCGCTCCTTACGCGCTACAATAGCGCCAATTTTACTCAGCATCGAGACGCGTCATGTCAGAAAAGAATACGACCCACTTTGGGTATGAGAAGATTAATGTCGACGAAAAAGCAGGCCGCGTTGCCGGTGTTTTCCACTCTGTCGCGGCAAAATACGACATTATGAACGACTTAATGTCCGCTGGCGCTCACCGTATCTGGAAGCGATTCACGATCGAATTGTCAGGTGTTCGACCCGGTAATACCGTTCTCGACATCGCAGGAGGCACTGGAGACTTAAGTCGTAAATTTTCTGAGCTTGTTGGCGACAAAGGCCGAGTCGTCTTGGCTGACATAAACGATTCAATGCTGAATGTCGGGCGTGATAAATTAACGGATCTTGGCGTAGCCGGGAACATCAGCTTCGCTCAGGCGGATGCACAATATTTACCCTTTCCTGACAACACCTTTGACTGCATTACCATTGCCTTTGGTCTTCGAAACGTCACCGATAAAGACCTCGCGTTGCGCTCAATGCTCAGAGTACTAAAACCCGGTGGCCGCTTACTCGTATTAGAGTTTTCAAAACCCAGTAATCCATTATTCGCAAAAATATATGATACGTATTCGTTTTCTATACTGCCTAAAATCGGAAAATTGATTGCGAATGATGAGGACAGCTACCGCTATCTCGCGGAAAGTATTCGCATGCACCCAGATCAAGAGACCCTTAAATCCATGATGGATGATGCAGGGTTTTCACAGACTAAATATTACAATATGACGGGCGGTGCGGTTGCAGTGCACAAAGGGTACAAACCCTAAATGTTGAACGATCCAAGCATTAGTACGGCCATAGGGCTTATTCTGGAAAAAAGCCTGAATACAGCCCTTCGATACGACCCGGCTACGCGCGTCAAACTGCGCACCCTAAACAACAAAATCGTAAAAATTTCTTGCCGCTCACCCGACATTGAGCTTATTTTTTTTATTGCTGACGAAAAAATTCGCGTCAGCACAATCGACGAAGCTAACGACGCCGACGTCATAATATCCGGAGAAGCTTCCGAGTTTCTTAGCCAGCTCGGACAATCAACGCACTCCCTCAGTGATCTAAACATCGAAATTTCCGGTAAGGTAAACCTCCTCAATCAGATACAAACGATTCTGGCTGACGTAGAGATAGACTGGGAAGAACCCCTCACCGAAATTCTCGGAGTAGTCCCTGGCCACGCACTCGCGGAGTCTCTCCGCAGCACTTTCAGCTGGATTAAAAAACAAAGCGACAGCGTGAAACAAGCCATTCCCGAACTCCTAACCGAAGAGCTCAGAGCAGTACCATCAGAAACAGAACTCAACCATTTTTACCAAGAAGTTGACCGACTCAGTTCCTCAAGCCAAAGGATCGATGCTCGTATTCAGCGCATCAAACACACCCTCGCACCAAAACAAATTTAAGAAGCCGCTCGTGTCTACATTTTTCAGAATTCTCACCATCATTCACACTATCGGCCGCTACCGCTTAGACAAGCTGTTAGAACCGCATCAGATAACGAAAAAATTTAAGCTGCTCTTTATCGTGTTTTGGTTTTATCCAAACAACACAGAAAACAGAGGGAAACGCTTAAGACACGCCCTAGAAGAACTCGGCCCTATATTTGTAAAATTCGGACAACTGCTTTCTACCCGGCCTGACGTCATTCCAGAAGATATGGTCTCCGAACTTAACCACTTACAAGATAACGTTGCAGCATTTGATAACGGAACATTTAAGACGCTAGTTGAAGAAGCCCTCGGCAATTCAATTGAAGAAATATTTAACAACTACGAACACACCCCTCTTGCCTCCGCATCCGTAGCACAAGTACATACAGCTGAATTAAAGAGTGGCGAAAAGGTTATTATCAAAGCCATTCGGCCCGGCATAGAAAAAACCATCAAAACCGACACGCAATTACTTTTATTAATAGCAAAATTAGTCGAGCGCGTGAGCGCAGAGGGCCGCAGACTCCGCCCAGTAGAAGTCGTAGAAGATTATCGTAATACGATTTTTGATGAATTAAATCTGTCTTTAGAGGCCGCCAACGCTTCTCAGCTAAGAAGAAACTTTGAAAACTCTGGCCAACTTTACGTCCCGCGAGTGTACTGGGACTATTGCAAACCAAACGTCATGGTAATGGAGAGAATCTACGGTCTACCAGTAACCAATATGAAGGACTTAGAAGATCAAAACACCAACATGAAATTGTTAGCCGAACGCGGTGTGGAAATTTTCTTTACACAAGTATTCGAGCACAATTTTTTCCATGCAGACATGCACCCAGGCAATGTTTTTGTCTCTAAAGAGAACCCAGAAAATCCGAGCTATATAGCCGTCGACATGGCGATCATCGGATCACTAACACGCGAAGACCAATATTATTTAGCACGAAACTTATTGGCCATGTTCCGCCGCGACTATAAGCAAGTAGCAGAACTCCACGTAAGCAGCGGCTGGGTACCCAAAGGAACTTCCGTGAGCGGTTTTGAAGCCGCCATCCGGTCGGTTTGCGAACCTATATTTGAAAAACCCCTTAAAGAGATTTCGTTTGGCGAAGCCCTTATTACGATATTCAGAACCGCTCGGCGCTACAACATGCAAGTTCAACCGCAATTAGTTTTACTGCAAAAAACCCTTCTCAATATCGAAGGGCTTGGTCGACAGCTGTATCCAGAACTCAATTTATGGGATACCGCACATCCCTTTTTGGAGCGTTGGATCAAGCAACGCTATCACCCCAAATCCCTATTAAAAGAGTTTCGTTATTACGCCCCCGAATGGCTAGAAAAGCTACCAGAAATTCCGCAACTACTTCTAAACACACTAGAAACCGTAAAGAACCAGCCGAATGACTCTGACAAAAATTTAATAGTAGAAAGAATCCTTAAACAGCAGCAAAGAAAGCGCAACCTGACAAAAGCCATCGGCATATGCCTTATGGCTGCAGGGGTTTACTTGGGGTTTCTAGAAGGCGACCAAGCGACGGCTAGCCTTACACTTATCTCTGCGTCATTTTTACTGCTACTGCTGAACTAGAGGGCTATTAAAAGTATTTATGACGCAGCATCAGCTAGTCATGCTTTCAAAAACGGAATTGATGTATAAATAACGCGCCCAGGAAAATAATAACGGCACGGAAGTAAGTGAATTAGTTTTCAAGCTGGGCATCAAACAACGGCAAGCCATCTTATTTTGCACGCAGCCCCAGCCAAGCAACGGCAAAACTCACTGCAAAGTAATCATTCGTTTCAACAAGTGGACTATCCTCGAAGGTAGCGCCAGCCAAATTATCGTAACGCACACTCAAGCCAAACCAAAAATCGCCCCGCCGTCGGCTCATACTGGTTTTAAAATAATAACCACTAAAACCACCATCGGCAGTGTATACCGGCCTAAAGTCAGTTACATAGCGAGATTCAACACTGTAATAGTAATCGTGATAGCCCTCTGAACCAAAGAGAGCACCAATACTCGCACGAGCATTCCAACCGCCAAAAAGGCTGGGTTCCACATAGGTAAAACGAGGGTTAAAATTATAGCCCCGAAAATGCAGACCCTGCTCTCCCACCGTAAACACGCCCCGAACTGGAAGCCTCAACTGCCAACCTCGACTAAAATCTTCTCCTGAAAGATTTATATTCACCGAAGGACCTAACTCAAATGCAGACTCCAATTCGGGCATGCCTCGACGCAACTCATTATCGTCCGAGCTACCGTTCAAGGCCATTTCCCCACTAAGGTTTACCTCCACCCGGTCGTTAGATAAAAACTCACCACGCAAGCCCTTGCGATCCGCTTTAATAAAATCGCCACGATAAACCAGAAAAGGAAAAGGGTAAGCCTGCACCTGGCGCTCCTTAGATCCCCGGTAATCGTATAACGCTTGCCCACCAAACCCGACCCCAAGCTCCCATTTTGGTAATTTCTCCGCGACAGAAAACATAGGAAGAAACATTAGAACCAAAAACAAACGGACAATTATCATACAATTAATTTCACAACAGTAGAAACAACATCCTCACATCTGAGGGCGATTGAGGAGTCTAACAGATGGCCAAGAGACGGACATAAACAACTCCCCCAAGCCCTAGGCTAATGCCAGGAGTGAGACGTTCGAGCGGGTTTTAGCTTAACGTAATTGAACAAATTGGCACTATTTCAAACGCCATAAACTGAGGTCAGATGAAACTTATGGCGAAAAAATAGAGTATTCTTACAGGATTAATCAGGACCGCGAACTGTGGTCAGATGCATAAACAGGAATCAGATGAAACTTATGGTATGAAAAGCAATGGGGCTTTACAGGGTTAAACAGCGACTCATCTTGGGCTGGAATTAAGATAGGGATATCCATTTCCCCAAATTATACAATCGGCTAAATTAGAACTGAGCTAGGCCGCGTTAGCTTTTACCGCAGTACCCGTGGCAACCACCATCATCATGGCTGATTCACCCCTGGATATTTCACTGTATTCCAACTTTACTTCAACGACGGTATTAGCGCCCAATAAAAATGCTTCTTTCTTAATTTCATCAAGAACCATTTTTCGCGCATCTTTCAAAGCATTGGGAGAGGAGGCATACTCCGCACGAGAAAAGTCTTTACGTTTTGAAAGGTCACTTTGCACCACATCGGTACCAATGACACATTCAGAAGTCACTAAATCCAAGCGTTTTTCGATATCTAAATTTCTCGCCGTTTCAGTCGTCAGAACAACCGATTCGTATTGACGAGGCAGTACAGAATACTGTGTTTTTTTCATACTTCCCATCGCTACAGCTTCACCCTCAACTTCAACCGCTGTCACCGCATCATTAACATGCAAATCTTGAATCTCGGCTTTAGCTGCAACCTTACCGGCTCGCACCTCGCCAATCTTTTCTTTCAAATTGACTACATTACTCTCGCTGTTAACGACAACAGCTTCCTGTTTAGCTACCACCTCTTTACCAACGCCTTTCTCGTCAACAGTCGCAACAGAAGATGATGACTCAGAAATAACTGGCGCGGCCTGAACAGGAACCTCATCGAAATTAAGCGCAATATCGAGGCTTTCACCAACATCAGGACGGGACTCAACATTATCGAAACAGACCGTCCCAGCGGCCTCTAAAGACTCAACCTCCTCCTCGAGGTAAAGATCAAAATCTGCATCTTGGTCAAGTGCATTTACGGCTATAGCCTCCACAGAAGAAACGGCAGGCTCACAATCCACTACAGTCTCGTCAACGTTACACTCAAACTCTACAAGCGGCTCAACAGACTGCCCTTGAAGAATATTGTTAGCCAGGGGCTCTCCCCCAACGCCATTATCTGCGCCTACAAACTGCTTTTGCTGCAATTCAAGCTCGTCGAGAGGAGCGTGCGTCAGAGTAACATCGTGCTGCAAGCCCATTTGGTCAAGCTCAGGTAAAATCAACTTATTCGCAGCTGTCCTCTTATCATCTTGCAGTGTTAAGCAATGAGGGCATTGATTGGGCTTGCGATAAACGCCACCGTTCATCGGTTGATGACAGCTAACACATACGTTATTGATCATGAGGTCCACCTGTATATTGAAGTGCGCAATTAAAGTGGCGTCATTATATTCAAGTGTTAGAAATATTGTTACGGCAATGTCAAAATACGCGAATCAGATCACTCCCAAGACGTGACGAAATACCACTTTTTACGACATGATACGCTCATCAAAAAATGAACATAAAAAAACCGCGAACAAAGTCGCGGTTTTTTGAAAAGCACAAATTAAATCGTGCTTACATTTTTAGAACTACTCAGGGTTTGAATCCGTCGCAGTTTCTTCTGGAGCTACAGGCTTGTCGAGAAGCTCTTTAATTGAAAGCTTGATGCGGCCACGCTGATCAACGTCCATACAAAGAACGTCAATTTCTTGACCAACTTCCAAATAGTCCTCAACTTTCTGTACACGCTCATGCGCAATTTGAGAAATGTGGACTAAGCCATCTTTACCTGGCAAGAAGTTAATAAATGCACCAAAGTCAACGATTCGAACAACTTTACCTTTGTAGGTTGTACCCACTTCAGCTTCAGCGGTAATCTCTTCAACTCGGTTAATAGCAGCCTGCAAACCTTCACCACTAGCAGCGTAGATTTTAACAGTACCGTCATCATCAATATCGATAGAAGCGCCAGTCTCCTCAGTAATTGAACGGATAGTTGCGCCGCCTTTACCAATGATGTCGCGAATTTTATCAGGATGAACTTTTAGAGTGTGATACTGAGGAGCAGTATCACTAAGCTCTGCACGAGGAGCCGCGATCACTTTATTCATCTCACTAAGAATGTGCAAACGAGCACTCAAGGCTTGCTCAAGCGCTTGCTCCATAATTTCTTCAGTGATTCCTTCAATTTTGATATCCATCTGCAATGCAGTAATACCGTTTGAAGTACCCGCAACTTTAAAGTCCATATCGCCTAAGTGATCTTCATCACCTAAGATATCGGTCAAAATCGCGTAACCTTCGTCTTCTTTAATCAAACCCATCGCGATACCCGCAACAGGTGCTTTGATCGGTACGCCAGCATCCATTAACGCCAAGCTAGTACCACAAACAGAAGCCATTGAGCTTGAACCGTTTGATTCTGTAATTTCACTTACAACACGAATCGTGTATGGGAATTCTTCTTGATTTGGTAAGACCGCAGCGATACTACGACGAGCCAAACGACCATGGCCGATTTCACGACGATTGGTAGAGCCCATACGACCACACTCACCTACAGAATAAGGAGGGAAGTTGTAGTGCAACATAAACGGATCACGACGCTCACCTTCAAGGGCATCGATAATTTGAGAGTCGCGTGCAGAACCTAAGGTTGCAACAACCAAGGCCTGAGTTTCCCCACGAGTAAACAACGCAGAACCGTGTACGCGAGGTAAAACACCTGCTTCAACCTGTAACGGACGAACCGTTTTAGTATCACGACCATCAATACGAGCTTCACCCGCAACAACGCGTGAACGTACAATTTTCTTTTCAATTTTACCGAAAACAGTTTTCACGTCATCCGCGGAAAATTCAGACTCTTCCGTTACTAACTGTGCAACCGCTTGGCCACGAAGCTCAGAAAGACGGTCATAACGCTTGGCTTTATCAGTAATACGATATGCAACACCAATCGAATCTTCAAAATCGGCCTTAACAGCAGCAACCAATGCTTCGTTAACAACAGGAGCTTGCCATTCCCAACGCTCTTTACCAGCGTCTTTAACTAGCTCATCAATCGCATGAATAACAGATTGCATTTCTTGGTGAGCGTACAACACTGCGCCCAACATAATATCTTCTGGTAACTCATTCGCTTCTGATTCAACCATCAACACAGCGTCTTTTGTACCCGCAACAACCATATCCAACTCAGATTCAGCTAACACTGAATAGCGAGGGTTCAAAAGGTAGCCTTCGTCTTCGGTATAACCGACACGAGCGCCGCCAATTGGGCCGTTAAATGGAATGCCTGAAATAGACAACGCAGCAGATGTACCGATCATTGCAGCGATATCTGGATCTTCATTTTTATCCGCAGAGATAACCGTACAGATAACTTGCACTTCGCATAAGTAATCTTTCGGGAAAAGAGGACGAATAGGACGATCGATTAAACGAGAGGTCAACGTCTCTTTTTCGCTTGGGCGTGCTTCACGCTTGAAAAATCCACCAGGGATCTTACCAGCAGCGTAAGCCTTTTCGACGTAATGAACAGACAAGGGGAAAAAACCTTGACCGGGAGTGGCTTCTTTCTTGCCAACAACTGTACACATTACAGTTGATTTACCTAATGTAACGATAACTGAACCAGTCGCTTGACGAGCTACACGCCCAGTTTCAAGAGTGACGGTGTCATTACCATATTGAAATTTTTTGATTATTGGATTCACTTTTTTATCCTTCTTTTTGCTGAAGCCCCATTGCCCCAAGCAAGTTTGTATTGTTGTTTAGTTATTTACCAAACAGGTTTTGCTCTAAATATAACGCTTTGATTAACGCTTTTTACTTTGAATATAACGACTAGAAAATCTTTATCGGCACATAATAGAAACAACTGAAGAGATCACACAAACAGACTCGCCAAAATTTCTACTACCCACCAAAAACTGTCTCAAATGCGTATTCAGAAAGAATGGGATGCGATGAACGCAAAAATAAAAATGCCCGCATAATGCGGGCAGTTTTTTTAGCGGCGCAAGCCCAATTTTTTAATGAGCGAGGCATAACGAGTACCGTCTTTGCCTTTGAGGTAATCCAACAACTTACGACGTTGGTTAACCATGCGAATCAAACCGCGGCGAGAGTGATGATCTTGCTTATGATCAGCAAAATGGCCTTGAAGCTTGTTGATGTTTGCGGTCAACAAAGCAACTTGAACCTCGGGAGAACCCGTATCGCCTTCAGCACGTTGATGCTCTTTTAAAATAGTTTCTTTTTCTGGTGCACTAAGTGCCATAACATTTTCCTCGATTACATTGAATATGCATGAAGAACACGATTTACGACCACTCTATATAAGAACAATCGCGACTATCAGCTCTCCTAATTACGGCCTACCCGTGCATATTTACAGGTAGGTCTTGAGGACAAACCTCAATTCTTGAGTCACCCGCCAAAGCACCGAGCCTCAGCAGGTCAAAATTCTTTACTTTCTTACTTAAGATGCCACCAGCCGTTTAGGTGCTACACGACCGTCTTCAGTGACTTCGCCCACGCCTAAAAACTCATCCAGGCCACGGAAGACGCGCACTGTATCACCTTCTTCCGCAATGCGGTAGACCTCGCTATCCATTACCGCCTGCCCTCGAAGAAAATAGAACGCACTGTCGTCTTCAAGTGATAATTTGGGGAATATGGTGACCGGAGAGTCGACACTGAGCAACTTACAATCCAGCTCCTCAGCCCTGCCTTCACCCCGATCTGACTCAAGGGACTCTAACGTTTGGGCATCCTCAATAACATAGTCACCCGCTTTCGTTCGACGCAGCTCGCATACATGTGCACCAAAGCCCAAATCTCGCCCTAAATCTTCCGCTAAACTGCGAACATAAGTACCTTTACTGCAAGAAATTCGAACCTTTGCAGAAGCCTCTGCTCCAGCTGTGAACTCCAGTAACTCATAAGCATGTATCGTGACCGGACGCGCTTCACGCTCCACTTCAATACCCGCTCTCGCCAACTTATACAAAGGCTGACCATCTTTCTTGAGAGCAGAATACATAGGAGGGATTTGTTTAATGTCACCACGATAAGACGCCATCGCCGCTAACACTTGATCCTCAGTCAACGCCGAAGGATCTGACTCAACCAACACCTTACCGTCAGAATCTCCCGTATCGGTCGTTTGACCAAAACGAAAAACACTCTCGTAAGTTTTATCAGAATCGAGTAAATACTGGGAAAATTTGGTTGCCTCACCAAAACAAATGGGCAAAACACCGGTTGCTAGAGGGTCTAGCGCTCCAGTGTGGCCAGCTTTTGTGGCAAAAAAGAGTCTTTTGGCTTTCTGTACAACATCATTCGATGTCATACCGGCAACCTTATCAATGAGGATCACACCATTAACTGGCCGTCCAAACTTACGTCGACGCCCCACTAATCACCCCTCGTCGTCAGGGTGATGAGCGCGATCAGAAGAAAGGGCTTTGTCGATTAGGTCCGTCATTTTTTGACCACGAACAACCGACTTATCAAATAGAAATAATAAACGTGGCGTCGTACGGATTTTAATATCCTTAGCCACCATTCCACGAATAAAGCTGGAAGCCTTATTGAGAACTTCCACCTTAATCGCATCTTCCGCTTCGCTATCTTGACCAACAAAAGTCACATACAACTTAGCAATAGCCAAATCTTTCGATACCGTTACCGCATTGATATTGACCATACCCAACCGAGGATCTCTGACCTCTGATTGAATAATTTGAGCCACACTCCGCTGGATAGCGTCAGCGACTCGATCCGAGCGTTTAAATTCTCTTGGCATTAATCACTCTTTATATTGTTAAAGTCTATTTTTCTACTGCTAATATTTCTAGAGCTGAGCGCGTTACAACGAACGCGCCACCTCTTTAACATCAAAGACTTCGATCTGATCACCGACTTGCACATCGTAATTTTTAACACCGATGCCACACTCAGTACCATTACGCACATCGCCAACATCATCCTTAAAGCGACGTAAAGACTCTAGCTCGCCCTCATAAATAACGATGTCATCTCTCAATACACGAATAGGCTTGTTACGGTAAACCGTACCCTCTATCACCATACAGCCAGCAACCTGACCAAATTTCGGTGAACGGAACACATCGCGCACATCAGCAATACCAATAATCTCTTCGACTCGTTCAGGATCAAGCATACCGCTAAGCGCATCTCTCACTTCATCAATGAGCTGATAGATAATGCTGTAATAACGAATTTCAATGGATTCTTTTTCCGCAATCTTACGTGCAGAACCTGCAGCCCGTACGTTAAAGCCAATAACGATAGCACCAGATGTCAGAGCAAGGTTAACGTCATTTTCGGTAATACCGCCAACGCCGCCAGCAATAATATTCACTTGAACTTCATCGTTACCGATTTCAAGCAAGGCTGACTGAATCGCCTCAAGAGAACCGCGAACATCGGTTTTTATTACAATCGGTAGAACCTTAACTTCGTCCTTACCAAGACCTGCAAACATGTTTTCAAGTTTCGCCGCTTGCTGACGCTGCTGACGCTCATTGCGTTCTTTTTCGTTACGGAACTGAACAACTTCGCGCGCCTTTTTCTCATCAGGCACAACAACAAATTCGTCACCTGCGTTCGGAGCAGAATCCAAACCCAAAATCTCGACAGGTATAGAAGGACCAGCATCCATAGTCTTCTTACCCGTTTCATCGTTCATGGCGCGAACACGACCAAAACTTTGACCAGCAAGAATAATGTCACCAGGTTTTAAATGACCGTTTTGAACCAAAACAGTCGCAACCACACCACGGCCTTTATCGATGCGGGCTTCAACAACCACACCCGCAGCAGGAACATCCACAGGAGCCTTAAGCTCTAGTAATTCAGACTGTAACGCAACAGCTTCCAACAACGCCTCAATGCCTTCACCCGTGATCGCAGATACAGGAATAAATTGCGTATCGCCACCCCAATCATCTGGAATGACATCTTTAGCCGCTAATTCATTTTTAACCTTATCGGGGTCAGCAGATTCTTTATCGATCTTGTTGATCGCAACAACAATCGGAACACCCGCTGCACGCGCATGCTGAATCGCTTCTTCAGTCTGAGGCATAACACCATCGTCTGCAGCCACAACCAAAATAACGATATCCGTACATTGCGCACCACGTGCACGCATAGCCGTAAAGGCCGCATGCCCAGGAGTATCAAGGAACGTTAACTCGCCATGATCCGTTTGCACACGATAAGCACCAATATGCTGAGTAATACCACCCGCTTCGCCATCAGTTACCTTAGCTTTACGAATATAATCAAGCAGAGACGTTTTACCGTGATCAACATGGCCCATTACCGTAACGATAGGAGCTCGAGAAACCACATTCGCGTCTTCTTGCGAGAATATTTCTTTTAACTCGTCTTCCACAGCATCAGCACTAACCAATACAACATTATGACCGAGCTCTTCAATCACAAGCTGTGCAGTATCTCTATCGATAGGCTGGTTCATTGTCGCCATCGTACCCAGCTTCATAAGCTGCTTGATAACAACACCGGCTTTAACATTCATTTGCCCAGCAAGATCAGAAACAGTAATTTCTTCTAACAACTCAACTGTACTAATAATTTTATCCGTCGGACGTTTAAAGCCATGCTTATTCGAGACTTTGATTGATCGCTTAACATGAGTACTGCCAAGCCTTCTCTTTCTCTTAGAAGTGTGGATAACTTCATCAATCTCACTTTTATCTTCGACATAATCCAAAGCCGAAGCAACTTTCTTAGGACCGGCAACCTTCTTAACTGCCTTACCGGCTGTTTTTCTGTGCTTCGCCTTGTCGTTTTCTTTATCTTCCGACTCTTCGCCACCACCAGGATGCTTGGCTTTTTTCAGATGCTTATGGCGCTCATCGTCTTTCGCAGGAGCAGCCTTAGCGGGAACCGCAGCTTCAGCAGCCTTCGGCTTAGCATCAGCGTTAAGCTTTTCAGCTTTCTCTTTTTTAGCTTGCTCAGCCTTTGCCGCTTCCGCTCGACGAGCCAAAATTGCTTTTTGTCGCAACTCTTCTGCGTCACAAGCAAAGCTGGTACGCACGGTAGGAGCTTTTTTTGTCTCTACCTCTACTTCTTCCGGCTTCTCTTCTACTTCAGGAACAACAACCTCAGGCTCAGGCTCAGGCACTTCAACCACCACCGGCTCCACGACCACTTCTTCAACCGCAGAAACTTGATCTTCCAAGTCCTCCTGAGGCTCTTCCACATCACGCTTAACATACGTGCGTTTCTTTCTAACCTCCACATTCACAGTTTTCCGTGAACTGCCAGAACCTGTCTTAAGCGTAGAAGTCGTCTTACGCTTTAAGGTTATTTTTTTAGGCGATACAGCAGTAGCGCCATGGCTGGTTTTTAAAAACGACAACAACGTTTGCTTCTCTACATCAGAAACAACGTCATCGGCATTTTGATGGGACAACCCAGCCTGCTTCATTTGGGTCAAAATACGATCCACAGAAGCGCCTACTGAGGTGGCGAGTTCACTTACTGTTACATCAGCCATAATTTATTCAGGTTCCCGAAAGATAACTTTCTATTTTCTAACTCTTAATCTTAATTTACACGTTCATGGTTTATTCTTCTGCAAACCATGGTTCACGCGCTTTCAATATCAGCACACCGGCACGCTCTGTATCCATACCGTCTACCTCCATCAACTCATCGACAGATTGCTCGGCAAGATCTTCCATAGAACAAATGCCACGGGCAGCCAAAAGGTTGGCCAAGGCATCATCCATACCCTCCATCGTGAGCAAGTCTTCTTGTGGAGTCGTGTCTCCGGCAGATTCTTCTTTCGCCAAAGCTTGTGTAAGCAACGCATCTTTCGCTCTGCTGCGCAACTCATTGGCTAGATCTTCATCAAAACCTTCGATTGCCAAAAACTCTTCCATAGGAACATAGGCAACCTCTTCCAAGGTCGTGAAACCTTCATCCACCAATACAGCCGCAGTATCCTCATCGACATCCAAATGCTCGACAAATACGTCGATTGAATTGCCAGCTTCAGATTCCTGCTTAGCGTTCCACTCATCAATACTCATGACGCTTATTTGCCAGCCCGTAAGCTCGGACGCTAAACGTACATTTTGACCGCCACGGCCAATGGCCTGAGCCAAGTTTTCTGGGTCGACAGCTAAATCCATAGAATTTGTTTCTTCATCAACCACAATCGATTCGATTTCGGCTGGCGCCATGGCATTAATAACGTATTGAGCTGGGTTATCGTCCCATAACACAATATCAATTCGCTCATTACCCAATTCATTAGAAACGGCCTGAACACGAGATCCGCGCATGCCAACACATGCACCAACTGGATCCATTCGTCCGTCATTCGTGGAGACGGAAATTTTTGCGCGCGAACCCGGGTCCCGAGCAGAACCTTTCAACGCAATGACTTCTTCCGAAATTTCAGGAACTTCGATTTTAAATAACTCGACCAACATTTCAGGACAAGAGCGACTTAAAAATAATTGAGGTCCACGAGTCTCAGGCCGGACATCAACCAACAATGCACGAACACGGTCATTCATACGAAACACTTCGCGACCAACCAACTCTTCACGCGGCAACAACGCCTCGGTATTCCCACCGAGATCAACAATAATATTATCGCGCGTAACTTTTTTAACCGTGGCAGAAATTAATTCGCCAATTCGGTCTTTATACTGTTCAACAACCTGAGCACGCTCAGCTTCACGAACTTTTTGTACAATAACCTGTTTCGCTGTTTGCGCGGCTATCCGGCAAAAATCAACATTGTCCACAGCCTCTTCGTGAACATCACCAACCTTTAGACTCGTATCAACTTCGGCAGCTTCTTCAGTTGTAAACTGCGTACCAAGCTCAGCCAAGACATCATCAGCCATCACTTCCCAGCGACGAACCGTACTATAGTCACCCGTTTCACGATCAATAGTGACCTGAATATTAGCATCTTCGTCGTAGCGTTTTTTCGCAGCAGTGGCTAAAGCCACTTCAATCGCCTGAAAAATAACTTCCCGGTCGACGCCTTTCTCATTCGAAACAGCATCTGCGACCAGTAATATCTCTTTTTTCATTGGTTGCCTCTAAATCCTAAAACGTGGGAACAACATTTGCCCGATCAATCAATTCGTAAGGAAGAATGTATTCCTCATTATCCACTTCTAAAATAACCTCATCATCCTCAATCCCTTTGAGAAGGCCAGAAAACTTTTTACGCCCGTCAAAACTCATGCGCAACTTAATATCGACACGCTGGCCAACAAACTCTTTATATTGCGCCAACTTAAAAAGACGACAATCTAGCCCAGGGGAAGACACTTCCAAAGTGTATTCAGAGCGAATTGGATCTTCTACATCCATAATGCTCGCTACCTGGCGACTCACCGCCTCACAATCTTCGATCAAAACACCACCCGTTTTGTCGATATAAATCCGCAACAAGGTCTGCTTACCTTGAACAAAATATTCTAAGCCCCAGAACTCACAACCCAACGCACTTACGGCGGGTTCAATAAAGTTCTCAAGTTCAGTCTGTATGCCTGCCATTCAATTCCACCAGAAACAAAAAATGGGCACTAAGCCCATTTCACTCACCGCCTGGGCGATGGTGCAAGAAGATTGAAACCCATAAAAATGGAATCTTAACCCTCAGATACTAAAAAACCCCAAGCTGGGGTTAATGTTACGCAAAAACAAACATACAAGCGCAACACTACGCTGACCGCATGATATACCAAATCGCACAAAGGATGAAGTTCGCTAGCGACACTGAGCAAGATAATTTATTAGCTCAATCTAGCTCATAGCGGGATAATGAACTATCCGCGCCAATATCATAAGGCTACGATTAAATCAGGCCGATCTAATCACCTTCAGCAACAAAATTCGAAATCTTAATTTTGCGCCTGAACCCCTATTTTAAAAATAAAAGCTCTTTGAATAATTGGTAGCGGGGGCTGGATTTGAACCAACGACCTTCGGGTTATGAGCCCGACGAGCTACCATACTGCTCCACCCCGCACCGGATTGATTAGGACCTTCGCCCTGATCAAGGTGGCGCATTATAGGGGCCTCCTAGCAGGCGGTCAAGCGACATTTAAAAAACTTTAACATGTATTTTCTCCGCCCAAATTATCAGCATATGGCGCAGTATAAACCTGTACTTTTATTGACCCAGAAAAACAGGACAAGAGTAAATTCATCAGTACAACAACATCCGAGCATCCGCTCCGGTAATCCCTCACGGCTGCCATCAGCTCGTCACGCACCGCATCCGAGAGCTCATCCCCGCACGCCGCCACCAATTTCGTCACAACCAAAACATGACGCTCACGTAGAGCTACAGACTTAAGGGCTTGCATAAAGCATTTAAAATACTCCTGCGCGGCACTCTCTATATTTTTAGCGCTCACCCCCTTCAACGCAAAACCCAACTCCTCTTGCACCTCAGAAGAATGCGCCATCAACACATACTCGTAACGACTGTGAAAATCAGCCACCTCTTGTACACATAAAGCAGGCGCAACATTGAACATCCAATCTTCATAAGCCCGCACCCTCGCAATAAAATTGCACCTTACCCCAAGCTCCCCCAGCCTCAGCTCTTCCTCCATCGGCAACAACGGTTTTTCATTTTGTAAGGCTCGAACGTAGACTCCCGCATAGCGTCCATCTACCGGCTGCCCCTCACAAAAAACCGGGGCGCTAGCCAACGCACAGCTAGGCGACTTTTGCATCAGGATATATCCACAAAGATGGGCCGACTTTTCGGCAACAACTTTCGCATAATCCGACAAAGCATCAGTAATATCTAAAGAGCGGGAAAAGGTGCCCACCACACGAGGACTTGTCACACTGCCAACCATGCGGACAGGCTCCCGAGGAACACCAAGACCAATGGCAACCTCGGGACAAAAAGGATGAAGTTCAAAAATACGGGATAAATGATCAACGCAGAGGCTGGAGCGCTTATGCCCTCCAGAATAACGAACCTCCTGCCCCATAAGGCAGGAGCTTATTCCAACATCAATTTTTCTCACAAACGCCTACAACTATAACGGCAGCAACACCACTTATTGCCGACTTTCTTTAAGCACCTTCACAACGTCCAAATGATAAGGAATCGAAGTATTAAGATGATGCCATGCATTCGGTACACTTTCGTGATCAATAGACGACTGAGAATTCATTCCGCCAAACCAATCTATCGCACCTAAAAACTGCCTTACGCTCTCGAAACCTTTAGGAAAGTTAACTACCGATCCAAAAGTCACCAGATCAATATTTTTAGCTTTTTTCTGTAACTCTCTATTACCGTCTTTGCCCAATACTTGCAGGGCCAAAGCAATACTCAACGCCCCTTTAGAATGACCTGCAATCGATAAAATTTCTCGATCAGCATCATTCAATAAAGCCAATAAAGTTTTAGTGTCCGGGCTAAGATCCGCAACCTTATTGAGCGCACTATCATGATTCTCATTGGCATCCCCCAAGCTGAGGTTCGAAAT
Source organism: Agarilytica sp. (assembly GCA_033852165.1). Classification (GTDB taxonomy): domain Bacteria; phylum Pseudomonadota; class Gammaproteobacteria; order Pseudomonadales; family Cellvibrionaceae; genus Agarilytica. The sequence continues at coordinate 10,711 of JAWSUZ010000054.1, read as the reverse complement.
CGATGACTCAAAAAACGGCATCGCCCGATTAATGCCGCCCAAAGTAAACCAGCCGCCCAACGCTTCCTGCAGCATATCAGCCACGCCATAGCCTGCCACAATCGCACCCACAGGCTCTTGGTAAAAATCCGCCAAAGTTCTCGCCAATGCAGCAGCCCCAACATCCGAGCTGCCCACTCCCGCAATTGAAAAACGCTTCAGGGGCTTACCCGCCCCCCCCTTCAACTCAGCATAGTCTTGGTATTTTATAATACCAATCTCACGCTGCCCTGAAGGAAGAGCAACCAAAATAGCCCCCTCAACGGTGGTTTGATCAACAAGGAAACTAAACTCCTTCGCATTTAACGAATCCACGTCATAGAACGCCTTGTCAGCGGCTGCGTTTCCATAGCGGAAACCGCCAGTGAGATTAAACGGATTAACTACTTGTGGGATATCGAAGTTGAGAAACATGTCGCCCTCCGGCAATAAATTATTAGAATAAGTACGGAAAAACAAGTTCAGCAAAACCAATATAGGAGCAGAAAAGCAATTAAGAAAGCAGAATGTGTAGTCCGACGCCGGTTTTGAGACTTCAATCAAATCGCTAGACTCGATATGTGTTTTTGGCGCCACTTGCATATACGAAAGTTAAGAAAATGGCTTTTTGGGGGGGGGGGCGGTAATAAAGGAAGGGCAATGGGTGACGGGTGACGGGTGACGGGTGACGGGTGACGGGCGAATATCAATCGGGTCAGACTCAATTGAAACCTGACAAAACCCCACAGCAACCATGAAGCTAACTTTCAATCGAGCCTGCCCCGACTACAAAATACAATCAGAACTACGATAGCGATAATAAACGCAAAAAACGACGAAAGGAGTGCGCTAGGGAGAACATATACTATGATGTCCCCAATACTCATAAAAACAATTAATTTGGCGGCCACGACAATCATTTCGCCAATCTCCGAAAACCCCCATCTCAACACCATTTCTCCCTCTCCCTAGATTAGGTTTTAATACCCTTAATAGTCCGCATGCGAATTTTCAATTTTGAATCCACACCCGACTTTCAACAACCAACAAAACCACTGTGCGCTGCACATGCTTAGCTAGCCGGCTAAATTATCTGGAAAAGTAAGAAGCACTCAAGAAGGGATGATTCCATTCTGTAAAACAACTCCGTAATCTTCACGCGCTGATTCTGCATCATTTTTATTCTTGCGCCAGCATCAATTTCAATGAGGCCAGGTTCATTGCTGCCCCAATCAAAAATACGGCGATCTCCTAAACGCGAGATGTTCGATGTTATTCGACAGACACCTCCACGGCCTCAACATGAATTCAGCAGCGGCCATGACCTCAATCTTCAATCGAGCCCGGCCCGATTGAAACGTTATTTTTGAACAATCGCACATTAACTGAAACAAAACTTTACAATGATTATTTAAATACACAAAGGAAAATAAAGGCGAGCGATATATACGTGCCCTTTTTCTACCTAGACAGAAGCAAACTGGCGATGGCGCACCTTATCAATTACACCCTCATCGAGCAGCGGGCACTTATTAAAGTCGGCGAACCTTTGCAACTCGTCGCTTAACGCAGGAAAAAACTGATCCCGATCAAGAGGGCCACCTTCCAAGTGCAGGCTTAAGACCTCAAAACGCTGTTCGGCCCGATGCGCCTTACAATCGATTCGACCGACAAACTTATCGTCGTACAGAATAGGCAGGCAAAAGTAGCCGAACACGCGCTTAGACGCTGCGACATAACATTCAATCCGGTAGTCAAATTCGAACAGTGAGCTCAAGCGGTCGCGGTGGATCACCACATTGTCGAATGGGGACAACACCTTCAGTGCGCCGTCGAACCTCGGCGCTTGTTCGAGCGCATTGATATCCACATAGATGGTTGGAGCATCGGCGTTATCCAGCTCTCCTACCACTCCGGCGTCAATACGCGCGTCGAGAACTTCACGCATCGCGTCCCGCAAGGGCTTACCCGTCTTCAGATGCAATAGCTGCTTCCAGGTAAAAACTCCGTGCACCCTAAGAGTTGTATCAAACAAATAGGCCACATATTCGCTGAGCGTGGGCACACTCAGATCAACACCCTCAGGCAAACAGCGTTCGGCGAGGTCATAAACCTTCTCCACGCCATTGCGCCCACACACCATCAGATCGCCCTGCATGAACAGTTTTTCGACGGCACGCCGGCCTGGCCCCATGCTCCACCACTTTCCCTTACCCTTGCTCCCGTTGTCGAGATCACGCAACCGTAACGCACCCTCTGCACTCACCCGAGCCATGATCTCATTCATCAAACGTTCGTCGACATTCGTGTAATAACGGTTTTCACCATTTCGTATCGACGCCATATTCGGCAGCGCATAACGATAGTCACGCATTGGCAGATACGAAGCGGCATGGTACCAATACTCAAAGATGTGCTGCTCACTGACCAGCTGATTCAAGTGAGCGGGATCATAGTCCCGCACTCGATTCCACAACACATGGTGATGCGCGCGCTCGACCACCGACAGCGTATCAACCTGTACATAGCCAAGATGTTCGATTGCCCTGCGCGTTCCAGATAAGCCTGTACCAAACAGCTGCTGCGATACCAGGCCCTGCTTGGACAGTGCCAGACGCCTGCATTGCGACTTCATCGCGCAGCCAAACCCGGTAGGACTGAATCATACCGGCGGAGAAAACCTTTTTGACCGACGCTCGCGACAGATTCATTTCCAGGTGGCGTTTGACGGCAAAGAAAGGACGCAAGTCGGTTCGGTTTGATCTTGAGGAAGCCCACCAAGCCTGAGTCTTCATCAACGAAAGCGATATCCGCCTCTTCATAAGCGGTACCAAATACTTCGATAGCCCAGCGTACCCAGTTCGCGCAGAAATAAGGGTTACCATGTAATTTGATCATCTTAATAATTATTCACTCTCAGCCAATGGAAATCCACACTCACAACTACTGCATTTAAACACAGCGCACCCAACAAGATCAGACTCGATTGTAAATCCGAAAATCATTTCAGAGTCATCATGAAAGTGGGTCCAAATGAAAAATCAAGAAAAAGGAGTCGCTCATTTATTTTTAAGGCGTTTGAATACGAGTACCATTGCCATAGACGTTTAGCATATAAAAAGACTCGGTTGTTTTTCATAAAAAGAATAACAGTAAGAACAATACAGTTTAAATTAATTATATAGAAAAGATATAAGAGTAGAGTTCAACACACAACCCCACCAGTTCTTCACTTATTTACCAGTCATGGATCTGGAACAGATTAACTCCAAGGCCTCTCCAGCATCAGCCATTTATAATATTAATCTCTAATAGAAATACTTGAATCGATTTTTCAGTTATCAGTGTTCTATGCATGAATCTCATCGATAAATAATATGTCACCCCACGGAAATATATTCCAGACGATGACGCTGCCCATAAATATTAAATGTTTTTTATTTTTCAACCGCCTTTTATTACAGTAAATAACAACTACTTATATGCTATAGGTTGACAATGCATAGCGCGCCAATTAGTGTACATTTGCAACCTAACAGACGTTCCGATTTTTATCCTTCATTATTACTTGTGACGATAAAGAGCGTATAAAATAACGGGGTATTGGCATGACCCAGATAAGCAGTGTTAGCAGAACAGAAATAAAGGGTTACAGCGAATTAAATCAAATTTATTCGAGTAGAAGGACACGCGTTTGCCGAGCAAAACGAAATTCTGATGCCCTACCTGTTATTTTAAAAATTCTTAGTCATAACTACCCTTCCTGGGATGAAATAATCCGTTATAAACACGAATATGACTTACTGCGAAAATTTCACAATGGCTCCACCATTCATGCATATGACCTAGAAAAAATTTCTGGGTCATATGTAATGGAGCTAGAAGATATTCAAGGGACGGACCTCGAAACACTATTCCAATCCAAAACAATTGAACTTAAAACGTTTTTCCCGATCGCCATACAAATGGCCCGAGCACTTGGCGATATACATGCGGCCCACTTAGTCCATAAAGATATAAATCTTTCTAATACCGTTTATAACCCAGACACACACCAGGTGAAAATTATTGATTTTGGCTTAGCTACTACGCTAACAAGCGAAAATCCAGAACCTGTCAACCCGAATAGATTGACAGGAACTCTAGCCTATATTTCACCGGAACAAACTGGACGAATGAATCGCGAAATTGATTACAGAACCGACTTCTATTCTCTAGGCATTGCTTTTTATAAACTGTTAACTGGCGTACTGCCTTTTAGGGCTACCGATGCGATGGAACTTATCTACTGCCAGATAGCAAAACAGTGTATATCTGCCAACGCTATTGAACCGTCCATCGGAAATGTTATATCCGATATTATCGCAAAGCTGATGTCCAAAAACGCAGAAGACCGCTATCAATCCGCCCACGGGATAATCGCCGACCTGCAAGAATGTTTAAATCAGCTGGAAGATACAGGATCGATTGCCCCCTTTCCCCTGGCTCAAAAAGATAGCTGGGGTAGCTTTAAGCTCACTCAAAAATTGTACGGCAGAGAAAAAAACGTACGAAAACTCATCGACATTTTTGATTTAGCTGCGCAAGGCACCCCACAACTAGTCATGGTGAGTGGATATTCCGGCGTGGGTAAAACCGCCCTCGTTCGTGAAGTTCAAAAACCAATAACCGAAAAAAGAGGAAATTTTGGCGCGGGAAAGTTTGACCCACTTCAAAAAAGCACGCCGTATTCTGCATTTATCCACGCCCTATCTCAATTTGTTGGGTATTTATTAAAAGAGGACGCTGAGTCTTTATCAGCTTGGAAATCCAAAATATGCCGCGCGATAGGCTTAAACGGTAAGGTTTTAATTGACGTAATCCCCACGTTAGAACTGATTATTGGCCCTCAACCCGCGATTCCAAGAGTGAGACCAGCAGAAGCAAAAAACCGTTTTAATTTGGTTTTTAGTGCGTTTATAAATGCAGTAAGTCAAAAAGAGCATCCGCTTGTTCTGTTTATTGATGATCTACAATGGGTCGACTTCGCCTCGTTGAATCTGATTAAACATTTAATGACAGATACCAGTATTAACTATCTGTTTTTGATTGGCGCATACCGCGATAACGAAGTCGACGCCTTACACCCGCTAAGAAATGCCTTAAGAGAAATCTCCGAAGAATGCACCAATATTACTTATATTAATCTCAGCGGACTTTCAGCAAAGAATGTAAAATCTCTAACGGCTGACACTCTTCATTGCAGTGAAGAAAAATCATCAGAACTGGCAGAATTGGTGTATGAAAAAACTCAGGGAAATGCATTCTACCTAACGCAATTTTTGAAATCCTTACCAGAAAACAATCTACTCACTTACTCCAATGAAGATTCATACTGGGAGTGGGACATTCAAAACATCAAAAAGAAAAACACAACCGTCAATGTCGTCGAACTAATGATTCGGAAAATAGAGCGGCTTTCCGACGAGGCGCAACACACTCTAAAATTATCCGCCTGCATCGGTAACTGTTTCGACATACAAACACTTGCAACAATATACGAAAAAAGCACATGCGATACACTTGATGCATTATGGGAAGCTATTGAAGAGGGACTAGTAATACCCGAAGATGATAGCTATCAAACATTTTCTTATGCTGATTCCCCCTCACCCAAAGAAAAAAGCGTATTTAAATTTTTACATGACCGAGTTCAACAAGCTGTTTACTCCCTGATACCAGAAGATGGTCGCCAGCCCATTCACCTACAAATTTCCCGACTACTCTTAAATAATGCGACTGACGCGCAGGTTGAAGATAACTTATTCTTCATCGTTAACCATTTAAACCGGGGTAAATCACTCATAAACAAACACTCTGAAAAAGTTCAGTTCGTCGAGCTAAATCTGCATGCCGGTCGAAAAGCGAAGTCTTCTGCCGCCTATGACTCCGCAGTAAGTTTTTTTAGGCAGGCAGCCAGTATGCCGCTAGACAACAGCTGGAAAAACCACCACAACCTAATTTATGATTTACATATTGAACAATCAGAGTGTGAATTTTTTGTTGGCGAGTTTGGAAGTTCACGAAAAATACTGGAAGAAGCACTCAAAAATTCAAATACAGCGATTGAAAAGGGGCAAGTATTTATTCAATTAATAGCCCAACACTCCATTCAGGGAAAATACACTAATTCCATTCATTCAGGGATAGAAGCGTACGCCTGTTTCGGAATTAAACTACCGCCCCTCGAAGATAAAAAGGCTATTAATGTTTACATCGAGAAACAAGAAGAATGGTATAACGAGCAATGGGGGGGGAAATCGATATCAAGGCTTTATGATCTGCCTTCTAACGAAGACCCAGGGCAAGAAATTTTAAAAATCATATCCGTTAATTTATTTGACTGCTGCCTGATTTCCGCACCATTTTACCTTCCTGTATTGACCTTCACTGCGGTTAATTTGTCAATTAAAAATGGCAACACACCAAACTCCGCTTACGCCTATGCGGGGCAAGGTATGATCATGTCGTCGCGGTACAGGAATTATTCTTCCGCCTATGAGTTTGGCCTTGTTGGAAAACGAATTGCAGAGGAAAAAACAGCTAACCTTCGAACAGGATGTAAAACTTTAAACGCTTTTTGGGGACGGTTAAGCCACTTTAAAACCGACCTAAAACTGGTACCAAACGAAATGGAAAAAGCTTACCAACTTGGCTTTGACGGGGGAGATTTTGTACATGCGAGTTATTGCCTCGTCAACGGTCATAGGTCATTAATGTCGGTGTCAACCAATTTGGAAGAAGCTGAAATCCTAACAAAACAATATCTCGAAAAGTTCAAAAAATGTAACGCGATGGTAATGCATGACTTATGCCGTGCGAGCTCTGGAGCATTTATTCATTATATGCGTGGTAACACAGAATCAGTGACATCATTCGACACCAATGATTTTAAACTGTCAAATTTTCTATCCAGCCACCCTTCACTCGATCTTTTTTCCGTATTTCCCGATGCCTATAGAATTTTAGGGTTCTATATCATGGAACAATACCAACTCGCATTGAAACATGTTCTTGATTTTGAGAGCAAAATTGATAGCGCTGAAAATTACATTCACGGCGTTGAGTATCGTTTTCATGCCAGCTTGGTTTATCTGCGAATATTTAAACAGTTTGACGATCAAGAACAAAGTAGAATATGGAAAAAGGTTAACACCTACTATCAATTCGTTAAGAAAGTAGCGATCAATGCGCCCTCCAACTTCAAGAAATTCGAATACCTAATAGCCGCGGAAATGGCCAGGGTAAAAGGCAATGGATTGGTAGCAACCCGCTTATATGACAAGGCAATACAATCCGCATCCGAAAGTGATCATACACAACTTGAAGCGATTGCCAATGAATGTGCTGCAAAGTTTTGGCTTGAAAACAATAAAGCAGATTTTGCTGCAATCCATATTCGTAAATCCTATTATTGTTACAATTTATGGGGTGCTAAAAGGAAAACCGAAGCTCTTGAACGGCAACATATGCAATTAATCGCTCCTATCAACATAGGAACAATCAACACAGCCACAACCAGCGGATCTGAGAAAAACGAATCTTCGCAACAAAGCCTCGACACATCGGTAATCAGTAATACTTATGATCTAACTTCAGAATCAGTATTAAAGGTATCACAAGCTATTTCAAAAGAAATCACCCTTGGCGGATTTCTTAAAAACATGATGAATATCTTAATCGAAAATTCCGGGGCTCAAAAAGGCATATTATTACTGGAAAATAATGGAAAATACCGTATAGAAGCCGAAGGAAGCGAATACCCAAATGAAACTGTTGTACTTCAATCACACCCTCTAGAAGACGTGAATAAAAATGGAAGGATTGGCCTCCCGATTTCCGTCATTAACTACGTCGCCAGAACAAATAAAGATGTAATACTTGCGGAAGCAACAAAAGAAGAGCAATTCATGAATGATGAATACATCATTCAACACCAGCCATATTCGGTACTCTGTCATCCAATCGAGCACCACAATAAAATCATGGGGATACTCTATTTAGAAAACTGTGTGACAAAAGGCCTATTTAACACCCACCACCTTGAGTTTTTACAATTATTGTCATCCCAAGTAGCGATATCCATCGAGAACGCTTATATCTATAAAAACCTAGAGGACCTCGTTGATCAGCGCACGCAGGAGTTAACCAACGCCCAGGAGCAACTAATAGAGGCTGGTAAAATGGCAGCGTTAGCTCAATTAGTCTCAGGGATAGCCCATGAAATAAACACCCCTATTGGAGTCGGGGTCACAGCGGCCTCGTCTCTGTGTGAATTAACATCGGCTATTGAAAGAAAATTCAAACAGAACACTTTAGGAAAAGTAGAACTCGAAAACTATATGAAATCTACTAAAGAAATATCGCATACCATACTAAACAACATTACTCGAGCTGCGAACCTAGTTAAAAACTTCAAGCAGATCGGCATCGATCAACTCGCGGGAGAAGCGCCCCATAAATTCAATTTCAATCAATATATTCAGGAATGCATCGGGAGTCTTAAATATTCCTTAAAGTTGGAAAATTATAAAATAACCATAGAAAATACTCATCAGTTAACCTTAGCCAGCTACCCAACGGTTATTTACCAAATTTTAGGTGGCTTACTGACAAACACAAAAATGCATGCTTACGCTCCAGAAGAAGCTGGCGAGATACATATCAACATTCAAGAAATCGATAAATGTGCAGAACTTAAATACTCAGACAAAGGATGCGGAATATCAAAAGACAAGTTATCCAAAATATTTGACCCATTTTTTACAACCCGCCGGGGAGACGGCGCTATTGGACTGGGCTTACCCGTCATTTATAACAGCGTTGTCCAACAGCTTAAAGGCACAATTTCCTGTCATAGCGTTCACGGAGAAGGTACTGATTTTACTATTCGCGTTCCTCTGTTACGGTCAGCCCATACCGAACATTAGATTTTTAGAGTTCACGAACTAACGCGTCTCCAGTGACCGAGTCGGAGTTAGTCGAAAAACAAAAAGAAAGGAAAATAAAATAAACCATAAAAAGGCTCGACCATTTCATTGAGAATATACAACAACTTGGTTTCGACCACCTTGTTTCGCGTCATATAGCGCTTTATCTGCTCGAGCCAAGCTCTGCTCAACGTTTGTATCATCATCGCCCAATCGGCTAAGGCCGATGCTGATGGTAATCTTAATGTTTTCACCATCATAATTAATTTCTTTCGCTTCGACTTCCTGACACAAGCGCAGCCCAATTTTAGCCGCCAAATCAACATCGCAATCAACCAGCATCATCGCATATTCTTCGCCGCCCACGCGTCCGACAATATCGTATTGACGCAAGCTGTTTTTCAAGATATCTGCTACCGATTTAATGACCTCATCCCCGGCAGCATGCCCGAATGTGTCGTTCACCTTCTTAAAATGATCGATATCCATCATTAGCATTATCGACTGAGAAAGTTTTCTACGCTGTCTTATAAATTCATTTCGTGCTGACTCTAAAAAATGACGACGATTAAATAACTGACTCATCCCATCCGTCGTAGCCAGTTCATAAAGTTGTCCATTCAACCTTTCTAGCTCTTTATTTGTCTTTTTCCGTAAATGATTCACCCGCATTAAAAAATATATCATGACAAAAAACACAACAGTCACTACCAATACGAACCCCAACCACCCCCGCTGCTCAACGATCGTCTGTTCTTTGGTTTCTATCACACCGCCTTGATGCTTTATTTTTGAAGACTGCTGATCCAAAACTTCCTGACTTCTATCAATTTCCTCAGCGAGGCTGACCATTACCGTTTCTTGTAATAAGAGTTCTTTTTGCTTGTCCGTAATCAATTGTTTTTGACGCGCTATATCATCCTTATTCCTCAGCACTTCAGTCTGAGACTTTTCGATATTCTGAGACAACAAACCAAGTTCACGTTTATTTTTTGTTAACAACACTTCCCGTTCTGCTAGCTGATCGTTTGCCGATGCCAAAAGCGTTGAATTTTCGATAAGTTTTTCGTTCAACTTGCCAAGACTCCTCTCCTTTTTTTGCACCTGCTCCAAAAGATCATTGAGTCGTGCCTCTTTGTCTCTGAGCTGTTCACCCAAATCCTCTTTCGTCCCCGCCAACTCCAATAGGTTGATCGACACATCAAAACCATGATTCGCCAGATTTTCTCGATTTAACTTTATGTTAATCCTACGAAGCGCCGGAACCAAACTCACCATTTGAACATCTCGCCCAATGTTTCCATCACTAATCACGAGCGTATTTTTTACTTTGGAATACACTAAAGAGTTTTGCGATCGACTTTTCTTCGTGATGAATATAACCGGATAATAATTAGCGGGTAAGCTCGAAGGCTCTATGCGTTCAAAACTGAATTTTTTTCCTCGCACTTCTACAGACGTTTTTTGGGAAAAAGCCTTCATCAACTCTTCGTTATGACCAATGACCCCCACACGAAACTCATCAAAATGGTCTTCATTTGGCCACGTAATATGCTTTGTAATTTCAATGACGTAATGCGCTTTCGCCTCGGCAAAAGTCAGCTCCTGAACAGAGCTAGCAGAACTAAAAGCCACGCACAGAAAAGACAACATAACAATTGCCAGATATCGACCCACTCGAAGATGTATCACTCTTCCATGCCCGGTGTTTTTCAAGCTAGTTG
>JAWSUZ010000007.1:0-40790 GCA_033852165.1 Agarilytica sp. | reverse complement strand
AGATCGTCGGCAGCGTCAGATGTGTATAAGAGACAGGTGCATACGCTGCGCGCATTTTCGCACAAAACAGCTCCACATTTGGGGCTGGCTATAGCGGCGTTATGCAAAGTAATTAACGGATAATTATATTGAATAAACAAACTAAAAAATTTGCTGCATTTACTGGATTTGTAGCGGTTATATTGTCATTAGCTTATTTTAATAGGTCTCCACGTATCGAAGAGGATGTTGATTACTGGCTTAAAATGCAGAGTATTCAGGCAAACGAAAATACACCATTTATGGTAGATGAAAACCAACGGCTAGATAAAGCCCAGGCAATCGATGGAACAATGATCTATACCTTCACACTGATCAATGCTGTTAAAGCTGAATCCGATATTGAATTGTTTGCTAAAGAAATGATAGCTCATTTATATTTAACGGCTTGCCAAAATAAAGGTGTACATGAATTCTTTGGTAAGGGTATTGATCTAGAATACCGATTTCTGGATAAAAATGCGGAGAATATTTTAACTACTACCTTAACAAAAGAAGTCTGCGCAAATAATGCATAACAATTTTAGCCATATGACAAAAATTGCGTCGCTCCATTTGTGTATGGGCTTCGCCCATTTCACACAAATTACACGCCACAATTTTTGCATATGCTAAAGGCGTTAGAGCGTCAAGTTTAATCTTGATGCGTCTTGCAGGGTGCAAGTCCCTGTCGGGAAAGGTTTAACCAACCACCCGTATCGAGTGTTGCGCTTGTGGCGGAAGACAAGGAAGGATTTTTTTTTCTTAAAATTTCCACTCCTTAATAAAAGTCCGAACAAAACAAGTGAAGCGTACACAGAGAATTGTATAGGCCGTAGGGAGTCCGCAGCTCCTGAGAACTGGCATAGCAGACAGCTTCGAAATGTAAATTGAGGTCGACGAGGGGTTTAACGCCCACCGAAGTCAACACAGAAGCACCCGTATTGGTCAGGGTGTGAAGGGCCTCCGGAGTCAAAAGGTTGTGGCATGTACAAAGAGACGGTTTTGAGAACTTGAGACGACTGCATGGATGCAGGAGATAGGGCGACACAGGAGTTAAAGCCGAGATCCACTTAAGCCCTAGCGGCATAATTAACGAGAACTGAATTGCCAGAGACACGACATAAAAAGGAAACTGGACTGCGCTGGATCTCAACGATTATGAGAAACCACTGGGAAAGTTGTGAGGCCCGTAACTGGGCAAACGACCGATGGTTAAGTGGAAGTCGGATCAAACATAGTACTCTGAGGTTGGGAGAGCCAACTACATGGGGAAGGAATTGACGGAAGTACGTAGCTCGCAAAGGCCCCTCATACCCGTCGCTGAAGAATGGGAATATTATGAGCTCCCCTCACTGCGAGGAATAGCCAGGAAAGCAAAGCAAGATCCAGAACATCGCTTTCGGGATTTGTCACGTTGTCTTAACGAAACACATTTAAAGTACGCCTTTAGTCGAATGAATAAAAAGGCCGCTTCAGGTGTGGATAAGGTTACCTACCAAGACTATCAAGGAAACTTCGATACGAATGTAGAAGACTTAATTGTTAGGTTAAAACGACAAAGCTACAAAGCGAGACTGGTGAAAAGGAAACACATACCAAAAGCACCGGGGAAAACGAGACCACTGGGCTTGCCAGTGTTGGAAGATAAGCTCCTCCAAACAACAAGTTCAGATCTGCTGAGTGCAATATACGAACAAGACTTTCATGATTTTAGTTATGGTTACCGACCAAAACGTGGAGCACGCCAAGCCGCCGATGACCTTGCGGTCAGAATGCAGTTTGGTCGCTTTGGGTATGTGGTCGAAGCTGACATAAAAGGCTTCTTTAATCATATTGATCATGAGGTTCTACTCGAATTTATTGCACAACGAGTGGATGACAAACGATTTCTACGATTAATATCGAAATGGTTAAAAGCCGGCATACTCGAAGAAGATGGCAGCATAGAATATCCTGAAGAGGGCACGCCGCAGGGCGGAAGCATCTCCCCAATTCTGGCGAACATCTATTTGCATCATGTCATCGACGAATGGTTTGAAAAAGTTGTTAAGCCTGCCTGTGATGGCGAAGCGATTATTTGCCGGTACGCAGATGACTTTGTCTGTGCCTTTCAATATTCCCGAGACGCGGATCGATTCTTTAAAGTGCTACCGAAGAGGTTGGAGAAATACAATCTACAAGTCGCTGAAGAGAAAACTCAACGCATCCGTTTCAGTCGTTTTGAGCCAACGCTGAAGAACCGATTTACCTTCCTGAGTTTTGAATTCTATTGGAATACAGACAAAGGCGGTAAAGCGAGATTGTTTAGGCGCACGGCCAGAAAACGACGACAAGCCACAAAACAAACGTACAGTGAATTTATCAAGAAGTCGCGGCATATGAGAACGCCGAAGTTACTGGATAAATTAACCCAAAAGCTACGAGGTCATTACAATTACTTCGGGGCTGTGGGGAATAAGGGCGATCTGTACGATGTTTATCATCATGTGGTGGGCATGTTATATAAATGGCTGAATCGTAGAAGTGGTAGGAAAAGTTTGACCTGGGCCAAGCTGAAGCGTTTAATTGCGTACAGACAGCTGGCCTTACCGGTATGTAAAGCAATACCATCAAACCAAAGGGTGTGGTGGTAATGACTATGGAGCTTTGCGCTGCGAGAGCGAGTACAACCGAGGAGCCGGATGCGGGAAAACCGCACGTCCGGATCTGCATGGGGGGCTCTAAGAAATTGGAGTTCCTACCATTACTGAGCTTTTAGGAGGCGTAGTGAAGTACCGAAATAGATTATTTTTGTCCCTACTATTATGTACGCTTGGGGTTATTCCTTATTTAGCAGTGGCCGAGCAAGATGAGAGTTCTGGGCGAGCGAAGGGATTAGCGGCATTGTCTTCTTTAGAAGTTTTAGCACAGAAAGGAGATAATGAAGCGCTTTATACCCTCGGGTGGATCTATTTACAGCCTACTAAGGTGTCCGAACCAGATTTAGACAAAGCCTTTAAATATCTTGTTCAAGTTGAAGGGGAGCTTGAAAACTCTTCACGAATTTTAATCGGCTACATATATTCCATAGGAACTAATAATATAGAGTCGGATATCTCGAAGACCGAAATAACTTTTCGAGAGGCGTCTAGCATATTAAAGGCGGAGTTTAGAGAAATTACTGAACTTGGTAAAAAGATGAGATCTTTAAGCGAGGGCGAACTTAAAAGTTACATGCAGCGAAGTATGCAGGCTCAAAAAGATCACAATATTTTATATGCATATGCAAAAGAATTTGGCATTAAAATTGATTAAGTCGTTTTTGTGTAAGGCTGGATCTCATAATAAACTGCTCAATAATGACGCCGCATGCGGCGCATACTAGCGAAGCGTTATGAGCCGCCAAACTTTGAGAGTACGTCCATATTTTTGTGAAGAATGCGAATAATTTCAATGCTGTTTTGAGAGCCTGTGCGGTAAAAAATTATATGGCTACCTTGGGGAAATCTTTGGTAATTTTCTTTTATATAATTACAGTTGTTACCTATCTCAGGGGTATTGGAAAGCGTATGAAAGGTATCATCAAATTGCTTAATGTAAATGTAGCGCGGCTCTCTTCCCCAGCGCTTTTCGGTAAACTTAGCTATGGCTTTCAAGTCAGCTTTAGCGCGCCGCGTTAAAATAAATGTACTCATATATTATTTTCGGCATCAAGTTCAGCCATAAGGCTATCGTAGCTATAGTCAGCTATACCACTTTCTTCGCCGTCAACAAGCATTTGGCGCAGTACATCAAGTTTATTTTCCTTGTCTTCAAGCACTCTCAAGCCCGCCCGCACGACCTCGCTGGCAGAGCCGTAGCGTCCTGTTTTAATCTGGTGAGCAATAAAGCCATCGAAGTGCTCTCCCAGAGTCATACTTGTGTTTTTAGCCATGATTCACCTCAAAAGTACCAATATGTACCCAATTATGGTATAAAAATCATAACATGTCAAAGCACGCGGACGTGGCAAAGCTGTCACCTTTTGTGCAAAAACACACACAAAAGCCGCCAGCTTTACCGCGCCGGTTTTTGAGGCGTTAGGAGTTACCATTAAAGTAATGTGGAAATTATGGAACAGAATGAATTAGGGCAGCCAATTGGTTTCGCCGTTCATGAGTGGAAGTCTGTTTGTCTTCCCTCGAATGAGCCAATGCAAGGGGACTATTGTCGATTAGAACCACTTGACCCGATCGTGCATGCAGAAGATTTATTCGCGGCAAATAAGCATGATTTAGAGGGTAAACTTTGGACATACTTGCGATATGGACCTTTTGGAAATTTTGATGAATATTTTCAATGGTTAAAAGTTATGAGTAATAAAGCTGATCCACAGTTTTATGCAATTATTGATTTGGGGAAAAATAAAGCGGTAGGCTTGGCGAGCTATCTAAGAATATCTCCAGAATATGGCTCTATCGAAGTTGGTCATTTGTGTTATTCGCCTTTATTACAAGGCGCTGTAGCTGCAACTGAGGCAATGTTTTTAATGATGCAGTGCGTTTTTAATATGGGATACCGGCGTTACGAATGGAAATGTAACTCACTAAATATAGCGTCCTGTAATGCTGCTAGGCGCTTGGGATTTTCACCTGAAGGGGTATTTAGGCAAGATGTGGTTGTTAAAGGGCGTAATCGAGACACTGCATGGTTTTCTATTATTGATACAGAATGGAGTATGTTAAAAGAAGCTTTTACACAGTGGCTATCTCCTTTGAATTTCGACGAAAAAGGCAATCAGGTTAAACGCCTTTCTGATCTTACAAGAATCGCTATTGAAAAATCCTAACAAATCGTGCCAGCCACACATTGTGGTCGACGCTCCGTTTTGTGTATGGCTACGCCATTTCACATAAAACTCCACGCCAACCAAAACGCAGCTGCACTCAGCGTTAAGCAACGAGAGAAGTATGAGATACATATTCACAGTTATTCTTCTATTTATAGCTTCGGGAGCTCTCGCTAAAGAAGACTGCGTCCAGAAATCAATTGGGCTTGATGAGAACTCCAGCGAGATCGAAAAGTACTATTATAGTGGTACTTGTCACTATAGAAACGAAGACTACTCTCTCTCCGTAAAAAACTGGGAGAAGCTGGCGTCAATGAAAGTGGCATCAGAAGCAGATGAAGAGCTTAAAGTTGATGTGCTTAATAATCTCGGCTACATGAAGTTCTTTGGTTATGGCATCAAAAAAGATCAAGAAACGGCTATATCATATTGGCGAGAAGCAATTCTGCTTGGACACTACGAAGCAGAATATCACCTTTGCCACGCTTACGCTGATAAAAATGAGCCTACGTTCAGTTTAGCGAAAGCTAGAAAACACTGCGAGAAAGCTAGGCTTATATACAAGGGTAAAGATGATTCTGATCCAGATATTCTGTCGGATATTGAATCATATCTAGAAAAAATTAGAGGCTAAATGCAAAAGAGCTTTGCGTTATGAATACAAACAATTAGAGAATGAGTATTGAAATGACTGAAAAAATTGATCAACCTACGTTAAACGCATTAAAAATTGCTTTTACTTATATGCCAAAATCAATTGAAGTAACTAAATATGAGCATGGTGATGGCTACCAAAAAATATTAGATCACATTGAAACAGTTAGAGAAATATTATTGATTAATGATGTTGATCCTGATGAGGTTTATGGTGAAATAAACCCCGAAAATACTCCTAATTCAACATATTAATTTGGTAATTACGAGTGTAATTATATAATGAGTATTGTCGGTATTCTGTACATACGAGCTCATAATAATCCTGTTATATGGATCTAAGTCGAGGTTTTCTTGAACAAATGTGATGTAATTGAAATAAGCCGAAAGAATCATTCAGACACCCACTTTAGCGCTACCTTAGTGCTACGACGAATTAACCAGGCACAATAAGCAGTTTCTATGGAACCTTTTAATACGCAATTTACGTTATCTCGAGATTACCTTGCCGAGTGTTTTGATCAATCTTTGCCCTATAGGAAAAATGCTAAGTTCAATTATCTACTCCATGCATTATTGTTTACTGCTGGTGCGGGGTTACTGTTTTTTACTGAGCAACCTAAGGTCGTAGGTATCATGTTAATCGCTTTGGTTGTGCTGGAGCTGATTCACATTCGATATCGACGAGCTTGGTGGTTAACACGCCAGATGTGGGGGAGAGGTTCTGGTAGTGAAGTGAAATTAACCATAGATGAAGATGGGGTCCAAACACAGAACCCCTATACGAAAACATCACTATTGTGGGCAGATATCGAGCGCGTGATTGAAACCGATTTAGGGCTTATTCTGGAGGCTAAATCTGGAGGCAAGCAGTACCTGTCCAAATCGTTATTTTCTGCTGAGTTGATACGCGAGATTGTTGCTACGAATAAGAATTGATATTCATTTCAATAAAAATTAAAATCGCCCCTACCATGCAGCTAATACAGCACATAACAAGCTTCTGCAAAGCGACACATTGTGCTACGCCGTTTTTGTGCAAGGGGCGCAAGCTTCCATTTTTGGACAAAAAACACGCGCCTGAGCAAGGCGTTAAGTCGACGATGAACCAAGTTATATTTCTGCAGGTGATGGCGTGAGAATTATTCTACTAGTTACATTATTACTATCTACTGGAGCGCTTGGGCAGATAATGCCCTCAATCAGCGATCCTAAATTTATGTATGGACTTGCTTTTAAAAAAATAGTTAACATCTACTACTTGCCACCCAAAGTATGTGAGCGTTTGAACTATAAAGGGGCTTCGGAGTACGCACTGGCAATAGATGCGCTTAAAAAAAGTTACCCAGTTGTTTTTCGAAAGATTGATGAGCACTCGGGATTACCTGAGTATTTGTCAAAGCGTCTTAACAAGGTCACGCAGGAAGGTAACCTAAGCGATGAAAAGGTTAATCAGCTGAAGTCCATGTGTGAAAATGACCCAAAGAAGCTTCAGAAAATATTGCAAGATGCTGATAAAAAAGAAAAAATGGATAGCATAATAAGTAAGTATGATAAATATTTATCAGGTGATGTTGGCTTTTAGTTACCGAGTTCGATTAGTGTTGCCACTGAAAAATTCGGTATTCAGTAATTTCTTGATGTGAATGTGGATATGGAATTGAATGTTGGATATTGCATGATTTTACAGGTTTTACCAAATTCGCCGCCGATCAGAAAAATATGATGTGAAGAGTTTTGGGGTTGTTTTTAAAAGCTTAAAAAATAAATTAAATATTGAACGTAGAAGAAACTAATATGACTTAACAAGGCAATGGTGCGAAACTTTAAATTCTTCGATCACAAAACGGCCTCAATTTTTAGAATCCACACATTGCGACATTAGCTTTTGGATGCGTATGAGAAACACAATAATTATATTAATGGTATTGGTTGCGGGCTTATCGTATTCACTTTTGGAAAGTCGCTCAGAAATTAGGCGCGTAAAGGAGAGAGAGGCTTTTCTTCGGCATGAGAGGGGCATTGCAGAGGCCATAAGGGAAGATGTACCAAAGGTTAATGTACGGATAAATTGCCATACGATTCGGATAGAGGAACGCTTTGGAAAATTCTATAAATGGGGAATCGATGTCAAAGGCTTAAAATATAACGCCAGCGAAAGGACTGTTGTCTTTCGCAATGAATTTAAGAACGGTGTTTCTAAATCCTGGTTTCCACCAAAAGAAAACCATGAACAAGGAGGTCCTGGCAGTTCTGTATCGATGGAGGAAAAAGAATACAGATTGGAGCTTTTGAATAAAAATCGGGTTGCGAGAGTTATCTCACACTTAGAAGGTATTAAAGAACGATGCAATTAATTCAAGCTAACAATTTCAGATTGAGGGACATATTTTCCGTTGCTCCTTCGTCGCAGCAACTAATATGCGCCAACTACGAGCGTGTGATTACTCAAGGAGAATGGAAATGAGTTGTAGTTTATTTCAGGTAGCAGTCCTATCAGTTATTACTTTGTTCATTGGCTGTGATGGTGACGATGATCGCTCAAGCAAGTCTGATTTTGAGAAAAACTATGAATCTTGGAAGGGTTCTGAGGTAAGTTCTTATATTTATAATTACGAGGCTACGGGGTTTTCACCATTACGTGGAGTATGGGAAATTCAAATAGAGCAATCAGAAACGATTTACGTGGCTTATCTTGGAAGTGATTCTCCAGAAATGAGGCTTACAGAAGAAAGTGCACCATCGATTGATTCATTGTATGAAGAAATCAAAGGCTGCATAGATGGTAGTAACACGGAAGTAACTAAGCTTACGTTTGATGAGAGTAATTTTATTCCGGTTGAATATCTATGTTCAAATTCTAGTGAAGGCATTGGTTTCAATGTGTCCGAATTCAATGCATTGTAATCTAACAAGGTAAGGTTGCATCGCTACGTTGTGGCTGGACCGCTACGCGGCCGCAACTAGCGACGTTAAACGATCGGTGGAAAGTAAGGCGTCAATGGAGGGCTGAGATGTCTTCAGTTGTCGTAAAAACCCACAATTTCAATCGAGTCTGACCCCATTGAAATCCCCTCCGCGATATTAATAATGGACATTGTCTAAGCGCGCTTTTATGCTCAGCTGCAGGCCTACAAAAGTAGCCTGAAACAGCCAATTTAAGAGCTCAAAACCAACTTATGTCGTTAAACCCATCTCCCTTACCGCCTTACACCACATCGCTCGACGGCGTACCCGAAGGTATTCAGAAACAACTCAGTATTATTACCGAGCTTGTTCACGCCAATATCAAAAATAGCGTCAGCATGATTTGGCTGTTTGGCAGCTATGCACGTGGTGAAGCGATTAACGACCGTCGAACAGATCCCAAAACCGGCGTCTTATCGGAATACAATTCCGACGTTGATATATTGGTGGTGGTGAAGGGTCCGAACACCATGAAGAAAAGTAAATGGTGGGCGAGGCTCGACGCGGGTATTAAAGAGCACCCTGAACTGACCACCAGTATTCACATTATCCGTGAATCGTATCTACGGTTTGCCGACGCCCTGCGACATAGCGAGTACTTTTATGTCGATGTCGTAAAAGAAGGCATTGTTCTCTACGGCGATAAGGAAGAGTTGCCGGAGCCCAGAGAATTTTCGATCGAAAAACGCAAAGAATTTGCCATTCACTATTTGAACCGGTTTTATCAACGGGCCGACGCTTCGAAAAGAGCGTTAGAGCTTCACTACCAATCCGATGACCCGGCTTCGGCCATGTACTGTTTGCATCAATTGAGCGAGCGTCTGTTCTATACGCTGTTATTGGTCTTCACCCACTACAAACCCCGCAGTCATAAGTTAGACGACTTACGCGAACGCATTGCCACCATCGATAAGCGAATCACTTCTATCTTCCCGTTAAATGATAAAAGTGAACAAGAGCGCTTTCAGTTTTTAAACGATGCCTATGTGGATTCACGCTACAACGACGATTATGAAGTGGATCCTGAGGTCTTGGATTATTTGATTGTGCGTGTGGCGGAGTTTCAGGCTTGGGTATTAGCGGAGAGTTTGCGGGTGATTGATGAGTTTATTCCGGGGGAGAATTTTTCGGATAGTTTTGAGCAGCCGGGGGTGGTTTTAGATTTGGATGTTTTGAAGAAGCAGAAGTTGCCGTTGATTGTTATTCATGAGCAGTTGGAGGCGTTGCGGGGGTTGGAGGGGGAGTTGGATTCTGCTTTGGTTGAGAAAGAATATGAGAGGGCGGAAAAGGTGGCGGCTTTAGCTCGGGAGCAAAGTGAGAGATCGCAGAAAGAATCCGAGCGAGCCGAAAAAGAAGCATCGCAGTTACGCGAAAAATTAAAATCGGAAGAAAATGAACGCTTGCTCAAAAAATTACGCGATGCAGGGTTAGAGCCTTAATGGCTGTGGGAGTATTTGAGTGAGGGCTGGCTATAGCGGTATTAAGAGAAAAATGAAGATATTAATATTGATCACTCTTACCTATCTTTCATCTGGCGCTTATGCCGATTTTTGCAAGGATAAGATTTCTCAGCTTAAGTGGCTTGAAACTGCCAATCCTAGTCATGATGCATTGTCTGCAATAAAGTCTGGCAACTTAAAATATAAGGCAACTATAGGAATGACATATATCATTCCGGGTGTAAGTCAGTCTGAATACCTCAGTGCTCGAAAAACTGATAACTTTGAAACTATTAAAGGTACAGGAGATGCTATCTGCTCAGATCAACATTTAGAGCTAAATCAGAAAGCTCTTCATTATGCGCAGAGTTACAATAAAATTATTGGTCAAGCTCACAGTGGTTCTTAACAGGGCGCACCAGTCTGAAAACCGCTCCACACCGTTTTCAGCTGTGCTTTGCGTTAGATGAAATCGGAATTCACTATGAAAAAACTCACCCTCTTTTTATGCTCAAGTCTTTTAGTGGGTTTTCTACTTTCATGGCTAGTTGCTGGACAATTGGTGTCTCCTGCGCGTTTTGACGTGAAACTTCCAGAAACAGATATTCCTATTGAAGAGTTTTCGATTACAAGTGAGTCGGGAGCGTTGATAGCTGGTTGGCATATTGATGCAAGGAATAATAGGGGGGTCGTAATTCTTTTTCATGGCGTCAGAGCTAATAGGGTATCTATGTTTGAAAGGGCAACACTATTATATGAAAATGGATTTTCAGTTGTCCTAATTGATTTTCAGGCTCACGGTGAAAGTACTGGGGAAAATATTACGGTCGGATACCTTGAGAAATATGATGTATTGGCCTCTATAGAGTATGCAAAAACTCATCATGTAGATCAGCCCGTTGGCATTATTGGTGTGTCATTGGGGGGAGCGTCAACTATTTTAGCTTCGCCTAAAAATATAGACGCTATTATTATTGAATCTGTGTACCCAGACATACGCTCGGCAGTGGTTAATCGTATCAAAGCCAAATTGGGGTTTTTACATAAAATACCATCGGAAATACTATTATCCCAATTGGAACCACGTCTCGGCTTTAAAATTTCAGAGTTAGCTCCTATTGATAAAATCGGAACGATTAACAGTCCTATATTTATTATATCTGGCAGTGATGATGTTCACACTACCAAGGAGGAAACGGTAGAGTTATTTTCACGTGCAAACGAGCCAAAGAAGCTATGGGTTGTTAAGGGGTTGGCTCACGAAGATGTGTACGCTAAAAGACCTGAGCTATATAAAAATAACGTATTGACCTTTTTATCTACCCATATGACTAAGTAAATTTAAATATCTGTTATAAACTTTAAGGAGTAGTCGGGGCTGTTTTTCTAACAAGGCCATGCACCGGAAGACAAAAGCGCCGCGTTTTTCGGTGATAGCGGCGTTAGGCTCTTCAATGAACAAATTAAGATACATTACTCATTCAAAGGATAGATGATCGTACAAGAGACCATCCTATTGCCATAGACCGGTTTTCTGCCAGGTTTCTTTTTAGATTTATTGGAAAAGAGCTGGTGATATTTTTTCTTCACGAGAGCTCGATGGAACTTTAGAATAGTGGCGGGCTTAAGAATGACTGCGATCTTACTGATTCGGTGTTCGCCAATAATGAAGGTAAGTAAGCCATAAAAAAATGGTCAAAGGACGTAAGTTTGGAGGGATCGCTTATTACGTCGGTTCAGTGTGATAAGTTGCTGCTTGAGCGCTAAGTTTTCTGACATCACTGCACCGATACCGCCAGGCTTCAGTAGTTTGACCAGTGTGCAAAGGACGTGGATTGAGAGGAGCACGAAATCGCACATTGGAGCATTGTACTTATCGCCGATCAAAAAACAACCCGCTATAAGTGGGCGTTTTTAGGTGAAATTTGTAATTCGCACAGGACACGCGCCAGCATTACCGAATCGACTATTTACCATCTATAGTTCATGCTCAAATAGAATGAGCGCTCCGGCATTAACGGATAGGTATTAATGCTGGGTGTTTGTGTCGACTCGGGTATCGAAAAAAAGTAGTTTGCCCAAATTTCTTGGTTGAGTAGGTTGTATGCGTTCAATGTAAACGTGAGCCTGTCATTCTGAATGTTGACGTAATTGCCTGCAAGCAGGTGCCAATTTGCAGTGACAATATGATTGCCTCCGGCGTCGGGATTCACTTTCGCAGTTTTTCCGGGAGCCAAGTACGCTTCATTAGATACGTATTTTCCAACAATGTTGTCGAATACTCCCAAACTCCAGTTGTCACGGTGATAAGCAGCCCCGATTTTTGCGAGTACATGCGGTGCGGTTGAAATGTTTTTTATTTCCTTGAGCCCTAACTGAGCATTGCTACCAGAATTTTCTTGATAGCTTATTGAACCTTGGATATTCCAATTCGGGTGTAGATAGTTCAGCTCGAACTCAGCCCCACTATATTCGCGGCGATCAAGGTTGTCGTAAGAAATGGTTAGGTTTGCTAAGTCGCGAGTATCAACGATAAGTTCGTCCTGGCGAATGTCATACAATGTGAGCGCCATATAGTAGTTTCTTTTCTGATAAGCCAGTTGCAGTTCTGTCGTTTTAACACGTTCGGGTTTTAGGCGAGGGTTGCCAGTCACAGAAAACGGTGGAAACGATAAATCTAGCTGAGTCTCTATCGCATTTGGCGCACGATACGCTTCGTTGTAGAGTGCTTTTAACGTCCAGTGGTCGTTTAATGCTTGAACAATACCGAGTCGGGGGACAAACGTTGACGATTGAAATTCTGCTTTTAACCACTGCCCCCCCAAAATAAATTGGGTGTCTTTTAAGAAGTAGTTAACTTGTCCGTAAATCGTATATTGGGTAGTGTCCCAAGGAGTAATCTTAAGGTTAACGGGGTTTTCCGGTACTGATTTTACATCGTTTAATCGTATAACATTTAGACCCCAAACGGCCTGACTTTTCCCGAGCTTTAACTGGTTTTCCCAATCAAAATTCCATTCGTTGCTGGTAAAGGTAAGGCTTTTAAGTCGGGATAAACTGAGCTGTGCATTGGTTTTCCAGTGTTCGCTAATATCAATGGAGTATTTGGTATTTATAAACGTACTATCATCTTTAAATCGTTGCTTAATGGGTGTGGAGGTGTGTCCGAAAGTATTTCCTTCTAACTTGTCTTTGAATAGCGTGAACGAAAAGCGGTAGACATGCCCTTCAGCAAATAAGGCGGTACTATCGTGCACCAAGTTATTGTTGTCAGTGCTACCGTCACTTAACTGGTAACTATAGTCCCAGCCGTCGGACTGCTGCGCATAAAAATGAAACTTTCCTGAAAAAACATCGGTGTCGATTGCTTTTGATACGTTAAATTTTCGTTCGCCAAATGACCCGGTGGTAATGCTAACCGCACCTTTTGATTCTTCCGGGGAAAGAGTGATGATGTTAATTACCCCGCTAAATGAATTGGGGCCATAAAGTGCGGAACCTGGGCTGCGCACATATTCGACTCTCTTAATGTTCTCAACAGGGAAGGTATATAAGAGTTGGCGGCTGGCACCAGTTCTTAAAGCGGTGGTACGAAAAGGATAGCCGTTGATCAACAATAGGACATGATCAGCCGTGTCCGATATATCTCCTCGTACAACAATTTGGTCGTTTGGGAATAAATTGTTCGAAAGGACGAGCGTACTGGGCAGGAGATTAATAATGTCAATGAGGTTTTTTGCGCCGAAGAGACGTATATCGTCTTGTGTCAGGACGGTCGCCACTCCTGGTGAGTTTTTAAGAAGCTCTTCATACCGGGAAACGGTTGTTACTTTGTGGTTGAGGAGCTCTTTCAACGTAAGGTTGAAAACATAATCTTCCTTTGTGTCGGCCCAAGCGGTATGGGTGGCAACTAGAGCAATGCAAAAAAGTATATATAATAGGCCGTGTTTTGAATTGGTCATATCATGCCTTATTTTGTATAAGTATCACCTATTGAACCAACCACGTATTTTTCGTTGAAAAAGTCTTACGAAAACTCGTGCCTCTTAATTAATATAGTCGCAGTGTTCTGAACATTTCTACACGCAACAAAAATGGAGGACTTAGGCAGTGGTTATATACCTTGGATTGGCTTCTACCCGGTGAAAAATCCTTATTAAACAGCATGTTACGAAGGTCGGCGGGAAAAGTTTTTTTCGTTACTATACCTACCGATAGAAGAGAAAAAACATTATCTGACAGGTGACAGGTGACAGGTGACAGGTGACAGGTGACAGGTTGAAGTTTGATTGAGTTGGTTGTGTTTTGACAATAAAACCTGTCCCGTTGGAGGATCCTCTGATTGGCGCTGGAATACTGGTGAAAAATAAGGCAGAATCATCGCCCAAATAAAGTTTTAAGGGAGTAGCTGGGTAATGTCTAAAGTATGTTGCTCAGGCGCTTGTTGCGCAGAATGGATTTGTCCTTTCTTGTATATCTCCCTAACTAAATTTCAGCGTGTGGTTCAAGATTACTGAAGAAGAGCTCATTCAGATTATGGGAGTTCCAGATAAGATTGATGAAGAGGAATACGTAGAGGGTAACGGTGATTGGCATCGTGAGCTTTGGTATTCGCCAAGAAGCATGAGCTTCACTTTCAATAAGGATGATAATTTTAGACTTGGAACTATTACAATTATGGGATTTGGTTATACGTTGTTTGGTAAAGAGCTATTTAACACACCGAAGTCGCTGGTTCGTAAATTTGTTTCAAGTAACTCAAATGAGTTGATGGCAGTAGAAGATTTTTCGATTATTAAAAATGAGCCTCTTGAATGTCTAGATTCAGACTCATTGGGCATCATGTTTGGTTCGATTCAGATAATCTTTTTCAATTGCAGTGTAGTTATTTATTTAACACTATCTGCGCCCATGGCTAACGCTGATTGGCGGTTAGGCGCCAGGGATAAACCGTTTACCCTGATTCGACTACAGGCTTTACCATATCCCAACGTATATTTCAGGGCAGGATAGACCCGAGAGGAGCTAATGCTATAACCAATAGCAATGAGTCCTTCGGTGCCCCATAAGGCCAGTATTTTTTCACGCAAATCATCCGCCTCAGTATTGTGAGCCAACACTAGTTCAGTAAACCGGACCACCAATGCGATATCTTCAGGCAGGTTGTTCAAGTCTCTATCAATAATCGCGCGCACAATATCCGGGCTTACTTTTGCCTCCAGTGCCATATTAACCACCAATTGCGTGCACGGCCCGCAATCATCCCAAATAATCGCGCGTATCCTGGCTGCATACAGCGGCCCAGCGGGCAAATTACCGGAGTGAGATGACATGGTCTGAAACCCCATAAACTTTAGAAACGTCTTTAAATCTGTTTTCAGAATATCCTGCATATAACTCACGTCGTAATCGTAACGGCTTTGCATTGCTAATAGCATTTTGTTGAACACATATCGAATCATTTTTCTCACCTTAAGTTATTGATTTAAACCTCAGACGAAACAGGGCATTTTTGTGACAAACGATTACCCCTTTCGTAAACCTCAGTATTGATATTGTGATGACAAATCAACGGCCCCCATTTTTTCCTGTGTCTGCACAGGCTTGAATACCAGTAAAAAGGTGAGCAAGAAAATCATGGCGCAGGTATAAAGCATCACTGAAAAGTTACCGTTATCCAGCAGGCTAGAAGCTAGTAGCGGCCCCGACGCCAAACCGACGGAAGAAACAACGCCAGCAATGGTTGAAAGCTGCCCGCTATTATCCATCTCAGCCGTCACCGCGAACAAAAATGACAGAACCGCAGGCCAGGAAAAAAACAGCAAGGCCAGTGAGACTACATAGAGAGGAGTAAACTGTGAATAGCTCAGCAGTATGGCAGCAATTATCGATAGAGCAATACCTGATAACACCCAATACCAGCGGCCAAAACGCTTGCCGCAAATTATCGGTAACATCGCCCCTACCAGCCCTAACATCCCGGTAGTGGCGATAGTCATACTGACACTCTCAGCGGCAATACTAGCGCCCAGGCCGATGAGCCCCACATAGGCCCAAATCGCACTGGCGGCAATTTGATAGGATAGGATGGCTAACAACAGTAAAAGCGTGTTTCCAAACAATCCGGGCGATGGAATAGGCTGCCTGATTGACGCGCTGTCTATAGTGCGAGAGGGTAGATAAGATAGAAACGCTAGGAGCTGCGATAGAAACAGGAGGAGCACCATGGCCAACAATGCAAAGGTTGCCATGATATAAAAAACCGCATGTGCGCCGAGTAGCGCTTCGAGACTTGGCAATAAGTAAATGACTAGCGAGCCAGTACTAAACTGCACAAACAACAATATGCCAAAGGCTCGGTCGGGATTGTTCAATCGGGCAAGCACAGAAAAAGCAATGCCGACATTCAGCCCGCCTACAATTCCAGCTAAAAAACGCCAGCCAAGCATTGCACTGTAGCCATCAACCCATACCGTGGTTATGTCAATTACCGTCAGCATAGCTAAAAAGGCCAGCATGGCGCGTTGGCAATGAATTCGTCGGACTAAAAAAATAGCGACTGTCGTTCCCACGATGCCGCCATAGCCATTTAACGCAACGACCAGCCCGGCCTCGGTATCACTGAAACCGATACCTCCTGCCAGCGCGTTGACGATGCCCGGCAAGAAGTTAATATAAGAAAGGCCTGCCATGGCTATGAAGGCCAGTAAAAAATATGTGACGAAGTTATTGGTGGGTATTTTTTTAAAAATAAAAAGTTTCAACAAAAGTGTAAGCTCCGTTTATTTATTAACAGCTTTGTTTTTGTTGATTTTATCTGTTTGAAAATTTTAAGACATAGACTGGCCCCCCTAAGAGTCATGAATATTATTCATGATGTTTTTGTTATAATCAGTCTATGGATAAACTGCGTTCTTTAGAAATGTTTTTAGCCACTTGTGATAGTGGAAGCTTCGCGGCAGCGGCAAGGGTTTGTAACAGCGACCCATCCACGGTCAGTAAGGCAATTGGCCGTCTGGAAGCTCAGCTGGACTTGACCCTCTTTCAGCGTTCGACCCGGCAGTTGCGTATTACGACAGCGGGCAAACATTACGCGCGTAGCGTGCGCAAGATGATTCAAGACCTCTCTTCCTGCGAAAAGGAGTTAAAGCAATTAAATGATTCTCCCAGCGGTACCCTGCGTATCAGTTCGGCCGTCTGCTATGGCCACCTCTATCTTCGCCCCTTGTTAAGGGTATTCTGCGAACGATACCCGGCCATCAAGCTAGAGCTTGAAATCAATGATTTACACGTGGATATTATTGAGAACGATATTGATATTGCTCTGCGCACAGGCTACGTCAAAGACAGTCGTCTGGTGGCTCGGCGTCTCAGCCCAATGGATTTTCTCGTCTGTGTGTCACCGCAATATCTAGAGGCACACGGAAGGCCGCGTTGTTCCGAAGACTTTCAACAGCATCAGTGGATTGGTTTCCGGTTCAAAGAGACGCAACAGTTACAGCCTATTTTTTTGCCAGATGATAAAGGTGAATATCTCCCCTATGAATTAGAACGGAGTCATATCACCGATGATGGCGAAGCGATGGCATATATGTGCGCTGATGGTTTGGGTTTTGCTCAATTACCCCACTTTCTTGCCAAAAAGGGTTTGAACAGTGGGGCCCTAGTTTCCCTCTACCCTTATTTCAGGCCCTCACAGTCAGATAATGGCGTGTTTGCAATTTATCCCAAGCGTGATTATTTACCCGCCAAGGTCAGGGTGTTTATTCAATTTCTGACAACATCGCTGGCCGCCATGGGAGAAAGTTCCAATCGCACCTGGGCAGAAAATTGGGTTTCTGTTATTAATTTTTCTCGGTAAAGGTGGATCGACAAAAAAAATGGGCAAAAAGGGGTCAAGCCAATTACATAAAGTCATAATTATGTTGGCCTCTCATAATGCCACGACCACGCGAATACAATACGAAAATTCCTTCTATCACTCACATCGAGGGGTCTGAGTAATTGATTTTCTTGATTTATAAATTGAAAGGGCAGAGTAGCTTTATTTTTTGATTGATTAAACTGGTCCTTCGGGTTTAAAACCCGATAACTCAAGGAGCGAATAAGGAGGCTGTAGGTTAAATGCGCGCTATATTTTCGGTGTCATGATTCCCGTTCAATTTCACCGTATTTATATAGGTTCCGTTTAGCAATAGAGCTTTGTGTAAAAAGTGTAGGGACAAAATCATCTAATATTTCCCAAGCACTTGTAGCATGGCTGTCTAAAACACGACATAGTTGGGCGAGAACTGACGCGTAAATCTTTTTGTCTTCTTCGTCGGTTTCCTCTAATGCATAAAACGCTCTGGTAATCCCCTGTATAGATTCGATGTCGAAATTAATTTTACAGCGCATTTCGGCATATTTCTCTAGTAGCTCTCGCCCCGTATCATCAGTCATAAATATCGAATTTTTACAGTAATCAGTCATGTATCCAATGCCTCGGCTAATAAATGGGTTGTTTGCTACTTATAGTGTTCAGCATAAACGCGGCCTGCCGATAATGCTATTTATAGTGTGTAGATATATAGTGTTCACTAGGAATAATTGCTTGCTATGGCAATTAATCAGAAAACAGCACAGAGTAAGCTTGGCGCAGTCATTAGAGCCAAACGTGGAGCTATGGGTTTTTCTCAAGAATCCTTTGCTTCAGAATGTGGCGTTCATCGAACATATATGGGTGCAGTCGAACGGGGGGAGCGTAACGTATCACTATTGAACATTATGCGAATTTCAGAAGCTCTAGATATTAAGCCCTCTGAGCTACTGGCAGAGGCGAAACTCTGACAGCCATAACAAACATAGGCCGGTAGACATTTATTCCGGCACTTTTTATGCCGGTCGCTACGCTAGCATAAAAAAACCCACCCACATAAATGCACCCGCTATGGGCGTTAGCAGTCTAAGTTAAATCTATAGGAGAAATAATGCCTCATTTTTTAGTGGATTGTTCGGAAAGTATTTTTAAATTACATTCTGAAGAAAATATTATTGAGAAAGTTCACTTGGCCGCAAAATCAACAGAACTGTTTAATGAGAATGATATAAAAGTAAGGGTTAATTCCTTTAAGAAATATTCAACGGGAAATAAAGTTGAAGATTTTATCCATGTGTTCTCTCATATTATGGAAGGTAGAACCAGTGAGCAGAAATTGAATTTATCCAAAAATATTGTACAAGTATTAACTTCAATGTTTCCTAATGTTCCAAACATAGGTTCCAATGTAATAGAATTTAAAAATGAAAATTACTACAATAGAAATATACTTAAACGAGAAAGCTGCTAACCAAACAACAAGCCACAATGGTGACTCTGGTGGTTTCGGTGGTTTTGGCGATGGTGATTGCTAGTAATAGTAAAATATATAACTACTACAGCAAAACTGTTGAAAATAATGACTATATTTCAGTCCTTTATCCCGACGAAGGCACAGGCAGTCTAGATAGCTGGTCAAATCTATTTTCTCGGAATTTCGAAACGCAGGGCTTTAAGTTCAATGTGAATGGCGAAGAGAAAGTTGGTATTAAAAATACGGTAAAAATATACATGAAGCCTATTCGCAAACACAATGTTCTTTACATGTATGTGTTGGAGGATACTCGAAAGCCAAATAGTCTTAACGATTCCGATGTGTTCAAATTTTTAGATGGCATAACATTCGAATAAAAATATATCAATAAAATCTTACGGAATGTTCTGGTCTACGCTTCGTTTCGGGGTGGCTACGCCGCTTTACCCTAAAACTCCACTACAACCAAAATGCAACAGGCAAAGGCGTTAAGCTTGTTAAAGGTTAGTATTGGTCGTAATGCCCACCAATAGCAAAAATATAAATATACTGGTCGTCAAATTTATAGATTAAACGATCTTTTTGAGATATTCGCTTCGACCAAAATCCAGCAAGGTTGTGTCGAAGTTGCTCTGGTTTTCCTAGTCCTGTTGCTGGGTCGGAGCGGAGCATTTCTTTAAGTGACTTACAAAGCGCTTTGTGCAGTTTTTTATCTCTTTCACGAAGCTCTTCGTAAGAGGCCCAAGTGTTACCCTCAAAGACGAGTGATCTCATCCATTTCCTCACTTGTTGGAGTGTATCCAGTGTTTTCCCTGTGGGTTTCCAGCGATTCAGCAATTTGCTTCATTAGGCTGTTGTTTTGGAGAACGTAGAGGGTTTCTTGCTCTCTGTCCCAGTCATCAGCGCTCATGACAACAAATGCCTCACCTGATCTGCGGGTAACTTTAATTGGTGTGTGCGTGCTAACTGCTTGTTCTACAAAGGATTTTAGGTTGTCTCTAAACTGGTTTACACTTACTGTGTCCATAATTTCACCATATGTACGGATATGCCGTACAAGTATAGCGGGTATGCCTTAGCGAGGCAATTACCGGCACAGAAAGCTACGCGCTTTTTGGGCATCGCGCGTTGCTCCATTTTATGCGTAAAAACCGCGCAGCTTTCTGTGCCGGTAATTGCGGCGTTCCGCGAATGTCGTAAATAAGTATAATCATCACCCGCGTACCACCTTAGGACAAACAAACCATGCCCCCATTATTCGAAGAAATTGATATCCAGGCTTCCCCTTTAGGTGAGATCTCCCTGCGTAGACGACGTATGCCCGCGTTTGGTGACAGAGACATCTACGAAGTTAAGCTAGGTGACGAATATTTAATGTCGAGTATGTTTGTTGAGGCCGAAGAGGCTTTATCGACTCTTGGCTTAGCTGCAGTGCAGGGCGATAAGCTTAGTGTTGTCGTGGGTGGGCTGGGTCTAGGTTACACTGCTGTGGCAGCATTAAAAGACGAGCGAATTACAGAGCTGCTTGTGGTCGATGCTTTAGATACCGTCATAGGTTGGCATAAAGATGAGCTCGTACCTTTAGGGAAAATACTCAACGCCGATACACGAAACCGCTATGTACTTGGCAGCTTCTTCGACTTAGCTACAGACCCTAGCGCGGGCTTTGACCCAAACAGTGAAGGTAAAAAGTTTGATGCCATTCTTTTAGACATTGACCATTCCCCCACCGAATTCCTAAACGCAGCCAACGCGAGTTTTTATACAACCGAAAAGCTAGCGCTCATGGCAAAGCAGCTTAAACCCCTGGGTGTGTTTGCCATGTGGTCTCAAAACCTACCAGAAGAAAGTTTTGAAGCTTTGTTGAAGACGGTGTTTGAGAGTGTCGAGTCGCATGTGGTTTCTTTTTACAATCCGTTTCAAGGCGGTGAATCTACGAACTCGGTGTATGTTTGTGTGAAGGGCGAGGTTTAGGCTATAGGTTATGGCCCATTTTTTAGCTGCTGCTTATGTTGTGTTTTAAATGTATAAAAAAGAAAGGACAATTCGCTGCTTAGAAAAGTGAAAAATCTGTTACCCACTCAAATCTGGGAGAAAAAATGTCAGAATATTATGCCAAGGTAGCTTGGGCTCGTGGAAGCGATGAACATTATGTTGATAATAAATATAGCCGAGGGCACGAATGGAGTTTCGATGGCGGTGTGACTGTTCCTGCATCATCATCTCCTCATGTTGTGCCGTTGCCATATTCTGTTGAGGCTAATGTTGACCCTGAGGAGGCGTTTATTGCTTCTCTATCAAGTTGTCACATGCTGTTTTTTCTTTCGATTGCGGCAAAAAGAAAATTTGTAGTCGATGGGTATACTGATAATCCTATCGGATTGATGGAGAAAGATAGCAGTGGAAAAATATCAATGACTAAAATCACCTTGCGCCCTGAGGTGAAGTTTTCAGGTGATAGGCAGCCATCAATAGAGCAGCTTGAGAAAATGCATGACCAATCGCATGAGCAGTGCTTTATCGCGAACTCAATTAAAAGTGAAGTTGTAATAGAAATTATCGCTCAATAATAATCTGGAAGTACTATATGGAAATAAAAGAATACAAAACCTCCGACAAACAGGACTGCTTATCGCTGTACATCAGCAATATCGGTGAGTACTGGAGGAGCGATGAACTAGAGGCTCGTGTTAATGTGTATCTGGATTAATTTCAACAAGGGAATAACCAGCCGCTCTATGGTTTGTTGCGGCGCTATATCGAAGAAACAAACACCGATTGGAGATAAACATGAATGAAGTAAAGTTCGAGTACAAGCCGAAGGCGTGGTTGTTTTTGTTGGTTATCGCTTTGTTTTCTGGAATGACATGGTTTTTTACTAATGAAGCCTCGACGAATGATAGAGGTTTAACCATTAATCATTTAATTGCCCTGTCGACATTTTCAGCAACGGTTTTGTTCTGGTTCTTTGCGGGTTTTATGGCGGTGCTCACTATTTTGAGCGCCTTTGTTTTGATTGCGGGTCTAAGGTCGACAAATGAAATTGTGATAACTGATACCCATATCACTGCGCCAAAAAGAGGGATAACGGATAAATCAGTTTCTGTCGGTTTTGATGAGATAAGTGATGTTCAGGTTCAGGTCATGCAAAAGCAGAAATTCCTCAATATATTTCATTCTGGAGGAAAATTAACGATTGTCCGAAGCATGCTGCCGACGAAAGAAGATTTTGATGCGTTAACGAACTTAGTCGTCGAAAGAGCGGGCATTATTTATAATCGATAGATTACGTGTAAAAGGAGACCGAATTTATTACGTTAGTCATCCTTAAGACTTTCTAAGTGTCTTTAATTTTCGGTATGCCGCCATTTTAATTTATTAATTTGATTTTAGAAAGGAAGGTCGGTAGCTTCTGTCCTACGAGAAATATAGTGGGCGATATCTCTCGAGCGTATAGGATTAGCCATAATCCAAGAGGCATAATGATTGGTTTTGTTGTAAGCCGTTTGCTTATAAACAGGCTAAAAATTATCGTCACGATAAGGGCGCGAAAGTCTAATCCCTATTTAGGCTTTCGCTGTCCATTTAAAAAACGTTTTCGATGTTATATTTTTCGACCCGTTGCGTTTTACTATCCGAATCTACAACACGTCTCCTATTACAAGTTCCCTAATTTACTCTATATTCGTTCTGAGAAAAAATATCCGCGTTTAAATATGGCTATTGATCGCTTTGGTTGTTTCTCCTTTCTCTGTTATCTTTTTCCGTCACCCGTCACCCGTCACCCGTCACCCGTCACCCATCTCTTACTAATCAGTCACAGTTTTCCAAGCCGTTAATCCAATCCCGTATCACTTGAACGGCTTCGCTATCAACCGATAATGAGGCGAGGGGTGGCATTCGATCACCCTCATTCAATGTTTCCATTCTTAATAGTGCGACGGACGCGTCTGCATTGCCGGGGAAAATGCGTTGCGCTCCGGTTACGCCAAGGTCATCTAAAGATGCATCAACGCCGCAGGCGCTCGTATCGGCCAGTGCGGTTGAATAGCGAAAATCAATATTCACTCGATTACTTGTGTCGGGACGATGGCAGCCCGAACAATTGCTGTGAAGGTAGCTGCGTGCGCGTTGTTCTAACGTTGCGTTGTCGTCATCAAGCGCATACAAATGGGGTAGGCCGCTTGTGTCTAACGGCGACGAGAAATAATTTGAGGTGTTTAAGTGCGTGAGAATATTCATGTCGAGCGGTGCGTAGTCGCGGTTTAATTGCAGCGTTTCGATGCCTAAGCTTGCATCATTACCGATGTGGCAAAGACTGCACTGACTGGGGCTAGGGTAGGTGTGGACAAAATCACCGACGTCTTTTGTTTTACCGTCAGTAAGCAGAGTCGCTTCGGTTTGGGCGTCGTCCCACTCATAGCTATAACCTTGCCAGCCGGTGGGATGTTTGACGAGTAGGCGTGTTTCTAAATAGGTCGAGCCATTTAAAAAATGCTTCATTAAAACGGAGTTGTCTGGGAAGCGAAATTCGCCGTCGTTCAAAACGGTAATGTCGGCATCATCTGGAATGGCAAATGCGCGGAGTTTGGTTGCGCCGTCGGACCAGAGTGGGTTGATATTGCCGAAGTTAAATACGCCGTCGGTTGACGTTTTACTGTCTACGTTAAAGCAGCCGGTATCGCTTAGGTTTTCGGCCATGGTGTAAACGGTGGAATCGTCGTCGGCGGCAACACGGTAAATGACTCCTCCGGTATTAAAGAATGAAAAAACGCGGAGTACATAGACTTCGCCGTCATTCCCTTGGGCCATTCCGTATGAGACGGCAATGCTGCTGAAGATCTCCGTGGCGGTAGTACCCGGTGGTGAGTCTGCTGGAAGGCTGAAGTAACGGTTACTGAAAATATCACCGAAAATATATTGGCCGCTTAACGAGGGGGATTGTGTTCCGCGATAGACATAACCACCGGCGACGGATACGCCGGTGTCATGATCATAAACGGTGATGGGTAGCTCAAGCCCGGTCGTGTCGCAGGGTTCTCCATCAAGGCATGCGTCCCCTTCCATTATTGGCCAGCCATAATTACCGCCTGCGGTGACGCGGTCGATTTCTTCCAAATCCGATTCGCCCACGTCGCCAAACCAAGGTGTCCCGGTTTGTGTGTCGATGCTAAAACGCCAAGGGTTACGAAACCCGTAGGCGTACACTTCGGGGCAGACTTGGCCGGTGGAATTGGCGCTGCTGTCGCAGCGGGTTTGGCCAGCATCAAAAGGGTTGTCGTTGGGTATTGCGTAGGGGGCGGAGCTAATGTCGATGCGAATCAAGGTACCGTATAAGCTGGTGGTCAACTGCGCTTCAGAGCGTTGTTGGTCGTCACCAAATGCGGCGTATAGAAACCCGTCGGGGCCAAAGCTCATGTCTCCACCGTTGTGAGATAACGCATTTTGGTCGAGGGTGAGGATGGCTTCCTCGCTATTGGGGTCGATCACTTTGGTTGTGGTGTTAACTGAAAATGAGGAGATGGTTGACCGTGCGCTGTTATCGCCATCGTTATAAAGGGCAAATACGCGATTGTCGGCTGGGTAGTTAGGGTGAACGGCGAAACCGGTAAACCCGTATTCACTGTTTTCAGTGGAAGCCAATTTGCCGCTTAAATCGAGAACTTCGGTGAGTTCACTGGCGCTCTCTTCGTTGTTGAACGAATAAACGATGCCGCTTCGCGTGGTAAGAAACCAAAAACTGCTGTCGTTTAATGGCTGAACCATTTTCATGGCTTCGGAGACTGTGGGCAGGTCGGGAAAGGCGTTTACCAAGGTCACGCCGCCGCTTTGGACGTTGGGTGTGGGCGGTATGCAGCTGGTGTTTGAGGGCCTTTCTATACTGGGCATGGGTGTGGCGGTCGGTGTGGGAGTTGGTGTAGCGGTTGGTGTGGCGGTCGGTGTAGCGGTCGGTGTAGTGGTCGGTGTCGCGGTCGGTGTAGTGGTCGGTGTCGCGGTCGGTGTAGTGGTCGGTGTCGCGGTCGGTGTGACGGTCGGTGTCGCGGTCGGTGTGACGGTCGGTGTGACGGTCGGTGTGACGGTTGGTGTCGGAGTCGGCGTGCTGGTCTTTGCGCTCGACGAGCCTCCCCCGCCACAAGCTGTGATGATGAGGACCGTTGAGAGTAAAAAAGTCTTTGTGATGAGCTCAGATCGCATGTGGCGGTATCCATGGCTAGTCATTGATGTTGGGGCCGAATCTATCGTTGGCTATCCTATATCAGCAAAGTGGGGAATAATATCCATTAATACGGCCCCATTAATCAGTAACGGTCCTTGATTATTAAATGTTCGCCTGTGTATTGAACATAATTTAGGCCTGAAGGTTTAGCAACCTTTTTGGCTTTTTCAGCGTGTGATCGAAAACGAGGAGATGAATAATCGAACACGCAAAAATTACTGAATTTTCTATTACCGATTTGTTTACGACGTATATTGATTAATTTGGCACGTTACTTTCTTTGTTGTCTTGCAGGTGAATTCCCTCCGTTATTATCCCTTACGTATTTTACAATTTCGTTCGATATCAATTACATAATTATTCTGTTCGACAAAACTGCTTCCTGTGTCGGCGATATAAAATCATCGAAATGCTATTGGTGCGAGTTTTGTGGGGCGACATTTATGACGCGACTTATTTTTGAGTGAGGCGTCATTTCTAAAACTATCACAGGGCATACAGGTGTTCTCTCTAGATCGATGACTTTCGAATAAGATTACAAGTTCTGTTTTAGCCGTAATCGTTAAGACTTTTTACGTGTCTTTATTCGCGGGTATGGCGACAATATATTTTAATAAATTGATTTGCTATATTAAAATGGGTATTTTTTATCACTTCGTAATATATCGGGCGTGTTTTTTCGTGGGGTAAACCCGGTGGTGAAATTACTAGGTTAATGATAAATGTTGTCGGATTGATGAGCTAAGCCCAAAAGGTTTTGGGTTTTCTTCGTCTGTACCTAATCGGGTACATGTTTTTGATGACGTTCTATTCTGTTTCCTGTTGCGCCTATTTTGTATGTTGCGAAACATTGCGTTTACCTGTTCATAACAATAAGGCATCTCTTATTGTTTAATTTCCAATTAAATCACTATTCGTTTTACGAGGAAAAATATATGCGTTTAAAAATATGGCTACTTGTAGCTTTAGCAGTTTCCCCTTTTGCCGCAGCAAATGGTAATTTTGTAAACAGCAGTTTTGAAACCGGCGATTACACGGGCTGGACGTTATGGGAAGGTGGTGCCAGTATTGATCCGACATCGGGCACTTGGGGTATTGCTGTCGACGGACAAACTATTAATCCCGGTGAGAATGTTTTTGATTATTTTGATGGAATAAACGCTCCTATATTTTCTCCTGGGTTTCCGATGACTTACATATCCACCGACGGAACATATCTAGCCTTGCAAGCTCAGCTCGGTCCGCAAACGCATAGAATGTACCAGGACATTGCTGTTGGATCTCGAGCAAAAAAATTGAGTTTTGATATGCAGTATCAAACCTGGTTCCCCTTTGCTGCGGACCAACAGGAAATGATTATCAGCATAATGGATACGAGTGATAATGTTATCGAGGTCCTATTTCAAACCATTGAAAACGAGTCTCCTTATGCGATACCAATGACCACGTTCGAATTTGATATTAAAGACTACAGCAATCAAACCATTCGTTTTGATATTACGATGGTGGTGAACCATTTCTTCTTAGATGCGGCATTTGATAATTTTAATATTGAGCGCTCTGCCGTTCCGCCAGGATGGGATCAAGGCCTCAAAAATGGTTGGGTTGGGGATATGCCTCCTGGGTTGGAAGAGCTGCCTCCTGGATTTAACGACGGCAATAAAACGGGTTGGGATCAATAATATTTAAATTAATCGGTAAGTGGCGAAATTAAGCCGCTTACTGTTTTATCTTTTCACTCATGTTCAAAAGCCTTTGTCATTTTACTGTTCACTTCAATAAGTGAGATGGCACATGTCCAAACCTTTCGATTTTCAAACTCTTGCTGATGAATTTTGCTCGCAGGGCAAGGGGTCTTCAGAAATATTAAAAATCCCTTCTGATTAAACGTTAACAGTTGATGCGATGAAGGCCGCGTTGGTTGAATCGCTAGCGTGTCTCTTCCAATAATTATTTTGTACACGCTCGTCGCAACGAAATACTCTTGGTGCCAGCATTACGGCCAGTATGGATAAAATATTGCTTCGCAACGGGCTAGCCACAGGCTTAACCTTATGTGTAGGGAATGGGAATAATTTTGATAGGCCAATAATAAGCGGGGCTGGAGGCATTTTGTAGAATGGGATAGCTTTCCTCCCAACATACACGACGGGTATAGAATCGCCGGACGATACAATGGGGCGATATAAAGGAGAGATACTACGCCGAGGTGAGCAAAGCGGATTGTGACTTTTATGTTTGGATGAGGAACGTACCAGGGAAGTACCTTATCAGTCGTAAAAATGAATATTGTGATGGCGCTGCGTTGATAGGCATCATTCTCTAAATCGGGTTGCAGTGGATTTCGATCGTGGAATTAGGGCTAAAGCCCTAATTTCCTCACTTTTTAAGCCCTCACATTTTTCTTAGCATTGAGTGTTTTTCCGTCTTGGAATAACAGTAGCGCCCTGTAACCCCCATGGTTTCTCTCGATCATTCCTTTAGTAAATGTCTTTTAGGCAGCGGCGGGTTATTTTCGTACAACCTTCTGGTTCGACGAATTTGACGCCGTTGATCAAAATTAAATCGTTACCACCTCTTTCAATTCAATTATAATCGGGCGCCAAAACCCAATTTATGACTCAACACCGAAACTATTTAAATGACTATGAAGAAAATTGTTATATCAAAAGAACCCGTAGAACTCTTTAAACTACTTAAATTTGAAAGCCTTGCTTCGAGCGGTGGGGAGGCAAAATTCTTCATTTCGGAAGGGAATGTACGGGTCAATGGTGTTGTTGAAACTCGCAAGCGAAAGAAAATAGTGTCTGGCGACACAATAGAATTTGCTGAAGAAAAATATACAGTTTGTTTAGCGTAAATCAATGCTGATACGAGAGTAAGAAACGGAAAACGAAAGATAAATGAGGAAGCATCGATGAAGCCATCTATTGTGTTATTACTGAACTGTGTTATCGCGGGGGCTATCGTTGGCTGCGGCGGTTCAGGTGGTGGTTCCGATAATGGTTCAAGCGCTGTTATTGAAACCGGCGTAGGGCCTGTGAACTGTGTCGCTGGGGATGCGGACGGGTTCAACTGTCGCAATGTAAACTTGGCAAAACAGGTTGGGCTTTCTGCTTTGGGTGGGCGCTCGGCCAGTGACATTTGGGGTTGGACCGATTCTCTCGACAACAGCGAATACGCGCTAATTGGTCTTGATACTGGTACGGCATTTGTCGATATCACTGACCCGAGTAACCCGGTTGTTCTCGGTTTACTGCCGACAGAAACGGTAACTTCCAGTTGGCGAGACATAAAGGTGTATGAAAATCATGCGTTTATAGTGTCAGAGGAAGCTGGTGACTATGGTATGCAGGTATTTGATTTAACCCGCTTACGAACTGTGGCAACCGACCAGACTTTTTCTGCGGAAGTGGTGTACACCGGCATTGGCAGTGCACATAACATCGCGATAAACGAAGACAGCGGTTTTGCGTATATTGTGGGTGGCGACTCGCCGGGATATAGCAATTGCTTAGGCGGTTTACACATAGTTGATATTCGTAATCCATTGTCCCCTGAATTTGCCGGTTGTCATTCCAGCGCGGGATATTCTCACGATGTTCAATGCGTCAATTATATTGGGCCAGATACGGATCATACAGGCAAAGAAATCTGCTTTGGTGCAAACCAGTCCTTTGTGGCGATTTCAGACGTAACGGATAAAGCATTAACTCGGATGCTCTCTATTGGTCGTTACCCCGAGGCTGTCTACACGCATCAAGCCTGGCTAGATGAAACGCATCGTTACCTGTTTGTAAATGACGAGCTGGATGAGCGTATTCTTGGCTACAATACTTCAACGCTCGTATTTGATGTGACGGATCTGGATAACCCGGTATACCTTTATGATTTTGAAAACACGACGTCATCCATCGATCATAATCACTATGTTCACGGCAACCGTATATATCAAGCGAACTACACCGCGGGTTTGCGAATACTGGAATTTTCGGATTTGGCAACCAACACACTTGTCGAGGTTGGCTATTTTGATACGTACCCCGAAAGTGAAGAAGCGGATTTTTATGGGGCTTGGAGTGTTTACCCCTTCTTTGAAAGTGGCACTATCGTCGTGAGTGATATTGATCGTGGGTTATTTGTGCTGACAACAGAGTTACCTGACTAGCCACTTAACTTATTAGTTACATTAATACCTGGACCTAGACTTAACGTGGACCGAAGCTGATTCAATATGCCTTATAAAATACCCCGCCCGGCCATTCTCTGCATATCGCTTTTTTTCTTTGTGGGCGGCATTGCACATTTTACGGCGGCGGATTTTTTTATCCGCGCGATGCCGGAATATCTGGGGTACCACTGGGAGCTAGTGATAATCAGTGGGTGTTTCGAGTTGTTGGGTTCAGTTGGGTTATTGCTCGGTAGGGTACGATTGTGGGCGGGCTATGGTTTGATGGCTCTATGCGTTGCCGTCTTCCCTGCGAATATCAATATGTCACTGTACCCGGAGCAATATTCCACCATTCCTGTTTGGGCCTTATATCTGCGTTTACCACTGCAACTGTTTATGATTGGCTTTATATGGTGGGCGATAAAGCCAGAGCGCATAAGCCTGAAAAAATAAAATATCCGTGGGCCAAAATTGCACCGAAAAATTGTAATGGTGCGGAATTGTGGGGTTGTGAAATAGTGGGATCGCGAAATAAAGACCCGCGTTATCAAAACGGAATTAAAATAATATGAACCGAAGAAAATTTTTAGTCGCCTCATCGCTCATGCTTTGCGGCCTTGCCGGTGGCGCCATCTATTGGAAAGAGCGCTGGGATTATATTGTGATTCACCACAGCGCTGGCAGCTACGGCAACATTGAGTTTCTACAAAAAGTTCACCGCGAACGCCAAGCCAAAGACCCCATTGATGCAATTCCTTATCACTATATTATTGGCAATGGTAACGGTCTTAACGAAGGTGAAATTGCCAGCGATTGGCGACAAAAATACAATATTTGGGGCGCCCATGTTTCGGGTCGAAATTCCAAGCGAAATTTTAGGGGGCTGGGGATCTGTTTAATTGGGAACCTAGAA
Organism: Agarilytica sp.; assembly: GCA_033852165.1. GTDB lineage: Bacteria > Pseudomonadota > Gammaproteobacteria > Pseudomonadales > Cellvibrionaceae > Agarilytica. The sequence goes on along the minus strand of JAWSUZ010000007.1, from coordinate 10,269 downwards.
AATCATTCAATACCGGAAAAACAATACGCATCTTTAGTGACGTTAACGAAGCAATTGATGTCGACTTACCGTATACCTCTAAAAAATGTTAGTGGCCATGGCTATACGCCGGGAGAGTCCACTAAGTGTCCCGGTAAGAATTTTCCGATGACGCAGTTTCTAGCGGATATCGGTTAGTAGGTTAGTTAATAGATTAATCGGTAACACAATTCATAGTCCATTCATTCAATAATAAGTAAGGGGAAGCATGGAAAATCATACTGGTCAGTGCGGTTGTGGGGAATTACAATATAGTTTCGAAGGCGATCCGATCAATACGGCATTTTGTTATTGCAGTGAATGCCAAAAATTCACCGGATCTGATAAGTGGTTTGGACTATGGGTGCCGAAAGATAAACTGCGCTTTACCAAAGGAGAGCCTTCAACCTATACGCGTTTGGGCGACTCAGGAAAAGACATGCATCATAAGTTTTGCGCAAAATGCGCCACGACCATTTGTGTTGAGGTGACTGTAGGGAATTTCTATTCCGTCGCTGCATCCTCTATGGACGACTGCCAATACCGTCCGAGCATGGCGATATATACCGCTTCAGCCCCGGAGTGGGCAGTTTTCCCAGAGGGTGTCCCGAAGTTTGACCAATTGCCACCGGGGATGGGTGGGTAGGATTGTTGTGGAGGGCACTCCGGCGCCCCCGTTGGTAGCGATTCAAAAGTTAAAGCCTTTAGCAAGTAAAACAACGAGTAAAATACTTCTTTGAACGTAATGAAGAGATAATATGATCCAATTAAGGTTGACCCAGAAAGTTCAGAAATCTGCAGGTATTAAGCCTGCGGATTTGTGTGAGCCCATTGAGCATGAATCTGGCCTGGGTAATTGGGTGGTCAATGTCTTTAACGAAGATCGACGTAATAATTTGATCTTTGTAAACGAGAAGACTCTGTATTCATTCGTGTTGACCAAAATAAGGAAGGAGCACTATAAAAATCTAGAAAATATATTTTTGGCGGGGCTTCTACAGTTGCTAGAAATAGACGGGTTTAGTCAAAAAGAAGTTCAGTGTTTAATGTGTGATTGCACTGAAATTGAATTTACAAAAACAAATAGTCGAAAAATAATGGGAAATGTTAACGACCTTGTCCATCATTACCAATATGGTATTTATGATGGTGGTGGTATCGATAATGCGGATATTGGTGACATAATACATCACGTAAACCGTATGCCACAAAGGAATATTGATTGGGGGTTTTCCGTAAAAGCTGTGGCGGATATTGCAAAAAAGGCATCTGTTGAGTGGCGTTCGCGACATATCCTATGATTGTTTCTACGGATGAATGGACCTCATTTCGTTCGACGTTATTAAATAAGGTAAACCTATGAAATTAACAGCTGAACTTACTTTCTACCCCTTCAATGAGGTCAATCGACCGCCCATTAAAGCGACCATTGCACACATCAAATCCTTCGAGGGTATCCAGGCCCAAACTTTTCCGACAGCAACGGTCGTGTTTGGTGAATACGATGTTGTGATGGATATGATTAAAGACACGGTAGCCTGGAGTTATCGTGAATTTGGTCGCAGTGTCTTCATTGTAAAATTTCTACCTGACTATAATGCCTTTGAGTAGGGGGCAGCTAAGCCTCTCTCGCTACCTCGCGTTCTATACAACTCTTTTATAGCCGGCAATAGCTCAAGCACTTTTTGTAATAATGTAAAGCTATGGCTGGCTTTCGCGCTGGCTTGTTCTGCCTTTCTTGTCTTTCATGTCTGAAGTTCTGATGCAGGGGGGGCAAGTAATAATGAATTATCCGCCACGGCTATCGATTGTTCTATATGCTCAGCAATGCGGCCTTTCTTAATAATGCTTAACGTGACATTCGTTATCGTTAAGTTGAATGTCAGGTTTGTTGATGATGGTGTGGCTTTAGTCGTTGTTAGGCAGAAGGCCCATACCTTTGTTGTTGAAATAATAACCGTTATCGTCAGCCCTTTGAGAATAATCTCACAAAAGAATAAGGCATTTATCGCGTAGCTCCCCACGGCCTAGGCACCGTCCAAGTGACACGCTACACTGCCCGGATAACCAGCCATTGGAGACCATCGATGTCCGATAACAAAAGTACGCAGGGATTAACCAAAAAAATTCTCATTGCCATGGTGCTAGGTGCCGTCGTGGGGATGACGTTCTACTACCTTCCTAACAACGGTATTTTCGATGCCATTGAGCAGTTCTTTATATACGGCTTACTCGATTTAGGTGGCGTCGTATTCATCTCCAGTTTGAAAATGCTGGTTGTACCTCTGGTCTTCGTTTCTCTCGTTGGTGGTGTGTGTTCCATTGGTGGTAGTAACCGTATTGGGTTTATTACGATCAAAACCCTTTTGTTCTACCTGACGACAACCGCTATCGCCATTACGATTGCGTTGTTGGTTGCGGGCATTATTGATCCGGGTAAAGGGGCTTCAGACGTTGAGGCTGTTGCAGGGTTCGTTGCGAAAGAAAGCCCGGGTATTTGGCAGGTTTTAAAAGATCTTGTGCCGACCAATATATTCGCCGCAATGTCGTCAAAAGATAAAATGTTACAAGTTATCGTGTTTGCGATCTTATTTGGTATTGGTTTATCGAAGGTTAAAGACGACGCGCCGCAGATAATGAGCTTTTTTGAGCAGATCGACAAAGTCGTGATGCAAATGGTCATGCTGCTCATGAAGATGGCTCCTATCGGGGTGTTTTGTTTGATCGGCACTATGTTCGCGAAAAGCGGGCTGGATAACATTCTTCAGCTGGGTAAGTACTTCTTCAATGTTTTACTGGTGCTGATGATTCATGTGTTTTTCACCTACGGTCTTATGTTGTGGCTATTTACTGGCCTTAACCCCATCACCTTCTTCAAAAAAATGGAGAGGCTTTGGGTGTTTGGTTTCAGTACCGCGTCGAGTAATGCCACTTTGCCGGTAACTTTGGAAACTGTTGAAAAGAAACTGGGCGTTAAGAATGAAATCGCCTCGTTCACTGTTCCCCTCGGTGCGACCATTAACATGGATGGTACAGCCATCATGCAAGGCGTCGCGACTGTCTTTATCGCGCAATATTATGCAATCGACATTGGTTTTAATGGTTATCTGATGGTTGTGCTGACGGCTACGCTAGCGTCGATAGGAACTGCTGGTGTACCGGGTGTCGGCTTAGTGATGCTGGCGATGGTTTTATCGCAGGTGGGCTTACCTACAGAAGGTATCGCATTGATCATTGGCGTCGACCGTATTCTGGATATGGTGCGAACCGCTGTTAATATCACGGGCGATGCTGCGGCTTCTGTGATTATCGGGAAAAGTGAAAAAATGTTAGATGAGGACGTATTTAACAGCAAATAGTCAACTATCATTATTGGCGGGTCTGTACTTGGTCGAATCGACCATGTGTAGCCCCGCCATTTTTATTTGTAAGGTGTGATTTAAATTGTTGAGTGAATAGCACTCTGATTGAACCTGACAAGGAAACACCCGAATGATCGGTAAATACCTGTGTGGAAAAATCGAATTTGAATTTGATGCAAAAGAACGCATCGCTATTAACTGTCATTGTTCCCGTTGTCGTAAATCTCATGGCGCCGCTTTTGCCAGCCAATTATTCTCATCAAAAAACAGTTTAAAATTTATTCAAGGCGAAGAATCACTAAAAGAATACCATTCAGAAAGTGGCATTCGATGTTTCTGCTCGGAATGTGGATCTCGCTTAATGAATTACGCACATGGAGAGAATAACTATTTGAGTATTGCTTTATCCGCAATCGAGAGTGAGCACGAAATAGAGCCGGTCGCTAACGCGTTTGTTGGCTCAAAAGCCAATTGGTACACTCCGCATAATGATATCGAGCAGTTTGAAACACTACCGACGAATGTAGGGCAGTATTTGTAAGCTGTTAGTGCCCATCCATAAACCGGTGTCTACTGCGAACGAATTTAAAACGTCATTTTCACACCCTAAGATATTGTTGTTTGGAATGACCAAACGCCTATATCTGGTGGCGCAAACCTGACATTTTAAAACCTCTCTCGCGACGAGCCATTTCTGGACGGGCACTAGCTAACAATATCCGTAACTGACAATATGAGGTGAATATGTTTATTGCAATGAATCGATTTAAAATCGCACTGGGAAGTGAAGATGCATTTATCGAAATATGGGCTAACCGAGAAACCTACTTGGACGAAGTCCCTGGATTTAAGCGCTTTGAACTACTTCGAGGTTCCACGAATGAAGAATATACGCTTTTCGCTTCTCATTCTGAATGGGAATCCCGAGAAGTTTTTGAGGCCTGGACAAAATCCGAAGCCTTCAAAAAAGCACACGCTAACGCACGTGGCGCCAAAGGGATTTACCTAGGCCCGCCTCAATTTGAAGGCTTCGAAACTATTGAGGCTAAGTAAACAATTGGGGTCAGGTGAGAATGGCACTTCATTAAGAGCCAAATCCAATGGTTGTAAGGCTTACAGCGAGATACCGACCCCTCGTTCCTCACGCTCCGCGTGGGAATGCATATTAAACGAGGGAAATAACATCCTAATATTAAAACTGAGTACCGTATGCATTCCCACGCGGAGCGTGAGGAATGAAAATAATGCGCTGCAACCCCTATGGCTATCTGATATTAAGACCTTAAGGAAGTGCCATTAGGGTCAGATGAATATTAATGTCATCAATGTTTACGTAATGGAGATTTACAATTGAAAACATTTATTCTTGGAGCGTTGCTCGCTGTGTTGGGGGGGATTTACTACCTCAAGTTTTATAGCGTGAAGCCTCCTGTTGTTGTTCAGGCGCCCACGCCGACTCCGACGGCAAGAGCGACCCAGGTAAAAACGAAAATGTACCGCTGGGTTGACGAGAATGGCGTTAAGCAATTTTCTCAATCTCCGCCCCGTGATCGGCGCATTCGTGCGGACGTGATTGAGGTGGTGAGTCAGGCGGAGCCTGAAAATCCGGTGTTGATGTACAGTAAGGAACTTAAAGGGAGGTCGCTTTCGAGTCGCCCCTCTCAACGTAGCAAAATGATTCGCAGTGCTCGACAGCCTAATTCGTCAGCTTGTATGTCTGCGAAGCGAATGTTGCGATCGGTTAGGACGCAATCGTACAAAAATCGAAATGCGCATTTGCAGCGGGTTGCGCGACATAAGGCTCGGGTGAAAAGAGCTTGTTGATTGGATTCGGTGGGGTTAGAAATAAAGTGGGGTCAGATGAACTTTAACAGGAAGATTGTGGCATTAAAATTAAGTGGGGTCAGATGAGAATGGAACTTCATTAAGAGATAGACTAAGTGGTTGCAAGGCTTACAGTCAGATACGCTTTACTCGTTCCTCACGCTCTGCGTGGGAATGCGTATGAAGTTTGGAGAATAACACCCTAATATCGAATACTGAACACGGTATGCATTCCCACGCGGAGCGTGAGGAACGAAAATAATGCTTTGCAACCCCCGGGGATAGTTAAATCAACTCCTTAAGGACGAGCCATTTGGGTCAGGTGAGCCTTAATCGGGAGTTTGGGGGGGAAGGTAGTTCTCGTTGTTAACGTTCATCTGACCCCACTTTATTTCCCTCTTAATTCAGACGCGGATTGCGACTTCGTAAATTATGAAGCCCCAGAGGAGGATCATCAGAAACGATTTTTTGGGATCGGTGATGTGTTTGTTTATCTTGCGGCGGGGGTGATGATCCATGTTCATAATGTTGACAGAGCCGCACTTTGAGCAGACGCCACCTTTGAAGGGCTGCTCTGAAATTTCTTCACAAGCTCGGCATCGGTATCTACTCATATCTGTATCCACTATACGTATTATTTTATATTAGAAGGTTTATGCTTTTTGTAAAATGATTGTGCGGTTTTACATGGCGATATACGGGAACATATATGCATATTTTTTCTATATAGTCTTGGCGTAATAACGAAAGAGTATGAGGCTGATTTCTTCGTGCCTTGAGCTACGAGTTTAAGATTGGGATATCGCGAATGGGCTCATTTCTGTCTCAGTGAGATAAAGCGCAACATTCTGAGAGCTGGTTGCATTGGGTTGTTAAGTGGATAGTGTTTTACCACCGACATAAGTTCGGCATTGCTCTCTCAGACTGGCTACCCCAAAGCACTCGCCTTGCTCGCGGTGCAGGCTCTAAACCCGTTTAAGGGGGCTTGGTCGTAGCATCCCTCGGCAATTGCTCCATGCATTGCACTTACTTCATGCATTGCACTTGCTCCATGCATTGCACTTGCTCCATGCATTGCACTTGGCTAGGGCTACTTGCTTCACTCTAACTCCCCCATCCTTGGTGTCGTACTACACGCTGTCCTGGCGTAATGCTGGATATGCTCTAAGAGTTCAACGCCAAATTCATATCTAACATTGACTGGGTCTGTAGTGGATAGGCCCGTATGCTTACTGTTTAGAAAATGTTTACGCAATATATACCGGCTAGCGATTGGTTGTAGTACTTGGCTTCGAAGGCTAAGCGTATTGTTTATGCCGTGACCTATTAAATCTGGATAAAGATGGCTAAAAATTTCTGAGAAAAGCTAGAATTAACTCAACAGCTAGAAATAACGAGATAGGCAGAATATGGGCATAGAGGATTACATTGAAGAAAAAGGGAAAGGCTCTCCGATTGTCTTTGTGCATGGCTCTTTTGCGACGGCTTCTACATGGAAAAACATGGTGAGTGCTTTGGCGGCCAATCATCATTGTATTTCAATTAAGATTCCTGGCCATGGCGGCGCGCCAGAGCCTGAAGATTTTGAAAATCCAACCATTGAAACTGAACTCAATATTATTGAGCAGGCGGTAAAAGCGTGCACAAATGAGCCTATACATCTGGTGGGTCATTCTTACGGTGGGGTTGTCGCTTTAGGGTTGGCTTTAAAAGGAAGTGTCGCGATCAATGAGATGACGCTTTACGAACCGGTCGCGGCCTGGGTTTTAGATGTTATGAAGGACGTTGAAAAGAGTGCGATTGTTCAAACCTTTTTGACTCGATATCGCCAGGCTGTATCCGAAAAAGAACTTTATGCATGTGCTCAGGTTATCGATTTTTGGGGTGGCGCCGGCTCGTTTGAAACGCTGCCTGACTTTATTAAAGAGGCAATGTCGCCCTTGGTTGATAATAATATTCGTCACTGGGACATCTGTACGACGATAGACAATCAGTTGTCTGATTTACAGGCGTTGGCTGTGCCAACGCGATTGGTTTGTGGTTCGGAATCAAATGCCGTAGCTCATGCAATATCGGATTATCTGGCAAGTGAAATTCCCACAAGCCAAAAGCACCGGATCAAAGGCGCTAGTCATTTTTTAGTGACGAGCCATGTAGAGGAATGCCTTTCAGCATTACGTAAGCCAATGATTGCGAACAATTAGGGTTTTCCTGAAAAACTACCTTATTCACTCCGGCCTCGTTATTTGGGTTCTTAAAATGCTTAGTTACAATAATACACTTCGAATTTTCGAACGAAAATTTCTAGACAGGTCTGTGTCAGAAACATTTTCCTGACGTAAGCTAGTGGTGTTAGCGATATTAGTGGGGCAGCACGAATGAATACTCTTGATTTCGAACCTTTATACGCGCAAGGATACTCTTTCGTCTCGGCCATAGGAGGACGCTAGCTTTGGAATCTATTTCATCCCTTCTTACTGAAGTTCGCGCTTGTACTTTGTGTGAAGCGAATTTGCCTCTCGGCCCTAGGCCGGTTATTCAATTACATCCCAGTGCGAAAATATTGATTGCGGGGCAGGCACCGGGCCGTAAAGTGCACGAGTCTGGCATTCCTTTTGATGATGCGAGCGGAGATCGATTGCGGGAATGGTTAGGTGTGAGCCGTGAGGTTTTCTATAACCCAAAACAATTTGCCATTGTGCCGATGGGGTTTTGTTTTCCTGGCACTGGGAAATCGGGGGATTTACCGCCGCGCCCAGAATGCGCTGAAACGTGGCGAAAGAGAGTTCTTGCGCAACTTTCGAATATCGAAATGACCTTGGTGCTAGGGAAGTATGCGCAAGCCTATCATTTCGGGAAATCGGCGTCGTCGGTTACGGAGTTAGTAAAGTCTTGGCGTCATTATTGGCCGGAAATACTTCCACTTCCTCACCCAAGCCCTCGGAATAATATTTGGTTACGCAAAAACCCTTGGTTTGAAGGAGAGGTTTTACCTGTTTTGCGAGACAGGGTGTCTGAGGTTATTGGCAGCTAAATTAGATAATCATCGTTGGTCTAAATTTCGTCGGTCTAATTTTTACTTCATAAAAATTCACTCGATCTTCGGGTGATGACTTATGTCATTACATAACCTGCTTTGGGGTAATATCGTCAATAGTAATGGGAAGAAAATTGATTTCGGTTGTTGATTTTAAACATGGGCAGGAATGTGATCTTAAGGAGGTATTTACATCGTCCGTACACCGGGTGTGCGTAAATGATTATTCGACCGAGCAGATTCAAGCATGGGCTCCGAGTGAGTATGATGTTGACGCCTGGAATAAACGCATATGGGAAATGAAGCCTTACGTCGGGATAAAAAACTCCACGGTGGTAGGTTACGCGGATTTACAAAAGGATGGCTATATGGATCAGTTTTATGTGCATGGCGATTGTCAGGGTTGTGGTGTCGGAAGTGCCTTAATGACACGGATTTTAGAAGAGGCGAAGCTGGTGAAGCAGTTGTATTCCCATGTGAGTATCACAGCCAAGTCTTTTTTTGAATCGTATGGTTTTGACGTGGTTGAGGAAAGGGTAGTCGATATCGAAGGCGTAAAGTTGACGAACTACCTGATGGTGAAAAACATTGAGTCGAGATAGCCAATCGCGGGATATTCTTGGTTTCGATATATTGTTTAGGTAAGGATGCTCTTCGGGAAAAGCATGCTGCGCCCAAAACACTCGCAAAGCTCGAGGGACAGGCTCTACCCAAAAAACATCATTATCTTCCGCCCTGGTAGTAAGTCCAAATTCCTACAACCAAAAGTAAGTGGATTCTGTATACTACCGTGCATCTGTTAAGTGGGGTATAAATGATGATGAAACCGGGTGATCTGTTTGTTGGTGTGATCGAGCTATTTTCGATTGTTCTGCCAGGCGGCTTGTTAACGTTTGTATTGTTTCAAAAATTCCATGTCTTTTTTCTCGAAGGCGTTGCGCTATCGCCTAATCAATATTGGGCCGCATTCTTATTTTTCTCCTATTTATCTGGCCATATCATTTTTATGATTGGTGCTAGAATTGATGTGATTTACAATTTTCATCGTAGGGAACGTAATCCATTTGTGAATGAATCGGGTTTTATGTGTACGTCTGCGATTAAAAAGAAATTTTTGTCGGAAAAGGAATGCAAATCCGTCAATAACTATCAATGGGCGATTTCTGTTTTAATTTCTTTCTGCCCTGGTGCAATGAAAGAGATTGATCAGTTGGTGGCGAGTTCTAAGTTTTTTCGAAGTCTATTGGTGATCATCCCTCTGATTTCAGGTGTGTTTCTTTTGGATCATCACTATTTGCATGCTCTTATTGTCATGTCTGGTACTGTGCCGTGCTATTTACGGTATTACGATCAGCGTTTAAAGAGTACGACCCGTGCTTATCAATATATCGTGATGTTGAATGGTTTAGGTAAGTTGAAGGTTGCTGATTAGGTTTGTTTCTGAACGATCTGTATTCGTCAATGGTTTACTGGCTTTAGCTTTGAAACCGTATGGTGGGCGGGGTGCTCTTGCTTACCATTCCCCCATTTTAAACGGGGCAAGTTCTATTAGCTTCACCCTCGTTCCCAATAAGTATACTTTTCCCAAATAGCGATAATCTCCCACGGAAGAAAATTCAAAGGAAAACTGACGTTTCACTGCAAATAACGAGTGTGGCGATCGCCCGATTGAAAGGTGTTTTAGAATCACATTTTGATCGAGTAGGTGCACTCCCTGGTTCTCGCAGTGTTTCCTCGCAGCAGCACGTGCGATTGCACTCATGCTGTTGTGCTGCCATAGGGCGTAGGCAAAAAGTATAAACGGTGTTGCTATGAATAGGTCACTAATAGTCATGGAGCCATTATAGGTGCAATGGGGCATCGAATATAGTGCGTCGGTTACTCCAGCGGTCCTTCAGGTTTAACGGAGCCAATAAGGCTAGGGGTATTGAGTCTATGAGAAATATCGTTATTGGGTATGCGCATACAGCTCTGTAACCAAAACCAAGCTGCTTATTCCTGTGTAACGGTGTTTTTCAAGATAGTTGT
>JAWSUZ010000053.1:0-62251 GCA_033852165.1 Agarilytica sp. | reverse complement strand
ATGACTCTTTTCATTGTTACAGCTTAAAAAGTTTTGGCGCTCCGGTTTGTGTGCAGCTCACTTTGTCTGATCTAAGGCCTAGGCATATAGCCAAAAATATTTGCGGGTTGCACGCTGGCCATAAGGCTTCTCTTCTTGAGCCCTTTTAGCCTGAAAATCCCTCACTGGATGGTTTTCGAAGTTTTGATGGACGATAAGTAGATCATCGGCGCCCAATTACCGACTGGCTTCACTTTCGAGTCTCTGTAATCATGCTAAAGTGGATGGCTAAGGTATTACACTGAAAATAGTTGAACGCTCCTAATTCGAAACGAAATTGGGATTCTGCTAGATTAGTTAAAATAAACCGAAAGTTGGGGCTTTACTGGTGATTGAGCAGCAGGAACTAAGTAGTGACTTAGACGATGCGTTTATAGGTAATGTATGGTTTCCGTCTGTACAGAAATCCTATCTCGTAAAGCTTGTTACTGTAGCGTGTTTATCGCTACTGACGCCATTGTTGTACGCTGGGGTAGTGTCCCTAATTCTTTACTATCTAATATCAATTTTATTTCGCTTTCCCCCCTCTTTTAGCGGTTCGGCTAATTCATTTTACATTTGTGCATATATTTTAGTTGTTGTTCTATTCACGGTGGTTTCGCTATGTTTATTAAGGCCGTTTTTCCTTCGGAAAAACGTTGCCGCATCCGTAGAATTGTCAAAGGAACAGGAGGGGTTGATTTACAAGTTTGTAAATCAAGTGGCGGCAGCTTTCGGGGTCTCGGGAGTGGAAAGAATAGTTATCAATAACGACGTTGCTGTGGATGTCAGCTTTGACAGTGTGAGCGAATTTTTCAAAGGTCGTTTAACGTTAAGTGTTGGGTTGCCTCTTATCCCGATAATATCGAAAAGCGAATTTTGCTCTCTTCTCACGCACGAACTTTCATATTATAGGCTCACTAAGGTCAGACGCGCTTATAGCGTGATACGGTATTTACGTGGGTGGCTGTACCGTATCTCCCATAATCACGATGGATGGTACGACTGTCTTGAAACTATAGCGGAAAAAATCGGCATGTTTCGTTTTCTGTGTGTTCCTGGCTTTTTAGTTTTGGGGCTTACTAATCGGACTTTTCAGCTTTTTCTTGAATGGACAGAGTGGATTACAAACTCGGCTGTTAACGAGTCTGCATATTATGCTGATCAAGTTCAGGCGAATATACTCGGCAGTGAATCGTTTGATCAATTACTGAAACATTTGGTGCGAATTGATCAGGCCTATCAGCTTGCGACTGAAGAAATTTTAACAGCAAGTGAAGCGCCAGAAAATATAGCAGATGCTATCGCTCTTGCTTATCAAAAAAATACTATCCAGGCCAATCAATTCATCGAAATGGAACGGTCTGAATTTTACAACAGTTGGCATCTTTTACCTGCGCCAAATAAAAGAACAAAACGCATAAAAAAATGTTCCATTAGGTCTATATACGTAGATGATGAGACATTGGCCAGTTTGTTCGTTGATGTGGAAGTTATCGGCGTTGCTGTTTCAGCTAAATTTTATGAATTTTACGATGTTGCGGGGAACTTAAAAAAGGCCGACAAAACAAGTTTTGATCGTAAGGTATCTATCATGCTACCTGAAGAAGAGGCTATGCTTAAGCGCTTTACAAGTGGCTTGTTTCGGAGGGATATTGCTTGGGGATTTCCTCAAGCCGATAAGTTTTCTGCGTTACCCATGGAAAAAATTATTCCGTTTTCGAACAAGTTGGTGGGCAGTATTCGGCGCAGCTTGCCAGAACTTACGCGTTACATGGAACTGCTAGATGATTATGACCGACAACAAGTTCGTTTGCACTACGCTCAATGGCTAATAAAAGACGGCAGTAAAAAGCGAATAGGAGGTGATGAGATTGACGAACTGAAATTCAATAAAAAGGAATTCGAACGAAAATTTTCAGGGAAAAAGGAGCTTTACCGAAAGTCCTATGGCGTTAGGGTAGCCGCTGCAGTTGCCATGGGGAAGACAAGTAAGGCATATGCAAGTGCTGTTAAACTTATACAATTACTTATTCGGCTAGGTGGTTTACAGGACACAATAAACGAAGCAAAAATAAAGTGCGTAACCCTAGAAAAATTAATTGTTCGTCGCACTGCCGGGGATGACATTCATCAAAAAACTATATCTCGATTGACGCGAATGATGTTAAAAATGGTTGAGGATTTAGAGATCGTTTTAGTTCGTATGCCCACCAACTTGATACCGAATGGAATCGAAATGCATGAAGGGCGTTTGGATCTGGACCAGTTGAATGGCGAAGATTACGAAATTTTGGTATCGGACCGATTTTTTGAACTTGTGCGATATTACGAGGCGTTTAATACGGTTATAAGCGCTAAACTTGCCCAGTTTGTGGAAATGGTTGAGCGGAGGCAGGGTATAGAGTCGGTGGTAGTTGCTGCTATTAAACCTTCCATAACGCACCACGATTAATTTTTGGCTTTAGCATTTGCTTGACTACGGGAGCTGGCCCTGAAAAACTAGCCCTTCTTTGATTGAATACTGAATAAATATCCATATATGGCCATAATTCTAGGCATAGACCCAGGGTCTCGTAAAACGGGATACGGACTTGTGAGTACCGAATCTGGCCGGACTATTTATGTCGCGAGTGGAGTGATTAAAATCGAGAGTGTTTTAAGTCTCCCTGAGCGGCTTAAAGTAATATTTGATTCTGTATCGGAAATTATTGACGTACACCAGCCTCAAGAGTTCGCGATAGAAAATGTCTTTATGTCTAAAAATGCTTCCTCGGCGTTAAAACTCGGTCAAGCGCGTGGGGCTGCAATTGTTGCGGCAGTGAATCATGACTTGCCTGTGTCTGAATATGATGCACGAAAGATAAAACAGTCGGTTGTTGGGACTGGCGCAGCGGATAAGCTTCAAGTCCAGCATATGGTCAAGACTCTGCTTAAATTAGCGCAATCACCGCAAGAGGATGCTGCTGACGCCTTAGCTGTCGCCTTATGTCATATAAACACCCAGCAGCATATGATTCGTATGGCGGGCTCGAAAGGGTATCGTCGCGGACGAGTAATATAACCCTAGGGTAGCAGCGCCTAATTGGCGTTCACAAACGGCAACTCGTGTAGCGCCCTATAAATGTGAATTTGGATAATTAAGAATGATTGGACGACTGGCTGGTACTGTCATAGAAAAACAAGCACCCTATTTGTTAGTGGATATTCAAGGTGTTGGTTACGAGTTACGTGCGCCGATGACAACTTTTTATCATCTTCCCGACATTGGGGGGGCGGTTGTACTTCATACCCATTTTTCAGTAAGCGAAACATCCCAGCAGCTTTTTGGCTTTATGCATGTACGTGATAGGGAGCTATTTCGTCTGCTTATTAAAGTCAGTGGTGTTGGTCCCAAAATGGCCGTAGGTATTATGTCTATGGAGTCTGATGACTTTGTGCGCTGTATTATGGATGGTAATGTAACTGCGTTGGTTAAAGTGCCTGGTGTAGGTAAGAAGACTGCAGAGCGTTTGATCGTTGAAATGCGTGACAAGCTAAAAGATTGGTCGCTTACTAAAACTGGTCCAGGCGGTGATATTATCAAAGTGGAGTTGGCTGCCACATATCCGAACTCTATGATTGCCGATGCTGAAAGCGCTCTCCTTGCCTTAGGCTATAAGCCATCAGAAGCGACTAAAGCTGTTTCAGCTGTGCTGACCGATGATATTGCTCGTAGCGAAGACCTAATACGCCTAGCATTGCGTTCCATGCTGCCGGCATAGTTGTTGGTTAAACTATGCCGTTGAGCTGAACTATGTTGTAGAAACGAATAGTCGATGAATGTAGTTAATGTGAGTGGTGAAGCTAAATAGCTTAATGGCAGAATACTTAAGCACTAAAACGGAGTGAACTCACGGTCTGCAAAAGGTAAGCTTCCTGTCAAAACATAAAGACCCTTAGAGGTATTTGAGAGTCTTTTCGAAATTTTAGAATTACAAAACCATGATTGAGCAAGATCGTATTATTGGGCCAAGTGCTCAGACCAAAGAAGAGCAGCAGGATCGTGCTGTGCGCCCCAAAAAAATGCAGGATTATATTGGGCAGCCGGTTGTACGAGAGCAAATGGAAATATTTATCGCCGCGGCAAAAAATCGTGGAGAAGCCCTAGATCATACCTTAGTATTTGGGCCTCCTGGTTTAGGCAAAACTACATTAGCCAATATAATAGCGGCTGAGATGGGCGTTGACCTCAAAACGACGTCTGGGCCTGTACTCGAAAAGGCTGGTGATATTGCAGCGCTCATGACCAACTTGGAAGCGGGTGATGTGCTGTTTATTGATGAAATACATCGTCTTAGTGCCGTAGTAGAAGAAGTTTTGTATCCTGCGATGGAGGATTACCAACTCGATATCATGATTGGTGAAGGTCCAGCTGCGCGTTCAATAAAATTGGATTTGCCACCATTTACTCTGGTCGGAGCGACAACCCGTGCGGGGTTGCTGACCTCTCCTCTTAGAGATCGCTTCGGGATTGTTCAACGTCTAGAGTTTTATAATGTTGAAGACCTGACTACCATTGTTACCCGTTCGGCGAAATTAATGCGCATACCTATTGATCCTTTAGGTGCAGTTGAAGTGGCCAAAAGAGCTCGCGGCACGCCCCGAATTGCGAACCGATTATTACGCAGGGTAAGGGATTATGCTGAAGTAAAAGCGGACGGTGATGTGACGGGCGAGGTAGCAGATGCAGCCCTAAACATGTTGAATGTCGATCACCATGGTTTTGATCATATGGATCGACGACTTCTATTAACCATAATCGAAAAGTTTTCTGGCGGGCCTGTTGGGGTCGATAATTTAGCTGCAGCCATTAGTGAGGAGCGCGATACTATTGAAGATGTCTTGGAGCCATTCCTTATTCAGCAGGGCTTTATTATCCGAACTCCCCGTGGGCGAATGGCTACGCAGCATGCTTATCAGCATTTTGGCCTTATTCCGCCGGATTCGGTTAAACAGGATTCAGCTATAGGCCTTGAAGCTACGGGAAAAGGTCGCCTCGATAAAAAAGGGGCTGAACCTAAAGCTAACGTGGCCCTTTAATTATTATGTCCGTGGTTATTCAAAACGAATTTTCTTTCACTATGCGAGTCTACATCGAAGATACTGATGCGGGCAAAATCGTATATTACGTCAATTATCTAAAATTCATGGAGCGTGCTCGAACAGAACTTTTACGTGAAAAAGGTTTCCATAAGCCAGCGATAATTGAAGAGGGTATGCTAATGGTTGTGGCTTCGGTTAATGTAGATTATAAAAAATCTGCGAAACTTGATGATGAGCTAATTGTCACGGCAAAAATCATTAAATCTGCTCGTTCGTACTTAGTCTTCGAACAGCGTGTTTTATGTGGCGCTCATTGTTTGGCTGAGGGGCAGATCAAAGTCGCTTGTGTTGATCAAGAAACACTTAGGCCATGTGCTTTTCCAGTGCGAATTGCCAAGTTATTAAACTAAGGTACGCGTTATTGTAAAAGGGCTGATAGGCTCGCGCCGTGATACCCGCGCTAGGGTTAACGAATGGCGTAGATGGTTGTGGGTAGGTAGACGGTTGGTCAGAGCTTGCTACGAACCAAAAATGAACCAGAGCTTTAAATAATAAGGTAAAAGAGGACCCTATTCATGAATCAAGAACCCCTATCGATATTTTATCTCATATCAAACGCTAGCATTCTTGTGCAGATGGTGATGGGTATCCTAATGATGGCGTCGATCACTTCCTGGTATATGATCGTTCAAAAGGCGCTCTATCAAAGCGCAGCATATTCAGCGTTTCGGGCGTTTGAAAAAACGTTTTGGTCTGGAATCGATCTGACTCAACTATATCGTCAAGGCAATACCCCAGCGAATAAAAATGGCATTCAAGGTGTTGAAAATATTTTTAGGTCTGGGTTTAAAGAGTTTTCACGCCTACGGCAGCAAAGTGGTGCTGACGCGGAAGCTATTATGGAAGGCACACAAAGAGCAATGCGTGTTGCCTCTTCGCGCGAAGAAGAAAAGCTAGAAGCCAATTTGCCCTTTTTGGCGAGTGTGGCTTCGGTCAGCCCGTATATTGGCCTCTTTGGGACTGTTTGGGGGATTATGAATTCTTTCCGAGGATTGGCCAATCAAACCCAAGCGACATTGGCTTCCGTTGCCCCGGGTATTTCTGAAGCGTTAGTTGCTACTGCGATGGGGCTTTTTGCCGCGATTCCTGCCGTCTTAGCCTACAACCGGTTTTCAGCCCGCTCTGAAACGTTAATCAATAGCTATGAAACTTTCGCTGAAGAGTTCTCCTCCATCCTACATCGGCAAGTTCACACAAAATAATCATGAGTAAAAAACGTAAACAAATAGCGGAGATTAACGTTGTTCCCTATATCGACGTGATGCTTGTGTTATTGATTATTTTTATGATCACCGCTCCCCTCTTAGTGCAAGGCGTTAAGGTTGATCTGCCTCAAGCACCTTCTGCCCCCATGGACGAGAGTGATCATGAACCGTTAATCGTTTCAGTAAAGAAGGATGGTAGCTACTACATAAATCTAGGAAAGGACCAAGAGCAAGCTCAGTCATTGAAAAATATAGCGGAAACGGTGTCCAAAGTGTTGAGGCAAAAACCCGGTACTCCCATTCTCGTGTGGGGTGACGCTAAAGTGGAATATGGCACCATAGTGGGTGTAATGACTGTCTTACAAAAAGCGGGCGCGCCGAGCGTTGGCCTGGTTACAGATCCTCCAAGTTAATGCGGATCATGGGCCTCACTATCAGTACTATCATTCCTGCAATCGTAACGATTATTCTGCACGCGGTTGTCTTCGGCGTGTTATTTGTTGGCTGGGAGGGGCAACCCCCGTCTAAGCGTGTAGTATCACCTAGCTATATTAAGGCGACGCTTGTACAGCTCGAGAGTAAAACCAAGAAAAAAGCATCAGCCAAGAAAAAGCCGAGAAAGATTGATTTAACGGCAAAACGTAAAGCTCAAGAACGCTTAAAGAAAAAAGCTGAAAAAAAACGCCGCGCTGCAGCCAAAAAGAAAAAAGATGCAGCGGCTAAGAAAGCCGCATTAAAAAAAAAGAAGGACGATGAGTCCAAGCGAAAAAAGGAAGAGCGTCGCCAGCAGTTAGAGCGAGAGCAACGTTTACAGCAAGAGTTTGAGAACGCGCTGGCGGTAGAAGAAGGCTTATTACTTGAAGAAGAGTATGCGACAGAGGCTCAATCATTCACCTCCAAGTTTCGTCAGCGCGTTGAAAATAACTGGAGTCGACCTCCATCCGCGAGAACGGGGATGCGCTGTACTTTAGCTATTCAGTTGGTGCCTACAGGTAGAATAGTAAGTGTTAATGTTATCGATGGCAGTGGCAATTCAGCTTTTGATCGCGCCGCGATACAGGCAGTAAAAAAAGTGGAGATCTTTCCTGAAGTGAAAGAGATGTCTCCAGAAGTATTTGAGCGTTACTATCGCAAATTCAATTTTCTCTTTGACCCGCAGGACCTACGATTGTGAAATTTTACGTAATATTATTCTCATTTTTGCTTAGTTTTTCAGCGCCACTTTGGGCTGAACTCACGATTGAAATAACGCAGGGAGTTAATGATCCGACTCCCATTGCTGTTGTACCTTTCGGTGGTGATACCGCGCGTGATGAGCTGTCGAGTATTGTCGCCGCAGACTTACAGCGCAGCGGTTTGTTTCGACCCATTCCTCGTGCAGACATGCTGTCACTGCCCACTAAGGAACAAGATATCTATTTTAGAGATTGGCGTATTCTAGGCGCAAGTTATATTTTAATTGGAGATGTTCAAAAAAGCGTTGATGGCTATGTGCTGAGTTATGATTTATTTGATGTGATCAGCCAGAGGCGTGTATTTCGTAAAACGACTTCTGGGAACTTGTCTTCTTTGCGGGATATTGCCCATGCCGTGAGTGACAAAGTATACGAAGAGATCACAGGGATTCGAGGCGCATTCTCGACCAAAATATTATATGTAGAAGACCTTCGCTCTGGCCCCAAACGATATCGCTTGGTGAAGGCTGATGCAGATGGCGCTCGTCCAAGAGTACTCTTTAGCTCAAACGAACCTCTTATGTCACCGACTTGGGCGCCCAACCTAAAAGAGGTGGCCTATGTTTCGTTTGAGACATCTCGACCTGCTATTTTTACTCACAATATCGCAACAAATAAGCGAGAGCAGCTCACCAATTT
Source organism: Agarilytica sp. (assembly GCA_033852165.1). Taxonomy (GTDB): domain Bacteria; phylum Pseudomonadota; class Gammaproteobacteria; order Pseudomonadales; family Cellvibrionaceae; genus Agarilytica. Next base: position 54,009 of record JAWSUZ010000053.1, on the reverse strand, counting down.
TAAGGGCTTGAACGGTGCGCCTAGCTGGTCGCCCGATGGTAAAAAAATGGCTTTGGTTTTATCCAAAGACGGCAATCCGGAAATCTATACGCTTGACCTTTTGACGCGTAAATTTACGCGAGTGACGCGTCATTTTGCAATTGATACTGAACCCAATTGGAGTGCCGATGGAATGAGTATTATTTTCACTTCCAATCGTGGCGGAAGCCCGCAAATCTACCAAGTAGGACTTGCCAACGGACGAGTAGAACGCTTAACCTTCGATGGCGATTACAACGCGCGTCCAAGGGTTTCGCCTGATGGTAAAAGTTTAGTGATGGTGCACCGGGAAAAGGGGGTATATCATATCGCCTGGCAAGATATAGCCTCGGGGGATTTGCGTATTTTGACAGAAACCTGGCTTGACGAATCTCCTAGCATAGCGCCTAATGGCGCGATGCTTATCTATGCGACACAGCATAATAATAAAGGAGTCTTGGCAGCGGTATCGATGGACGCAGGTGTTAAGTTCCGCCTGCCTTCAAAGCAGGGCGATGTACGCGAGCCAGCTTGGTCTCCGTTTGGTAAAAGTGAGTGAGCACTTAGCTTTATTTAAAAACTTGGGAGTAAACAATGACTAAAACAATTAAATTATTTTTGACCGTATTTGCACTGGCTGGCTTTTTGTCTGCTTGTTCATCAACCACGACAACTGATGACAGTGCGTCAACGGAAATTACTGACACTACAGATAATGAAGTAGTAACAGATGATGGCGGTATGGAAACTAACCCTCTTGACGGCATTGATACCGTTTTCTTCTTTGAGTTTGATCAATCCATATTATCTTCAGAAGCGCGTTCTGCATTAATGGTTCATGCTGAAGTACTTCGTGAGCAACCTAACTCTGTTCGATTAGAAGGTCATGGTGATGAGCGCGGAAGCCGTGAATACAACATGGCACTCGGTGAGCGTCGAGCGAATGCCGTTCGTGATTATCTTGTTCTTCAAGGCGTTGATAGCAACGTAATTGAGACTGTTAGTTATGGCGAAGAGCAATCTGCTGAAGTTGGCAGCTACGAGTCAGCGTGGTCGAAAAATCGTCGCGTAGAACTTAAATAAACCTGATTTAAGATAATGATGTATCGCATTTTAGTAGCCGCTATTTTTGTAATAGCGGCTTCTTTCGTTTCAGCGCAGGTCGAAGTTGTCGATCGTAAAATACCCGCAGAAAATACCACTGCATCTGGAGGGGTAGCTCCAGCCCCAGTAAATAATACAGCCGAGTTGTATTATCAGGTGCAAGTGCTTCAGCAAGAGGTGCTTACGCTAAGGGGGATGCTTGAGAGGCAAGGCTTTGAAATTAAAAAGCTTAAGCAGCAGCGACTAGATGACTATTTGGATCTTGATCGCCGCATTAGTCTGTTGAGTCAACGAGGTGCCGTTTCAGGCGCTGTCCTGCCAGCTCGCGCTTCTGCCGCAGTGCCGAAAAAAACACCTGGTAATGGGCCAAACGAAATGAAGCATTATCGCTCGGCAATCAACCTGGTCTTGAAAGAGCAGCGTTATGATGAAGCTATTATTGCTCTAAAAAAACATCTCGAAGATTTTCCGACTGGGCGTTTTACAGTGAATGCCAAATACTGGTTGGGAGAGGTGTATTTAGAAAAGAAAGAGCTCGAAAAGGCGCGTCAGTGGTTTTCTAGCGTGATCGGTGAGCATCCCGAGCATAATAAAGTGCCCGATAGCCAGTATAAATTGGGAGTCGTGTATCACTTGCTAGGAGACTTAACGACAGCGAAAAGCCTGCTTGAAAAAGTTTCTCATTCTAATTCTAACGCGTCACGCTTGGCTGACAGTTATCTCAAAGACAATTTCTAGAGCTTTCAAGTTTGAGTAATTCTAGCCTGTTTCCACTGTTTAGTCGGCTTTAGAGTAGTCTTGTTGAGGGCAATCCCGTGGCCGGTTTAACACCCGGCTCGCTCATCTCTTCAGATTTATGTAAGATTGCTCGCTTTTTACTCCGAGCAATATTGTTTTATGTCTGATGCTAGTTTACGTATTACCGAGATTTTCTACTCGCTCCAAGGCGAAGCCCGATCTGTGGGCTTGCCTACGGTATTTGTGCGCCTGACAGGGTGCCCGCTTCGTTGTGATTATTGCGATTCCGAGTATGCGTTTCATGGTGGTGAGCGTATGACGATTAATAGAATTATCGAGCAAATTAAATCGTACGACTGCAATATGATCTGCGTTACCGGGGGGGAACCTTTGGCGCAACCCAAGTGCCATGATTTACTAACGCTATTGGCCGACCAAGGGCATGAGGTATCACTAGAAACCAGCGGTGCTTTGGATGTTGGGAATGTTGATCCGCGAGTGTGTGTCGTTATGGATCTTAAGACACCTGCTTCTGGTGAGCAGGAGCGTAATCTCTATGACAATATCGATAAACTCAAACCTACAGATCAGATCAAATTTGTGATTTGCGATAGGCAAGACTATGAGTGGGCTCGATTTAAGCTTGATGAATACCGGTTGCCAGAGAGAGTTGGGGACGTCTTACTGTCTCCGAGTCACGATCAAGTTGCGCCGTCAGAGCTCGCATCCTGGATTTTAGAGGATCGGCTTAAGGTGCGCTTTCAAATGCAGCTTCACAAGCAATTGTGGGGCGATAAGCCCGGCGTATAGATGCTAGCTCATAGCGGTTAGAGGGGGAACCCATATGAATACACAGAAAATTGCTAAGCGTGCAGTCGTGCTCTCTTCAGGCGGCCTAGATTCAACAACTGTGATTGCCATTGCCCAGTCTCAGGGTTTTGAGGTGTATTCCTTGAGCTTTGATTATCAGCAAAGGCATCGGGTTGAATTGGAAGCGGCGGCCCAGGTTGCAAGTACTCTGAATGTTGTTGAGCATAAGGTCGTATGTTTGGACCTGAGAACAATAGGCGGTTCAGCACTTACCGACGACAACATTGCCGTGCCAGAAGCCTCAAATGATGTGGGCATTCCCGTTACCTATGTCCCTGCGAGAAACACCGTATTTTTATCTATCGCGCTTGGTTGGGCGGAAGTCTTGGATGCCCGATCTATTTTTATTGGAGTCAATGCTGTGGATTATTCCGGTTATCCAGATTGTCGGCCAGAATATTTGGCTGCATTTCAGAGTATGGCGGCCTTGGCGACAAAGGCTGGCGTTGAAGGAAACCCCATAGAAATTCTTTCTCCTTTGCTGAAAATGAGTAAGGCTGAGATTGTGCAGCAAGGAATGAAGCTGGGGGTCGACTACAGTTTGACAGTTTCATGTTATCAGGCAAATAAGCTCGGAGAAGCCTGTGGGACATGCGATAGTTGTTTTTTGAGAGCTAAAGGCTTTGAAGATGCGGGGGTGGCTGATCCTACGCGTTATGCAATTGGTCAAAATATTCCTTGAGTTTTGTTTCTAAATCATTACTATATGCGCCTCTTTGGTGCTGACCAAAGATATGGGTCGTTAGCTCAGCTGGTAGAGCAGTTGGCTTTTAACCAATTGGTCACTGGTTCGAATCCAGTACGACCCACCATATTTATTTGTACTCTTGAGCAAAGTGCAAATCGTGCTAGTGATGTTTAGTTCTATTTATTTAGGGTATGGCATCGTTAGAGTAGTAAAAAATTATACCGGTTAATAAACAGGAAGTTGGCTACCGTTTGCATTAGCGGTAAGGCAAAAAGTGATTTAGTTTTTTGTCTCAGAAGGAAAAAGCATATTTAGTATGCTTATGTAATCAAAGTTTATGGGTCGTTAGCTCAGCTGGTAGAGCAGTTGGCTTTTAACCAATTGGTCACTGGTTCGAATCCAGTACGACCCACCATATTCAAGTGCACAAAAGGGGACGTCAGTCCCCTTTTTTTATAGCCGAGGTTTTTACGCTGAGGCTATAAAAAGTGAGTCTTGTGAGTAGGAAGGTGTTTATGAGTAACGTTAGTGATACTGGGCAGGATGTGCTCGACTCTCCTCGGGAGTTGGTTGCCAATTACCTCGATCAAGCGCTTTCCCTTTCGCACGTTACCCCCTCAAATTCCGATGAGCTCAAAGCTTCAATTGCCCAGCAGTTAATTGATAACGATGCGGTTTTGGTTGCGCATTATTACACCTCTCCAGATATTCAGGCTTTAGCGGAAGAGACTGGTGGTTGTGTTTCGGATTCGCTTGAGATGGCGCGCTTCGGAAAAGATCACTCGGCAAAAACGCTCGTTGTTGCTGGTGTAAAGTTCATGGGCGAAACTTCCAAAATTTTATCTCCCGAAAAACGCATACTCATGCCCACCTTAGAAGCAACCTGCTCTTTGGATATAGGATGCCCGATAGATGAATTTTCGGCTTTTTGTGACCAGCATCCTGATCGAACCGTCGTGGTATATGCCAATACTTCTGCAGCCGTAAAAGCTCGAGCAGACTGGGTGGTGACGTCAAGTATTGCATTGGATGTTGTGGATTATCTTGATCGTCGCGGCGAAAAAATAATTTGGGCCCCGGATAAGCACCTAGGTCACTATGTTCAAAAGAAAACTGGTGCCGATGTGTTGTTTTGGGATGGTGCTTGCATCGTCCATGAAGAATTTAAGGCGCGCGGAATTCTGGATTTAAAAGCGCAGTATCCTGAGGCGGCGGTATTAGTGCACCCGGAGTCTCCTGCTCCTGTTGTCGAGCTGGCCGATGTGGTTGGTTCGACGTCTCAGCTGATTAACGCTACTCGCACAATGAGTAACCCTGCGTTTATCGTGGCGACGGATCAAGGCATTTTTTACAAAATGCAGCAAGTTTGCCCTGATAAAACTCTTTTGGTAGCGCCTACAGCAGGCGGCGGCGCTAATTGCAGAAGTTGTGCGAGCTGCCCGTGGATGGGAATGAACGAATTGCAAAACCTTGAGCAGGTATTTCGTCAGTCTGATAATGAGGTTTACGTTGATGCGGAGCTTTCTAGGCAGGCGATGATCCCGCTTCAGAGGATGTTGGATTTCAAGGCGAAATAGCTTTTTCTGGTCCAGAGTCCTTCTCAAGAAAAATAATCTCCTTGTATGCCATCATATTAGGATGGATGTCTTTTTAGTTGCCCGATTTTTGAATCTTTATTGTTATATCATCCTAACAAGCTGTAAATATTAGGATGAGTGTTGATTGTTGCTGTTTTGCTGATAGACTTCTATACAACACTACACGAGCAAACGTCATGTACCGCACACGCTTTCATCACGATTCACCAAATGTTCCGCGTCTCTTAACGCTGCGAGCTGGCTTTTTATTGCCAAGCTTCGGCTGATATTCTCTCGACTCTTACCTATTTTAAACAAGCTACCCTTACAGCATGTACGCTGTTTGCATTCCCTATTTGGAGAAGAAAAATGAGCAAAGATAAACTTATCATCTTTGATACGACGCTACGAGACGGTGAACAAAGCCCTGGCGCATCGATGACGCAGGAAGAAAAAGTCCGCATTGCTAAAATGCTAGAAAAAATGAAAGTGGACGTGATCGAGGCCGGTTTTGCAATTGCGAGCCAGGGTGATTTCGAATCGGTTAGAGCCGTAGCTAATACGGTTAAAGATTCCGTGGTGTGCAGCCTTGCACGTGCAGTTGATGGTGATATTGACCGCGCGGCAGAGGCGCTTAAGGGGGCTGCGCAATCGCGTATTCATACGTTTATTGCTACGTCCCCAATTCATATGAAGTACAAACTGAGAATGACGCCCGAACAGGTTCTTGCTCAAGCCATTCATTCGGTGAAACGTGCACGTAACTATACGGATAATGTTGAATTTTCTTTGGAGGATGGCAGTCGTTCGGAATTTGATTTTATGTGTCGAATTACCGAAGCCGCGATCGCAGCGGGTGCGGGTACCATCAATGTGCCGGACACTGTCGGTTACGGTGAGCCGGCTGAATATGGCGCGATGTTTAAACGGCTCATTGAAGCGGTTCCCAATTCTGATAAAGCGATATTTTCCACTCACTGCCATAACGATCTCGGTCTTGCCGTGGCAAACTCGCTATCATCGGTTATGAATGGCGTACGCCAAATTGAATGTACCATTAATGGGCTCGGTGAACGTGCTGGTAATGCCTCTTTAGAAGAGGTTGTGATGGCTGTTCGTACTCGGAACGATGTCTTTCCGGTTGAAGTGGGTATTGTTACAGAACATATTGTTCCGATGTCGCGGCTAGTTTCTTCGATTACTGGATTTCCCGTTCAGCCAAATAAAGCCATTGTTGGTGCGAATGCATTCGCGCACGAATCGGGTATTCACCAAGATGGCGTACTCAAGCATCGTGAAACTTATGAAATCATGCGTGCTGAAGATGTGGGATGGAATACCAATAAAATTGTTCTCGGTAAACATTCGGGACGAGCAGCTGTAAAGGCGCGCTTTGAAGATCTAGGTGTTACTTTTGAATCTCAAGATGCGCTCAATATCGCCTTTTCGCGTTTCAAAGAACTGGCCGATAAGAAGCACGAAATTTTCGACGAAGATCTACACTCCATCGTCTCCTCATCTTCGGGTGGCCCAGGACAAGAAATCTATCTTCTTGTCGATATGGAGGTGTCGTGTAAAACCGGACAGAAGCCCCACGCTAAATTAACACTACAGGTTCGTGGTGAAGACGTTGTGACAGAGGCGGAAGGTAGTGGGCCTGTGGATGCGGCCTATAAGGCCATTGAAAAAGTGGTGAACAGCGATACTGATCTTCAGCTGTATTCGGTAAATGCGATCACCCAGGGTACCGACTCTCAAGGTGAAGTCACAGTGAGGTTGGAGCGCAGTGGGCATATCGTGAATGGCATTGGTTCCGATACAGATATTGTGACATCGTCCGTAAAGGCTTATCTCAATGCGCTGAATCTTCTGGACGCTCCAGCTGCCGGAGTTCATCCGCAGCGAGGTGGAGTGTGATCAGCCCTCTTTGCGGTGTTTAGCGTGTTATTATGCTGGCACTCGAGTAAGCACCTCTTATAGTAGTGCTTACTACAAGCCGCTAATACAGTCGCAGGCAGTATAAAAAACCGAATGAACGAACGCCAAAGAATGCAGTATTTGGAAGCGATGGGCATTGATACCTTTGTCCCTCGCTTCCTGCTGTCCGGCGCTAGGGTGTCGGGTGTTTGTGAACTCTCTGTCATCGAAGCTCCTATTACTCCTGCGCCTCAAAATGGCCTAACGTCTCTTGGTTTTACTGAGGGAGCGGCTCCTGATGTGGCCGCTTCTATTCAGCCAGTTTTGGGGGTTGGTAGCAGCGAGCTTCGTTCTGGATCCTCTGGTTTAGAGCGGCTATCAATAGGCGATATCATTTCAGCCAAGCCGGAACTTGGTAAAGGCCAAGAAAAGCGGCAGGAAGAGCAAAGTGGACCGGGGCCGAATAAAGCAGACAAGCCCACGCTAGATCTAAAATCGTTGGTGTCAGCGCAAGTCCCTAAAGAGCAGATCCGTTTCTCCCTAGCCCTATGGCATGTAGGTAACTTACAAGTCATTGATTCGCGTAAGCAAGGCGATGCTTTACCTACGGATGCTTTACTCGCAAATATATTAATTGCACTTGGCTGTCTGGAGTCGCATTTACCTAAAGTCGAAATGTTGCATTGGCCAATGGTCGAGACGGCGCAAGATAATGGTTGGCGCGCAGCCAAAGAAATGGTTCATGGTTTTCTGGACGGTCGCCTGATGGCTAAACCAGTTTCACATATTCTTTTGTTTGGCCAGGATGCATATCAGTCAGTATTGGGTGAGGCTTGTGATGTTGAGGGCGATGAGGCCTCTTTTTTAAAGGCCCAATATACAGCCGTACATGTTGATGCATTTGATACGACTGCGATAATTCTCCCGAGTCTTGCAGATATTTTAAGACAGCCAGCATCAAAACGAGATGTGTGGCGCTCGTTGATCACACTAAGTCGAAAATAAATTGTTTCATCTTCAAAATGGGAAATTTACGGGGCGAGATGGAGGTGAATTCAGCATTATGGAGTTCACATCCAGTGACCTGCCCAGCATTCTTGAAATAGAAAAAAGCGCCTCAGCATATCCTTGGTCAAAAAAAAACTTTTGTGACTCCTTAGTAAGTTCTCATATTTGCGTCGGTGTAAAGCTTCACGGACTGTGGTGTGCTCATGCTGTTTTTTCTATTGTGGTGGGCGAGGCAGAGCTCTTGATACTGGCGGTAGATCCGAAACTCCAAGGTCAGCAAATTGCCAAAAACCTTTTGCTTTACATGGAGTCTCAATTCAAATTACGAGTTTCATCGATATTTTTAGAAGTACGAAAATCCAATCATATCGCTATAGGCTTGTATGAATCGTTAGGGTTTAATCAGGCTGGAGAGAGAGCTAATTATTACCCCGCTGCTAAAGGGCGGGAAAGTGCCTTGATATACGCCAAGCATATTGAAGACTTTGATTTTTCTTCCCCTGATAAAGTTGAATGACGGACAGAATTTTCCTTATTTTATTTGAGCTGTCATCGCTGTGTAGTAGCAAGATAGCTATCTGAGAATGGTATAAGAATGACGGACAGGAACAGCAAGGGCGCTGATAATATTGCAAAGCCAGTAATGATCGGCAGGAGCTTAACGGAAGGCTCCATTAGTAAAACCCTCTATAGCATGGCTGTTCCCATGGCTGCGGGTCTGCTCGCCACAATGTCATTTAATATTGTCGATACCTTTTTTGTAGCCGGCTTGGGTGAGAATGCTCTGGCGGCGCTTAGCTTTACCTTCCCTGTAGTGATGCTAGCGATTTCACTTTCAATTGGCTTGGGGGCGGGTGCTTCCTCTGTGGTTGCGATAGCTGCGGGGAAAGGCGATGAGAAAGCTGTTAAAGAGCTGATCACGGACAGTATGAGCCTAACGGTATTGATAGCGATTGCTTTCAGTGTATTGGGTTACTTCACTATCGACCCATTTTTTCGAGCCATTGGGGCGACGGACGATGTTTTATTATTGGTCCGAGACTACATGGTGCCATGGTATCTAAGCGCAGTTTTTCTGATGGCGCCTATGGTGGGTATGGCTTCAATTCGAGCCTTAGGTAATACCAAAATGCAGGGAAAGTTAATGCTGTTGATGGCGTTGGCAAACTTCATCTTGGATCCCTTTCTCATCTACGGTTGGTGGATTTTCCCTCGGTTAGAAATAGAGGGCGCCTCTATTGCTTCGTTAATCGTCCGAATCGTATCTTTCATTGTGACAATTTACTTCATGCATTGGCGAATGAAATTGTTTGTAAACCCGTTTAATTTAAATCGGGCGCTATCTTCGTGGAGGAAGCTATTGCATGTGGGGGTTCCCGCAATGGCCACGAATATGATTATTCCGCTCTCTGGCTCTGCGGTAGTTGCACTGGTGGCTTCTCATGGCTCGGAAGCAATCGCGGGTTTTGGTGTTGCGACGCGAGTGGAGTCCATGTCTTTAATTTTGTTCTACGCGCTTTCAGCGGTTATTGGCCCTTTTTGCGGGCAGAACGTAGGGGCTAAGAATTACCTGCGTTTATTTGACGCACAAAAAACCTCTGCAATATTTTGTATCTTTGCAGGGCTGACTATATCGCTGCTACTGGCCTTCGCAGGAAAAGAAATCGCGGGCCTCTTTAGTGATGAGCCCGGAGTCATCGAAGCAACCTATTGGTATTTACTCATAGTTCCGGTGAGCTATTGTGCCTATGGGGTGGTGATGGTTGTGAATGCCTCGTTTAATGGCTTGGGGAATCCACTGCCTGGGGTCGTTATCTCTAGCGCTCGAGTCCTCGTGATTCTGCTTCCGCTGGCCTGGATTGGAAATGCCATGTGGGGGCTTGTAGGAATTTTTGCGGCAATTTCTTTATCCAATGTGATTGTAGGACTGATTGCGTACATTTGGGTATATCGTACGATTTTTAGGTTGAGAGGCTTTAATTGATGTAGCGCAAAAAACGTTAGAAGAAAACCATGATGGATGTCATGTAAGCTTAGCGGGTTAGGCCGATGAGCATTTGGGCTAGGGTCTACGGGGTTCAGCGGCCTACCTACCTACATATGTTCATGCTGCACTAGCCTATATTTTTCGATACAAGCCGAGCTTCAGCTTTGGTTGTTGCCATTTAAAGCACTACAACAGTTAACACGCTTATAGTTCTGTCTTTTTAGGCCCTGTTAGGGGCTAGCGTAGTGATTTTACAAGCATCATAGGTCAACATATATGTTGACCTATGATGCTTTAAGGTAAACATATATATTGACTTGCTTCTTGCTTGAGTATACATAGATGTATACTTTGTGTTTTTGATGGTATATAAGCATGCCTACAAAAAGCACTTCGTGGTGAATGAAAAGGCTGACTATGAGCATAGAAAAGATAGTTGCTAAGCAATATCGAGATAAAGTGAACCAAGCTGTTAGCCAGTTTGGGCGCTTTTCTATGCTCCCACAAGAAGGCTGGCTAAGAACTGTGAGAACGGCATTTGGCATGTCGGGAACTCAACTCGCTAAACGACTTGGTGTAACCAAGGCTCGTATTTCAAAGGCTGAGCAAGATGAGCCCCTCGGTAGCGTTACACTCAAAACGATGCAGTCCATGGCTGAAGCTATGGACTGCAAATTTATTTATGCGGTAGTGCCTAAACAAAATGTAGAAGAAGTTATAAGGCTGCGTGCTATAGGCAAGGCCCGAATGCAAGTAAAAGCCGCTTCTACTCATATGGCGCTTGAAGCGCAATCATTGAGTAAAGAGCAGCTACATTTTGAAATTGAGCGTATAGCGGCTCAAATTGTGGACAGAATGCCGGCAGATTTATGGAATGATTAATGGCTGATGTAATGGATTACCCAGATGGTGCTACCCCGCTTGATCCTGATGAAATGGACGGCTTGCGTTTTAAGCATGTCTCGACAAGGGGAGAGCTTGATCAGTTAGAGCAAGCTGGAATTACAGATGGTATGAAATGGCTGGATAAGCAGAAAAACCCAGATATTCTATCCGAGACCTTTGTTTGCGAGCTTCATAAGCGCTTGTTTGGTGGCGTTTGGAAATGGGCTGGTAATTTTCGTAGAACGGAAAAAAACATCGGAGTTGATCCCATTCAGGTAGTCATCCAGTTACGACAACTTTTGGAAGATACGAAATGTTGGGTTGAATACAATACGTTTCCACCGAAAGAGTTGGCGGCTAGGTTTCATCATAAACTTGTTTACATCCATCCGTTTCCTAACGGTAATGGCCGTCATGCTCGAATTCTTGCTGATGCAGTATTGACCAAGTTGCTAGATGAGACTGCCATTGACTGGGCTGGTGGTTATAGCTTGGAAGGTATGAATGACCGCCGTAATGAATATATTACGGCGCTTCGGGCAGCTGACCGGCATGATTTCAGCAAGTTGCTGAGTTTTGTCGGAGCTTGATAAATTAAGTATCTAATCTCCAGATACTAAAGCGCACTTTTATCATATTTGAAAGTGCTTGCATTAACGTGTGTAAATTTAGGTGTAAATAAGGGTTTAATCGGTATGGCTGATAGCAATTTTATCAATGAGATCAACAAGCGAAGGACTTTTGCTATCATTTCGCATCCTGACGCAGGGAAAACTACGATTACGGAAAAGCTCCTATTGTTCGGCAACGCCATCCAATTGGCAGGATCAGTGAAGGGGAAGAAAGGCCCCCATGCAAAGTCTGACTGGATGAATATGGAGAAGGAACGTGGTATCTCCGTGACATCCTCAGTGATGCAATTCCCCTACAAAGGGCGCGTGGTCAACTTACTGGATACACCGGGTCACGAAGACTTCTCGGAAGATACATACAGAACACTGACCGCCGTAGATTCCGTATTAATGGTGATTGACGGCGCGAAAGGTGTGGAAAAGCGCACGATTAAATTGATGGAAGTGTGTCGTTTGAGAGACACGCCGATTTTATCTTTTATTAATAAAATGGATCGTGATATGCGCGATCCAATTGAAGTGATGGATGAAATTGAAGCCGTTTTAAAAATCGCAGCGGCACCGATTAATTGGCCCTTAGGGATGGGCAAAGAATTCAAAGGTGTATACAACCTCTACACCGATACCGTGCATCTTTATGAGCAAGGCATGGGGCATACGATTGCTGAAGATAGGCAAATCAAAGGCCTCGACAGTCCAGAATTTACTGAACTTATGGGGGCGTATGCGGATGATATTCGGGAAGAAATTGAACTGGTCAGAGGCGCAACCCACGAATTTAACCTAGAGGATTACAGAGCGGGTAAACTAACGCCGGTCTTTTTTGGTACTGCTCTAGGGAATTTCGGAGTGCGTGAAATGTTCGATGGCTTTGTCGAGTGGGCGCCAGCACCACTCGCGCGCGAGACGAATGCTCGTGAAGTTGCGGCGGAAGAAGAGAAATTCAGTGGTTTTATTTTTAAAATACAAGCCAATATGGACCCTAAGCATCGTGATCGAATTGCGTTTATGCGTGTGTGTTCAGGGAAATATACCAGAGGTATGAAAATGCGCCATGTGCGTATTAATAAAGATGTAAAGATTGCCGATGCTGTGACATTTCTTGCCGGAGATCGCAGTCAGGTTGAAGAGGCTATTTCTGGGGATATTATTGGACTGCACAATCACGGTTCTATCCAAATCGGAGATACCTTTAGTGAAGGTGAAAAACTCAAATATACGGGCATACCCCATTTCGCCCCGGAATTGTTTCGCCGTATTCGTTTGGCTGACCCCTTGAAAATGAAACAGTTACAGAAAGGTTTACAGCAATTATCCGAGGAAGGTTCCACGCAAGTCTTTTTCCCTGTCAATAACAACGATATCGTTGTGGGTGCTGTGGGTGTTCTGCAATTTGAAGTGGTAGTCTATCGTTTAAAAGATGAATACAAGGTTGATGCGATTTATGAGCCCGTCAGCGTGGCGACTGCTCGCTGGGTGAGTTGTGAGGATGAAAAGAAATTTTCTGAATTTAAACGCAAATGCTCCGACAACATCGCCGTAGATGGGGGTGGTCATTTAACGTATTTGGCGCCTACTCGTGTAAATTTATCTTTGTCTCAAGAGCGCTATCCCGACGTCGAGTTTTTTGCGACGCGAGAGCACTAACGATTATAAAGCACACGAAATTTTTTTAACGATTTGATTAGCTTGCTTGGACATATGACAAAATTTTTCCCCGAACGCCCCGAAAATGTACCGGCCACCAATAATCGTATTACTTGTTGGGTTGCAAGAAAGGTTTTGCGTGTGATGGGCTGGAAAATTAAAGGTGAACTGCCAAACCATCCTCAATTAGTTCTGTGTGGGGCACCTCATACCTCAAACTGGGATTTCATTATTGCGATGCTTGCATCGCTGGCTCTAGGGGTGAAATTCTCCTATTTGATGAAGCGAGAAGCTTTTATTTGGCCGTTTAAAAATATATTTATGGCCTTAGGCGGAGTCCCTCTAGATAGAGGTTCAAGTGAAGAAACTATTCGGCAAATCGCTGAGTGGTATCGAACTCACGATCAGGTTTGGTTGGCGATCACTCCGGAAGGGACCCGATCAAAAGTAAGGAAATGGAAAACCGGTTTTCTCCGTATTGCGCACCGGTCTCAAGTGCCGATTTTACTCGTCGCTTGGCATTATCCCGAGAAGTCATTATATTTAGATAAAGTATGGAAAACCACCGGCAATCATGTTCAAGACGCTGAAGAAATTCGAGATTATATGAGGTCTCGTTTTGTGGGTGCCAACCCAGACAAACAGTAATTACCTCGCTCAAAATGTATATGCTCTGAAGTAAGAATAAAGCCTGTTTCTGGTTTAATGGCAGCCTCAAATATTCTGCTAACAAAAACAATAACGCTATTTAGGGATCGATTATGCAACTCGCTTCACCCATTGCCCGTTTTCTATTTGTTATGGCCTGCTTTATCGTTGTCGTCGCAGGAATGCGAGCAGCCGAATCCCTGCTTGTCCCGTTTTTACTATCATTATTTATCGCCGTTATCTGTACGCCTCCGTTGGTTTTTCTGAAAAAGAAAGGATTACCAAATGGTTTTGCAATGTTGGTGGTGATATCTGCAGTGGTGGTGTGTGGCGTGTTGATCGGGGCGGTTGTTGGTGCTTCTATCAGCGCTTTTCGAGAAGATTTGCCGGAATACCAAGTACGATTAACTCAGTTAACAGAGCAGTTATTTGTTTGGCTTAGTACGTTGGGTTTGTCTATTGATCTTGCCCAGCTTCGAGAGAGTTTCAATCCATCTGCTGCGTTATCTTTGGCGGGGAATACATTGGCCCAACTCGGCAATATGATGACCAACGCTTTTCTTATTTTGATTACCGTTATATTTATTCTGGCGGAAGAAGTGGGTTTTACTGAAAAATTAAAAGTGCTGGGAAATTCCGAAAAAACACTCAACGCAATCGATAGTTTTACCAATGGTGTAAATCAATACGTTGCCATAAAAACAATGATGAGCTTGCTCACAGGCATGCTTATTCTTATTTGGTTGTGGATACTGGGCGTAGATTATTTCGTATTGTGGGGCTTGTTGGCTTTTTTACTTAACTTTGTGCCGACTCTCGGTTCGATTATCGCTGCAGTACCTGCGGTACTTTTAGCTGTGGTTCAGCTGGGAGTGGGGGACGCCGCCTTGGTTGGGGCTGGTTTTTTAGTGGTTAATTTTGTTGTGGGTAATATTCTTGAGCCGCGCATAATGGGCAAGGGGTTGAATCTCTCGACCTTGGTGGTTTTTCTGTCTTTGGTCTTTTGGGGGTGGGTGCTTGGACCGATAGGAATGCTACTGTCTATCCCGCTGACGATGACGGTCAAAATTGCAACAGAAAGTTTTGATGATACCCGTTGGATCGGCGTGATTTTAGGTTCAGGAAAAGATCTTTTTAGCGGGAACGGAATGGAAAGCACCTTCCAGCTAACGGCAGACGCTGATCAGCTTGAAGGGACGGATTCTTAATTAGGGAAAGTTTACAGCTTTACAGGGGTTTATCGGGGTATTTATCGCGCTGACCGATGACGCTCAGTGCCGCGACACGATATGCTTCTGCCAGTGTGGGAAAATTAAACGTACTTTCAACAAAAATATCGACATTAGCTTGCGCAATCAGTGCCATTTGTCCGATATGAATAAGCTCGGTCGCGCCTTCACCAACAATCATAACGCCAAGAACTTTCAAACCGTCAGGCTCGCATACGATTTTTAACATTCCATCTTGAAGCCCAGAAATTTGCCCGCGAGCGATTTCCTCAAATAGCGCAACTCCAATTAATATTTCGCCATATTGATCACGAGCTGATTTTTCACTGAGGCCGACAGAAGACAATTCGGGGATGGAGAATATTCCGGTGGGGATTAAGCCCTGTAATTTGCCAAGAGGTAAATCGTAAATGTTGCAGGTTGCTCGTCGGCCTTGTTCCATTGATGCCGAGGCGAGAGACGGAGGCCCGATAACATCGCCAGCCGCAAAAATGGTGGGTACACGGGTTCTAAGGTCTTCATCTACATCGATTAGCCCGCTATCATTCAGCTCAAGACCTGCGTTTTCAATACTTAGATCATCAACATTCGCTTGTCGCCCGGCGGCACAGAGCAATTTATCACTTCTGTATATCGCACCGTCTTCGCATTCCGTTACCACGGCATCAAATCCGTTCCAGTGGACTTTTTCTACATTGGCTCTGCCTATCCACCTGCCTCCCATTTTTTCAAATGCGTTAACAAAGCTCTGGGTAAGGTCTGCATCTAGAAAACCTAAAGGCTGAGGGTACTTGTCTATCATGGTTACCTGAACGCCTAAAGCTTGGAATATAGAGGCGTATTCACTGGCGATGACTCCTCCACCTAATACCGTAAGGCTTTTAGGTAAATACATCATGGATAGAATAGAGTCGCTATCGAAAATATGCTCATGGTCAATGGCGATATTACTGGGTGTTCGAGGGTAGGACCCGGTGGCGATAATAAAATGGTCGCTGGTGAGGAACTCTTTAGGTCCGCGTACTTTGGTTATTTCGACTTCGGTACTCGATAAAAATTTTGCGAGCCCATGAATGATGTTGATATTATTACGCTTCATTTGCTTGCGCATGTATTTATCATGTGCAGCTAATACTTCGGCAAGACGATTAATGAGTGTTGCCACCTCAATGTCTTCAGCAAGTTCGAAGTTAGAGATTGCGGCATTCTTACGCATGTTGTTAACGCGTAAGGCATTTTCTCTAAGTGTTTTCGAGGGGATTGTTCCACGGTGGACGCAAGCTCCACCTAAAACACGATCTCTTTCGAGAAGCGCGACTTTTTTATTGGCTTTTGCCGCCTGCACGGCAGCCTTTTGGCCCGCAGGCCCGCTGCCAATAACGATAATATCGTAATGTGTTTCAGTCACGAAGACATAGCCTCCACGGTGCCAGTAATAACATCTTGTTTCTCTATTAACGAGTCGATCTGGTCGGGATAAAGATTTAGATCTGCAAATACCGGTTGATCTTTAAGCGCATCGAGATCCAAGCATTCTTTTTTTTCACTTTCTTCACACATAAAGTGGCTGGCTAATCGGGCGCCAGCTACCACAATCATGGTTTGTAATTGAACATCATGGGGAGAGCTATAATCATGAAAGTATTCAAGACTTTGGCAAACGGACTTGGGCATTTCCCATTTTTCCACCACGCGGACGCCAATTTCTTGCTGATACTGATCCTCTAATTGCAACACCTCTTCTCTTGAAAGTTTCACGTTCATCTTTTCCGCGATTTCCAATGTGGACTGAATGGCGACTGGCCGCCCTATATCGTGCATTAAACCGGTTAAAAAAGCGGCCTCGACATTTTTACGGCAGGCTCGAGCGACTTCTTTTGCCCACATCCCGGTCATTAACGAGTATTTAATTTCGTAGGAAATGTGTTGCTCAAAACCTGGTGTATTAAACAGCTCGGTATTTATCGATGCTGATAAGGCAATTTCGGCTATCAGTTTCATGCCTAGTCTTGTGATGGCTTGCTGCAGGGAGACCATCGAGGCGTTGGGGCTGTAAGCGGCGGAATTGGCAATGCGCATAACATGGCCAGCCAACGTTTGGTCGCTTTGGATCAGTTGTGCGAGGTCTGCGGCCTCTGAATCTGGGTCCTGGGTTAACCTTACAACTTTACCGGCTACTTCCGGCAGAAGAGGGACTTCCAGATTATTATTTGTGATGCGTTGTTCGAGTTTTTCACTGATCGCAGTGTAGTTTGCGCTGGGCATATTGGGGTCCTGTGAGATGCTCTTACAAAAACCAAGTGTTCATGTTTAAAAATAGCAGCTGCCGGGAAAATCAGGTGATATTGTCGTGTAATACCGCAAGAAAGTTTATAAGCTAAAAGTCATCGGGCGTTTTGGGGCTGGGGTTACGCTGTCACGCTGACTTCTATTTGTATTTGGATGGGGGTATTCGAATTAACGATTTAAGTACAGCTTCAATATTTACTAGTATTAGAGACATAACCGGTTATGCTTGGTCTGGTTAAAGACTTAGAGCAAAGAGAGTATATGTTTGTGATCGTGAGTTTATATGGATAATAACGACCTAGTTTGGGACCTTGAGAAGTTCGAGATGCGCCAAGCGGCGGAAGCCTTCGTCATGGGGTTTGAGAACAAGCTCTGCGTCTATTCTGGCTCGGTTGAGCAGTTGTATAGTAATTACGATATCTTCTTTCCTAAAGAATCAAGCCGTAAACTGGTTATTCTCCCGAACCCCTACGCGCACCATGATACTTTTCATAGTATCCCAGAGGCTGCGGCAAAACCGACGGGTTTATTACTTGTTCCTGCGGACCCAGAAGATCCAAGTGGGCGGCTTAATATGATCATTCCCTTTAAAAATGTGAAAGGGAAGTTCAAAAAAGTGCCTTTAGAAGTCGGGTTACAGCTTATTCGCAGTAAGCGCCCTCCAGATAAAGAGTTTCTTCCAGTATTGGTGAAAGGAGACTTGAGAGAGTTAAATACCCAAACTCCATGCTTGCATCTTCATGCGCTGTCATTGAAATCGATGAGTCGGATGTCCGAGATGGAAGTATCAGATATCAAAAAAGTTATTTTGAGTCGATTAGAGGAGTTGGCTAGGAGGAGCTAAGAGGGGAATCTGCGAGTCGTGTCTTACTTAAACTGAAGGGCAATAAACACACCGCTGGTTAAGCGGTGTGTTGAATCAAACGTTGTTGGTTTTACTTGGTAATCTTAAATGCGATACGGAAAGTAAAGCTATAGTCATCGCCCTTAAGTTCGTCAGGCATTACAGGGTAAGGGCTAGCTCTTGATACGGCTTTTTTAGCTTCCTTGTTGAGCGACTTAAAGCGCGCTGAATCTAAAATTACCGTTTCCTTTACCTTTCCTTTTCTATCGATTGTTACTTTTAAGCGAATATTACCTTCTCGGCCTCGATCCCATGCTCTGCTGGGATATTGAAGGTATTTATGGGTGTATTTTGCGAGTTGCGAATAGTATAGCTGTTCTTTTAATAGGCTTTCAGCAGTAAGATCGTCTTCATCATCATCGTCGAAAATACTTTCATCAAGCTTTTCAGCCCGTACGATACTGGCGATGACAACTGGCGTAGCTGTAGGTTCTGGTGTGGCTTCCACGACTGTTGGCGCGGCTAACTGTATTTTTGCCACTGGCGCCTTGATTACAGGAGCGCTTATCGGTGCTATCACTGACGGCTTCTTAGCTGAAGCGATTACCTGCTTCGAGTTGGCGTTGTCAGCTCGCTTAAAGGAAACTGCGCTCTCGATTGCAGCAATACGCTCATCAGAAGGTTTAGTTGTTTCGAATCGAGTAAGCGGCCCTGGTTTTATCGAACCTTCAGTTAAAAGGTCATTACGAAACTCCGAGGAAAGTGGTACGGGGCCAATCCAGGTACGTAATATCAGGTCAAAAAACTGAGGGTCATCAATTTCACCCAGTAAAATTCCGTTGATTGAAATTTGTACGCTCTCTTCTGTTCTATCGATAGTGAATATATCGCCTGCAATCATCTTGATTTTCATCATATTGCTGAAGTTGGCCATATCGCGAGCATATTTTTCCAGCTCCGAGGGGCTAGAGTTGATAGCCATCCCCTCGATCCACATTCTTCTGAATCGACGAGAGGAAAGATGCGGCGCGAGAACTCTGACCTGTAGGCGTTTTTTCTCTTGAGTGCTCAAAATAGAGTTAGAGGACGTCGACAGAGTAGAGGTAAATAAACCGGCGATGAACTGCTCCTTGCCGAGTTCCGAATGGGTGGCAACCCCGTTTAGAAGTGGGTCCGCGTATAGTTTCGCGGAAAGGCTCAAAGCCACCAATATGGCAAACTTAACTATCAGAGCAGAAATGGTTCGTGAATTTTTCATGTTGTATCCAAGGGCGTTAAGTTAGAGGACAAACGGGCTTTGATGAAGAGCCATTGAGAGCCTTAAGATGGTTAAAGATACTTTGTCGAGCTCGATCTAAGAGTTCAATGATTAGTGTCTTTGATGTCTAGGCGTAATTGGGATCGTTTATACTCAGCGGTTATAGTCAGTATAGCCACATCTTATGCTTTTGTTATTAGTTGATGCCATTCTGAATCGGGTTGCGTAGACTAAATTCAGAGACTCAGCGCCTTAACTCTACCCTATTGAAGCGACGTTGTTAACCCGGTCACAACTTAATACGACAGCTCGCCTGGCGTTAAAAATAATGTACAATTCGCGCGCCAACAGGCAAAAGAGTGAATTCACTAGCAAAAAACGAAAAGGTTCTTAAAGAATGTCACGTTCTCGGAACTTTTTCATAGAATCCACGCTATCTTTTGGGAATAATCCCTAACGTTCATTGATGTATCCCAAACGAGCCGCCCTTATGGAAGTACACCCCGTATATAAGTACCCGCAAGAATCGGTAGATACCCTACTGTCGTCTGTGCCCTTCTACAAAACTATTAAACAATCCGATCAGTATCAGTATGATCTATTGTTACGACACTCGAAGATTATCGAATACAGTCCGGGTGAAGTGATCTTAGAAAAGGGTTTGCGAGAAGAGTGGTTGTATTTCCTGTTGAAGGGGCAGCTAGAAGTATGGGCAGGAAACTCTGATGAGCAGGCTATCGTTGTAAATTACATTACACCGGGAGAAGTCTTTGGGGATCTCTCGATCTTATTTGATCAAGTTCGTACAGCAACGGTTATAGCTGACAACAACTCAAAAAAGATTCTCGTGTTTGGGACGCATTTTGAAATCTTCGGTAAGTTAGAAGAAACTCATACGATTTTTCTCAATACAAAGCTTATTTATTACCGCAACATGGTGCATAACCTGCGTTGGAAACTTGAAGTTTATCGCGCGGCTTATTCCGACCAATCATTTGCGTCCGCTCACAGAAAAATTAAATTGTTTACTGGGCCAAAGGACAGCATGTCGGAACTGAAAAGTCTTGATACGCAAGCGCGTGAATTAGCTAAATTGCTCGTGGCTTGGAACACTGCGATAGACCGCCTCTCTATTATGCCTCGATCTGAAATTGACTCGCAGTCATTGAAAGCGATCGGCTGAAGTTATGAATTAAGTGATTCGATTAAGGTCGCTTATTAAGGAAGTGCAGAGAAATGGCAAATTTATGAGTGCTTTTTAGAGGCTCTCCTCCGCTGTAACAGCACATCAAAACGCGTATACTCCTAAAACCCGATGATTTACTGATCATCGGGTTTTATTGTATTTGGGGTGTAAAACTCTTCCCTGTATTTACTTAGTAACCATTGGAACAATGAGTCTCACCGTATCAATTGATTGGTGGCTTGTTGCCGTGTTTAGGATAAAACATGAAAATCAAAGATTGGAGCGCAAATTCAAAGCTTGCTGTGGGTCTAACAGCGGCTTTAAGTGTATGGATGCTTTTAGGCTTGATATCACCCAGCAAGGTGAATGATCAAAGTACCGATTCCGCTACTTCAGAGCAATCGAGCAAATCAGAGGCAAAAGCCTTTGCTGTCCAAGTTAAAACCATTTCATCTGAACCTTATCAAAAGCCTATATCAGTCAGAGGGCGGACAGAGGCAAATCGCTCAGTTCTCGTTGCGGCAGAAATCGATGGGCAGGTGATACAAACGCCTGCAACAGAAGGTGGTTTCGTAAAAGCTGGGGAAGCATTATGCGTTCTCGATCCGCAGAACCGAGATTTGCGTTTAGAGCAGGCAAAAGCTCTAAAAAATAAAGCATCGATCGAATATGAAGGTGCGCGTTCACTCAAAGTTCGAGGGTTCCAATCTAAGACACAAATTGCCACCGCCAAATCGAACCTGGCTTTAGCTGCGGCAGAAGTTAAGTCTGCTTCTTTGGCAAAAGAAAACTTGATTGTCCGAGCGCCTTTTTCTGGAATTGTACAAGAGCGAATGATAGACGTTGGTGGATTTGCTCAGCGTGGCACGGCTTGTGTTCGCTTAATCGAACTGTCACCTGTGATTGTTGTGGGCAATATTCCCGAGTCGGCCGTGATGTCTCTTTCTGTTGGTGATCTGGCAGAGGTTGTAATGTTAAATGGCTCCCGTTTAAAGGGGAGGGTTCGCTACATTTCACGCGCTGCGGATTCGATTACTCGAACATTTAAAATAGAAATTGAATTGCCGAATGAAAACGGTGAATTGGTTGATGGCCTGAGTGCGGAAATTATAATGGCTTCAGCTCCAGTCCTGGCCCATCGAATTTCACCATCCTTGTTATCGTTGTTAGATGACGGAAGAATCGGGCTCAAAGTAATAGAAGATCAGAATCTGGTTGTTCATCGCGCTGTTAACATCGTTGGTGATGACAGTGATGGTGTTTGGGTTACCGGACTTGCTGAGGCAACAACATTAATTACCGTTGGTCATGAATATGTAGCGGTTAACAGCCGTGTTGCAACCGTTTTAGTTGGAGAGTCGGTTGGAGAGTCGCAATGAGTATTGTTGGGGGCGCGATAAAGCGTTCGAGAGCGACCTTATGCATGATGGCGCTTATCATCGTTGCGGGAATCGGTGCTCGAATGTCAATGACGATCGAAGCCTTCCCTAAACCTTCAATACCTGTCGCAATTGTTATCTTGTATCAAGATGGGATCTCGCCGGAAGATGGCGCTAGATTATTGGTACGTCCGATGGAGCAAGAGCTTCGCTCCATCGATGCATTAAAAGATATTCGAGCGGTTTCACGAGAGTCAACCTCCTATCTTGTCGTCGAATTTGAAGCGAATGTGAATGTTAAGCAAGCTCTACTTGATGTCCGCGAGGCGGTTGATCGAGGAAAATCTGAGCTGCCGCGCGACGCAGAGGAACCGATCGTCCAAGAAGTTTC
The DNA here is from genome assembly GCA_033852165.1 of Agarilytica sp. Classification (GTDB taxonomy): domain Bacteria; phylum Pseudomonadota; class Gammaproteobacteria; order Pseudomonadales; family Cellvibrionaceae; genus Agarilytica. Next base: position 31,714 of record JAWSUZ010000053.1, on the reverse strand, counting down.
TGCGAATGATGTGCCGACGATCGTTGTTGCGGTATCGGGTGATGTGGGCGAACGAATAATCTATCAAACCGCCCGGAGACTACGGCAAGTTATAGAGTCAATACCGGATGTTTTAGAGGCTAACCTGGCAGGGCATCGTGAAGAAGTGGTTGAGGCAATAGTCGACCCCGTGCGATTAGAGTACTACGGTATTACCAGTTCTGAATTGTACAACTCGGTCTTAAGTAACAACATATTAGTGCCTGCAGGAAAGTTGGATACAGGAGAGGGCCGTTTCGATATTAAAGTGCCGAGCCTGATTGAAACGCGAAGCGATATCTATCAATTACCGTTACGGGCAACGCGAGATAGTGTCGTGATGCTGGGTGATATTGCCAAGGTCACTCGCACATTTAAAGACCCCTCCGAATACACAACAATTAATGGTAAACGAGCCATTACAGTTAATGTTTTAAAGCGAAATGAGGCCAACGAAATTGATGTCACTCGGGCGGTACGAACATTAGTTGATGAGGTGAAGCTGACCTTGCCAGAAGGCGTTGATGTTAGTTACTTCCTCGACCAATCTGAATTCTCCGTTAGCATGATCAGTGAGATGCAGGGAAACATCCTGACAGCCATGATGCTGGTGATGATTATCGTGATTGCCGCGCTTGGTTTTCGTTCCAGTATATTGGTGGGAGCTGGAATACCGTTCTCGCTTCTCTTTTCGGCCATCGTACTGCAGCAATTTGGTTTTACATTTAATTTTATGGTGCTATTCGGCATGCTGCTTGCGTTGGGGATGCTGATTGATGGCGCTATTGTCGTAACAGAATTTGCAGATCGGAAAATGGCCGAGGGACTATCCAGTACCGACGCCTATCAGCTCGCTGTAAAGCGGATGGTTTGGCCGGTATTTGCATCGACCTCTACAACCTTGGCTGCATTTTTACCCATCATGTTTTGGCCAGGTGTTGCGGGTGAGTTTATGCGCTACCTTCCTGTCACCGTATTTTCAGTTCTAGTCGGTTCGCTGTTGTATGCCCTGCTATTTGCGCCTGTAATGGGGGCGTTAATGGGGCGAAATAAAATGGAACCCAAAACGGTTGAATACCTTACTCGCTTAGAAAATGAATTGCCGACGACGTTACCGGGGCTGACGGGAAGATATGCTCGGTTTTTATCCGTTATTGTGCACCATCCCTTTGCGCTGTTTATGTTTACCTTCTATTTAATGATCGGTATTTTTGTAGCGTTTTCCAAATTTAATGCGGGCGTCGAATTTTTTGTAAAAAGTGAAAATATCCAAGGGACTGTTGCGGTACGTGCTCAAGGTAATTTGGCTATCGAAGAAGCTCGCGTACTTGTTGCTGAAGTTGAAAAAATCGTTTTAGGGGTTTCCGGTGTAAAAGTGGCTTATACAACGGTAAGTGGTGGAGCACCTAAACAGGTTGGTGCGCGGGCACCAGAAAAAGATCAAGTCGGCCTAATTCTTATCGAGACCTATAAGCCTGAAGAAATGGGGCACTCGACCTATGATGTTTATCGAGAAATACGAGATAAAACAGCCAACCTGCCCGGTATCTACGTAAGTGCATCGGCGGCTGAAGGCGGGCCTCCAATAGGAAAGCCCATTCAAATTCAGCTTGAATCCATGGATCGTATCGCATTAATCAGCGCTACACGCTTGTTAAGGAAAAAACTGGAAGAAGGCTTTAGTGGTTTACGTGACGTAACCGATACAACTCCTCTGGGGGGCATCGAATGGAATATGGAAGTGGACAGAGTATTGGCAGCCCAGCTAGGCGCGAACGTTTTAGAAGTTGGGCGAGCGGTTCAGCTTGTGACAAACGGAGTGAAAATCGGTGAGTATCGGCCGAATGATGCCGAGAATGAAATAGATATTCGAGTTCGCTTCCCTAAAAAGGATCGTCGTTTAGAAATGCTGGATGACCTTAAGGTAAATACTAGCAATGGTCCCGTCGCAGTAAGTACCTTTGTTAAGCGTGTGGCAAAACCACGTATCGACAAAATTGACCGCTATAACGGTTCAGAGTACACGAGAGTATTGGCGGATGTTGAAGATGGGGTGGTTGCGGATAGAAAGGTGAAAGAGATTCAGAAGTGGTTAACAGAAAACCCGCTTGATCCCTCGATTAAAGTGATATTTAAAGGAGCTAATGAAGAGCAATCTAATTCATTTTCATTTCTACTCGTCGCGATGTTACTCGCATTATTTCTCATGTTTGTTTTACTTGTCGTTCAGTTTAATAACTTCTATCAGGCGTTTTTAACGTTATTCTCGGTTGTGCTTTCGACTGCTGGAGTCTTTTTGGGGCTTATACTGACGCAATCCACGTTTAGTGTGATTATGACGGGCGTTGGAATTGTTGCCTTGGCGGGAATTGTGGTGAATAACAATATTGTATTAATAGACTCATTTAATTTCATTCGCGCGACGCAGTTAAAATATACCGTTAAAGAGGCGGCAATTATGGCCTCTGCTCAGCGGCTCCGCCCTGTATTTTTAACAACGGCCACAACGATTCTTGGTTTGATGCCTCTTGCGTTAGGGGCTAGTGTTGATTTGATCGGCCAATCTATTGTCGTTGGCGGGGTCGTGGGATCGTTTTGGGTGTCTCTTGCAAGTGCCATTGTTTATGGTCTTATTTTTTCCACCATACTCACGTTGGTGATTACCCCTTCCCTGTTGGTTTTACCGAGTGAGCTGGACATTCTTACGAATAAATATATTAAAAGGCCTATTCGCCTGATTCTTCGTAAACGTAAAGGTTTAATGATAGGCGGAGAGAGCGCGTGAATCGAATAGTAAAGGGCTTACGAACCAAGGCCGGATTGACATCCTTAGCAGTCGCCTTTTTTCCGATTATAAGTTTGATCGTCAGCTTTCTGTTGTTGGGAGACTCCTCTCAAGAATCGCAAGCCGCTCCTGCACGCGAGAGCGGTGGTCTGAGCATTTGGATCTTGATCGCTCTATCCATGGCTATTTTAATTTTAGCAATAAAGCTAGCGGCTATATTAGGCAACGTAATGGGTTGGTACTACGGATGGCTCTTACATATTTTGGAGCTTAATTTTGCCCTCTTCTTCGTCGGTATTGCCATTATCCTATCGATATTCACCACTGAATTTAGTGTCGAGGGGGGCATAAAAGTTGTAATAGGTTTGTGCTGTTTAGCGATTAACATCAAATTAAAAGCGCTGTGGATCGGTCGAGACGTCAGAGAGCGCTTTGATGTTGCCCGTATGACTCATTCTGAATATTCAGGCCCCTATTTATCAGACAAATAACAAAACTCATGCCTAAAAAGCAAAATAATGAAGTTTTGCTACACTTAAGAGGACGGATTGTTCCTCTAGCATAGCTAAATGGAATATTTACGACGCTTGCTCTGCTATTTACGGATAGCAGTATTTAACGTTTAAAAAGTATTCTACTCATGAGTGATGAAAAACTACAATTTGACGAGCTGGATGTCAAAATTGGCCAGATCGTTGAAGCCCTCCCCAAAAGCTGCGTTTCTAAACAGTTTACCGATGTCATTATTATTGGTGGGATACCAGGGGAAGCGCTTATTATCTCAGCCCCTCCATCCGGAATCTTTCCTAAGCTAGTCGAGGGCGAAACACTCGTGCTGCGGCTGAAAATGGCCAGTGGAGTTGCCATTATGGCGACCAGTGTGTTGTTTATATCCGAAGAGCCAATGTTTATGGTTTATTTGGACTTTCCTAGGGACATAACCTTTAAGCGAATTCGTAATGCTGCACGCGTTTCCGTAAAACTACCCGTACTTGTTTCTAATCTAGAATCTGCGGAATTTAGCTGCGTCGCGGGGAAAATTACGGATATCAGTACGACGGGTGCTAGCCTTTCTTTGACCGAATACGTCGGTAAGGAGGGGGAACAGATTAGCATGAAAGGTAAATTTTCCGTTGGAGGGATCCAAAGGATTTTGTCACTTCGGGCTGTTATTCGCGCAACTGAAAAAAAAGCGATTGATCAAATAATCTACGGAATAGAATTCTTAGCGGATAACGAAAATGACCTATTGGTCTTATTTGGATTTATTTTCAATGCGATGGCCTTTGGTAAAGTTCAAAATATTCGTTAGCATCTCCTTTATGGCTGGAGCGCTAGCCTCCTCGGTTTACGCGGTCGAGGATGCAAGACTGTGGCTTTCTGCCAGCCACGCACCGCTTTTTATTGATCTCAAGCAGGCGGCGTTAGCGGCGGAAAAGCTTGAGCGATGTGTTTCTGTCGCGGAAGGAACCATAGACCTTGATGACTCCATGCCTGACCACCCAATATATCGAATACTCTGCCGGCAGAAGAATGGCCGAACCTACAATGAAATGGTGGACGGGATCAGTTTCAAGACCCTAACGACAAAAATTGAGGTTCCGGTCCTACCAACGGAGGATGAATTGGAAGCGTTGCGGCTTACTGAAGAAAAGCGAAAGCAAGAAGCGAAGAAAATGCGAATCGAGAGCCTGTCTGGTATATGTGTGCAAGGTATAAAAGGCAAAACTCGTTTAATGAAGGGTGTCGTTTGGCTAACGCCTTTACCGCTTCAGCCGACAGAGATGGACGACACTTCAGCGAAGTTTAGCGTGGATTTTGATGCGAAAGGTGTTCATGGTGGGGCATTAAGATATCGAGCAAATTGCTTCTTCTCTGATGGCGATAAGTTGACTCTTCGTGTTTCTGGCCGTAAAAACTAAAAATAATTGTTTTAGCAACTTAGCATCCCGTTACGAATGTTAATAGTGCCGTATCAGCGATGCATTTTCTCTAGCTCCTCTCTGTCGATTTTACCCATTCGCTCTCATCTTAAAATAGACGACTATTGGCAATGAAGTTCAAACTCCATCTCGACATAGCTAGGTATCCTTACTTGGAATGATAAGGCGCAGATATCTAGCGCTGCAAATCTGATATTTTAAATTCGCTAGTGTTGCGACTCAGCTTCTGGAGGGGACTTATTACCGTAGCAGCAGCTGTTTTTTAGCCATTGTTCTTTCGTACTCATCCATCACGTCTTTTCAGTGTCACTGATATCGAGGGGGAGGGGCTATGAGGCTATCTGTATGGGGAAACTTTTCTTAAAGACATAAAAAAACCGCCGCATAAGCGGCGGTTTTTCATAGAAAAAGCAAATTTCTTATGCTTTCTTTGGACGACCGCGTTTTTTAGCAGCTGGTGCTTTTGCTGGGCTGGCTTTCTTAGCAGCAGCTGGACGACCACGTTTCTTGGCTGGAGCTTTAGCAGCTGGAGCTTTAGCATCAGCTTTCTTCGCGGCAGGGCGACCACGTTTCTTGGCTGGAGCTTTATCGTCAGATTTCTTAGCGGCGGCTTTGGCAGCAGGCTTCTTAGCAGCTTTAGCTTTGGGCTTAGCCTTTGCAGAAGCTTTCTTAGTAGCAGCTTTTTCTTTAGCAGCAGCTTTCTTCGCGTCAGCTTTTGCTTTAGTAGATGCTTTCTTGGCAGCAGCTTTATCTTTAACCGCAGCTTTCTTTGCAGCTGATTTAGTAGCAGCGGCAGTTTTCTTGTTGTAAGCAGCTTCTTCTTTAGCAACTGCTTTTGCCAATGTTGCAGCAGCTTTAGCGCCTGCGCTTAAAGTTGCAGCAGCAGCTTTAGCATCAGAAGCAACAGCTTTAGCTGAAGCGGCTGTAGCATTTACGTCAGCAGCAGCTTTTTTAGCAGCAGCTAATTGACTTGCTTGAGCAGCAGACTTCTTCTTCTTACGAAGAGCAGCCACTTTGTTTTTAGCGGCAGAAGCTTTCTTAGCAGCAGAAGCTGAATCTTTAGCAGCTTTATCTGCAGCAGCTTGTGAAGACGTAACTTCAGCAGCGCGTGTTTTGTCTAATTTAGATTTAAGAGTAGCTAACTCTGCTTCAAGAGATGCAACCGCATCAACAACTTTTGCTTTACGACCAGCCATGATTTTGCCCTTTTTATTAGGAGTTATAGAAGTTGTAGCACCACATTACGAAATAACAAGAAAAGTTCAAGCGTTTTTGTTGATTTTTAAGGGTTTTTTCATTTTTTTGAGGCGTTTTTTAAAAAAAAGTAAACATTTTTAATAAATGTAATTATAAAGCCCGATTATTCAGAGTTTTGGTTCTGTTTTTTTGTAAATAATACATCATTTTATTTAATTCTTTAACGGTAAATAAAAGCAAATAAAGGAAGCGAATTTGGCGCCCTCATTACAATTTAAAACGACCAATTTCTGCGTCGAAAAAACTCAAACATCGATACTTAGGATCAAAATAATGGTCGATGGGTTTAATGCTTGTTGGTGAATAAGAGCATTTCGATTAACGAGGATGTTTATTCAATATTGTTAGCGATTTTGAATCTCAGAATAGGAAATGCCCCGAATACAGAAAGATATTGTGGGCTTGGCGCAAATCACATTGCGATAAAGATAATAATTCGATCTAAAATATGCTTGATTAATATTAAGGACTGATAAAAACCGAAAAAGAGCTGTATGCTAATACAGTACTTTAGGTGATTTATGAAAAAGATTATTCATATCGATGCAGATTGCTTCTATGCATCGGTAGAAATGCGAGAAAATTCCGAATTAACCTCCGTTCCTTTGGCTGTAGGTGGCTCGCCTGCAAGTAGGGGAGTGATCGCTACATGTAACTACGAAGCGAGAAAATTCGGTATTCACAGTGCAATGTCTTCTGCTCAGGCGATAAAATGCTGCCCTTTCCTTCAAATAGTGCCTCCCCGAATACCTTTGTATAAAGAATATTCCAGCGCTATGCGTTCGGTTTTTTCAGAATATACGGATTTAATTGAACCGCTTTCTCTCGATGAAGCCTATTTGGATGTAAGCCTATGTGAAAATTTACGGGGCAGCGCCACACTTATTGCGCAAGAAATTCGACAGAAAATTGAGCGTGAAGTCGGTATTACGGTTTCAGCCGGAGTCGCGCCCGTAAAGTTTTTGGCAAAAATAGCCAGCGATTGGAAAAAACCGAATGGTTTGTATGTTATCGAGCCTAAAATGGTTGACGGATTTATGACTCCATTGGAGGTAAGTAAATTACCTGGTGTTGGACCCGTCACATCAAAAAAACTAGCGCGGCATGGGTTTTACACATGTGCAGATCTTCAGCAGTGTGGATTGGCTCGATTAATTCGTCTGTTTGGTTCATTCGGGACTAAATTACACAAAATGTCGCATGGAATCGATGAGCGAAATGTGAGTCCGCATTCAGAGCGTAAATCCGTAAGTGTAGAAAAGACTTATACGGAAGATTTGAATAATGTGGCCAGCCTTTTCCCCCATTTAGAAGGCTTGATCGTTGACTTATATTCTCGTGTTCGTACAGCGGGTGTAGTGGACAAAGTACAAAAAGTTTTTGTGAAATTGAAGTTCAATGACTTTACGGTGACGACAATTGAAACCGGACTGGCTCGATCGACTTCTCAAGGTTCTTTTATCCTTGACGTAGAGGCAACAAAAGATACGTATCGGCGGCTTTTGAGTGCAGCTTGGCTGCGTAAAAAATTGCCGGTTAGATTGCTGGGTGTTGGGGTTAGGTTGAGCTCATCGGCACCTAGCCAGCTAGATCTCGATTTTCTAGCCGAGGGGCGAGAAGATTAAGAAAACACCGGATTGTGTTGGAGGGAGAGCTCATGAAGGAGTCAGCCCTGTCGAACAGGGCCCGAACAGAAGGAAATGAAGCAATTGTCCTTTGTCCGTGTCTTATTAGGGGGCGATGGGCGCTCGTGTGAGGGCAGGGCCTGTTGGTAGGGTATATAATAAAGTTTTAGGATAGAGTCTAAGATCGACACATGGTAGTATCTCAGTCCCGTCTTGGCGGCTAAATGCCTCCGGGGATTGGGCAGAACAAGCAGTAAAATGAATAGCGCTAACAGTAAAGATTAGCAACGACTAGCGATTACGAGGTGGACCGTCTAGAGGTTAGTAATTGTGGGTAACTTAAGGCGAGTCACTCACAATATTAGTAGCCGATAGGCCAACTCGAGAGAATAGCGGAGAATAATAAAGTGAGTCGAAGAAAAAAGAATAAGGTTGTAGCAGACGATAAGGCAGAGATTGATTTAACGCCGATGCTTGATGTTGTATTCATCATGCTTATCTTCTTTATCGTGACAGCGTCCTTTCTTAAGGAAAAGTCTATTGGTATTAACGTCCCAGAAGATAATGATCAACCACCACCACCTGATGCTGAATCGAAGAATATCCTCATATCAGTGAATGCTGTTGACGAGATCTTCATTGATCAACGTCGTGTGGATATCCGAGCGGTAAGATCGCTAATCGCACAAAAATCAGCCGAAAATCCAGACGGCGGTGTTGTTGTTCGTGCTCATGAGCAGTCTACGGCCAATACCTACGTGACAATCGCAGATGCGGCGCGTGAAGCTAAGATTTTTAATGTTTCCTTAGTGCCTTATGCTGACTAAGATCAATATTTAAAATTTGAAGAAAAAGCGGCTTGTAGCCGCTTTTTTTATGCCTTTCATTTGCGTTACAGCTAAGCACACGATTGTTACTGTGTAGGGCGATGTAAGAAATAGGTGGGTGATAATAGAAAAAAGAGGGAGTAGGTAGGGAATAGGTAGGGAATAGGCAGGGAGTAGAGAGGCGAGAGCGTTCATTAACGTGACGTCATAGCCTCAAGCCAGTCCTAGCTTTTCAGTAAATCCGAAACGCCTTTACCCTTACCGTCTGCTATTTCTTCCAAAGATAAATGCATCAATTCATGGGGGAAAACCAGCCATTTATCCGTCGTATGCAAGTAAAAATCAGGGACAATATCGGTTAAATTGCGAGTTGGTTTATACCAAGGACAAGCAATTTTGATATCGTCAGGTACGGAATAGCTCTTTTTTTCCGAAAGCGTATTGAGAACAGCCTTAATCGAACGTCCAGAATCAAATACATCGTCGATGATAAGAAGTTTTTTAACATGAGCGATATTGTTCGCAAGGTGATCGATACCTGTTACGCGAATTTCATCGTGCTGTTTATCAATATCAAAATACGACGATGTTTGTATTGCCGTATGTTCAGCTTTAACGCCTTTATACTCCAGGAATTCCTGCACAGCGATGGCGACCGGAGTTCCGCCTCGCCAAACGCCGACGATATAATCAGGGCGGTACTGCGACGAATAAATTGACTCTGCGAGTTTAAACGCGTCCAAGAGTAATTCGTCTGCGCTAATGAAAATTTTATCCATTAAATCTAAAAAACCTCTTTCGGGTTGCGGTAAAAGTGAATTTTCGAAAGGTTATCAAATTTCATCGAGAATTACTTGGGAATATCTGAACTGTAAAGTAGGGGGAGTTGCCGACTTTATTAGCTTAGAGAAAGACTAGGAAAGCCTAAAAAATTCGTGTATTAGCGAAAGCTGACATTGTCAGGAATGTTGTCGCTACGGTTCGTTCGGATTCGGGAAAATATTGGCTTAGTAAAAAAATGGAGCAACGCTGTCGAGTTGAAGTGATTCAAGGTACCTGCGTATACACTCATATTGCTCGTTGAACGCAAAACCAACTTTACAGGCACCGTCGATTTGGCAGACTGAGGATTTAACCGTGGCAGATATGACGCTAGGAGCGTCCGATATAGGGAAAAATATTTCAAGCTCCAACGGGATTCCGCCATTTATCGACTCTGAAATAAATTCGTATTCAGCATTCTGAGGGACGCTCAATAGGCACCCTCCATGACTAATGTCAGTAATAACGGCATAAGACTCGTTTTTCCCCTGGCGAATATCGCAAGACAAGGCGCAAGGAAAGCGAATATCTTTTCGTAGGCGTCGAGTTTCGATCATTTCGGGAAAAGAGCCAATAAGTAAACGGTCGCCGTATAAACCAATAACCTCCGATTCGAAAGCCACAACACGTCCATCGTAAATGGTCTTCAGTTCTAGCATTGTCCCTTTAGGAAAAACTTCGTCATAGCTTGTATCGTCAGGCAATTGTTGTTTCGGTGGGAGCGTTGTAATGATCGATCTTTCGTTATCGGCACCCACTAAACTAACAGTGAACTTCTGCTGTGTGTCTTCTTGACATAGCTGGACAACCGAACCAATTGTTAAGTCGAGAATACGGTCTGCTGAGAAATACTCTTCTACCATTAGATTACATTTTTCGAAGGGATAAACATATATAAGAAATAGTCCAAAATGCAGGTTTAAACAAGAAATAGAGCCGGTTCAGTCTTGTGAAATAGCACGCTTATAGCCGCTTCGTCTTAGCGGTTGCCATTAGTTGTTTGCCGTAAAAAGCTTTGATCCAGGAGTGGGATTCTTGTCTTGAGTGTCCATTTTTATTCGGGTCGTCTTAAATTCCCTTCTTTAAAAGCCCCGCCCAGTGGGCGGGGTAGTGGCAGTAGCCGATAGCTATAACTCAATTGTTATAACCGTTTTATCGCCTCTAATTTGGCGTGGCTCAATAATTCGAACTCATGGACAAGAGCCGACAGACCAATAACTGCCGTTAAAACTGTACAAAGACGTTAGCCCCCAAGTTGAACCCTGCATCGCATCATTGCTGCCATTTGCGGCATAATTCGGTAGCCAAAAATTACCAGAGCTCGTCGCTCGGCCCGCAACCTTATGGTAGTAATTAAACGCGCTCACATCATCGCAGGAAGGCGCGGGCGTTGGTGTGGGGGGCAGAGGGGAGGGCGTTGGAGTGCCGGGTCCTGGTGTGGGAGTTGGTGTGACAGGGCCGGGGGTGGGTGTCGCAGTTGGAGTAACTGTTGGAGTGGCAGTTGGTGTAGGCTGCGCCATTACCCGTCGATTATTATCAAAAAAGAACTCGGTAATATAGTCTGGGTAATTGACGTGCGTATGGTCGATATAGCTCCCCCCGCCAGAACTGCCTGGTCCTGCAGGCCAAGCGTGCCCCATACCGCTAACAATGATTTTTGAAATCCTCGGTCCAGTACCGTCACAATAGGTCGTAAGGTTGCCGCCCCCAGTGACTGAGCCGCTAGCACAGGCAGTGATATCGGATCCGTCACCTTCATACACAGCGACAAATATATCGGTATTCCGGTCTGCGTGTGAGGATGACACTGTACCGTCATTAGCGCCATGAACGTTGTTGTATAGCTGGGTATACAGGCTGCTTTTAAACGATGCTGCAAAGTTTTCGCAGTTATTTTTACCTTGGTTGACCGAAATGCCCGGAAAGTTCAAATCCGTACCGCCCGATCCAGGCCCTGGCCCAGCATTTATTCCCACTCCAGCAAATACATCCGGAGCTAGGCAGGCCATAAGATGAGCTTGGCCAGCGCCAGAGGATAAGCCTGTGATATACACTTGATCCGGATCAATATTTAACGATGAATCCGCAATCATCGCATTGACCATATTGATCAAATACTTCACGTCAGAGGCCCCGCGTGAAGAACTCGTACCACCGTGGAAATTCCAACAGCCGAGTAAACTGCCGTAAAGCCCCTCCTTAGAAGCCATCGGTAACGCAACCACCATCCCATAATCATCAGCTGCGCCAGGCCAGTTAGCCCCAGTTTTAAAATTACTGTGGGTCTGGCTACAGCCATGCATACTGACCATCAAAGCCCGCTTACTGTTAATCATCGGCGCTGTTGTCGGCACGTACACATGCACTTTTAATTTGCCGCCGATTGTTGCTTCGGATCGCCATGAACCTGCATTGGCAGTACTTCCGAATAGAAACAGAGTTGCAAATAAGGATAGGATAAAAAAATAATACCTCGATTTAGTTAGACTCATAGGGTGTCTCCAGATTTATTGTTGTTATCCAGCAGTACGACCGTATTGCTGGTTTTCAGAAGTCGCCATTGAATAAACTTCTTATTCTTTAGCAAAATAAAATGCGATTAATAATCTAACCGAGAGATATTTAAGACTCCCAAAATCGTAAAAATTAACTTTTCTTTCGCGCAGACAAAACCAGCAGAGCACGATTAAAAGTGCTTAGAAAATTGTTCAATGTCTAGCAGTGATAATATTTTCGGAGCAGACAGTAGGCCATAAAAAGGTGGCTACTCATTGTCTGTCGAAGGCGGGTTGCGTCAGTTACCTGCGTGTTTCCTGCGATAAGGCGATAAAATACCGATAAAATCGCATAGTCTGTTAGAGATGTAAGGGCTGCTCCGTAGGCTCATGACTCAGTTCTCTCTTGTTTTTGATAGGAACATATTCATTTAGGCCGGTAATGTTGTGGTGCGTGGCCGTTTGGAATGCCTTAAAACACGGTCGAAATATCTACGGTAAATGACTGCTGAAACAATAAAAATTTGTTCGCAATAGACTCCTGTTTTTGGAACGACATTATCTATGCGCTTTGTGAATGCTCGACAATGACGCTCTGCTAAATGCGCAGATAATTTATTTTTTCGTGATTACGTGCTAAATAGCGCAAACATACCTAAAGCCTACATTTGTTTTCTAAAATAGACGCGATGTAGGCTCTTGTTCGTTTTCGTTCGTATTTTTTCGCCGTTGTAGCATTTTGAGTCGTACAAATTTTTCGATTTCTTCCCGTTTTTGGTCGTCAAGACTATTCTGCTTCGACCCTGAGTAAAGCGATCGTGGAATTGGAATGTTGCAAACGAGGTAGTATTTATCGTCGTGTCGCTGGCTTTTTATTATTTTCATTTCGCTGATTAAAATTGATTCTTAACGGTTGAGGTTAAAGCATTAAAAGCAAGTATAGAGCAAGTAAATGATTATTCGTTGAGGAGTTTTAAAATATATCATCAAACGTTGAATTAATTTGGGCTTTTTTACTTCTTACTAGGATTAGTTTTATAAGCGGGTTGGAGTATTTCGAATATTTATTAAAATGACAGTTTCCACAGCGTTTGATCTGCTCTGGCAGAGAAATTTATGGGGCAAAAAGAAGGCCGCGTGGTGACTGGGGCGATGATATTGAAACCGGGCTGCGGAATGGAACGTTACGAACGAAGTGTTGGGGTGTAGGCGAGCGTTAGTAAATCTGGTCCCTATGCAGCCGAGAAAATAATGCTAAAAATAATGCTAAGAGTGAAGGCCTACAATTAAATTGTTGGGGTTGTTCTCTGTTACGAGAAGTAAGTAAGAACAATTTGCATTCGCTCACACTCGCTTCACCTAAAAACAATACAACTTTTTGACTAGTCCGTATTCATATCCGAATGGAAATTCCAGCAGCCCACTAGCATGCCGTACATACCTGCTTTTGAAGCCTAGGGGAGTGAGGCAATCATGCCGTAATCATCGGCGGTTTTCGGTGCAGTTGGTGCAGGTGGCTCATAGTGTAAAAACACTGTACGTTCGTGTTCAACCGTGCTTGCTCGTGTCCTGTCTAATAACGGGGCTATTACTGGAAGATTGGTATGCGCTAGTAATTTGCCCCCAACGGCGTCATGTAAAGTCTAAACCCTACACTTCGCAGAGTGTGAATGGTATTTGCGAGCCTACAGGATGAACTATTTATGAGTATTGCAAATGCAGCACAAAGCAAGAGCACGGTCTAAAAGCGCTTAAGTCAATGGCATTGGTGATTACGCTTTGCAATACTGCGATCTGCTCTTCTACGGCTATTGCGCAGTCCAGCCGCCCTCAATAGGCAAGGCCGAGCCGGTAATATTACTGGCGCTGTCGCTACATAAGAACAAAATCATTTCGCCAATCATACGTGGGCTAGCCATATCCGGGACGGGTTGTTTCGTTGTCACGATTGCGCGCTTTGCATCATCGTAAGACAGCCCCGTTTTATCCGCATGGGCTTGAATCTGAGCCTGTAGCAACGGCGTATCGACCCAGCCTGGGCAGATCGCATTGGCCGTAATTTTGTGTTCAGCATTTTCGAGGGCTGTAACCTTAGTAAGCCCAACAAGCCCGTGTTTTGCGGCCACGTAAGCGGCTTTTTTGGTAGACCCGACGAGGCCGTGTACAGATGCGATATTAATAATACGTCCCCAGCCTTGCTCACGCATCAGCGGTATAGCGTATTTTGAGGTGTGGAAAGCCGCACTTAGGTTGATGGCGATAACAGCATCCCACTTCTCATCAGGGAAGTCCTCTAGTGTTTCGGTGTGTTGAATGCCCGCATTGTTGACGAGAATATCGATGCGCCCCAACTCCTTATGAACGCGCTGCATAAAAGCTCTAATCGATTTAGGCTTTGCTAAATCGGAGTCATCAAAGAGTGTCCTGATCCCATACTTCTCAGCCATATCTGCCGCTAGCTTGGTTCCCTCAGTCTTCGGCATCAATCCGTGCAGAGCGACATTGATCCCCTGCTCGGCCAAGACTTCAGCTGAAGCAAGGCCAATGCCGCTGGTAGACCCTGTAATAATCGCCACTTTATTCATATGCGTACTCACCTTCTCAATATTTCTCAATGCATCTTAATGCGTGGGCTTTGGCCCGAGAATGAATTCATCAATCGTTGAAGTGGGCTGAAGGTTAATAATATGGTGTTGAATTGTCAATGGGCTTGATCGTAGAAAAGGTAGTGTCGCTTAAAGCGTTGGCGGAGCCTTAAGTAACAGCACAATTATGAAGTGGGCTCCCTCTATAAACAAAAATTCTAACAAAAACATGTTATCTGGCGACCGATAAATGTAATACCTGCAATACTTAAGGCGCTGGTTTGTTGATGTGCTTCACCTCGTTAAGCGTAAACAAGCGCTGAGTGGCGGCACCTTTAAACCTGTTGAAAAGCGATTGAATGGTAAGAGAGTGTTTATGCAAAAAGGTGAAATACAGAGCGGCAAAAATAATAAACCTGACAGTTTGGAGACAAGTTCGACCGCGACAAAGGCCGATACCAACGGCAAGCATTCCTTCAGCCCTAGCATGGAGAGGCATGGCTCTTGGGAGTCTCCAAGTAATGTCGAAGTGCATAATATTTCAGTTATCCTTGCCGGAAAAGAATCGTACAAAGCCGAGCCTTGGCTACAAGAGCATCCTCGGTTTTCTGTTGTAATACATGTTTCAAACAGCTATCAAGAAACATTAACGATTCTACGTGAGAACTTTATCGACATTTGTATCGTTGACTCAAGCGACGCAGACCACAATACCAACGGGATCCTAGAGCATATTAAAGATTTGAAAATGCCCTGCTCTTCGATTATCTTGAGTGATGGAGTGGACTTGGGAAGAGATGACTTTCTCTATAGCGTGGGCGCAACCGACGTTTGTCATTACATCAATTTTGATCAAACAACCTTGACTCACATCATTCACAATGTCTATCTGCGTGCTCAAACTAGTTTTCAATATCAGCAAGAAATAAACCGTATGTCGAGCCACCTCTTAAATATGGCTCACGAACTCAAAAACCCCCTCAACGCCATTCTGGGATTTTCTCAACGGCTGCAAAAGAGCGCGACGTACAGTACGGTTTCTAAAGACGAAAAAAACCTTAAGCGAATCATTAATAATTCCAACCGTATTCGTCAATTGATCGATGAGCTATTGGATCTCGGTCGAATGTCGTCGGACAAAATCGAACTTAAGATAATGGATGTAAACATTAACCAAGTCGTCAACGATGTCTTTGAGCAACAAAAAATATACGCAGATGCCCATAATCTTGACCTTAACTACGCCGTCTTTGGAATGGATGTGCAATGCAACAAAATCCAAGCCGACCCCCTACGCCTATATCAAATCGTCAGTAACCTTGTCAGTAACGCCTTAAAATACACTGAATCGGGCAGCGTAAACGTGTCATTACGATGGTTAGAAGGCGATGCTCGACAGCTACAGATAGAAGTTAAAGACACCGGGATAGGTCTTGACGAAGAAGACCTCCCCGCAATTTTTGACCAATACCAAAAGGTCGAGCATAAAATCCAAAAAGAAGTCGATAGCACAGGCTTAGGTTTACCGATTACTTTAGAACTGGTCAAACAACACAATGGACATATATCCGTCGAAAGTGAACGAGGAAAAGGCAGCACGTTTTCAGTCTTGATTCCGGAAAAATTTGTTGCTTAGCCAAGCTAGCAAACGAAAGAGTTGCGATGCGAGGAATAAGGCTAACGGATGCTGCCGAAAAATTTAATATAGCTAACGTTATGTCTAAAGTTATATTTAAGTTGAAGAGTGGCCGTTTGATCGAGCGGCTACATATTGAGGAAATAACTGCAAAACCTCTCCCTGTATTTCTGAAGCTTGTAAATTAGCAAGCGTTTCATTGTTGTCGATAAACACTTCAAGCATATTAGTATTAACAACCTGATTTTCAAGTATTTCCTTCGCGCTCAACCGTAAAATGTCGATCATAACGAATAGCAAATCGGTGACGCGTTGGTTCTGCGGAATTTTTTCGTTCATAATGGATTTTACGATATCATTAATCGAGTCAACATATTGTAATAGCGTATCCATAAATACCGTACGACAGGTGCTGTCCATTTGTGTGAGTATTCCGGAAACAATTTTCAGGCGTTCAAAGCAATCATCAGCAAGATGTACGTCCATGAGTTTCTGTTCTATACGATCAGCATCCAACTCCATTGCCATATGAAAATTACGAATAATCTTTGGGGGTAATCCCAAAAGAATACGTCGTGTAGGATTTTTGTCTGGGTTTTTTGCATTCAATGGATTTTCACGCCGAAGGTTTTTGAATGGTTACTTTGGCAAAGTTACTATTTTCCAATAGCAATCCAGTAATTCAATGACATTCAAAAAAGTGCTCTTAATATCCGACTTGACAATATATCCCGCAACATTTTGGTCATACGCGGCGACCTTGTCTTTATCTGCTGCAGATGTTGTTAATACAAATACGACCGCATCGTTCAGTTCTGGATCGTTACGCATTTCCGAAAGCAATTCTATGCCATTCATCCGTGGCATATTCAAGTCCAAAAGGATCATGTAAGGTTTGGTTATTTTTTTCCGACCGTTTTCACCGCGCAGAAATTCAAGCGCTTCCACCCCATCTTTTGCGCGGGCTAATGTATTAGCCAGGCGTAATTTTTTAAATGATCGGTCTATCGCCATTGCATCAATGTCATCATCTTCTACAACAAGCAAGGTAACCTCTTCATTATTCATCATTATATTTTATCCTGATTCCCATATTGTCGATGGTTTGTTTGTCTCAATCATAGTGTACGTATTATTGGAAATTTAGTTTTAAAACGATACGCTGTAATTTTTAGTATTGTCTTTAGGTCGTTTCTTTCTATTTTCTTCCTATTCACTATCTAGCCATATTTTTCAAGCGACCCGCCGTTAATGTTGCAAGCTAACGGTGTTCCGATAGTGGTTTAGCATGGCCGATAAATGGCAATACTCAGGGCCCGCTTCAGACTTCACAATATACCCGGCTACGTGCTGACTGTAGGCTGAAACTCGATCTTGGTCTGCAGCCGAAGTCGTCAAAACAAATATAATACTACCGTGTAATCTCCTGTCTTTACGGATTTCTTCCAATAATTCCAGCCCACCCATTTTCGGCATATTTAAATCAAGCAACACCAAAAATGGAGGTTCAATTTCAGGGTGATCCGATTGTTTTTGTAACATTTTTAGTGCTTCAATACCGTTGATAACACGTATCAATTTGGGTGGGTCATCCTGTCTTCGCAGCATTCTTTCGACGGCTTTAGCATCAAGATCGTCATCATCGACCAGGAGTATTGTGAGTTTTTTATTATGTTTTTTTGTTGCATTTAAAGAGGGGTTATCTTCATCGTTAACTGTTGAGTGGCTCAATTGCGGTTGATAGGGTGTTTCGGAGTCCGAATTCATCAGAGCGTCCGCTAAAGGTGGTATGAGTTTAATTAAGCTAGGGTTTTCCAGTATCTTATCGATCTCACTGGCTGGCTGGGGTTTGCTAAAGTAATACCCCTGCAGTTTATCGCAATCGAGCCTCTTCAATAATATCGCTTGCTCAGCTGACTCGACGCCTTCTGCAACGACGGTCATATCCAGGGCGCGTGCCATAGCGATCATCGCTTTAACAATCTCATGGCTTTTTCCCACCGTGCAGATATGGTCGATAAAACTTTTATCAATCTTAAGTGTTTTCAGCGGTAGCTGTTGTAAATGCCTAAAGGAAGAGAAGCCCGTGCCAAAATCATCAATGGCCGTGAGGATTCCATGGTTAGACAATATTTTTAACTTTTCGGTACAGCGTTCAATATCATCTACCAGGGAACTTTCCGTCAGTTCAAGTTCTACCTGTGAGCTGGGGATATCGTTTTTCTTGACCGCGGCAAATATTTTGTCCTCCAAATCAGCTTGCCGAATTTGGTGTGCCGATACATTAATCGCCATACTAAACCCTGGCGTTAACTCTGGATGTTTTAACAGCCAAATTTTGAGTTGCCTGCAAGCTTCGCCAATAACCCAGTCACCGATAGCGTTAATTAAATTGGCAGATTCCGCTACGGATATAAAATCGTTAGGCGATACAAGCCCCTGTTTTGGGTGGTGCCATCGAATAAGGGCTTCTACTCCGGCCATTTTGCCAGAGGCCGAGAAAATTTGCGGTTGGTAGTACAACTCGAATTCCTGGCGAGCCAGTGCGTTATGTAAATCAATTTTAAGGTTAGCGTATTCGTCTGCAGCTTGTTGTAAATCGTCAGAATAAAAACAATAGTTGTTGCGGCCGCTTTTCTTCGCCTTATACATAGCCAAATCAGCGCATTTGATTAATGCCGATCCGTCGGTTGAGCATGACGGGTAGGTCGCGATGCCAAGACTAATGCTGGTGTGAATGGTCTTTTTATAAATAATGACCGGCTCGCGAACTGCATCCAATAACTGTTGCGAGACCTTAATCAGCGAGGTTTGTTGTGCAACGCCTTCGATCAAAATAGAAAATTCGTCACCGCCCAAGCGCCCGACAATATCCTCGCGGCGAATCGTTGACTGAATACGTTGGGCGATAGTGGTTAATAGCTCATCACCGGCTTCATGTCCTAAGGTGTCATTCACGCTTTTAAAATTGTCAACGTCGATAAAAATAATCGCGAAAAGGGTGTCGTCACGAGCCGCACGTAGGATGGCTCGTTTAACACTGTCGATAAATAATGAGCGGCTAGCCAATCCGGTTAAGGTGTCATGCTGAGCCAAAAAACGCATTTGTAACGTAATTTGTTTTCGTTCTTGAGCATAGCGAATAGCACGCATAAGAGAATTGGTTGTGATCTCTGATTTTAGTAAATAATCTTGTGCCCCTTCTTTTAGGCAGTTCAGAACAACTGTCTCATCGTCAAATCCACTTAACATGACAATTGGCGCTTGGCTCAAACCTTCATGTTGTATCTCTTGGATAAGTTCAAGTCCACTTTGTCCGCCGAGGCGATAATCAAATAGCAGGCAATCAAATTGCTCGGCACGCAGTATCTTCGTTGCTTCATGGAAACTGGCCGCTTCGCGAATGTCTAGAGGTTTTTTTGCCTTTTTCAGGGCACGTTTAACCGCCATGCGATCAATCTCGTCGTCATCCACAACCAATATTTTTAAAAGAATCTCATCTTTCATACAGCTTTTACTCTTTCCTCTTATTCATCGGCTGCCTATTCAATTTCAATTTCAATTTATTTGGAAATTGCGATGATGCTTTTTTTTGGCCAAATTACGCAAAATTGAGACCCGTGTCCCTTACTCGATGCGACCGATATCGACCCTCCAACAGACGCACATATTTTTTTAACCATCGCTAAACCCATGCCACTGCCTTCGACTTCGTCTTTGGATTTGAGCTTTTCGAACATGCCAAATATCTGGTCATGGTACTTGGCTTCAATACCTGGCCCGTTATCTTCAACGATGATCTCGACAACGTCACCTTTGTCGATGGCGTGTATTCGAATCAATCCCTTTTCTGCGTTGTTATGCTTAATTGCGTTATTGATCAAGTTGCGAATAACTTGCCCAAAAGGAGCCGCTAAGGTTTCGAACGGTTCAACTGGTTTTCCGGGTTGATCCAGTGTAAACCCCTCGGGAGGTGATGATTGCTGGTATAAGTCTTGAACTAAAAAGTTAATGTCGACCAAGTCAATTTCATCATCCATTCGTCCGACCCGTGAATATTCGAGGAGGTCGTCGAGCAGGGTTTTCATTCGTTGAATTCGGCAACGCATTAGCTGAATATGTTCAATAACGGATTCCCTATCGTCGATATCCTCCCATATCCATCCGACCAAATTGTCGATACCGCGCAGTGGCGCTTTTAAATCATGGGAAGCAACATAAGCAAACTGATCTAACTCTTGATTAGAGCGCGATAGCTCTATTTCGGTTGTATGGTGATCATTCACATCGACAATAGATGCCATGACAAAGCACCCATCGGTAGTTTCGAAAGGCGTAATGCTCAGTTCAATGTATAAACTTGTTTTATCCGAACAAATTATTTTCAGATCATCAGACTTTCCCAAGAAAAACTGTTCATCAGAATCTTGAAAACTATTGCTTCGGAAAGCCTGAAAAATATCCGATGGTTCGGGTACTAATTGGCCAAGGGCCATCTTGTTTAATTCTTCAGGAGAATAGCCCAGCAATTTTGAAATAGCGGTATTGGCGTACAGAATCTCCCCCGCCAAGTTGATGATTAGCATCGGATGGGGGACAAGTCCAATCACCCGTTGATAAGCATCGCCAGATAAAAGTGTTGGGCTCTCGGGCATGATACTACCTTCGTGTTTTGTCTTTATTATAGGGTTTTGAAAATTCTTGCTGAGCATCTTAAGCAACTCTTTGTACGTTTTTGCATTGTTCTTTCAATATTTTCCAGTGCAGAATAAAACGTGTGCCTTCGCCTAACGCAGAATCGATGCTTATTGTGCCGTCTTGCGTTTCAATGATTTTTTTAACCATCGCCAATCCGATACCACTACCCTCCACAGAGTCACGAGGCTCTAACGTTTGAAATACCTCAAATATTTTTTCGTGGAACCGCGGATCAATACCGGGGCCATCGTCGGAAACGACTATCCGTACAGTGTCGCCTAAATCTTTGGCTGAAATCGTAACGCAACCATTGTCAGTATCACGATGCTTAATCGCGTTACCGATCAAATTGCGCAAAACGGTTTCAAGTGGAGTGACTTCGCAAATAAAAGGGTGAATGGCCCCGTCCAGTTTTAAGGTAAAGCTTGGAGGAGGTGAAGACAGCTCGAATACCTGACGCGCTAGCGCAAGGATATCAACTTCCTCACGTGATTCTTTAGTTTTACCAATACTAGAATAGGACAGCAAGTCATCCAGTAATTTCTCCATTCGTCCAATACGTTGGTGCATCATGGGCAAATGTTCTGCCAAGGCCTCCTTGTCATCAAGGTCTTCTCCAATCCACGTCGTGAGGTGGTCAATTCCGCGTAACGGCCCTTTTAAATCATGTGAAGCGATATGGGCGAACTTATCTAACTCATCGTTCGAGCGTTTGAGTTCTTTCGTATAAGCGAGCAGAGTAATTTCGGCTTTGGCACGCTCTTCTGCCTCGCGTTCTTTCTCTCGGTAGGTGTGAATGTAATCCACCAACAAACCGCACAAAGGTACAACGTAGGCAAGAATTTTGAGAAAGTGAGCGATATTAAAGTGATGATCGAAAAGCGAACTAGAACCGAACGCCATGTGCAGCTCGACGACAACTTCGGGGATCATGGCGATCACCAAGGCGTGGGCAAAAACACTGGGTTTTTTACGGTAAAAATACGGAAATAGTAAACACCCGGCTAAGGTAAATAGTACCAGCGGAATGACATCATAAGGGCGAGTGATCAAATTGTTGGGATACTGTGTTTGTGGCAATGTTGCACTTACCGCACAGTAGTGAATAATGCCATAGGCCACCGCGGCTGAAATTATGAATACCAACAACAAAAACTTTAGGTTCGCACCGGTACTTTTCGTTTGCGTTCTCGCCAACAATAGACTCACACCGCCGATCAAAATCAAGGCATTAAATATTCTGCAAATGGCCCAGGTAAAAGGAATCAGATTTCGGTTATCGGCAACCGCTTCGATCAATCTAGCTGCCGCTAAGGTATGAAATGCATCCATACAGCCCGCCAAAAATAGCGCCGCACCGATGACCGGAGTGGTGTAGTCCTTCGACATAACGTAATGGCTAAAGGCCAGCGCAACCGTAAATATTGCCACGCAAAAAGCCGTCCACTCCAGCAGCGTATGCGTAAATGCACCAGTTAACCGGTAAAAAAAAGCGTCTAATTGTTGGTGCTTGGGCCAGTCGGCAGCGGCGTCTAAATCAAAGTGCGTAGCGGATGAAGCAAAACTAACCCCGAACAGCGTCAGAAGAAATGGAGCACAACAAACAGCGATGACCAAATAAATAAAATAGGAGGGCATTTTAAGCGTCGTGAAGTCTGAGCCCGGAACAGTAACAGCTTCGGTTTTAGTCATACGCAAAATTCCGGTTTTGTGAACAGAAGACAAACACTGAAAAGGGTAAAAAAACCAGCACTTATAGCCCATTCTTCAGGTTTTCCCGATAACCGTGACTGGCTACACAAGGCCTATAAACGCTCAGTAATCACAACGCATCAGCCATTTGTGGCCTATGCTCTGTAAGCATAGGCTAGGAAACACGATTAGTAGCCGTTTGCATCGACTAAAAGTGTAGAAAATCGGGATTTAAAATGGCAGAAGTTATAAGCAGGTTTTTTATTATAACCTTCGGTTTATGCTTGTCTTTATTCAGTCTTGCTGACGTCAAAAACAGCAAAGGAGGGTTTGTTGATTTTAACGTATACCCTTATCTCAGTGATGTCGAAAGCGATAATACGTTAACAATAAATATCGCATCTAAACTTCAGCACCGATTTTCCTATTTCAGCTTAACGAACCTTTCGAACCAAGATGATGCCGACGAGCTAGAAGACACTCGCGGGTTTTATAGCGAACAAAATATTCGTTGGCAGGTAAGTAATCAATCCCCGATCGATTTAACACTTCAAATGAATTTCCGCTCCGGTGACGATGATAATGACCGTCACCGACTGGGTTTCCGTTGGCGTCTAAATAATAGTTCCGGATTGGATTCATTTTTTAAACGAATCAATCTGGCTTGGTCCATTAACTTCCATGTACTTCAAATTGATCGAGAAGAGCCAAATGTCTGGCAGATGGAACACGTGTTTAAACTAAAATTTCCTTACTTTTCAGATCGTTTATATTTGGCGGGCTTTATCGATCATACATTTAATCAGGACCTTGCCGATGATTTCCCCTCGAGCCCTATTGTTGGCGAGGCTCAGCTTGGCGTTCGGCTGATTGAGAATTTTTATGCGGTATGTGAATACCGAGTTAACGAGTATCGTCGGGCTGATGTGAATAACCTTGCTGCGGGTATTGAGTATAAGTTGGTTTGGTGATGGTTTATTTATAGGGTTTGCTATAGCGGCTGGAAAGTCAGTTCAAGGCTTGCTTGCAGTACATCCCAAATCTCCGTAGCGATCTATCCACCCTAGAAAACCTAGAGTTACGGACGTGGACAAAATGTTAATAAGAATATTAGTTGTTTTTACATTGCTAAGTCTTCATTCAGTGACCAGGGCAAGCGAGTTTACAGTAGGACTAGCCGTATGGTCAGGCTACCCAGAAAGTGTCAGAGGATTTAAAGATGGCTTAGCCGAGCTTGGCTTAATAGAAGGTAAGCACATCACCTTCATCCAAGGCGAAGCGGGTGCAAACAAGGCCGTGCAAAAAAAAGTTGCTGCCGGATTTAATGCTTCAGGTGTTGACCTTGTGTACTCACTGACGACACCAGGGACAACGATCATTAAAAATACCGTATCAGAAAAAACACCTATTGTTTTTTCTATCGTGACTTACCCCGCCGATTCAGGCCTTATCGACTCATTTGAATACTCTGGCAATAACCTAGTCGGAACAAGTAATTATATCCCCCTAAAGTACTATATTGAATTGTTGAAAGTGATATTGCCAGAAACAAAAAGCGTGGCAATATTTCACCGTAAAGGTGAACCCAATTCCAAAATACAGGCATCCAGCATGATGCGATTATTAAAACGTGCTGGGATAAAGGGCATTGACCTCGAACCCGAAAACCTCGAACAGCTTAAACAAATGGCCGAAGGACTAGCGGGAATGGTCGATGTTTTTATGACAACGACCGATACCTTAATGCAAGGGGGCGGTGAAGAGCTCTTAATAGAAATATCCCTTAAGCGCAATATTCCCATTCTCAGCTCCAATAAATCCGGTATAGAAAAAGGCTCAACATTTGGTCCCGTGGCGGATTTCTATACCCTTGGAAAACTGTCTGGAGATAAAGCCGGTCGCATTTTAAAATACAACGTTGATCCAACAATGATCGAATCTGAAACTCAAAACCCGCCCTTGTTTTTGGTCAACAACGGTAGCCTAAAAACCTTAGGAATCACACTTTCGCGGAAAGCGGAGGGAATAGTGCAATCGGTGAAATAACGTGTTTCGAACACAAATTTAGGCTAGGTTAATGAAACTCATTACTAAAGTTGTATTAACCTGCATGCTTGCCGTCACGCTTTCTATGGCGGCTACGGGCTTCGTCGTTCTCACAAAAATTCAGTCCAATATGCTCGAAACCGTCAATCGCCGTTTAGCGGGGGATGCTTTCTTCGCTGTTTCGAGAGTTACAGATAAACAAGAGCAAATTCGTAAAATTACTCGTGCGATTAGTCGTAAGCGGAAGATAACCAAAGCGCTTCATCTTTATGAAAGTCGGGGTGTTAGCCAAATCCTCAATGATCAAGTGAGCATCTACCCTTTCATTAATTACATTGCGGTAGTGGAGCGTGATGGCAAAATATTTTCTGCCAGTACCCGCGATGGTGAGGGAAAAAAAATCAATGGCGAACAGCTATTGTCAAAGCGAGTGCCGGAAGAGGTCATGGCATATAGTATTGCGCGAAAGGGAGGGCTAACGATTGCACCCACTAAAGATCCTTACCTCTCCATGCTGGGTATTAAGCGGGGGCTTTCCCAATGGTTCACTGAAAAAATCACAAAAAAAGGCGAGGTGATCGGTGTACTTATCGTGTCCGTGGACTGGGAAGCTATACACGGAAAAATACTGCGGTCGATTGTGAATGAGCTCGTCGAAACCAAAAATCCGATTATCGCAGCCGTTTTGATGAATCAGGAAAGGGTTATTCTCTCTGGATTTACCCACAGAAAAATACACGATAATTCACTGTTTGATCAAGGCCAAAAATTTAGCCCAACTGAAGAATACGTGTGGAAAGGGAAGCGCATTCAATTGGGGGAGAAAATGTATACCACCGCCGTGGTATACGACAAAAAATCAGCATTGCTCGATATAAAAAAATCAAGTCGGCATATTATAGTCGCTATTATTTCTGGAGGCCTTCTGCTTGGGGTCTTGCTCTATGTCTTTTTACGAAAAATACTACTGAGCCGGATCGCCTTATTGCATCGCGGGACGCGGCTTATCGGTGAGGGTCATTTTGATCATGCCATTGCCGATTTAGGGGGGGATGAAATTGGAGAGCTGGGCGTGTCGATCAATGAAATGGTAAAAAAGCTTAGTAAAAACACAATTTCGATCGAACGTCTAAATCAAGAGGTAAGCCTTCGTAAAGATGTGCTCATCGAATTGGGCGAGCAAAAATATGCTCTCGACCAACACGCCCTTGTATCTATGACGGATATAGGCGGCACCATTACCTATGCCAATAGCCAGTTCTGTGAAATTAGTGGCTACAGCATTGCCGAACTTATCGGAGCCAACCACCGCATATTAAATTCCGGTGTCCACGACAGCGATTTTTTTGAGGATTTATACCGAACGATTAGCGGTGGTCACGTATGGCATGGTGAAATCTGCAATCGCACTAAAAACGGAAAACTGTATTGGGTCGACACGACCATTACCCCTTTTCGCGGCGCCGAGGGAAAGCCCAAAAGTTATATTGCCATTCGGACGGATATTACCGCGCAAAAATTGTATGGCCAAGAGCTGTCACAAGCAAAAGACGCGGCAGAATCAGCAGTGAAAGCCAAAGGAGAATTTCTTGCCAGTATGAGCCATGAAATTCGGACGCCAATGAATGGTGTAATCGGAATGCTAAACTTATTGTCACGTGCAGATTTAAAGGATGATCATCAACATAAAGTTGGCGTTGCTAGAAGCAGTGCGCAATCGCTTTTATCGCTTGTTAACGACATTCTCGATTTTTCAAAAGTCGACGCAGGCAAACTTGATTTAGAAGAAATTGATTTTGATCTGCACGCCGTCATGGCCGAATTTATTCATTCCATGGCCTTGCGCACAGAAGAAAAAAATATCGAGCTGATTCTAGACGACCATAGCGTTGAAGAAAGTTGGGTGAATGGCGACCCTGGTAGGCTGCGTCAGATTCTCAATAATATTGTGGGTAATGCGATTAAATTCACGGACGGCGGCGAGATACTAGTGACATGTGATTCAGAGGTTCTGGACCAAAATGTTCATCTAACCGTATCCGTAAAAGACAGCGGAATGGGAATTCCGAGGGACAAGTTAGGCACACTATTTGATTCTTTTACTCAAGTAGACGCGTCCACAACACGTGAATATGGCGGCTCAGGGCTGGGGCTCGCTATCGCCAAAAAAATATGCAATCTGATGAATGGCGATATCCATGTTCAAAGTCAATTAGGTAATGGCAGTACCTTTACATTCGATATCTTATTGTCATTGGCTTTGCAAAAAGAAAAATCCAGTGAAATTGTTGATATGAGTCACCTCAATGTTTTGATCGTAGACGACAATATCACAAGCTGTAATGTGCTCGCTGCTCAGCTAATGAATTGGGGAGTGCAGGTAGTAAAATCGACCGACCCGTTTCAAGCCATTGTTATTTGCCAAGATCGAAGCGCAAGTAAAGCCGTATTTGATTTGGCCCTTATCGACATGAAGATGCCGGGGTTAAATGGTGCTGAATTAGCTGATGCATTTCGTCTGTTGCCCGAATTCGAAAAAATGAAACTGGTGATGATGCTCCCCTTCAGTTCGCGAAAAACCACGGATGAAATTGTTAAAATGGGCTTTGCTTCAAGTTTGCTAAAACCGGTTGTGGCGCAAGATCTAAATAACGTGCTGGCGGTATTGGCTTCCGGTGGTGAAATTTTACAAAACGTTGAGCCTGTCGTTACCCAGTATTACTTAAAATCCCTCGCACGAGAAAGTGGCACCGCGCCACTATGGCCCGCGAATACACGCCTACTTCTGGTGGAAGATAACCCCATTAATTTAGAAGTGGCTTGCGGCCTTATCAATGATTTTGGTTTAACCGCGGACACGGCTGGCAATGGAGTTGAAGCACTAGAATGCTTGAGAAGTTCACTTGACGAATGCCCCTATACCCTCGTGCTAATGGATTGCCAAATGCCAGAAATGGACGGTTATGAAGCCACCCGGAATATTCGTCTTGGCAATGCTGGCGAACAAAATAAAAATATACCCATCATCGCGATGACGGCGAATGCCATGAAAGGCGATAAAGGAAAATGCCTCAGTGCAGGGATGGATGACTACCTACCAAAACCCGTCGATCCCGACTTGCTTGAGGTCAAACTTCAACAGTGGTTATGTCATGAAGGCGTTGCGCATGAGCGGGCTGTCGCTGTCGAATTAAAATCCGAAAAGGCGCAGCAACGCTCAGGGGCTTGGGACCGGGACGAAGCACTAAAACGCGTGCGTGGTCGAGACGATAGATTATACCGGCTCGTGGTTATGTTTCTGACAGACACCCCGACCCGTCTAGAAAAATTGGGCGGTGCGATTGCTAGCGGCGATTTTGAATCAGTTCAATCCGTCGTGCACATTATCGCCGGCGTGAGCGGTAACCTGTGCACCTTTGACTTGTACAATCTAGCGGTAGAGATGGAGCAGATTGTACAAGATGGACAAACTCATGTTCTTGAAAAGCATTTCCAATCCTTACAAAAAACTTATGCCATTGTGCTTCCGGCGCTAGAAAACTATCGCTCGAAGCGCTCTTAAAATGAAGAAGTCAACGCACAATATACGTGAAACCAACCCCCGCCGAAACTGAATGCGAACAGAAAAAATATAGTCCAGAAAAGAGAAAACAACAAAGAGAAAAAAGTGAAGAATAAAAAACGAGATTCCGTGGTTAGTCGACTCAACCGAAGTGTTGCTATTAACCTGCTCCTAGTCGTTTTACTAACGGTATTCTTTGTCATCGCCTCCCAATTCATTCAGCATCATCGCGATATCCTCGAACGTCACATTGCTGAAAGGCAAGCCCTTGACGACCTAGACTCACTGATCAAAGACACAGGAGAGGGAATTCTTCGAGCCATAGTCCTGGAAGAAGAGGACGAGGCCGAAGTGATTAAATTGCTGACCAAAAGCGAAGAAATTCAAAAAGCTTTTGACCGTTACGTGGACGTGATTGATCAACGTGGGAATGATGAAGCCGTGCAGGTTTTGGCTAGAAATATCCAACCCGTTGTGAATCAAATTCGTGCCTACATGGCAAAAGTCCTTTCGATGTATATGCGGGCCGATTTTGAATCGTCGAAATCCTACTACTCCAAAGGCCTTCCCCAACGGTTTAAAAAAGTTAAACGTTACACGACAGAGAGGATGGAGGTAATTGATCTGCGTATTAAAGAAAAAAAACGCAAACTGGAAAAATTGCAAGGTTACACATCAATGATTGCCATCGTCTTTGCTTTTGGGGTGGGTATTTTTGCCTTTGTGCTCAATAAAAAAATCACTCAATCGATTATTCATCCCTTAAATAACTTAGGCCACACCATGTTGGCCTTAGCCAACGGCAACTACAAATATAAAGCTGATATTCTGTCGGATGATGAGTTCGGAGACCTCGCCAATACCCTTAATACCATGGCGCACGAAATTCAGCTTGGCCACGATTCTCTGGCCGATATCAATCATAACCTTGAGGACAAAGTTGATGAACGTACCCACGATTTGAATATGGCGAAAGAAGAAGCTCAAGCGGCCAGCATTGCTAAGTCTGATTTTCTCGCTTGCATGAGCCACGAAATTCGAACGCCCATGAATGCCATACTGGGCATGCTTGGGTTACTGTTAAAAAGCTCCCTTAGTGATGGGCAAGTACGGAAAGCTAAAATTGCACATAACAGTGCAAAATCTTTACTGGCCATTCTCAACGATATTCTCGACTTTTCAAAAGTTGAAGCAGGAAAGTTAGATCTAGAAGTTGTCGATTTTGACCTGCGTACGGACATGGCTAAGCTCATTGAAAGCGTGGCACTTCAGGCAGAAGAAAAAAATATTGAATTGGTGATTGATCTGATGGGGATCGACCAGTCGATGGTAAAAGGAGATCCGGGACGGCTTCGACAAATTCTCATTAATCTTATCAACAACGCGATTAAATTTACTGAAAAGGGACAGATTATTATAGAGGCCCATTTAGAAGGGGTTGGTGATCGAAAATCGAAATTATTATGTTCCGTTACCGATACCGGGGTTGGAATAGATCCATCCAAGAAATCGATGTTATTCGAATCGTTTTCTCAAGCTGATACATCCATCACAAGAGAGTACGGCGGGTCAGGATTGGGCCTGGCCATTGTGCGCCAGCTGTGTGAATTAATGGGGGGCAGCGTTAGCGTAACCAGCGAGGTAGGAAAAGGCAGTTGTTTTGAATTTGACGTAATACTTGCCGAAAGCGAATTCTCCCAAACAGTACTCGCTCCAGTCAGTATGCAAGACGTTGATATATTACTTGTCGATGATAATCCCTCGAGTGCGAATGTACTCGCTAAGCAACTGAGATCTTGGGGGGCTTCGGTAGGTGAGGCCAATAGCGGACCCTGTGCTCTCAATATTCTCGAAGAATATTGTGGTTGGCAAAAAATAGCGCGTGAAGGCAAAAAGGATCAACCAGGCTCTGTGCAGAGTGGTGCGGAGGGTGGTGTGATGGGGGATATGAAAAGCTGCGAAATATCAAAAGTAGATATTATTGTGATTGACCTCAATATGCCAGGTATGAACGGTGAAGAGCTGGCCGAAATTATTCGAGCAAGTGAAAATAATGCGTCGACTCAACTCGCGTTAATGACACCAATATCCGCAGTAAAAGATTGTGAACACTACAAAAAAATAGGTTTTACCAGCGTAATCTCTAAACCCGTAACCACGATGGACTTACGCAATATGTTGGCGCTCACCCTTGGGGATGCGCATAAACAAGAGCGCATGTCATCCGGCTCTCCGTCCCCCAATCCACTATCACCGGAAGCATTAGCGCAATCGATTACTACCTCGGCTGCGCAACTCGAAGGTTTTCTGGGTGAGCACATTATCCCAGAAGAAATTTTGAAAGTTTTGAAAGATAAACGTATTTTATTAGTCGAAGACAACCTCATGAATCAATTAGTCGTGCAAGATATGCTGGAAGAATATGGCATGATCGTCGACGCTTCCAGCAATGGCTTAGAAGCGCTAGCAGCACTCAAACAGCGATGTGATCTAGATCCTTTCCATGCGGTATTGATGGATTGCCAAATGCCCGAAATGGACGGGTACAAAGCCACAGAAATAATTCGCAGTGGTGGTACGGGTAAAAGTAATAAAATGATTCCCATTCTTGCGATGACAGCGAACGCAATGAAAGGTGATCGAGAACGTTGCCTGGATTGCGGCATGAGCGATTACATGTCGAAACCGATTGATGCGGACGTATTAGAGGAAAAATTACTGAACTGGCTGAAATAAACGAAAGACATAAGCGGCATTAATCGCGTATGCCCCTGTAATGGTATAGCAGTGTTTATTAAGGGTTCAATAAGGATGTTAATAATATAGGTGTTGTTTAGTAGTAAGGGCCTAATAGCCTAAAGTTGAATTCGCCCTGCTTATCTCGCTCTCAGAGTGTCGGGAGCAAGCTAAAAATCATTCCGTCATTCGACCAACGGCAGTCAACAGCCTGGTTGCATCAATAGGTTTTTGTAACCACCCGGCTACCCCATTGTCTTTTAGGCATTGTTTAGTTTCATCACATTTATCGGCTGAAACAACCAACATCGGAGTGGTGGTATTACGCTGGTTTAATATAGCCGTAAGCCGGATGCCATCCATTTTGGGCATGTGCACATCGGTAATGATGAGGTCAAAACTACTTTTCTTAATACATGATAGCGCCTCAAAACCATCGTTACATGCCACAGTGGTATAACCTGCGTTACTCAATATATGGTCTATGCACTCCCTTTGGGATTTGGAGTCCTCAACAATCAATACTGAAGTCATATAGAGCTTCTTAGAAAACGGCTAGATCGAGCTTGAGTGTAGGGGAGCGTCTAAGAGGGCGCTATTTTTTGAACAGCCTTCACCAGCACGTTTTCACTGATGGGTTTAGTCAGCCAGCCGATGGCACCTGCTTCCTTAGCTTCCTGCTTTTTTGTGCCCTTATCATTTGTGCTGGCAATTAATAAGGGGATATGTCTATAGGCGGCGAGTTTTTTTACTTTATAGGTGAATTCAATACCGTCCATATTGGGCATATGATAATCGACGACAAATAGATTGAAGAGTTTTTTAGTCGACGTGACAATTTTATACGCATCCACACCGTCGACCGCCGTTGTTACGTCATAACCGGCATTATCCAATATGACTTTGAACATATTCCGCATCGAAATTTGGTCATCGACCACTAACACAGATGTCACATAACTCTCCTAATTAAAAATAGGTAAACCC
>JAWSUZ010000052.1:0-3176 GCA_033852165.1 Agarilytica sp. | reverse complement strand
AACTAGCCTGACACAGGGGGCCTTCCCCCAATATTAGACCGCTTAGATATAGAACCAGAAACATGGCTGATATTGGTCACTAAATTTGAAAGCCGATTTAAGAGCCTTGTCGGCGCGAAAGAAGTATTGAAGACTGCGGCCCGGAAACTCGGGTTTAAACGGACACCGGGCCTCGCGAACTGCTCAGCATTGCTGCATTAGCAACAAACGCTCCTCTCCTTAAAAATTCACTCTTTCTAACGCATACCCTGGCATTGTCACGCCTGTCATTTGAGTTTTACTGGGTATTTCCAATATATCCGTAGATATTTATTACTCGACCTCAAAACTGCCCCGAAAAGGCAGAACAATTACGGCCCTGCCGACCTTCTCAGTTTCTATTTTTTAGAGTGGGTGTCTTGTTTATTTTCTGGAGGCCCTCAGTTTCTATTTTTTAGAGTGGGTGTCTTGTTTATTTTCTCCTCCTAACGAAGACCCTGGCATTGTCACGCCTGTCATTTGAGTTTTACAGGGTATTTCCAATATATCCGTAGGTTTTTATTAATCGAACTCAGAACCGCCCCGGAAAGGCAGAACAATTACGATCGTGTCGACCTTCTCAGCTTCTATTTTTTAGAGTGGGTGTCTTGTTTATTTCCTTGTTTATTTATCTTTGACCAAAATTAACCGTAGATTCGCTTTTATTTAAGAGCGTTACCGTGCAGCCCTCATCAATGGCTAGCTCGTATGTCAGAACATCCATCCTCTCTTCTTGCGCGATAGATACGTCAAAGGTATTCGTGACAGTCTCTTTTATGGATGTAATGCCACCACCGCCAGTATGCGTATAGTTAGCGAGTATATCTTTTAGCATAAAATTAATTAGGCTTTGAGATTTAATAATGGCATTTGATTTACAATTCTTTTTTTGATTAGCTATGGTTTGGATCTCGTCTTTATCATTGCTCGTAATTCTGGCCTGATCAAGCGCACAAGATAGTGACGCTTGCGCCAGACACAAAACAACGATCAGCGTTTTGAATGGTAGGTTTACGATCAGTTTCATGCTTTGTAATTACTCATATTATGTTCTGTTGGGCTTTGCTGTAATAGATTTTTTAGCCTGGGCTTCTGCGAGGGTTCTGGGGTAATGGCGCTGTAGTTTAGCTTCCCAATCAGTCGGAACCTGAACACTGCCTTTAGCTAGCAAGCCAATCATTGCCTTACGCCAAGGTGCCGAATGCTCCTTTCTTAGTTGCATCCCCTGACCCATCACAGAGTTCTTGTCCTGATCACTCACGCCGTAACAAGCGGAGGCATTGGTGTTTGTAGGGGGGCAGTGAGCCTTTCCTTCATCGACATGCCCTAAACCAAGTAGATGACCTATCTCGTGCACATGAGCACGCTGCAAAATAGGGTTGCCTTTGCTGTCAGTGCCTTTTTGTACAGAACTGCTATCTAGGCTATCGTATAATCTAGAGTGAGAGCCAAACCATGTTTCAGATTGGTGCAGCTTAACTACTTCTATCATGTGATGATGTTTGAACGCTGGAGAGGCATCACTTCCAACCAATTTAAAGCGACACCAAATATTGGGAATATATTTTATAGCGTTGTCCTCATACTCCAGTTCAGAAAAATCATTAGCGAGCCAGAATTTACCCTTCCAAAATTGTTCAGCGGACCTGACAAATGACATCTTCCATGCTGCCCAATCTGCATTAGACCATTTAACGATTTTTCGAGATGTGGCGCGAGAATCGCCATAATCGTGATAAGTTCCGCTAGCGGCGCCAGCAGCAGGATTGACCTGTTTAAATGCCAACTTGAGAGTTAAAGTAAGTTCGGCATTGTTGTACTTATCGCACATACCAGTGTCTAACGTAGCATCCCAAAAAGGCTTAGAAATCGTTTTTTTCAAGTGGTTATCTCCTTTTGAATCCATCTTTGTTGTAAGAGCCCAAGCTCTAAGAGCAAGTGCACCAGCTATATTCCAACCCCAAACTCTCTCAGATTCTATTATTTAAGAGGGGTCTTGTTTATTTCGCTGATAATATACTATCTCGTCGCTGCCGGCTGTAAACACACTGAGACCAGCATCACATAAATAAAAGTTTAAGTGGTGTTCAGTTTCGATTTTTTAAGAGTGGGTGTCTTGTTTATTTTGTTTATTGCCTTGTTTATTAATGATGAGTTAATCACATTTTGTAAGGCTTTTTGTACATTGATCAGTATTCCAGTCTGACCTTCGCCAACAAAATCTGGATTCGCTTTGAATAACTAAACTCCATCCAACAAGAGATCCTGAACTGTTTTTCCTACCTTCTCCTTGAATAGAGGTGACGAGTATATTTTCTGATTCAGAGGTAATGCTATATATGACCCTTTTCCTCGGAATTCCGTCGCCTATATACAGCCCCTTTACATTATCACTATACATTTCCTTTCCATCTTCACTGAACGATATGAGCGCTGTTGGCGCTGAACACTTTTCTGGATACCAACTCCACGCGCCTTCAAGCTTCTCATGATTTCGGTGTTCAATAGTTTGCTTTACATTTGTACATGCAGCCAAGAATAGTATTAAAAAAAACACTAGAAAATTCATAATTTACTCATAACGTGAATATAAAAGACACCCACGATAACAGCTTGCCCCCGCCACAAACAACTGTATACAATACCAGCATCGCTCACGGAATGACGAAGATGCCAAAACCCAGAAAACACCTAATTTCTCTCGATGCAACACCCCACTACCACTGCGTATCACGCTGTGTTCGCCGTACATACCTATGCGGCTTTGATCGGCTAACCAACACAAGCTACGAGCATCGTCGGCAATGGATTGAAGATCGTATTCACTTCTTGGCACAAGTCTTTGCAATCGACGTCAGCGCATATGCAGTGATGAGCAATCACACCCACCTTTGCCTGCACATTAACAAAGCCAAAAACTTAGCGTGGAGTGACATGGAAGTTTGCCAACACTGGCATCAGATTTATAAAGGCACAGTCCTTACGCAAAAATATCTGAGAAATGAACCACTAGGCGAAACTGAGCTTATGGCTGTACGCCTACGACTGGATAAATGGCGTTTACAACTATGCGATATTAGTTGGTTTATGCGCGCATTAAATGAACCCATCGCCAGACAAGCGAACGCCGAAGAAAATTGCACCGGAAAATTCTGGGA
>JAWSUZ010000051.1:0-40194 GCA_033852165.1 Agarilytica sp. | reverse complement strand
CCGGAGGTAAGTTAACTTTATCGGTGATTATTGATTAACGGTACACGTGTTAATTAATGGCGCAATTGTTTTGTTCGGGTTGGTAGGGGGTAGGGAAGCGAGCGTCATTTTTTAATGAGGCGTATTTGCATTTCTAGGATAGATGTAACAGTTACAAGGGTGGGTCGATGGTGCCGTTCGTGCTTGAGATGTCGTCGTATTATCTCTTGAGTGAAAGGTGACTCTAGCCGACACAGCTCTTAATTCGCTAAATTCGCTAATTACTACCCTTTTCATGTTAACGAAATGACAGGGATGGATTCCTTGTTTGCACCGCAGCAAATGCGCGATGGTTATTGCGCAACCATATGCGCTCATTTTTTGTTATATATCTCTAATCTTTCATGAAAAATTGAGACACACGTACGGTTTGAAGCTTAGACAGCGGTTTTAAAACACATTCAACGGCGTATAATACTTACAAAACGCATCGCTTTTTCATTTTTTATTTGATTGCGGTACTGTAAAAATACTCATGATTAAGCGTTTTTAATTAATTATTAGCAGGAAGGAATCTCCCTGATGATAACAGAGTTAAACGCGCAGCCTAACGTTGCAAAGTCTGAATCGTTATCTGGTGCTGACGCACTAAATGCCTACCTAGAAAGGGCACGCTTACCGGAAACTGTTGGTGTGTCTGCTCGGGTTGTTGAAGTGCTTATGCGGAGAATTGGTCAACACCCTCTCAGCATTAGTCACATCGCCGAAGAGTTGAATTTTTCTAAACGTACGTTACAACGGCGTTTGCAAAAACAAGAGATCAGCTTTGCTGAACTCAGAGATCAGGTTCGATTTCATTACTCCATTGACTATCTAATTCGTCAGTATATGAGTATTGATAACATATCGAGCTCTCTCGACTTTTCTGATCGAACCAGTTTTACGAACGCTTTTAAGCGCTGGACTTCATTATCGCCCAGTACTTTTCGAAAGTTGTTTCGAGACTACGCCTAGCCTCAATATTATTCGATGCCATCTGCGCGTTACGCTGCATTTAGCTTGACCTGAAAAGTCAGATGGCTTCGTTGATTCCTGTCTCTAAGTCTTGTAGAGTTCCGCCCTCGGATTGCCGGTGAAATAGGCGTTTAAGAGTCAGCTCTTAGCTTTTCATCTGGCAGAAGAGAATCCTACAGTGTGTTAGGCATTGCTGAAGAGCGCTTGCGTCGACGGTCTGGCTAGGCTTTTTGTTTGAAAAGGTGGAGTTTATGGCTATAAACGAACGCTTTGAGAAGCAAAATAATGAAGTCAGGGCGCGTAAAGTATCAAGCAGAGCTGTCCTAGCTATCTGTACATTATTAAATCGAATTGTTAGGGGTATTTCATGAGCTTCTTTATTGCTGAGGCTGTTGCACAAACTGATGCCGCAGCTGCACCAGAGGGTGCAGGTATGATGAATCTGGTTTTAATTGGTGGTCTTTTTGTATTCATGTATTTCATGATCATTAGGCCGCAGCGCAAACGTCAAAAAGATCAGAAAAATCTGTGTGGTTCGTTGTCTAAAGGCGACGAAGTTGTGATGAACAGCGGCATGCTGGGAAAAATCACCGAGGTCGATGAAAATTATTTGACGCTTAAGGCTAGCGACAGTGTTGAATTGAAGTTTCAAAAGATAGCGGTTCACGCTGTTTTGCCAAAGGGTACTTTAAAGTCTATCTAATACCCATCCATTAGCAGGGTCTTAGAAGGCGCCTGCCTATACAAAATCAGCTCGTAGGGTGAATGCTTTACCCTCGGCCAATAACGCGGTACCGTGCTTGCATGATACCGCCTTCTCCTGCAAAGCTATCCCTGGCGCATACGCCAACTCCTCTTAGACCGCTGGATCGAATATCGGAAGCACTTGGTGGGCCTCGTATTTGGTTAAAGTGCGATGATCAAACCGGTTCCGCGGTTTCGGGCAATAAAATTCGTAAGCTAGAGTTCTTGATGGCCGATGCGTTGCAGCGAGGCTGCGATACCGTTGTGACTTGCGGAGGGTTGCAATCCAATCATTGTCGAGCGACAGCTGTCATAGCGGCACAGCTTGGCTTGGCTTGCCATCTTGTATTGCGTGGGTCCAAAGATCTTATTGAGCGGCCCGAACCATATTCTGTAGAAGAAGTTATTCCAGCAGGTTCAGGCTATGAAGGTAATTTACTGTTAGATGCTCTGTGTGGTGCGGAGATTGATGTTTATTCCCCTCGCTATTACACGCACAACCTTCGTACAATCTTTGACACTGTTGAGAAACGATATAGTGAATTGGATCGTAATTGTTACTCAATTCCCACGGGAGGAAGTAACGGGTTAGGGTTGTGGGGTTATATCGCGGCGGCGGAAGAAATGTTAGCTGATTTTTCTGCTCACGGTATTAAGCCTGGCGCTGTGGTTTGTGCCAGTGGCTCTGGTGGTACGCAGGGTGGATTAACACTTGGCTATCATTTGTTGGAATCTGATATCGTTGTAACCGGGATGGCAGTGTGCGATTCGGCTGAGTATTTTCGTCGTAAAATCATAGAAGATGTGGATCGCTGGCAGGGCTTGTTTATGAGCTCTAGTCCAAACTTATCCACATCTCTAAGCATTCAAACCATTGATGAGTATATTGGACCTGGTTACAGTATGGGTTATCCCGAGTTGTTTGAGTGCATACGCTGGATGGCAAAAATAGAAGGCGTTGTTTTGGACCCCGTGTATACGGGTAAGGCTTTTTACGGCCTGATTGAGCAGATTAAAAAAGGGGAATTCGATGATGAGAGCGATATCGTCTTTGTTCATACCGGTGGAATATTCGGGTTATTTCCGTATAACTCTCAACTTATGACTTAAGGTAAAGCGTTTCTAACGTATATCTTTAAGCGCGTGAGTATGTAGCAATAATTGAGCGAATAGCGTCAGGTTAAAAGGGCTATATTATAAGGCTCAAGGTATAAGCCCCATATCATAAGACTTTCATTAAAAGAATAAGCCGGAAATCGTTGGTGTGAGTTCCTGTTTTTTAGCTTAGATATTAGAGTGATTTATATGCCTACTGGATTTGGAAATAAGCTGGTTATCGCGATTTCTTCACGCGCGCTTTTTAATCTTGATGATAGCCATCATGTTTTTGAAGAAGAGGGCTTAAGCGCGTATTCTCGATATCAGATCGATCATGAAGATGTGGTTTTGGAGCCGGGTGATGCTTTTCACATGGTGGAAAAATTACTTAAAATAAACTCCTTGCTGGAAGGGGAGCCACGTGTAGAAGTCATTTTGCTTTCTCGCAATAGTGCAGATACCGGTTTGCGTGTCTTTAACTCAATCAATCACTATGGCTTAGATATTACACGAGCAGCATTTAGCGGTGGGGAAAGCCCTTATCGGTATATTCATGCATTTAATGCGCACCTATTTTTATCGATGGATGCCGAGGATGTGCGAGGCGCGTTAGAGCACGGTGTTGCAGCGGCAACGTTAATGCCGTCGAGCAAAGAAAAAAAGGGGGCAGCAGAATTGAGATTTGCTTTTGATGGTGACGCCGTAATTTTTTCTGATGAGGCGGAGCAGGTGTATAAAAAAGATGGGCTTGATGCTTTTACCAAAAGCGAGTCGGCGTCAGCTAAAAAACCGCTTAGTGGGGGTCCGTTTAAATCATTTTTGTCCGCTCTTCAAAGTCTTCAGTCAGAATTTAGCGATGGTGATTGCCCCATTCGAACGGCTTTAGTGACAGCACGTTCAGCTCCTGCACACGAACGGGTTATTCGAACATTAAGAGCCTGGGATATTCGAATAGACGAGTCTCTATTTTTGGGTGGCTTGCCAAAAGGAGAATTTTTACAAGCTTATGGAGCTGATGTTTTTTTTGATGATCAGCAAGTGCATTGTGATTCTGCAAGTGAGCACGTTGTAACCGCCGGACATGTGCCACATGGTGTAGCCAATATCATTAAATAATATTGGCTGGATTTGATCTCCGGCATGGCATTTCCATTATTTGTAGTCCATTCTCTGCTCTTTAAGGGCTCCCTTCATACTTCATTCTATCTTTTCTGCGCGCCATTCTTGTAATAAGAACCTGCAAACCTAGTATTAATCCATCTAGAGGCTCTATATCCAAGCAAGCCTTAAAACGCTAACCTTCACTTAAAGGTAATGTGCGTGTTTTAGGAAGAAGCGCTATGTTAGTGATTCCGTTTTACTTTTCTAAGGTGTTGAATGATTAAAACTGTCTTATTTGCCACGGATTTGGGGCCATACACACCGCTTGCTTTTGTTTATGTTGAATCCATTGCGAGGCATTTTGACGCGAAAATTTGCCTTGTCCACGCGGTGCCTCCACTCTCAGAATTTACAGAAGCTATTGTCAAAAGTTATTGTTCCGACGCGGTAAAGCGAGAAGTATTGCGAGCGCGCAATATTAAAGGGATTATCGAATCCGTGCGTGATGAAGTTTTTGAAATGATTGCCTCCAATCATTTAATCGAAGACAACCTTCTCAATCGGCTCGGCGACATCATTATTGTACCGGGAAAGCCAGCACCGATAATCTTATCGGAAGCTGACCGCCTAAAAGCGGATCTCATTATTATTGGTAGCCATGGGCCGGATGCGATCGATCATCACGTGCTTGGCTCTGTGTCATCAAAAATACTTCAGCTGGCTAAGGTTCCAGTTTTTATGGTTCCCATGTTAGATGCGAGAGCGCTGGAAAGGTCTGGTGATGATGACATGGAAAACAGGGCTTAGCGAGTAAGGATAACTAGATAAGTGTCTGTTACGCAGGAGGAGGGTCAAGCACCGTCTTTACGCTCGCTTGGCATAACCCCGCGGCCATATCGAATGAAACAAACCTGAGACATTACACTCGCTCTCGCTACGATTCTGTTTTTGGTCGGGCGTTAGTCAAGGGATTTGACGGTAAGAGGCTTAATGACCGCCCCCAAAAAATGCGAAACGGATACCGATCACAAACAGTAATACGGCCAATATAGGTTGCAACACCGTATTCGGAACTTTGGCTGCGGCTTTGGTTCCAAAATGTACCGCCGGTAACGAACCGATAAGCAAGCCTCCCAAAAGTTGAAAATCCACATTACCATTCCACAAGTGACCAAGCCCAGCAATGAGGGTTAGCGGTACCGCATGGGCGATATCTGTTCCTACAATATGAATAGCGGGTAAGCGGGGGTAAAGCCACATTAGTAAAGCAGCACCAAATGCGCCAGCGCCTACTGAAGATAGCGTGACGAAAACGCCCAAAAATATTCCCGCAAAAAAAGTAATAATACTTGCGTGGCGATGTACCCACGAAATAGTGACTTCTTTATCTTCCGCTTGAATCCTTCGACGAAAA
This sequence comes from Agarilytica sp., assembly GCA_033852165.1. Classification (GTDB taxonomy): domain Bacteria; phylum Pseudomonadota; class Gammaproteobacteria; order Pseudomonadales; family Cellvibrionaceae; genus Agarilytica. The sequence continues at coordinate 34,844 of JAWSUZ010000051.1, read as the reverse complement.
AACACCACGATAGCCGTAAGGATTAACATAAAGCCTAGGGCTTGGCTGAGTTCGGCGCTGTAGTCCACATTTGCAGGAATGAAATGTTTTAAAACATAACTGGTGGAAAAGGATGCGGGAATACTTCCTGCGGCCATCCAAAGAACGAGGCGCCAACGAACCGTTCCTTGGCGCATATGAGTCGCCATTGCTCCCGTCTTTGTGATAGAGGCATAGAGGAGATCGGTGCCAATTGCCACCTTTTCTGGAATGCCAAAAAGTATTAACAATGGCGTCATTAATGAGCCACCGCCGACGCCAGTGAGTCCAACAGCAAGCCCAACTCCGGCTCCGGCTAAGATATAAAACATGAAATCCATCGGTTTTTACTGTTTTCCAGTTGAATAGAGAGAAATGACTGGCAAATATAACGATCTATAACTATTCTTCAAAAGAATATTTGATTATATTTTTATAATGAAAAATTTAGTGTGGCAACATAAATCGGTATTCTTTCTGTCTATTCGTTGTAACTGCCGCCGCTCGGAGGGCATATGAAACTGCAACAACTGCGTTACATTTGGGAAGTGGCTCATCACGAACTGAATGTGTCTGCGACTGCACAAAGTCTGTATACATCTCAGCCAGGTATCAGTAAGCAAATTCGCTTATTGGAAGATGAGCTTGGTGTTGAAATATTTTCGCGAAGTGGTAAACATCTCACTAGAATAACTCCCGCGGGTGAGGCGATTTTACGCACCGCTGGCGAAATTTTACGCAAAGTTGAAAGTATTAAACAAGTTGCTCAAGAATTTAGCAACGAGAAGAAGGGGAGTCTCTCGATTGCGACTACGCACACGCAGGCACGTTATGCTTTGCCTCGTGTGATTGGCGATTTTATTCGCAAATATCCCGATGTTTCATTACATATGCATCAGGGTACACCGATGCAAATTTCTGAAATGGCAGCCGATGGCAGCGTTGATTTTGCTATTGCTACCGAGGCGTTAGAGTTATTTAGCGACTTGATTATGTTGCCTTGTTATCGTTGGAACCGTTGCGTGTTGGTGCCTAAAAATCACCCGCTTTGTCAGTTGTCGACTCTTACGCTTGAAGATGTTGCGAAGCATCCTATCGTGACATATGTCTTTGGTTTTACAGGGCGTTCTAAATTAGATGAAGCGTTTATGGAACGAGGTTTAGCACCAAGAGTGGTGTTTACCGCAGCCGATGCAGACGTTATTAAAACGTATGTCCGCCTAGGCTTGGGAATCGGTATTGTGGCGAAAATGGCTTACAATCCGGCTGAAGATTCTGATTTGGTCGCCTTGGATGCTGGCCATTTATTTGGCACGAGCACAACGAATATTGGTTTTAGACGCGGTACATTTTTACGTGGGTTTATGTATGAGTTTATCGAAGCGTTTGCTCCTCATCTCACAAAAGAAGTGGTGAGCGAGGCGTTCAGTCGACATTCTAAACTTGAGCTTGATGAGTTATTTTCCCATATTGATCTGCCCGAGTATTGATGGCCGGTTTATCTGGGGCTAACTAGCCAATCTGTAAATATAAAAAAGCCGACATCAGTCGGCTTTTTTTGTGCTTGTAAAACATACTGCGATGAGGGTTTATAAAAAATCTAAATCCTGATTATCCATAATTTCTTTTATTTCATCCGCTTCGCTAGTTTTTTGCTCAAGCACTTCTTTTAGAAATTTCATATACACGGTATAAATTTCGGGTTCTTGTCCGTCCTTTTCGACAACAAAGAAGGGCGCGCGATCGACGCTGTGTTTTTTGGCAAGGGCAACACCCGCACTGTTTTCATCTCGTTCGTCAGCAACGAGGATCTCATCGATTTTGTCCATGTGGCCAGAGCTTTCGAGTTTTCCCAATACGTCGGCGCACTTTTTACAGGGTGAGCCATCCTTTAGTATTTTTTTAACGAGTATGATTTTCATTCTATTTTTAAGCCGTTGTCGTCAGTCGTAATGTGTTTGCTGTCCAATACTGCTTTAAGACAGTTATTTTTTAGTGTTGGTTTCGTGTAGGCCGCATTCTTTTTTGGTGGACTCTTCCCACCACCAGCGACCTTCTCGTTCGTGCTGGCCTGGTCGTGTTGCCTTTGTACAGGGTTCGCAGCCTATAGAAATGAAGCCTTTGTCATGAAGAGGGTTGTATGGAACATTATTTTCTTCAATGTATTGCCATACTTGAGCCGAAGTCCAATTGACCAGTGGGTTATATTTTACCAGCTGTTCGCTTGGTCTGGCGAAGGCTCTGTCGCTTTGTATGACCGGAATTTGTGCGCGTGTGCCAGGGCTTTGGTCTTTGCGTTGTCCGGTGACCCAGGCGTCGACGCTGAGAAGATGTTTACGAAGAGGGCCGACTTTGCGAATGCCGCAGCATTCTTTGTGGTCGTCTTCGTAAAAGCTGTATAGGCCTTTTTCTGTAACGAGCGCTTGTACGGCAGCGGCGTCAGGGTAAAGGACGTCGATGGTAATGTTGTAGTGTTTGCGAACCTTTTCGATAAATTGGTAGGTTTCGGCGTGTAAGCGACCCGTGTCTAAGCTGAATACGGCGATGTTAGGTCTGATTTTGGTGGCCATATCGATCAGGACAACGTCTTCTGCACCGGAGAAGGATAGGGTGATGTTGTCGTGTTGTTCGAGCGCGTAGCTGAGAATTTCCTGGGGTGAGGATTCTTGTAGTGTGCTATCAACGTCTATAAAGTTGATGGGGTCGCTCATGTGTGGTGATGCTCCAGCCTGCTTAATATTGTCTTGGGGTCGATTTAAGGGCGAAAGGATAGCAGAGCTGACTATCCAAGAGAAATATCGATGGCTTATACTTATATGCCAAACTGAGTGTTGGGCGAGGTGAATAGACGGTTATGTTATTTTAGCCTGAAAAACGTTCAGCTTGACCGTTTGGTTTTAGGTATTCAAACCTTAGTGTTATATCCATAATGGGTAGGGCTAGGGTGAGCGAGACCGCTTCGATTCTTCGGAGCTCAGTGCAGGTGTGTCTGTAGTCAATTTAATTATTAATTTAAGAGGAGATCAGTGTGGAGCTGGCTTGTTTAGACCTTGAAGGTGTATTAATTCCCGAAGTTTGGATCGAATTTGCAGAGAAAACGGGGATTGAAGCCCTTAAAGCAACAACGCGTGATATACCCGATTACGACGAGTTGATGAAAATGCGCCTAGGCGAGTTGGAAAAAGCCGGTTTGGGTCTTAATGAGATTCAAGAAGTGATTTCCACTTTGAGCCCTCTAGAAGGCGCTTCAGAGTTTTTGGATTGGTTGCGTGCTCGCTTTCAAGTGATCATTCTTTCCGATACGTTTTATGAGTTTGCAGGGCCATTTATGAAGCAGTTGGGTTATCCGACACTGTTTTGTCATAACTTGACCGTTGACGCTACTGGCAAGGTAGTGGATTACAATTTACGTCAGGCAAACCCGAAACGTCAGTGTATTGCTGCGTTTAAGACTTTGTACTATCGTACGATTGCGACTGGAGATTCCTATAACGATACAACGATGTTGGCTGAGGCTGATCGTGGTATTTTATTCAACGCACCGAAAAATGTGATTGAAGAGTTTTCGCAGTTTCCAGCAGTACACTCTTATGAAGACTTGAAGAAAGAGTTCATTAAGGCGAGTGTGCGCGACCTGTCATTGTAGGGCTTCGATAAGAACACCAATTTTCTGTAAGGATTCTTGGTATTCATCTTCTGGGGTGGAGTCGGCGACAATGCCGCCTCCACCCCAGCAATAAATTTTATTTTCGCTGACCAGAAGGGTTCTAATTGAAATGTTAGAGTCAAAGTTTCCGTTCGCGCTCAAATAACAGACTGATCCGCAGTATATGTTACGAGGGTGTTCTTCCAAATCTCGAATGATTTCCATTGCACGTTTTTTCGGTGCACCAGTAATGGAGCCGCCGGGAAAACAGCGTATGAAAAATTCTAGCGCCGAGATTCCGTCTTCTATTTTTCCTTCAATAGTGCTCACAAGGTGGTGAACGTTTGCGAAACTTTCCAGATCAAAAAGTTTTGGCACTTTTACTGAAAATGGTTCGCAGGATTTACTAAAGTCGTTGCGTAATAGATCGACGATCATAAGGTTTTCCGCACGATTTTTTTCGCTATTTTGCAAACCTTTGGCGAGTTCGACATCATCTTCGGGCGTTAAACCTCGGGGGGCCGTGCCTTTTATTGGTTGGGTTTTAGCCTTATTTTTAGCATCTATTTGAATAAAACGCTCTGGGGATAAACTGAGTATCGAATCGTCGGATAGTCCAATATAAGCAGAAAAAGGGCTGGGCAGTATTTTTCTTAAGGCGAGATATGCCGCTTTTGGATCGCCACTAAACTCGCCGCTAAAACGCTGTGAAAAATTAATTTGGTAGCAGTTTCCCGCGAGAATATGCTGCATTATTGTATCGAGGGCGTTGAGGTATTTCTGTTTCGATAAGTTTGCATGAAAGCCCGATACTGAAAATCCTTGTTGGGATTGTAGGGCCGCCTCTTGTGGGGACTGAGAGACCAACGAAATGATTTTGCTTTTAAATGTGTCAGAACAAGTCGATAAAAAAACTAGCTTAGCCGTTTTTTGCTTATGGTCTTGAATAAGAGCCCAATGATAAAAGCCGAAGTGGCTGTTACGCAAACCGCTGTGAGGGCTAATGCCAAAGTCGTCACTGTTAAATTCATAATTGAGATGCCCGATGGCACCCCCAACAAAAGGCAGGCCAGGGTTCTGTCGAATCTCATCGGGTACATTGTTGCGCATGCCTGTCACGCGCGACTCAATGGCTTCTATGCTCGGGTTTTCGAGAACCTCCACAGGTGCCGCGCTTAAAATGTCGTAGCGACCATAGGTTGAAGAGGGCTTTCCGCTATCTAACCACACTTGTTTTTCCAACTCCCCTAGGCACAAGAAATAGTGCTCAGAGTTAGCTTTATACGCGATTTCGATGAGATTGTTGTGTAGTGACATAGTGCTTAGTATGGACGGTTGGCGGGGCATTTTACGTTTTATGCCGACTTTTTACTATGCGTTAAGGCTACTCTATAATGGTAGATAACCCCAATCATAAGGATAGGCCATGTCATTTTTTCCTCTTGAGCAGTTAAGTCGCATGTCTGACGGCTATCAAAAAGCGTTTAGTGCAGGCGGTAAGGATTTATTGCTGTGTCAGTTGGACGGTCAGGTATTTATTATTGAGAATAGCTGCCCGCATATGGGCGTTCCTCTTACACCCGCAACTCAGCTCCCCAAAAGGCAGTTACGTTGCCAGGCTCATGGAATCGCCTTCGACCTCACATCGGGTAAGGCATTAGGGCCTCTGGCTGGAACTCTTGATTGCCTCAAAAAATTTCAAGTCGTGCATGAAGGAACGCAAGTGGGGGTGGACCTATAACGAGTGCATTGACCTGCTATGGGTCCGGTTGAAGGCTCGATTGATAGTCTTCGGTCAGATCTCTCGTTTCCGGTCAGATTGAAAGCTGCTGTAAATTAGGGTCGATAGCGCTGTGGTGTTGCCAGAGGTAAGCAAATTCCTCTAAGGCATTCTTCGATTCCGGGCGAGCACCATACGTCGCGAAGCCTTCACTCTCTTTCTCGTTGTTAAAAAATACCAGTTGCTGAGCATCGACAATCATAAAGGCAGTATCGGCTTTTTGTGGTGCTTTGAGCAATTGATGGATGCTGATAGAGGAGGGGAGGCGCCTGGCGAGCGCGACCAAAGGGTGCTGAGTTCCATTGAGGGCGGATGTGTCTTGCACAAGAATTTGTATGTGGGCTTGGCAATTTGCCCGTGCGAGTTGGGAAACCGCATCGCAGACTCCTTGGTGGTAAACCCGCTCTGACAAATCATGAGTCAATATGTGCAGACTGCGTCGGCCCGTGAGGATCATCTGCAGGATATGATGGGAAAAACACGTGTCATCCGTTAAGCGAATAACCTCATCGCCGAAAATAGCGTTCAGATTGGAATACGAGCTGTGATCGAAGTGCATCGCTTGGTGCTCAATTCCAGCCTCCATAAAACGCTCACCTTGTGCTTTAAATCCACATTGCCGGTACAAGTCCAGGGCGGACACCTGCGCATGGAGCCATAATGGCGGTATATTGGGTAACTCCAGAGCGTGTTTTAAAATACCCATCAGCAAGCATCTCCCATAACCGCGACGTCGATAGTCTTGCTTGATACAGATACGGCCAATTTGCCCGTCCGCCAATAAACGACCATTCGCAATGGTTTTATCGCTCTGCTTTTTTGAATCGCGTTGCTCACCTGAATCACTCTGCTTGTTTGAATCGCTCTGCTCATCTGAATAGGCAATAAAGTGAAGGGTATCCGGTTTATCGTCGAGGCCATCGAATTCCAATTCTAAACTGACGTTTTGCTCATCAATAAAAACAGCTCTGCGCAAAGCGCTTAACGTCTCTGAGTGTTCCGACCAGTTGGCTAGGTGAATATTCAATGTCATCGTTCACGCACGCTTATTTTGGGGTTCTGAATGGGGCGATGTTTAGGTGATGCCGAGGTGAATAAGTTTACTACCAGAACAGGGAAAGAGCATCTTTTCCTGTGTAGTATATCGAAACCGATGATGAGCAGTAATCGTGTCCCGCATTCAACTATCGTCGAAGGTCAATAGGCCAGATTCAGCCAATTCATTCAGCATTCAGAACATCTTGGTTAGTCTTGGAAAATTCAGATGCCCGTATAAATGTATAGCTACTCCTCTCGTTCCTCACGCTCAGCGTGGGAATGAATACTAAGCTTGAGAAATAACTTCTCTAATATGGAATGCCGAGTACGGTATGCATTCCCACGCGGAGCGTGAGGAACGAGAATAATGCTCTGTAACCCCATCGTTACTTGAATTAACTCTTATAAGGAAGCGCTATTCGGGATTGATCTAAATATTATCGTAGGTTAATAAGCCAGACTCGGCCAATTCATTTAGAGCAGCTTGGTCAGTCTTGGAAAATTCAGAAACCCGTATAAAAGAGTAACTGCTGAGCTTTGCTGCCAATGATGCCGAGCAAGCCCATTGCTCGCCGTTGATAAAGCACTGCGCATTATCGCCCTCCAGATAAAAACTGATGCGATTATAGGGGCTTAAGCGAAAGAGGGCGTTACGCAATAATTCTTCTGAAGACAGCTCAGAACTCATGCCCTCAACAGGTTGTTTTAGCTGAGTTGAATACTGCCCGATCCACGAGGCGAGCGCTTTATCATCAGAAGTGATGGACTGCAAAATATCGCGGAACCGCTGTATGGCTTCCGTTGTTATTTCCCCAGGGTTGGCTTGCTGAGTAAGCAAAGGGTCATTAAAGCGGTCGTCCTCTGGCAGTGTAGATGCAATTTCTTGGGCGTAATCCAATAAAAAATCCGCATGGCTGGGCGCTCGAAAGCCAACGGAATATGTCATGCACTCACCAACGGCTTCGCCCCAATGTGCTACGTTCGGAGGAATGTAGAGCATGTCCCCCGGTTCCAATACCCAATCTTCTTGAGTCTCGAAATCTTTGAGAACCTTCATCGGCAAATCGGGGTGTAATGGCGAACGCGAATCGCAGCGCTGGCCGATACGCCAGCGTCGCTTGCCTTCGGCCTGCAACAGAAAAACATCGTAGTAATCGAAATGGGGGCCGACACCGCCGCCATCAGTGGCATAGCTCACCATAATATCGTCGATGCGCCAGTTCGGAATAAAGCGAAAGGCGTTGAGCAGGTCGTTAAAGCCTGGGTCAATGCTATCGGCGTGTTGGACTAACAGCGTCCAGTCGCGTTCGGGGAGAGAGCCGTATGTGTCTTCAGGAATTGGGCCGTGTTGGACTTGCCAGTCCTGGCCTTGCTGTGTAATTAAACGCGAGACGACCTCATCTTCAAGGCTCAAACCTGCCAATTCTTCAGCGCTAATCAGCGCACAAAAATCAGGGAAAGCTTGGCGAATAAGAAGCGGTTTTTTTTGCCAGTATTCGGCAAGGAAGGTTTCAATGCTGATATCTCCCAAATGCGTCAGCCGTGGAAAGGAAGTGTTCGACTGACTCATTTGAGATCTCTCATTAGGTAGATTAGTGTCCATCCATAAACAGATGTCTACTGCGGCAAAATTTAAACGTCCATCTTCGCACTACTGGATATCGTTATTTGCAATGAGCAAATGCCTAAATCTAGATGCGCAAATCTGACCATTTAAATTTTACCTCGCTACGACCCGGTCTATGGGCGGGCACTAATTAGCGCCCTAGCAATTCATCGCGCAAGCTAAGGCGTACAAATAAAGCCTTATTTAATCGCATCAGCCTGGGCAATCGCATTACCGATATAATTGGCTGGTGTTAGTTTGCTCAGTTCCGCTTTCGCTTCCTCAGGAATCTCAAGAGTGTCGATAAAGACCGTCATCGTTTCTTCGTTGATGGCCTGACCTCGAGTAAGAGCCTTAAGCTTTTCGTAAGCTTCAGGCACCGCGTAACGACGCATAACCGTTTGAATCGGCTCGGCTAATACTTCCCACGCACTGTCTAAATCTTTCGCGAGGTTATCTTCATTGATCAGTAATTTGCTGATGCCTTTAAGCGTAGAAGCATAAGCAATTGCACAATAGCCAAAGCCCACACCCATGTTACGCAAAACCGTTGAATCGGTTAAATCACGCTGCCAGCGAGAAATGGGTAACTTAGCCGACAAATGCCCAAATACCGCATTGGCCAAGCCTAAGTTGCCTTCAGAATTTTCGAAATCAATAGGGTTAACCTTGTGCGGCATCGTCGAAGAACCGATTTCGCCAGCAATGGTTTTCTGCTTGAAATAGCCCATTGAAATGTAGCCCCAAATATCACGATCAAAATCCAACACAATCGTATTGAAGCGAGAAATCGCATCGAACAACTCCGCAATATAATCATGCGGCTCGATTTGAGTCGTGTACGGGTTCCAGATAAGGCCTAAACTTTCGACAAAAGTTTGGGCGTTTTCTTGCCAGTCGACTTCAGGGTAAGCCGAAAGGTGAGCGTTGTAGTTGCCAACAGCACCGTTGATCTTGCCGAGAATTTCAACGTTCTCAATTTGCTTAACCTGCCGACGCAAGCGGGCAACCACGTTGGCAAACTCTTTACCCATTGTAGAAGGGGAAGCCGTTTGGCCGTGTGTACGACAAAGCATCGGTATAGCCGCGTATTCTTTAGCCAAGTCAGCAATCGCATCGATGATTTTATTCATCGTGGGCAACAGTACTGTATCGCGGCCTTCTTTCAGCATTAAGCCGTGAGAAAGGTTATTAATATCTTCAGACGTACACGCGAAATGAACAAACTCAGTGATGGCTTCGAGCTCGGCATTGTCTTTGATCTTCTTCTTGATGAAGTACTCCACGGCTTTTACATCGTGGTTAGTCACACTTTCTTCATCTTTAATCGCTTGCGCATCCGCCTCGTTAAACTCGCTAACAAGATTGTTGAGCAATGCTTGTGCGGGTTCGCCAAAATTACTGACTTCAGGGATGCCAGAATGCTCGGCCAGGCGTTGCAACCAACGGACCTCCACTTCTACACGAAAACGGATTAAGCCGTATTCACTGAAAATAGTGCGTAAATCTTGAGTTTTGCTGCCGTAGCGGCCGTCGATAGGCGAAACCGCGAAAAGAGGGGATAAATCCATTGCCTGAACAATCTCGTGTAGGAGTTAAAATGGGGGCGAATTTTAGCCTAAATTTCACCCGTACGCACGACTAATCCCACACAGTGATTTGGGATTAGATCAGGTTAAGAGCTGGGTTCAAGCCAGGCAGCGGACAGGGCGATGATCGATAGGCATGTAGCCAATCAATGAACCTTCGATTCCTGTAACGCCAATGTCGCTGCTTCCGTAATTTTGTTGCGATAGATAAGGAGCTGCCAGCGGTTTCCACCCAATTGCCGCCATAGCGTAATCGCACGAATGGCGGCGAGTAAAAGAACACGTATTTGACCGGCCAGCCGGGGTTGCTGCAGGTAAGAATATTCCCCAGTGACTTGAATGCGGTACTGAAACTTACTGATCGTGTCGGAATAAATATCAGCGATATTGGCGATCACATTGTCGTGAGTCACACTGAAATGCTGTGATTGGATTTCGGCTTTTTCGAGTCGATCCCCAATCGTGCTCAACACCTTAGGGCGTTTACTGAGGCGCTTCTGAATATGCATAATCCCCATCATATAACGAAGGGTATCAGCGTTTTTAGGGTCTTTATCCCTGCTGAGCAAGGCTTCAAGAGCTTCCAGTCCGCTACGTAATTGATGAATATCACCAAAAACTTCTTCTGCTGATTCCGGGTTCTGCGCGAACAGACTCTTCACCGCCGTCTCGAACTCGTCAGTTCTTAGATATCCCGTTTTGGCCAGTTGCTCGACAACACTGATTGCCTGCGCCGCACCGGCTAAAGCAATCGCGATATTGCGCCATGTTTTTTGAGGGTTTTTTTGTGAATTAGACAAGAGCACCTCCCGCAACTTGAATGACCGCGCCGCCAAGGCAAATATCGCCCTCGTAAAATACGACAGACTGACCCGGAGTGATCGCACGTTGGGTTTTTTCGAACTCAACTCTTAACGTGACCTTACCCGAGCCGTCATCTTGATAGCTCAGCTGACACTGCTGGTCTTCTTGGCGATAGCGTACTTTCGCCGCGCACTTAAAACCCTCCGGTGGCGGGGTATTGTTAATCCAGTGGAGCTGCTCAGCGATAAGGTCTTGGCAAAATAGCAACGGATGCTGGCCGCCTTGAACAACACGAAGGGTGTTGTCATCCAGGTTCTTCTGGGCAACGTACCACGGGTCTTCCTTAGCCCCTGCGACTCCACCAATACCTAAGCCCTGACGCTGGCCGATCGTGTGATACATCAAGCCCTGGTGCGTTCCCATCACCTTACCGTCTTCATCAATGATATCGCCGGGTGAGGCGGGCAAATAATTCTGTAAAAAGTCCTTAAAGCGCCGCTCACCGATAAAGCAAATACCCGTACTGTCCTTCTTGTTGTGAGTAACCAAGTCATTGGCTTCCGCAATCTTGCGGACCTGGGGCTTCTCGATATCACCGATAGGGAAGAGGGTGCGGGCAAATTCCGCCTCGCCCACTGCATGCAAAAAGTAGCTCTGATCCTTGTTGGGGTCTAAGCCCTTCCTGAGGTAAGTGTGCTCACCATCGACCTTGGTTTGCGCATAGTGCCCCGTGGCGATGAAGTCTGCACCGAGCTTTTCAGCGTAGTCTAAAAACACCTTAAATTTGATCTCGCGGTTACACAAAATATCCGGGTTTGGCGTGCGGCCAGCCTTATATTCCTGCAGAAAGTGCTCAAACACGTTATCCCAATATTCACTGGCAAAATTCGCTGTATGCAGGTGAATATCCAGCTTTTGGCAGACAGAAGCGGCATCCATCAGATCCGTCATGGCAGAGCAATACTCCGTACCATCGTCCTCATTCCAGTTTTTCATAAACAGGCCTTCGACCTGATATCCCTGTTCCTTGAGGAGGAGGGCGGATACTGACGAATCCACACCGCCGGACATACCGACAATGACTTTCGTATCTTTCTTGTTAGTGGCGCGCGACAACTTGTATTACCGAGTCTAGTCTTAAGGGGAGGGCATTCTATCGAATAATTGGATCGCTTGCATAAGCTGAAGCAGATTCGAGAAGGGGCACCTTTTGTGAAAAATAAAAATAACAATAAAAAAGTGGCGTATCCAAGCTCTATTGGGCGCCAAAAGCTCTATCCAGATGTGCAGATGTATAGCTCCATCCCATTAAAAAATACGTTTTTAGATCGGTTAGTTGTGAAAATAAAATTGTTCTTTATCAAAAGAAACACCTATCTCACGAATTGAATATATTGTCGTCTGAATCATCATAGGTGGCGCCTATATGTGTTGATATTTTAAATTCAGAGATGGCCGTTTCATCTTTGGAACTTTTACTAAAAAAGAAAAGTTTACACCTTAACTTGGCTTTAATTGTTTGTTTGGCAGTTGAGTGTGTGAGAAAACAGTATTAAGTATTTAGAGGCTTATCTATGTTATCACAGGCAAAAAAAATTGAGTTCCCATCTGCGTTTAAACCCGAGTATCATAGCGTCCAGGCTAGAGGCCCCATGCTTGATCGTGTTTATTCAATGCGTTACCGAAGTTATAGTGGTGGTGAATATATCGATAGATGCTCAAGTGAAAAGTTTATGGATGAATACGACTCTACGTCTAACTGTACATCGTATTTGACTTATTCCGGAAAGAAAACTATTGGTTCTATTCGGTCGTGTGTGTACAACCCTGAGGAAAATTTAAAAATTCCAGTGATGGACGTGTTTGAAAGCGAGCTGAGTGATTCTGTCGGTTTTGATAATGTCGTTATTGAAGCGAACAAATTTGTAGTTGATCCAGATTTTCAAAAAAAGGGGGGGGTAAGGGCCCGCTTTAATATATATAAAAATATTGCAGATGAAATCGTAGATAAAAATGCAAAATTTCTTGTCGCTGGAATAAGAGAAGAGCATGTTAAGTTTTATAAAATGTTGAAGTTTGAACCGGCTTCGGACTTAAAATCATACCCGCATCTTAACTTTAAAACTTTGTTGGTTGTTTGCACTGACGTAAGTGGGTTTTGTGAAAAAATTTATAGTAAAACTGTAATAAAAGAGACGCGAAATGACGCATTACTTAGTAACGGCTATCATTGATTTTATAGTTTCTTTAATTGCCTTAAGCAAAAAAGAGAAACCTGCGGCGAAAGCTCTCGCTTTGGCTTCGTTTAGTTTGGGCTTGTGGTCCTTGGAATTGTTTTTGTTGACGGTGGTTAAAGATTTAGATCTGCTTTCCATCTTGTTCCATGTTACTAGGTGGGGAATGTTTTTTATTCCTCCCTCGTTAGCTCTTCTCGCTTGGATGTTGATGGGCGCTCGATCGAGAATATTCTTTGTTTTGGTTGTGGTTCCTGGGTTTGCCGTTAGTTTTACTCTGTCTGTAGTTAATGCATTTGTATTTCCTTCTGTGCTAGAAGTGGCGCAGGGAGGGTTTTTGCCTAAAGTGGATACAATTTATTATGTTTTTGGTGCTAATTTTATATGGTGCTTGTTTGGTGCGATTGTATTAGCTCTTGCTTTGTTCCAGTCGTCAACTTATAGAGAGAAGCAGCGTGTTAAGTGGTTGTTAATTATATTGTTGATGACACTTTGTACGGGGGTTTCAAGTATGTTTTTAATTAAGCATGATTTTTACTTGAAGCTTATTGGTGCGTCAACAAATATAACATTTGTGACCCTGCTTCTTTACGCAACAGTTCAGCATCATTTGATGGACTTGCGGTTGGCTCTCAGTGTTGGACTTGCTCGAGCGGTATTGATTGCAGCCGTCTTTTGGTTTTATTTTTTTATATCTTCTGTTGCTGGCGGATTGGTTAATTCTACTGCCGGAATTTTGGTGAATTTGATTTTTATCGTCGTTGTTCTTGAGGCTTACCCTCGAGTCTTGAGATGGTTGCTGCCTGGAGCGAAAAAAATAATTGCCAGTCACCGGTATGAATTTGAATCTGTCACTGATGAGGCTAGGAGAGCGCTAAATAACTGTATTGATGTTAGTGGTTTGATAAGGGTAACAGACACTTTGTTCAAACATGTTACCAGAGTTGAGTCATACCAGGTTTTTATCTTCGACGATCAAAAATTGTGCTGTGTGAATGCAAATATTTCCGGTGACTTGCTTACAGAGGCTGGGGATTTAGTTGAATATTGTAAGTCTACCTCTGGTCTTATCATAGCTGATGAGACTCCTGAGGACGTCCAGACTCTTATGAAGAACTATGGTGCAAATGCATGTTTCTCATTTCGATTTGAGGGCTCAATGTTAGGGGTAGTGTTGATTGGCCCATCTTTGGATCAAGCTTATTATCAGTATGATGATATTAGAGTGTTTGAGTGGCTACATGTGGAGTTGGGGGAGGTGGTTTCTCGTATCGACCAGCTTGATGAAATGCAGAACGAGTTGGGCCAGGCAAAAAAAACGCTTTCAATGTTGAGTGTTATGAATCATTACCATCATGATATTAAGGCTCCGTTGGCGATTATTGATGGAGTTCTGTCAAATGATATATATGATAAAGAAAAGCAGAAGGATATTGTTTTGGAACAGGTGGCGCGTGGTTCTCAGCTGATCGCAACGATGGCTGGCATATTAAAGGGGGAGCGAAAACGTAAAGTTCTTCCCGTATCTCTGGGTGAAATGGTAAAGCATAGTTTGTTTTTGTTTAGCCAGAGAATTGACGAAGTTAATTATCGTTATAAAGAGATCCCTAAAATAATGGGAGATGCTGAAGATCTAAAAATATTAGTGATTAATATTATTAAAAATGCAATCGAAGCTCGCCAGGAGGGGCAGCCTTTGGTGATAACAATTTCAACTTGGCAATCGGATAGCCATGTGTGTTTAAGCTTTGCAGATTCTGGGGTGGGAATGCCTCAGTATATAGTGGATTCTATATGGGACGGTATCGCCAGCACGAAAAGCCAGGGTAATGGCATTGGGATGCAGGCGATAAAACGGATAGCGGATGAACACTTTGCTGAGATAGACGTTAAAAGTGAAATGGGTAAGGGGTGTGAGTTTATTATCAAATTCCCCAATTCTATTATTGCTGAAGTGGAAGATGAGCAACCTGTAGTTAACGGAGACAATGTTTTTCCTCATGTTAGGAGGGGCGATTAGCAGTGAGGGGAGCAAGTATTGCTGTTTTTGAGTTTATTGTCTCAATTCTTGTTCGATATTTATGAGGTTGGTATATTGTTTTCTTGTGAAGGCAAAAATGGAGTGCAAATCGCCTCCATCTGAAATTTCTTTATTGAATCGTTTTATTTGTTGGTCATGCAAGCCAATCTGATTGTGTCGTATTAACTGACGAATCATCCCAAAAAACAAAACCCATAAAGCCAATTGTCGTTTAGAGTATTTTTCCCGGTTGAGGCGATGAGACGGCAACAGCACATAAACCGCAACGTAAAAAGAACGAGGTGACAAGCGGGCAGCAATTATGCTGTGTTGTTCGCTTCCTTTTTTGGTTGCATAGGTCTCAGCGCGGGTTGTGATTTTTTTTGATACTGAAAAAAGGAACGATGTGTTGTATAGGGAATGTGTTTAATGAATTTAAGATATGCCTTTCGTAAGTGTACAAGCCAATTATATGGGGGCAAAGTCTCGTGCTAATTATCCAATCTGTTTTCCCGCGTCTAAAAAGGGCAGCGTTTTTTATATTGAAAATCAATCATGGAAAAGCTCCATTTTCTATGGTATTTATTCCTGTGAGTCAGTGGCTTTTTATATCCGATTTACCTGTTAATAGAGCTTTAGTGCTTACGGTTAAATAGTTAACGCTATTTTATGAGCACTCGGAAAGAAGCTCCTAATGTTCTCGGCGCTTCGTAAAATCCGCGCTGAACCCCTAAAAATGATGTGCCTTTAAAACGAAGGTAAGTCTCGTCGCTTAGGTTTTTACCCCAAAAAGAAATATCGTACACTTCTCCAATTTTAATACCGAGGTGAGCATTGATCAGGTGAAAATTATTAACTTTATGTGTGGTGTCGTCATTTCTAGGTTGAGAAAAGTAGCCGTCGGAGTAGCTATAACTCAGGTGAAAATAGCCGACAATATTGTTACTTATTGGTTGGTCGATAGTGATGGATGCTACTGATGTTAGTTTGGGTGAGTAGGGCAATCGGTTGCCACTGTAGTCTGTATCGGCGGAATCCGCATTTGTGAAACGATCAAATTTTGCTCGTGTATAAGCGGTGTTTAGTCCGAGTTTGATACTCTCGTGAATAAAATATTGAACATCAAGTTCTAAGCCTTCGGTGGTGACTTCACCAGCATTTGTGATGTTGTTAGCTCCGCGCTCCTCGATAAATTGAGAAACCTGAAAATCTTTAAATTTCGTGTGGAATATTGAAGAAAGCAGGACAAGAGAGCCGTCTAGGAGCCTGTTTTTGTAACCGATTTCGTAGTTGATTGAGTACTCTGGGTCGAACTCTAGGTCATCGAGAGAGGGGACAAAGTCTGCGTTCCAGCCACCGCTTTTGGCTCCACGGGAAATACTGCCATATAGTAGGCCGCTCTCAGAAGACTCATAATTCAGGCTGATTTTCGGCATGTGGAAGAAGAAGTTTTGCTTGTCTTGTAGGGAGCCGTTCGTAAAAAAATCAGTGGTATCTGTAATAGCATAATCAAGTTTTTTTGTTTCATATTGCAGGCGTGTACCAAGGCTAAGCTCCAGGGTTTCGGTAAATCGGCAGTTGAGGTTACCAAATACTGAAGAGGACGTTGTGTCCAGTTCCCCTGGCGTGTCTACCCGTAAGGTGTCAGTCGGGGTATGAATCTGAGCATTTCTTTCCGTGGAAATTTTACTCGATTGAAAAAAGAGTCCGGCTACATAATCCAGGCGGTCTGTGGCCTTTGAGGTGTAGCGAAGTTCTTGTGTCCATTGGCTATAGTCTTCATCAAACAGGCTTGTCGCCAGTGGAATGGCTGAATAATCTTCTTCGCTTTGCTCGGTAAATTCACTGCTGCGATAGGCGGTGATGGAGGTAATTAGCGCTTCAGAATCGGTGTAGTATTGAATCTTGGTTGATGCTCCCCAGTTTTTTCGCTTTTCAAATTCATCAGCATCGTGGGCAACTTGGTTGGGCTCCGGAGCGCTTGTGTAGCCATTGAGGATAAGGTTCTGAAAGGTTGGTGGGAGTGTAGTGTCGGATAAGGCCTCGGCGTTGGTGGCTTTTACATCATCTTCTAACCAATCGAAACTTGTTCGTATGCTGAGATTGTCGGTAACGTCGTAAAGCAGTTTTATACGCGCTGAATTGAGGTCGCTGCCTTGTAAATCGTCGTCTGTAATTGTGTTCTCAATAAAACCATCGCTTTGTTTATGACCTAATTGAATACGACTCAATAGTTTATCGCTAAGAGGAACGTTGGCTGTTAATGAAAGTAGGCTTGTTGATCTCTGGCCATAATCCGCTCTTAATTTAAGTGAGAAGTCTTCTGTTGGCTCAGCGGTCGTCATATTGATGGCGCCAGCGATGGTGTTTGCGCCAAATAAGGTACCTTGTGGTCCCTTGAGTATTTCTATTTGCTTGATATCCGCTAAGCTCGCTTCGAATGAGGATGAGCGGCCAAGGGGTACATCGTCGATATACACAACTACGCGGCCACCGGTGCCGATGTTGCGGGCAAAACCGCCTACGCCGCGTATGGAAATTTCACCACGCGTTTTTCTGCCGCCGCGCCCAAAATTGACCGATGGTATGGCCATTTCCAATTCGCTCAGGCCGAAGGCGCCAGTGCTCTCGATAAATTTGCCAGGAATAACGTCAACCGCAACAGGAACGGACATGAGGTTTTCGTCACGTTTTTGTGCGGTAACGAAAACTTCTTCGATGTGTTTTTCGTTATTTTCGGCGGTGGCGAAAGTGCTTGTCAGCAATAGCTGAGCGCTAAAAAGGGTGGAGATTACCAATGGTTTCATTTATTTTTTTCTTTTTCTTTTTCTTTTTCTATTTTTAATTTAAAATTTTTGCAAGTGACGAGACTAAGCGGTTGAAACTTTCAAGTCTGAGAGGCTTGTCCAAGAAGCCATTAAATCCGCAGTCGAGCATTTCTTGTTTTTTAGATTGTATTGGCATGTTCGAAAGGCCAATAATCAGTGTCGGCTTTTTAAGCATAGCCCGTAATTGTTCTGCCGTTTGTGGGCCGCTTAACTCAGGCATTTGCATGTCCATTAAAATGATGTCGAACTCTTCCGTTTTACAGCGTTCGATAGCCTTAACTCCACTGGAGTCATGGGAAATCGTATGCTTTTCCTTTAGTACGGCTTCGCCAATATCGTGGTGAATTTCTTCATCGTCAACGATTAGAATGTTAAGTCGTTTAATCTTGGAGGGCTCTTCAGTTTGGGCTTTGGTCGAATACTCGGTGCTGTCATTTTTGATGCAGTTGAGGTAGGCCTTATATTCTTGAAGTGATTGCTGCACCGCAAGAATATTGTCTTGTATTTGTTGGGGCGCTCGTTCGATGGCGAATTTGATGCGTTGCGGAATTTTATTTGCTTCTTCTGTCGAGAGCATGCTGTGGAGCACTTCTATATGTTCCACCAGTAGGTCCGCATTCATTTTTGCCGTTGTGAGGGGGGTCGATATATCGTGCGCAAAAACGGCAGATACGGATTCTACTTTTAGTACAGGACCGTCTAAGATCGTTTCGTCGTTTGTATTGTTAACCATTTAATTTGCCGCGCTTGGATGTCGATCGGAATTAATGAAGTCGGTATGAAGGCATGTCTAAATATTCTTGGTAATTGGTTAAACATTTGTTTTCGGTCTTAACGATTGCGCAGCGGTATTCGTTTTCTCCTGACACGTGTTTAATCGGATATAGGTGGTTAGACCAGTCGTCCAAGTAGGCTGGGGTAAATTCTCCGTCACCGTTTTGAAAAAACGGAATGTGGGTTTCTTTTTTGAGTTCTTCTATACATTCTGCTGGGGCTTGGTTTTGAACTAGGTCATCTATGGCAAGATCGTATTCTTTTTGCGTCATGATTATGAGCCGGTTTATATTGCCGTGCCTGTCGATCAATAAGAAACCGCCGGGGTCTGTTACAAAGTAATATTCGACGACTTTTAGGTCTTCACATACTTGCTCAAAATAATCGGCAAATTTGGAGTCGAATATGTAGGGGATTTGTATCAATGCATCTTGATTGGAAAGGGGGAGTAGGTCCATGAAGTAGCGCGTATTCAGTGTGTCTACAATGGATGTGAGTCGATTCCTGAGTTCTTCTTCGTCTTTACCGATATAAAAATCGATAAGATCTGAGTTTAACGCGTGTATCGCTTGTTTTTCATTGGCTACGCCAGTGAGCAGTACTTTTCGGCTGTTGGGGTTGGTCAGTTGTGAGCACAGATCCAAGCCATTTAAGTTGGGCATACTAAAGTCAACGACAACTACGGAGGGCTCGGAGAAGCGGTTAAGTGTGTTGAGTTTTTGACAGATAAGGTTTGGGGGTAAAACGAGTTTGTGCGGGGTGGTAATGTCCGGCGATAGCGGTTGACCTTTACTGAAGTTTTCGCACAATTTGAATTGCGACTCGACGTATACGAGGCCTTCATGAGGGTCGTCAAAAACTTTAAATGACCCGGGTTCCGATTTCATGGTTAATGCGTTGAGGAAGTCTTTATTGTCATCTATGTACACCGTTGTGGTGGGATGAAAAAAAAGACTGATTTCTGGTTTTCTCATTTCTGAGCGGTCTCCGACGAAATATTGTGCTCTTAGAAGCCTTATATTGGCTAATAAGCAGATTTTATGCCCCAAGTGTAGCGCAATCGCTATCGCGACAAAACCAAGTAAAGGAGATTCGCCTGAGGGTGGGTGATTTTTGTTCGAAAGGTCGTTTTATGCGGCGTTTATCGAGCTGTTGCGAGGGAGTCGATTTTATCTTGGTAGCGTTTTTTGTAGGCGTCTGAATCCGCCAGTGCTTTGGCTTTTTCTAGGGCGAGTTTCGATGCACGTTTATCATTGCGGTAAAAATGGGCGGTTGCTAGCGTGTGAAAGAAATCGGGTTCTTTGTTGTGAATGCGAATAGCGGATTTGGCGAGCTTTATTGCATTCTTATATAGGCCCGCATCAATATCTTGATTGGCCAATTGGTCGAGGTAGTAGGGGTTTTTACGTGCGTACTTTTCTGCCTTACGGGCATATTTATCAGCCTGCTCTTTGTTGCCTTGTTTTTTATACAGAATAAAGATGTTTCTGATGACGGAATTATTTTGGGGGTTGATCTTGAGGGCTTTCTGGTAACTTTTTTCGGCTTTTTTAAAGTCGCCCATATGTTTGTAGGCCACGCCGAGATTGGACCAGCTGAAGTCCACATTTTTATCGATTGAAATGGATTTTTTGAAAAATGCTACGGCTTCTTTGAGATTTTTGCTGCTGAGTTTCACAACGCCCAGGTTGTTGTAAAAATCGGCTTTGGCCCGCTCGTCGGAAATGACTTGGCGTACGAGTCTTTGTCGCGCGGACTGTTCGTAGTAGGTGCTGTTAAATTCTATTGTGGCTTGTCTGCCGGGTAGTTCTACGACGACATTGACATGGCCAGGTATTTCAAAAAAATCGTTCTGTGGCCGCCATTCGCGGCGAACCTGTATAAATTGATAGCGGGCTTCCAGACCAACGTGACGAGCTGTTGCAATAAATAGGTTGGCTAATGAAAGGCAATTCCCTTGCTTTGAATAAAATGTGTCGAGGGCTGTTTTTGTGCTCGAAGAATCATATTTGATGTGGTGTCGTTCAGCGGAATATAGAAGTTTGTGGAGCTTGCCGAGCTTTTGTATTTTTGTTGGGAGGTTTTGTATTTCTTGATCAAGGATTGATCGGATGTTGTCATCTAGGGCGAGTACGTCGTATTCGGGTACGTTGATTGTTGTGTTCGCGCCGGAACCTGGCTCCGAGCTAGGGCTGGCCAGCACCGAAGCGCTAGTCAAAAATACAAGAATAACCAACATCAATGGCCGTAAAGCCAGGCCTTGTAGCACTGTTTGTGTCTCCTCGTTGTCTTCCGCGACAACTTGTATCCCCTGCGACGGCTATGGAAGCGCAATTTTCGCGTTAGTGATATCACTGGTTTTTGTCACTATTTTTAGCGCTCTACCTTTAGGTGACTACCTTTAGGTCACTACCTTTAAAGCTTAGCTCAATTAGGTCTTTGGCGACATAAAGGCGATAGATGAACTCTCCATAACGCATTTGTGAAAGGCTCTTGAGAAGAATATGGATAGTCTGGGCCTGTGTTCGATGCTTTGTTCTTCTCTGCAGCCATTCAATATAGGAAACCCTTGTTGGCTTGTTCCCCTCCTATTTAGTCGTTCTTTTAGCGGCTTTTACTCTGGTTTTATTTTGGCTTTGTTTTGGTTTTTCCTTTATGGACGGATGCTTCGGTACAGATCTTGCGATGGGATGATATCCGCCCTGTGGGCGCCAAATTATTGTCTTGGTAATTATTTGTATGTCGGAATCGTTCTTCCAACACCTTAAATCCCTCCCTGAATCAATGTCTGCTCAATCTACCGTGGCGGGTGCTAGGTCTGTAGGTATAGGCAACCTAAGTGTTCCTCTCTTGCTCTTGATGCTACTGGGCATGATGATTTTACCGCTGCCTCCGTTTTTGTTGGATGCTTTCTTTTCGTTCAATATTGCTTTGTCTATCGTGGTTTTATTGGTGGCGGCGTATGCCCTCCGGCCGCTTGATTTCGCGGTGTTTCCGACGATTTTGTTAATCGCTACGTTGCTGAGGTTAGCGCTTAACGTTGCGTCCACTCGGGTTGTTCTGCTGAAAGGGCATGAAGGTGGTGATGCGGCGGGCAAGGTGATTGAAGCGTTTGGTGAGGTGGTGATTGGCGGTAATTATGCTGTCGGTTTTGTGGTTTTTATCATTCTTATTATTATTAACTTTGTTGTGGTCACCAAAGGTGCGGGGCGTATTTCGGAAGTGAGTGCAAGGTTTACTCTGGACGCGATGCCGGGCAAGCAAATGGCGATTGATGCGGATTTGAATGCTGGGGTGATTGATCAAGACGAAGCGCGAACCCGTCGTTCTGAAGTGGCGGCTGAAGCGGATTTTTATGGCTCTATGGATGGTGCGAGCAAGTTTGTGAGAGGGGACTCGGTTGCCGGTATTCTCATTCTTATCATTAATATTGTGGGTGGCTTGGGGGTTGGGATTGTTCAGCATGATTTGGAGTTTGCTGATGCGATGGAGAAGTATGTACTGTTGACGATTGGGGATGGCTTGGTGGCGCAAATTCCGTCGCTTTTGCTGTCGGTTGCTGCTGCGATTATGGTAACGCGGGTCAACAGCGATGAGGATATGAATACTCAGGTCTTATCTCAAATGTTCGATTCTCCTAAGGCGATGGCTGTAGCGGCAGGCATTTTATTTATGATGGGAATTGTTCCGGGTATGCCTCACTTCGCATTTTTAGGGTTTGCGGCTATTTGTGGGGCTTTGGCCTATTTTATTTATTTCCGTCAGCAACAGGTTGAAGTGGTGGAGGAGGGTGGCTTCCAAGGGCGTGTTCCGAATCAAGCGGGGGCGGGAGGCGGTATTTCACCTGCGCCAGCATCACAGCAACCCGCACTGGAGAACCAATCGCTCGAATCCGCGACCACTGAACCGAGTGAGGTCAGTTGGGATGATGTTCAGCCGGTGGATATTATCGGGTTGGAGGTGGGGTATCGTTTAATTCCTCTGGTTGATAAAACTCAAAATGGTGAATTGCTTGGGCGTATTAAAGGCGTACGTAAAAAGCTTTCTCAAGACCTAGGCTTTTTAATACCCGCTGTGCACATTCGCGATAACTTAGACCTCTTGCCCAGTGCATACCGAATCACGTTAATGGGTGTATCGATTGGTGAGGGTGAAGTATTCCCAGATAAGTTTATGGCAATTAACCCAGGTCAGGTGTTTGGCAAGTTAGATGGGGTTAAAACTCAAGATCCGGCTTTCGGCCTAGAAGCCGTATGGATTGATGAGACGAAAAAAGATCAGGCGCAAACGCTGGGTTATACGGTGGTTGATCCGAGTACGGTGGTGGCGACTCACCTTAATCAAATTGTACAAACTCACACTCATGAATTGCTCGGCCATGAAGAGGTTCAGAAGTGGTTGGATTTGCTGGGCGAAAAATCACCTAAGTTGGTTGAGGAATTGGTCCCCAATACGATTGGAATTAACCAATTGCTGAAAGTGCTGCAATCTCTCTTACGTGAACAAGTCCCTATTCGAGATATGCGGACTATTGCGGAAGCGTTGGCTGCTCACGGCTCTAAAAATGCCGATACGATTCCGTTAACGGCGGTTGCACGCAGTGCTTTGTCGAGGCAAATCGTCCAAAATATTATTGGGGCTGAGCCCAATCTTCCGGTTATCACTTTGGATCCAGGGTTGGAACAGTTGTTGCTACAGTCCATACAGCAGGCACAAAAAGCCGGCACTGGTGAGAGCGCGTTTATCGAGCCTCAGTTAGCTGAAAAGTTAAACAATGCACTTGTCCAGGCGGCGAAAAAACAAGAAGCAAAAGGCAAAGTAGTTGTATTACTCGTGGCAGCGCCTTTACGAAATACCTTGTACCAATTTGTGCGGTTTAACATCCCCAGTATGAAAGTATTGGCCTATAACGAAGTACCCGATAACAAGCAGATCACCATAGAAGCCAGTGTTGGCGACGATGTGATGAAAGGTAAATAAGCCGTGAAGAGTAGGAGCCAACTATGACAGATCAACTCGTAAAGCGATTTGTCGCACCGACAATGACAAGGGCCCTTGAGCTGGTTCAGCGAGAAATGGGGCCGGAGGCTGTCATCCTTTCAAGTAAGCGAATCGATAAAGGCGTGGAGATTATTACGTCGATAGAACCGGACTTGCCGACGCGCGGAATTGATGTGCGTCGTGAATTTGGCCAAAATTTTGACACTGATGTCGATACGGCCATGAGCAGTGATTCGGCTTGGCGTTCTCAAGCGGGTATTGAAAAAGCGGCTGCGAATTTTGGCGGTACAACCGAAAAAAATGGGGTGTCTCTTAAACCTCAACGATCATCGGCAGACTTGGCCAAAGAAATTGAAGCCGCACGCGAGAAAATGTTGGCGGCAAAACGACGAG
The DNA here is from genome assembly GCA_033852165.1 of Agarilytica sp. Lineage (GTDB taxonomy): Bacteria > Pseudomonadota > Gammaproteobacteria > Pseudomonadales > Cellvibrionaceae > Agarilytica. Next base: position 11,113 of record JAWSUZ010000051.1, on the reverse strand, counting down.
CAAAACAGGAAGCGGAGGGTGGTTCGCCATCGGAATATGGCTCTGCTCCAACAGCTTCTACTTCATCTACATTTTCTGGTGCTTCGGCATTTGCAGAGCCTTCAGCGTTTAGTGAACCTTCAGCATTTCAAGAGTCCTTTGCCGGGGCGAACTCTTCCGTCAACGGAATCGATGGTCATGGAGCCTTTGCTCAGCCTCAACAAGCGGGTGGAGAGTCGGCGGGAAGAAATGGGGGACAACGAGAGCATCTCCATATCGAGAATTTACAAAGTGAAATTGCCGATATGCGAATGTTGCTTGAACAGCAGTTGTGGCAAATGTCTGAACGTGACAGTGCTCAGTTGAACCGCCAGATATCAATGCCTCAGCAAGCGAATGTGCCCAAACAATTTTCGCTTGTCTCACAACGCTTAAAGCGAATGGGGTTATCTGATCGGCTAACCGAAGAGTTAATGAGCAATACTCGAGACGGTGTGAGAGCGAGTGTGGCTTGGAAGGAGTCGATGCTGACGCTGGCCAGGCGCATACCGGTGAAGAGTGACAGTGTTTTGAATGCTCCTGGTGTTTATGCTTTCCTTGGCCAAACTGGTGTTGGCAAAACTACGACGATTGCCAAGTTGGCGGCTCAATATGTCCTTAAAAATGGGGCGGGTAAGGTGGCTTTGATTACCACGGATACCTATCGTGTTGGTGCTTTCGATCAATTGCGCACCATGGGGCGGATTCTAAATGTGCCGGTGCGAGTGGTGGATCGTGATAACAGTTTATTAACTGTTTTGGCTTCGCTAAGGCAGTTTCCTTTGGTATTAATCGACACGGCAGGCTTTCGTTTGGGGGATCCCTTATTGAAAGCTCAGTTAGATCAACTTGAGTCGAGCCCATCATTGAAGCGAGTGATTGTTCTGTCGTGCAACAATCAATTGGCGACGATGAAAGCGTCTATTCATGCGCATCGCGGCAATCGTGGTCTGCACGCTTGTGTACTGACGAAGCTGGATGAGTCTGCGAGCATTGGTGAGGCAATCAGTTTAATTATGCAGGAGCAAATCCCTGTGGCTTACACCACCGATGGACAGGACATTCCGAATGATCTTTGTGAGGCGAGCGGGCCAAGCTTGGTTTCCAGGGCTGTCAGTATTGCTAAAGAGCAATCACTTGAAGTCCATGGGGCTGCATTGTAAACATGAGGAAATCATTAATTAAGCAGAGTAATTGTCGTAGTATTTGCTACATTTAAGTAAGGGTGGAAGCTAAGTTTGGTTTCGACTTCATCACCCGAATATACGACCGCAATAAAAACGGTTGTTGAGAATAAATCGAGAGAGAATATATATTCATGGCTTCACATCATCCCATAAAAGTTATCGCTGTTACTGGAGGCAAAGGGGGCGTGGGTAAAACCAATCTCTCCGTCAATCTCAGTATTGCCTTGGCAGAAAAACGAAGGCGAGTGGTTTTGATGGATGCTGATTTAGGATTGGCAAACGTTGATGTGCTACTCGGTCTGCAAGCCAAATATACACTGGCCGATGTACTAAACGGCAGTAAAACGATACGTGACGTACTGTTGACTGGGCCGGGGGGCATTAAAATTGTGCCTGCATCTTCTGGCATCCAGCAGATGGCGGCATTGTCTCCTCAAGAGCATGCGGGTCTGATTAATTCGTTCAGTGAGCTGAGCGATCAAATGGATGTATTGATTGTTGATACTGCGGCGGGAATATCCGATACCGTGGTGAGCTTTGTGCGTGCCGCACAGGAAGCGATTATTGTGGTGTGCGATGAGCCTTCATCGATTACGGATGCCTATGCCTTAATCAAATTGCTCAATTCGGAGCATGGCGTTTTCCGTTTTCGTATCGTGGCGAATATGACGCGCAGTGCGCAAGAGGGTATCAACCTGTTTGGAAAATTAAATACAGTGTGTGAGCGTTTTCTTGACGCATCATTGCAATACTTGGGGCATATCCCCTTTGATGAAAATGTTCGCAAGGCGATACAAAAGCGTCGACCGGTTGTTGAATTTGCTCCGCGTTGCAAAGCCTCTAATGCAATTAAAGTATTGGCTCAAAAAGTGGATGAGTGGCCTGTGCAGACGGCTCCTCGTGGACATCTTGAATTTTTCCTTGAGCGGCTCTTGCAGACTTCTCATGCGAGCGGTATGTGATGTAAAGAAGTTTTCTCATGTCTGGATCTGTGGCTGAAAGTTTAATGGTATATGAACAAACCCAAGGTGAATCCTCTCTGATTAAGGTGGAGGATTACGCATTCTTGGTGAAGCGTATTGCGCATCACATGATGGCTCGAATGCCTTCGTCTGTGCAGGTCGATGACTTGATTCAGGCGGGCATGGTTGGGCTGTTAGAGGCGTCGCAAAAATACGATGGCACTAAGGGGGCGAGCTTCGATACCTATGCGGGAATTCGTATTCGTGGTGCCATAGTTGATGAAATGAGGCGCGGCGATTGGGCGCCAAGGTCGGTTCATCGCAATGGTCGGCGGGTAAGTGATGCAATTGCTAGCGTGGAGGCACGTACGGGGCGTGATGCAAAAGATGCCGAAGTGGCAGAAGAAATGGAGGTCTCGATGGATGAATATTATGTCATCGTTAAAGACACGGCTTCTACGCGACTGTTTAGTTTTGACGAAGTCTATGAAGATGACTCTTCTTCTTTTGATCACTCTAGTCATCGTGGATTTCCCAGCCCGTCAGAAGAAGTGCACGAAGATGCGATGCGCTCGGCGCTCGTTGTCGCTATTGATACTTTGCCCGATCGAGAAAAGTTGGTCCTATCTCTTTATTACGAGCAAGAGTTGAATTTAAAAGAAATCGGTCTCGTTTTAGAAGTCTCGGAATCTCGGATTAGCCAAATACACAGCCAAGCAGCGGCGCGTTTACGGTCGAAAATGTCGGACTGGGTGAAATAAAGATGTGTTATTGGGAAATGCGTTTGCGCTTAAATACGCCATTTCGGTTGTTTTTAAACCTTATTTCTCAGTTCACTCAAAAGACTTACCCGTTAATAGTCATTTTAGTTATTTCCCTTCGTGAAAAACTGGAGGACTCGCTACAAGCAGCTAGACTTGGTAAGAGGGAATGCATCACAGCGTGTGCATGACCTTAGGTGAGCGAGAATTAGCGTCATGCATTCAGCGTTAACGTAAACAGACGGACTTTTGCCAGCAATAAAACCGGCAAGTACTTTGGCAGAAATTTGGAGGTTCCATTGGACAAAAACATGAAGATCTTGATTGTTGATGATTTTTCGACGATGCGTCGAATCATCAAGAATCTGATGCGAGATTTGGGGTTTACCAACACGCATGAGGCGGATGACGGCTCCACAGCCCTCCCTATGCTCAAGAGTGGTGATTTTGATTTTCTCATCACTGACTGGAACATGCCTGGCATGTCTGGAATTGATCTCCTCAAAGAGGTTCGGGCGGATGGAAAACTTGCTTCTTTACCGGTGCTGATGGTGACGGCTGAAGCCAAGCGAGATCAAATTATAGAGGCGGCGCAAGCTGGGGTTAACGGATATGTCGTTAAACCCTTTACTGCTCAAGTGCTCAAAGAAAAAATCGATAAGATTTTTGAGCGAGTTGAAGGGTAATTACAAAGATAAAAATAAGGTTGCTTGATGGATAACTTTGCCCCCCTGCACAATGACGATCAATTTCGGTCGCAACTCCAAGATTGTGCAAACCAACTTGCCGAAAAGCTTCAGGCGAATAATTTAGATGAAGCATCAGAACTGATTCACAATCTTGTTGAAGCTAGAAATAGTCATATTTTTCGATCTGTAGGCCAGCTGACGCGAGGCTTGCACGAAGCTATTATTAATTTCCATGTTGATGCGAGCCTTGATAAAACCCCGCTCAATAATGGTGGGTCGGAAATTAAAGATGCTTCGGATCGATTGCAGTATGTGATTGAAATGACTCAGTCGGCTGCTGATAAAACCATGGATAAAGTTGAAGCCGTTGCGCCTATAGCAATGGATTTAGGTCAAGAATCCGCGAAGTTAAAAGAAGAGTGGCTGCGACTTCGACGGAGAGAAATTACCGTCGAAGAGTTTAAAGGTCTTTATGAACGAGTGGATGTTTTTTTGGATCAGATGGCGACAGGCACAGAGCTTTTGAATTCGGGATTACAAGAAATTATTTTAGAGCAGGGCTTTCAAGATTTAACCGGCCAGGTTCTGAAAAAAGTGATTGGGTTGGTCTCAGATGTCGAAAAAGAGTTAGTCAATCTGATGCGCATTGCCTGTCAGGTAGAAGAGGTGACCGGTTTGGCTGCAGATACTGAGGAGGGCTTATGTTCGAAAAAAGCCTCGATAGCTGAGGGGCCACAAATACATGCCGATAAACGAGATGATGTCGTTTCGGGGCAAGATGAAGTGGATGATCTATTGTCCAGTTTAGGCTTTTGAGGGGCGCTAAATGGGTTTTGGAGATGACGAAGAAATTCTACAAGACTTCTTGGTTGAAGCTGGAGAGATCATTGAACTGCTTTCGGAGCAGTTGGTTGATCTAGAGCAGCGCCCGGATGATCAGGAATTACTGAATGCAATTTTTAGAGGCTTCCATACCGTAAAAGGTGGGGCGGGCTTTTTGCAGCTGGATTCTATGGTCGATTGCTGCCATGTGACGGAGAATCTATTCGATATATTGCGAACCGGTAAGCGAACGGTAACATCTGAATTAATGGATGTGGTTCTGCAAGCACTGGACACCGTCACTAACCAGTTTGCACAAATTAAAGCGGGCGCTCCCCCAGAACCTGCAACGCCAGAATTAATTGGAAGATTAGAGCGCTTGGTTTCTGGGGAGGATGAACCGGTTGTTGAGACTTCGCCGCCCTCAGTTCCTGCTGCCACCAATGAACCCGAAGTTTTCACTGATAATGCGCCTGATCCCTTCGGTGAAACGAGTCCTTCTGGCTCAAACGGTAGTATTGATATTACCAATGATGAATTTGAGAGCTTTCTCGATGCAATTAGTGATGACGATGTAGGAAGTGCGCCGGGGGCCCCAGCCCCGAAAAAAGTGGCAGCGCCCGGCTCTACTGAAGGTGATATTTCTGAAGATGAATTTGAATCGCTTCTAGATCAGCTGCATGGTGCTGGTCATGGGCCGGGGGTCGGGGCGAGTCCTGCTCCTGCTGCGCCAAAACCGGCAGCTTCGTCTTCTTCTGGCTCTGAGGATATTTCAGAGGCTGAATTTGAGGGCTTACTTGATCAGCTACACGGTGCCGGTAAAGCGCCGTCTGCTGTTGGTGGTAAGCCAGCAGCTGCACCGGTACATAGTGCTGCTAGTGTTTCACCGAGCCCTTCGCCATCTTCTGAATCTGGTGATGTCATCACCGATGCAGAATTCGAAAATTTATTAGACCAACTGCATGGCAAAGGGAAGGGGCCTGCGATTGAAAGTCCTAGAGCGGCAGCTCCTGTTGCTTCTGCACCAGCTCCGACTCCTCCAGCCCCGACACCGGCTCCTCCAGCTCCGGCCCCTAAGGCCGTGGAACCGAAAAAAGAACGGATAGTGTCTGCGCCTCCGGCCGCAAAGGCTCCGACCACTCCTGAGGTTGCAGTCAAGCCTGAAGCTACTCATGCTAAGTCAGCTCCCGCAGAAACTACGGTTAGGGTTGATACCCAACGGCTCGACGATATTATGAATATGGTCGGTGAGTTAGTGTTGGTGCGTAATCGCTTGGTGCGTTTAGGTCTAGAGCTCTCCGACGAGCCCATGCAAAAGGCGGTTGCTAACCTCGATGTGGTAACAGGGGATTTACAATCGGCTGTTATGAAAACGCGGATGCAGCCGATCAAAAAAGTATTCGGTCGTTTTCCCCGAGTTGTTCGTGACTTGGCTCGTAATCTTAAAAAGGAAATTCGCCTGGATTTACAAGGTGAAGATACTGATCTGGATAAAAACTTGGTGGAAGCCCTAGCTGATCCCCTTGTTCATTTAGTCAGAAATTCTGTTGACCATGGTATCGAGTTACCTGATCTCCGAGAGTCCAGAGGCAAGCCGCGTGAAGGCACGGTATTACTTGCTGCGGAGCAAGAGGGCGATCATATTCTGCTTTCTATTACGGACGATGGCGGGGGTATGGACCCAGCCATTCTGCGAGAGAAAGCAGTTGAAAAAGGTATTTTAGAGCCGGATGCTGCGGCTAGATTGTCTGAAACTGAATCGTTTAACTTAATTTTTGCGCCTGGGTTCTCCACAAAAACTGAAATATCGGATGTATCTGGACGTGGTGTAGGCATGGACGTGGTGAAAACAAAAATCACCCAGCTAAATGGCTCTATTGAAATTAATTCGAAAATGGGTGAGGGCACCCGAATTGCGATTAAGGTACCGTTAACGCTCGCAATTATGCCAACGTTAATGATCTTACTTGAAAACCAAACATTTGCGCTTCCGCTAGTTAGCGTGAACGAAATCTTTAATATGGATTTGGCAAAAAGTAATGTCGTTGATGGGCAAGAATGTATCACTATCCGAGATAAAGCCATTCCCATGTTCTATTTGAAAAAATGGTTGATTGATGGCGAGTTTGATAAAACGACAAAAACTGGTGATGAAGGGCATGTTGTCATTGTCTCTGTTGGGACGCAGCGTATGGGGTTTGTGGTTGATCAATTAATTGGTCAAGAGGAGGTGGTTATTAAACCGTTAGGGAAAATGTTACAGGGGACACCCGGTATGGCCGGGGCTACCATTACTGGTGATGGTACAATCGCGTTAATTCTAGATGTTCCGAGTATGTTAAAAGAATATGTGGGAACTTCTAGTAATGCTTAATGCTTGCAGGTTCTGTTGATTCGTTCTGTTTTATTTTTATTTTTTTGAGGAGAGGCTGTGCCTTACAGCGTACTAATAGTTGATGATTCTCATTTTTTTCAAATGCGTTTGAAGGAAATTATTAATGAATCACCTGAATTAAAAGTTATTGGTATTGCTTCCAATGGTCAAGAGGCTATTGAAATGGCGGCTAAGTTGAAGCCGGATATTATTTCTATGGATTACGAAATGCCATTTTTGGATGGTGTGTCGGCAGTTAAAATTATTATGGATGAGAACCCAACGCCTATCGTTATGTTTTCGTCTATGACTTATGAAGGGGCGAGGATTACGTTAGACGCATTAGAGGCCGGCGCTCTCGACTTTATGAATAAAAACTTCGCTGAAGTTTCAGCGAATTCAGATGGCTTTAAGGCTCAATTTCACGAAAAATTAATTACGTTTGCAAAAAGTGCAAACACTACTGCTGTGAAGTCTGCGACCGGTTTGATGAAGGCGGCACCGATAAGAAAAACTGAACCGTTTAAACGGGCAGAGCCAGCAAGGAGCACGGGAACTCCCCGAGCTCGGACAGTGCCTGCACCAGTACTGGCCCCGGTAGCTAAGCTTTCTCCAAGCCCTAAACCTCTGGTGGCTCGGTCAGGAAGCATTAAGGGGAAGGTTAAGCTTCTGGCGATAGGCTCTTCGACTGGTGGCCCTGTTGCATTAACCGATATTATTACTAATTTGCCTGCATCGTTTCCGTGTCCCATTATTATCATTCAGCATATGCCCGAAAACTTTACCAAGGCATTTGCTGAGCGTCTAAATCGAAACTCTGCCCTGACTGTAAAGGAGGCTGAAACGGGAGACCGTCTAGAGCCTGGAGTGGTTTTAGTTGCGCCGGGAGGAAAGCAAATGATGATAGAGCGCAGCGGGAAATCGGTTAAAATTATTGATGGGGATGATCGTGTTAATTATAAACCCTGTGTCGATATTACGTTTGCTTCTGCCGCATCGGTATTTGGGGGCTCTGTATTGGGTTTGGTCCTGACGGGGATGGGTGCCGATGGTGCCGATGGAGCGCGTTTACTTAAATCAAATGGTTCAACTATTTGGAGTCAGGATAAAGAGAGTTGTGTGGTGTACGGTATGCCTGCCGCAGTAGCAAAACATAACTTAACCAGTTGTGAGTTATCGCTAAAAGATATTGCAGCTAAATTGATCTCAGATGTATAGCTCGGAGGCTTGTCTTTTGACTAGGGTAGATCTTAAATTACCATGGACTTATTAAGTTTTCTGGGCGTTATTATTGGCTTTTCTGCACTTTTGGGCGGTAATTTTCTCGAGGGTGGTTCTTGGACATCGTTACTCAATGGCCCCGCAGCTATTATTGTTTTTGGCGGCACGTTTGGCGCCGCAATTCTACAAACCCCTATGTCAGGACTAAAGCGAGCTGTCATTTTGTTTAAGTGGGTTGTGCGTCCACCATCTCAAGAATTTCAGTCGGGTATCCAGTGCGTGGTGTCGTGGGCAGTGGCGGCGCGTAAGGAGGGCTTACTGGGTTTGGAGAATATATCGGAAAATGAACAAGACCGATTTACTCGTAAGGGCTTACAATTGTTAGTTGATGGCAGTGAGCCCGATGTTATTCGCCATGTAATGGAAACGGATTTGATCGTTGCAGAGCAGCGTGATCATGATGCCGTTCAATTTTACGAAAGTATGGGAGGATATGCTCCAACGATTGGTATTATAGGCGCTGTAATGGGGTTGATTCATGTCATGCGACACCTTGCGGACCCTTCTGAGCTAGGGCCGGGCATTGCAATTGCTTTTGTCGCTACTATATATGGCGTTGCTTTGGCGAACCTTTTATTACTTCCAATTGCCAATAAACTAAAGGCTTGTATAAAAGAGCAGTCGCAATACCGCGAGCTTATAATTGAAGGTATTATCGCCATTGCTGATGGTGAAAACCCTAAGGCCATTGAAATGAAATTAAGTGGCTACTTACATTAGCTTTTCTCTATTATGATTCGCCGTCCTCGTATCGAAACTAGAATTAACCACGAACGTTGGCTGGTTTCGTATTCCGATTTTGTTACTTTGCTATTCGCATTTTTTGTTGTCATGTACTCTGTTTCGAATGTTAATGAAAAAAAATACCGTCAACTGGCATTGACTCTTGAGAGTGCATTTTCAGCCAATCCAAACGCTGTCGACAATCCCAATGGGGTGGATGTGGAAAATACCGGCGAAGCCGAGCAGAGCGATTTATTGGAAAGCCAGCTAGCAGAGGTAGATGAACTAGCAGAAGACATAAAAAAAGCGCTTTCGGGTGTTATTGATGACGATAAAATTAGCCTGTCTGGAAATGAAGACTGGGTAGAGATTGAACTGAGTGCAAATTTATTGTTTTCGCTAGGTAGTTCACGAATTAGTGATGAGGCGAAAAAACTGCTTTCTTCTGTGGCTGAAATACTCGCACCATTTGATAACGCGGTGGCTATTGCTGGGCATACAGATGATTTGCCAATTAACAACGCTGAGTTCGATAATAACTGGGCGCTTTCATCCGCAAGAGCGGTTTCTGTGGTCAATTTTCTTGCGTATCAAGGGGTAAAGCCTCATCGCCTATCGGCTGTAGGTTATGGTGAGCATCGCCCAATTTTGGAAAATACGAATAATGAATCAAGAATGAGAAATCGTCGTGTTGTCATCAAAATTGCTAAAAATGCGGTTCCGCCTCCCAAAATTCAAATCTCTCAATATCAATCCGAAATGTTGGAAGAGGGGGGGCTATCTTTTGGCGAATTAAATGGCGATAACTCAGACCGTGATGCCTTAGAAAATACAAACTCATTGAGTGAAGGCTCTTCATTTCCTATCGATCTTTCCGAGCCCCCTGTTAATGCCGTCCGGTTAGAGGGGGGAGGGCTTCTATTTAGCAGTGATCCAGACCTTCCTCGTAACAACCCTCCGGTAAAAAAAACCAATAAAAAATCTGAATAAGGCACAGTTATTGCCTTGTTTTTATATAATCGCGCCAACGGTGAAAAATTGCCGAGATTAGATTTTAAACTTTGGGTTTAACTGTTTAATTTAGCGCAAGGCTCGCGGGATAATCGTTATTATCTATGCGCTCTCTTGATTCTAACGATGGCCTCACGCTCTATAATTGAGGTGGTCACTTTAATATTTAGGTGTTTGTTTTGCAGGTTTGGACAGTCTCCAATCAGAAGGGTGGTGTCGGTAAAACGACGACCGCTGTATCACTTGCCGGTATTGCAGCGGGTGCTGGCAGGCGCGTTCTACTTATTGATTTGGATCCCCACGGTTCGTTGACTTCATATTTTCGCCTTGATCCTGATACTCAAGAAAACAGTATTTATACCTTGTTCTCTGAACGAAAATCCCTCTCTCGAGCGTTTGTTTCTGACCTTGTTTTCGAAACGCCCTATGCCCGTATACACCTTTTGCCGGCATCAACGGCTTTGGCGACTTTGGAGCGTCAGAGCATTGGCGATGGTATGGGCTTAGTGCTCAGTCGAGGGCTTGCATTTGTTGCGGATGAATATGATCTCGTCATTATTGATTGTCCTCCACAATTGGGTGTACTGATGGTTAATGCGCTTGCAGCGTGTCATGAATTGATCATCCCAGTTCAAACTGAGTTTCTTTCGATAAAAGGTTTGGAGAGGATTTTACACACGCTTCAAATGTTAAGCCGGTCGAGAAAGCGTGAACTTTCGTATTTGATCGTGCCCACGATGTTTGACCGACGCACACAGGCTTCTGTTGGCAGTTTGAGAGCGATTCGCAATGAGTATGGCGAGCAGGTATGGCCAGGAAAAATACCGATAGACACAAAGTTTAGAGATGCCAGTCAAGCGGGGCTTCCTCCAAGTTTATTTGATAAAGACAGTCGTGGTGTAGCGGCCTATAACTCGCTATTTCAGTATCTGTGCCAGCGTATCAAAGCTTCTGAAGGGCTCAAAAGCTCTGGAGGACAGCCGTGAGTCAATTAATGGTTGTGCGCAATCGAGGTCTATTTAGGCCTGATGGGTTGCAGCATGTCTAAAGGAAGTTCTGACAAGGTTCTTGAAGGTTACTTTGATGATTTACTCGGAGGAGAATTCGACGAGGATTCATCGGAGAAGCAAACCAAAACAGAAAATTCAATAGCTCGTACGGAAGTAGTTGAGTCTGAAGAACCTGCAATCACATCGAAATTAAGTGAAAAAGAACCCCTAATACCCTTGACGAAAGATGACGCGCTAATGTCATCTTCCCTGCCTGAGCCTGAGCCTGAGCCTGA
>JAWSUZ010000050.1:0-30605 GCA_033852165.1 Agarilytica sp. | reverse complement strand
TCAACTTCTTGGGTCCTCGCAACGGTATCAAAGTGTTCAATAACTTAAGCTACAATCTGCCCCAAGCCCCTCGTTCCTCCGTGGTAATGCATACCTCCATATGAGTTACCACGGGGACCGTGGGAACTAGATTAACTCAGGAGACAAAGCCGAGCAGTTATCGATGATGCCAGAGCCGAGAACCGCACGACTATCAGGGATAATTTAATATCACAAAAGATCGATCGTTGGCTTGCTCCTTACGTTTTTTTACACGGCATCAACTTCTTGGGCCCTAGCAACGGTATCAAAGTGTTCAATAATTTAAGATAAAATCCGCCCCAAGCCCCTCGTTCCCACGGTCCTCCGTGGTAATGCATACCTCCATATGAGTTCCCACGGGGACCGTGGGAACTAGATTGTTCAAGGCTTTACTATTTTTAAGAGCCTATAAAATTGAGTTCGGAATAAGGGTTCTAAACAAAGTCTTTCCTAACCGTCCAATTACGTGACAATTTCATCACGGCTTGTGATAAATCGATGACCGCGCTGTGAAGCCTATTTAAGCCTACCTACCTAAGCTGTTCCTATAACAACATCAACTCTAATAGGAACATAATCAGATGAAAGCCAAATCTCTAATCGCGGGTGCTGTGCTTAGCATTGCAGCCAACGCCAGTTTTGCCGAAGTTATTTCCATTCAATTCACGAACCTCACACACGGTATTCATTACACGCCGTTATTTTTTGCTGCGCACTCCGATTCTGAAGATTTTTTTGAACTCGGCGATACCGCTAGCGATGCCGTTGCTTCAATGGCTGAGGGTGGCGCAACCACACTATTAATCGCCGAAGCTGAAGCCTTGGGCATAGAATTCGTCAATAACCCTTTTGGCGGCATAATGCCTCCTGGCGCAAGCGTCAGCATCGATAACTGGGACACGTTAACCAACGACAAGCTTTCTATCATGGCGATGTTGTTACCGACTAACGACGCGTTTGTGGGTCTCGACTCTTGGACAATCCCCAGTGAACCCGGAACCTATACCGTTACCTTGGATGCCTACGATGCGGGAAGCGAGATAAACGACGAGATTATCAACGGCGGCGGGCCACTCGGTGTAGCGGGAATTCCGATCGCGCCAGGAATGGACGGCGGTGAAGGCGCCACGGGCCTTACCGATATGGAAACCAACACCACTATTCATGTACATCGCGGCGTAACTGGCGATACGAACCCAACAGGTGGCGTAAGTGATTTGGATTCTCGTATTCATCGCTGGCTAAACCCGGTTGCCCGTATCGTTGTAACTGTCCAATAGGAGATTGATGATGAGAATTTCACAGTTTCCTATTTTGCGCTCTGCGCCCTCTTTGCCCACATTAATGGCAGCCGCTTTAATGCCCTTTGTGTTAAGCGCCTGTAGTGGTGATAAAGACGGCAGTACTACTCCTGGCGATTATCGTATAACCGTAATCAATGTCAGTAACAATCAGCCTTTGTCACCCGTAGCGGTGATCCTTCATGAAGACGATTACAGTGCGTGGTCGATCGGCTCGCCTGCATCTGACGGACTCGAAATGCTCGCGGAATCGGGCAGTCCTACTGACTTTATGGCCGAAGCCTCAACTGCTTTTGATACAGAAGCCGGAACTGGCGTTATCTTCGCTGGCGAAAGGGAGGTTATTGAAGTCAGCACTACGGATATCAGCTCTCTGAAACTCACCATTGCGAGTATGCCGATTAATACCAATGATGCCTTTACGGGTGTGACGGGCTGGGATATCAGCGCTTTAGCGGTAGGCGAATCGATGATGAAGGTATTACCCATCTATGACGCGGGAACCGAAAGGAATACGGAGTCCGATAACACCATTCCCGGACCTGCGGACCAAGGTGAAGGCTATAACGCGGCGCGTGATGATATCGCTGACCAAGTTACCCGCCATCCCGGTGTTGTGACTCAAGCTGATGGTTATGCCGACTCTATTCTTACGGAATCTCACCGCTTTGATAACGGTGTCATGCGGATCACGGTAGAAAGAGTTAATTAACGTCGACTTCCTCTAGCAGGTTGTTCGGTAATACGGAGTTGTAAATGTCACGGAAGTTTAAAGCGTGTGTCTAAGGACACACGCTTGTTGTTTTTCAATGTTATGATCGGAGCAGTTTCATGTACGGCCAAAATACGAGTCGCTTAAGCAAGATATGGTTGCAAAACGATTTCACCAATCCTCGCAGCAGCGTAGGCAACAACACGACAGACACACACAATAATATGCACGAAAAAATACTTATTGTTGAAGATGAAGAAGATATCAATGCCTTGATCGCATTGAACTTAGAGTCTCTTAATTATGAAGTAACCCGCTGCGGAGACGGAAGCGAAGGCCTCAAGCTGGCCTTGGAAAACGAGTACGATTTAATCATGCTCGATATTATGTTGCCTGGCACTGACGGCTTACAAATTTGCCAAACCCTACGCTCTAAAGGGATCTACACCCCGATATTGATGCTAACGGCTAAAAAGAGTGAGGCTGATCGGGTCATCGGTTTAGAGGTCGGTGCAGATGACTACCTAACCAAGCCCTTTAGTGTGCTCGAACTGCAAGCTCGCGTTAAGGCCCTATTACGCCGCGTTGCGTTCTTGAAAAAAAAGCAAGATGAAGAAGAGGACGACGATGACAACAATGAAATGCGTTTCGGTGAACTCACCATTCGTCAGCTCAGCCGCGACCTATTGATTGGCGATAAAACAGTTAGCTTAACGGCGAAAGAGTTTGATCTATTATTGTATTTGGCTAACTTCCCCGGCCAGGTATTCAGCCGCGAGCAATTATTAAACGCGGTGTGGGGTTATCAGCACAGCGGTTATGAGCATACGGTGAATTCTCATATTAATCGCCTGCGCGCTAAGCTCGAAGATGACCCTTCTAATCCAAAATACGTATTAACCATTTGGGGAATCGGATACAAATTTAATGATCAGTAAATTAACCACGCTGCACGGCCGTTTAACGCTGGCGCTGTTCGCCAGCTTTTTAACCATTGGTATTTTTACTGCAATTTTATTGCTGTGTTCTTCGCATGAATATCAACGCGAAGTGACACAAGTCATGCATCAAGATCTCGCGACTCATGTGGTCGACCATTATTTACTCTTTGATAAGGACCAGCCCGACCTAGAAGCGGCTGAGCACACCTTTCACGATTTAATGATTTTAGGCCCTAACTTCGAGTTTTATTTACTCGATGCTGAAGGCAAAATTTTATCATGCTCTGCCGATCCCGGCAGTTTAAAACGCGACAATGTTAGCGTTAATCCCATCAAACAATATTTAGAAGTGGAAACCCTTAGCTCCCCCATTTTTGGCGATGATCCACGGGGTGAAGGCCGCGAAAAAATATTTTCTGTAGCGCCGATTGTACGCGACGGTAAACTTCAGGGTTATCTTTACGTTATTTTAGGTAGCGAGATCTACGACGATATTTCTGGGCTTATTTGGGGCAACCAATTAATTCAGTGGGCTTTGTGGTTGTTTTTGTCCGGCTTGGTGTTTGCGCTTGTTGCGACTCTTTGGTTAATCGGCTTTATCACTCGTCCTTTAACTCGCCTTACTGAGCAGGTTAAAACTATTCAGGAAATTGGTTTTTCAAACGATGCGTATAAAGATGACGAGCTGATTAAAAGCCTTGAGCAGTGGTCGAGTACAAACTCAAATGAAATCCACACCTTGGGCCATGCATTTAAAGAGGCCATCCAAAAAATTCATGAGCAGTATCAAAACATCGTCACCATTGATGAGTTACGAAAAGAACTTCTCTCTCATGTATCACATGATTTACGTACCCCACTAGCATCACTTCTGGGCTATTTGGAAACTTGGGAGCTCAACCAAGGAAAAATATCGCGCGAGCAAGGCCAGAAATATATTGCTACCGCAAAAAGAAGCGCGCAGCGCATTTCGTCTTTAGTGGAACAGCTATTCGAATTGGCCCATTTAGACAGCGGCAATGTTCATGTGAATCGTGAACAATTTTCAATTGCGGAGCTGGTTCAGGATGTCTTGCAAAAATTCTCATTGATTGCTGGTGAAAAAAATATTCAGCTCAGCGTCGCACCTCAGGATTCCAGTATTCTTGTAACCGGGGATATCGAAAAGCTTGAGCGGGTATTTACGAATTTAATCGAGAATGCCATTCGCCATACGAATGCAGACGGGGCCATTACTATTCACTTCAATAAAAAAGGCAAGTTTGTCGCCATTGAAGTTTCTGACACGGGCATTGGTATTCCTAACGAAGATATCCCGCATATCTTTGACCCTCACTATAAAGCCGGTAACAGTGTTCGTGGTAATACCGCCCACGGGGGGTTGGGTTTAGCAATTACTAAACGATTACTGGAATTGCATCAGTCTACGATTAACGTCACCAGCATTATCAACAAAGGCACGACCTTTGAATTTGATTTACAAACTGGGCCTTAGTGTTTTGTTTATTGGACTGATGAAAAACGCCACTAATGTTGATGTACTAAAAGGACAGTATTAATCGATACTCTTGGCTTCGATATAATATTCAAGCAAGGATGCTCTTCGGCCCAAACAATCATTCCATTTATTTTTCAACAGCTTGTTCGACCTAAACCCATAAAAACTAAACTATGAAAGACTTTGGACTTGCCTTAGGGGGCGGAGGTGTTAAAGGCCTCGCTCACATTGCCCTACTTAAAAAACTCGATCAGATCGGAGCTAAGCCCGGCATAATCGCCGGTACAAGTATTGGAGCCATTATTGGGGCGCTGTATGCCAGCGGCCTTTCTGGCTTAGAAATTGAGAAACGCGTACGTGAGCATTTATTCTCGCGAAAGGGCGGAATAAAAGACGCCTATCGTCGGCGGAAGCATTTACTAAAGTGGCTAAAAGTTTTCGCCTTTGAGAAAGCCCGTGGCGGGCTGATTGCTGCTGATGGTTTATTTGAGCATTTATTTTGCGAGATTTTTGAAAAGAATTTTTCTGAACTGAACATTCCTTTTATCGCAATTGCGGCAGATTTTCATAGCGGAGATGAAGTTGTACTCAATACAGGTTCTGTTCTGAGCGCTGTTCAAGCCAGCATGGCTGTCCCCGGAATTTTTGCGCCGGTTGAGCGAGACAAACGATTACTTATTGACGGTGGAGTGGTGAACAACGTGCCGTGTAAGCACGCCACTTTAAACAACATCGAAAACAAAGCTCTCATTATCGCCAGTGACGTTATTAGTTTATCTGATGTTGAGCGCCCTAAAACGGCTCAAGTGTTATCCGGTGCTTTTAACATTATGTTACGAACATCAACCGACCAGCACTTCGCCCTGAATCCACCCGATTTTATTTTTCGGCCAGGTACCAGCGATATCGAGCCTTTTGATTTTCATAAAATTTCGAGTATATTGGATTGTGGCGAACAGGCCATGTCCGCCGAAGTCAGCCAAAAACTAGAAAGCCTACTTGCTTAGCTAGCTCCCATCATTAAACAGGTTCCGACTGCGAACGAATTAAAACTTTCGGTTTATCGACGAGTATTGATTAACCTTCGCTAACGATAAAAGCCGGACGCGCCATTATATTTTCCATATAGTTTTCGACATTATCTGGAATGGTGACCCCTAGCGTTTTCGCCCATGACAATATACTTTGGGCATAAATGTCTGCCATCGTAAAACGCTCATAAAGTAAAAATGATTTGTCGCCTATTTTTTCAAACAGGGTTTTAATATTTTCATTAAGTAAGGCTAAGGATTGCTCAAAGGTGCCTTCAGGCCAGGGGTAGAACTGTTTTAAGGTTGAAGATTGGCTGCATAGCCACAAATAATTTTCTATTTCTGAAACCATGTAATACACAATGTTCCTGAAGGGGTATATCGATTCAGGAGCAGTAGGAATCAGTTCTTTTTCCGGTTTTAAACTATTCAAATATTCCATAATCGCTAACGATTCGGTAAAGATCATTTCGCCGTGGGTAAGTACAGGAATTTTTTTCAAGGGCGCTATAGACTTAAATTCAGACGTTTGCGTTTCCCCTTTAGCAGGGTCTAAACGAATTAAGGTAAAGTCGAGGTCTAATTCTTTTAACGTCCACATCACACGCTCGGCGCGGGAGGGGAAATTATAAGCGTAAAGTGTTATTTCATTGTTCTGAGGCATACAAAAAACTCCCATTTAACTCTAATTCTAATTGTGGTATTGAAGACGACTGATGGAGCTTACGCCCCCCATAAGAATTCGACAAGCAATCCAAATTTAGATGGAAAGTTTATTGGGTCGAATTTTTCGTTCACATGGGCAATACCTGCCATCAATGGTATGGATATTACCGGGAAAAATTATCGACAGAGGAATACATCCCCCGGTGCTTGGAAAGGTAGAACGACGCATTAGCGCAGGAAGCGCTTAAGTAGAATAACGCAGGACAATTACAGGGAAGTAATTGGTAGGGCGACTCATTAGCGCAGGAAGCGCATAAGTAGAATAACGCAGGACAATTACAGGGAAGTAATTGGTAAGGCGACTCATTAGCGCAGGAAGCGCGTAAGTAGAATAACGCAGGAGCAGTTATCGAGGAGACAAAGCCGAGCAGTTTTCGAGCAGAGACTACGCCGAAAGCACGAAAAACGAAGAACACTTTCTAATTTTGGATGTACTCTCGGATTTTTGAAAGGCTTGGCTAAATATTGCGGACAACACTAATGGTGAATATAACGTGTCGCCCATGCCGCAATAATCGAGGCCACATAATTTGCGTCTTCTCTGCGGGTCAGTAAATGGTCTGCGCCACCTAAACTCACAAAGCTCTTGGGATGTCTTGCCGCCTTATAAATTTTTTCCGCTTCATGAATCAACACCGTTTCGTCATGAGGCGAATGAAATAAGAGTAACGGCACGTTCAACGCGGCCAAGTGCTCCTCGTTAACCTCGTTTCGAATATCATCTAGGAATTGCTTTTTAATGGTAAACGTCCGACCGGCCAGTTCGACTTCGGCCTCTCCCTTTTCCTCAATAACGGAGATGTCGCACATAAATTGTTTGGCTACATGTTCGGGATCAGACGGCGAACCTATCGTCACCACACCGCACGTTTCCGGAATATGCTGTGCTGCCACTAATACCGCCGTACCCCCTAAACTGTGGCCAACCAGTAGCTTAGGGACTTCATAATGTTCACGTAGAAAATTTGCCGCTGCGACTAAATCACCGACGTTAGAAGAAAAATTGGTATTGGAAAAGTCCCCGTCACTGCCCCCTAATCCCGTGAAGTCAAAACGTAATACGGCATACCCACCCTTCACCAATGCACGAGCAATGCGCGATGCAGCGGGGATATCCTTACCACAGGTAAAGCAGTGTGCTATGAGTACGTAGGCTTCCGGTTCTTCTTGTTCAGGCAGTTCTAGCATGCCCGCCAATTCGTCACCTAGCTCACCTTTAAAGGTTAACTTTATTCGATTTGCCATGTTGATCGCCTTGGTCAGTCAATCGATTTTTATCTATTTTCTTTTCGCTTTCACATAAGTTCCACATCACTTAAGCGGGACTATCTACATGGAATTATCTAAAAGGGGCTATGCGAATCGATTTTATATCCGCACGATTGCTAAGCCCACGATGCCCTCCCTTTCCATTGTAGGTCATATTCGCCTTGAGATAGCTCATGTTAAGGAAGTCCTCCAGGCGTATTTGGTATGTGCCAGGGTTCAAATGCAGGGTAACCGGGACCGAATATTGCCAACGTTGCTCTCCCTCTGTCAGGGGTGTTAACGGCATCTCTATGATTTTAGCGCCATACTCATTTCCATTATGGTCATGGATTGTCATCCATTTCACGGCGTTTGCAATACCCGACGATTCCGGCGCAGGGTTTCGATATTGCAGCTGTATGACATAAAGCCCTGCATCTTTAATTTTTATATTTTCAATGCGCAAACGATCATCGAGTGCGCCCCAGTCCGACAAATAAACCAAGCCACCTTTACCCTTGAGACGGTTACCACGCGTTTGAATATGAACACGAGCATCACTCATGCTAATTTCGGTTCCATTTCCCCGTAAGCGGAGCGTTTTTTTTGGGGGTTCGCGACCTTGCCTCGATGAAGCCGTCTGCACCGTTATTTTTGCTTTCGCTGCTATTTTCTTTTCCCTTTCCGTTTCCCGTTTCCCCTCCCTTCCCTTCCCGCTTCCCGGTTTTTTATAAGCTTGCCGAGCGTTATCACAACCTTATTCGTCGCGTTCATGCGCGACCAAGCCACTTCTCCCGACACGTTTTTCCCATTAACTTCGACGGCGCGAATCGAATAGTAGGCACCCTTATTTTTGGCTTGCTCCTCCCGAGTAGGAAATATGATTTTTATCGTGATTTTTTTCTGTTGCAGGTGAATATTCATAAGGCTAATGGATCGCTGCTCACCAAACTGGCGCTTGCGAAGAGCTTTGGTGATAAAAGGTTCAAAACGTAGCCCCCGTTTAGATATTTTTACACCGAAGAGCGTGTCGATAACCATGGAACCGTAAGCACTAACTGAAAGTAGATTGCCGTTAGTCGAATGGGTTTGGGGCTTGCCCCCTACGGTTTCAAACATTTTCTGGTTGGACATCTGCGCTGAAGCGTTGTCGATCAAACGGCGATAAGCAATATCGGCAATACCCACGCGCTTCACCTTTGCAGCCGCTCGCAAACTTATTGCCGCATGGAAGGGAGAAACAATATCATCGAGCTTAGGGTGATGCGCCATGACGATATCTCCCTCTCGATTCCCTGCCACGCCCAAGTCCACCGCTAAGGCTTGCACCCACCACTCAAACTGAGGGCTTGTATTTGAAAAAAATGAGGGGCGGTATTGAGATCGGTATAAGCCAGCTGCCATCACCCAAAACTTTTGGTTTATCGCATGCTTTAAATCGACGGCCCAATCTGAATATTTAACACTGCTAACAATATCATGTTGTGACTGAGCCAAATCCGCCGCAAACTTTAACGCATGGTAGTAACTGAGATTGACGATAAGGTTTTTTGTCGCGGCCAATTCAGTAGTATTGACGATAGAGCTGCCATGACTGAAGCCTTCAGAGTAAGCGCCAATGTACAAGCCATTGGCCCCATCAAAGATACTCACCCGATCAATTTCAATGGTGTTTTTTAGCGCATGGTAAGCACTTTTGGAAAACCCCGCCTGTGTGTCGTCACCCAAGCTGTACAGTGTTTTGTCTGCGGCTAAAGCCCATAAAATTCTGTCGCTATAGACTGGCCAACTGCCATATTTCCCTGCTCTTTGAATGATTTGTAAACCGTTTCTCTTTCCTGGTATCACCTTCGGTGGTGCAAGCCCGTCACGATAAGACGATAGATGGAACAGCAGTGAGTTCTCCATTCTCTCATCGCTCAGTGTGGATAAGCTCAGATAGCCTGAAAAAGCCAAGTCTGGAAGTGCTAGAAAATGCGCACTGTTTTTGTCCCCAAAACAAACACAGCCTTGAGATTTTCCATTCTGATAATCGGAATCACTTGTACGAGACAATTGGCTCGCGCGCATTTCGTTTAGCGCTAGAGCAAAGAGCGCATCAAATTGAATGCTGCCTGTGCGCAGCCTAGGATACCCAGTCTTCTCTTCATAACGTGTGAAACGCGGCACATGCAGGTTCGGGGAGATGACGCTGTGGGCGTAATGGCGAAATTTATGATCGGGATTCTTAATCGAAAAACTGACGGTTCGTACTGGCTCACGTCTATTTGTTGCTCTTTTTTTCCCTTCTACTGCTTCTCCTTTTGTTTTTCCTTTTGCTGCCTCTATTGTTGCTCCGGTCGCGTCTCCGATTTCTTCCCCAATGCCTTCATTCTCTTTTTTTCCTGTCCATGTTGCGGGTGTGGTTATCGCTACCCGTTCGAATGCCTTGTGACCTGCATGCGGGTCAACTTTAAACTGATGACTGAAGCGCTGCTTAGTTTCGTTTTCTCCTCGCCTTTCTCTGCAAGCCTCTTTGTTGGCATTGCGAGCATCCTCAGCTTTGCATTCATTCTGTAACACCGTATGAGACTGGCACGCCACAAGAACCGCCATTAGCAATATAGCCCCCAAGACAAAACGGAGGCCTTTGTGCATTGGCTGGCTCATTGTCTTTGGCGAAAACATTGCGGCTATCCACCCCCATAAGCATTAACAATTATGGCAATGAGTAGGATTTGCGGCAGGGTTATCAAAGGTAAGAACAACGCGATCTTCCACGAACGCGTCTGAGATTTCAGAACGGCAATTTCGGTATAGTCGGTCGAGACACCCGCCATTAGAAAAGCGAAGCTATTGCCTGGCGCCGCCGCACGATTAAAAATGTCCCCAGCTATCGGCGTAGCCCCTTCTGAACACACTTCAATAATCGTCGCGGCAACCATGGTCGCAACAAGCCCCAACATGCTCGGACCAAAGTATTCATGAAATACCGCGTCGTCAACAAATACGCGAATGAGCGATGCGAGCAGCACGCCAATTAGAAGCCAACGAATAACCGTGCGAGATTCAGATAGGCCAATCCATAAAAATTTCATCGCTCCAGAAATTGAAAACTGTGTCGCTGAAAGTTCTAATTTCAGCGTCGCCCAAAACTGGAAGTCATCGGGCAGAGGCATGGCGTTCGGGTTGGTAGGTAGTATTTTTTTGTTGACGCAGATATCAAAAATCAAACCAGAAATAATCGCGACAATGACAGACAAAGCAATAAAGAGGAGCGTCCAGGGTAAACCAATAAAGGCGACCAAAATAATCGTGAGCGAAAAAGAATTCCACGGGCTGGCGATTAAGAACGCCATCACTTGGCCGATCGACACCCCACGCTCGTAGAGTTTAACCCCAACCATTAATATACCATGGCTGCATAAATCCAAAAGAACGCCAGCGGCAGTTGCTCGGCATATTCCCTTTAAACCACCCCCTGTACCCATTGCGCTAATAACAAGTTCTCGCGGTACATAGCTCAGTAAGGCAACCATAAACACTCCAATGGCCACTCCCCACGCCATTATATTCATCATCGAAAATACGGCCAAACTCAACTTATTAAGCAAGGCATAATCGTTAAAGCTAAGAAGATGAAGACTATATAAAATAATGACTGTGGATAGCGGTATCCAAAAGAAGTAATCGAACCGAGAAGGCTTTTCACAACACCCCGGCCCACTAGCTTTCTCTTGCGTAGCGTCACAATCCGAGATCTCGCCTGCGCAAATTCCTCTGTCGGCTATAACCGCATTTTTAT
Source organism: Agarilytica sp. (assembly GCA_033852165.1). Lineage (GTDB taxonomy): Bacteria > Pseudomonadota > Gammaproteobacteria > Pseudomonadales > Cellvibrionaceae > Agarilytica. The sequence continues at coordinate 19,343 of JAWSUZ010000050.1, read as the reverse complement.
CAGTTTCCTTTGGCTTACAACAATCGCTCACATTCGAACCCACATGTTCACTACGTTTTCGCTTTATTAATAGTATCGCAAACAATTCAGATGGCGGCGCCCTAAAAAACACGGATTCTGTCACCAATATCATCCATGTTAGTTTTATATACCCCGAAAAGCTGAACTATAATTCCAACAAAACATAAAGAAGACAAAAAAATGAAAAACGCGCTCGTTATTTTGGCTGAAGGATTCGAAGAGCTTGAAGCCATCACTGTGATGGATTTGCTGGTAAGAGCGAATATCGAAGTGGTCAGTGCAGGGTTAAACCCTGGCCCTGTTGTTGCCGCTCGACAGACGGTTATCGTGCCGAATATGGATTTAGATGAAGCGCTCGAAGAGGATTATGACTTAGTGGTATTACCTGGGGGATTACCTGGCGCCGATTATCTCGCAAAGGACTCGCGCGTTATCGCATTAGTGCGAGAACAGTATCACAACAATCGTTTGATAGGCGCCATTTGCGCGGCGCCCCGTGTATTAATCACTGCCGGTATTTGCCACAACAGAACCCTGTGCTGCTACCCCGGCTCACTGGACCAACAAGATACTACCGACATTCAAATTATTAACGATGCCGTCTGTGTTGATGGCCAGATTGTTACCTCTAGAGGACCTGGGACTGCAATGGATTTTGCCTTACAGCTGATAGAGCTATTAGAAGGGGCCGCAAAAAGGGATACCGTAGAGGCCAGCCTCGTTCGCTACCACAAACCCGAGGCATCACTTTGCATTTAGGCTGCTAACGCAGCCTCAACAAACGCCCGCTGGCTAGATCCGTCCTTTTTGATGACTCCTGCGGTTTTTCACCCAACGACGTCTGCTACTTCCCAATTTTGTTCTGCCAAAAATCGGCGTTTTTAATGCCGAGCTTTTCCGGATCAAAACTAAAGTTTTCTACACCCGACTTTTCCTGCTCTTCATAATCTCGCAGCGCTTTTAGTGCCGGTCGACCCAATGCAAAAATCGCTAGAATCCCGATGATGTTCAACCATGCCATCATGCCCACCCCCACATCACCTAAGCCCCAGGCCAAGCTAGCGGTTTTGATGGTGCCGTAAAATGCAGAGGCGATAAGCCCGATTTTAAGTGCTGTAGTAAGACCAGGTAGATTCGATGACCGGCGCAAGTAGGCTACATTGGTTTCTGCGATGTAGTAATACGCGAGTAAGGTCGTGAAAGAAAAGAAGGTCAGAGCAATGGCCACAAAAATCTTACCAACACCCGGAAATACTTGTTCGATAGCCGACTGAGTATATGCAGGGCTATTAGCCGCAATATCTGGCGCTATGTTTTGTATCAAAAACACCCCATCGCCCACTCCGTGGACATTGTATGCACCTGTAACCAAGATCATAAAAGCCGTGGCCGTGCAGATAAAGAGGGAATCCACATAAACTGAAAATGCCTGAACTAAACCCTGCTTTGCAGGATGATCCACTTCCGCAGCAGCCGCTGAGTGTGGACCGGTACCCTGCCCGGCTTCGTTAGAATAAACGCCGCGCTTAACACCCCAACCTATCGCAGCGCCAATGCCCGCCATTGGCGTAAATGCGTCACCCAAAATAGAGGCAAATACTGCGGGAATCTCTTCGAAATTGATTGCTACAACAATCAACGCAACCAATATATAAGCAATCGCCATAAACGGTACGATAACTTGTGTAAAACTCGCAATCCGTTTCACTCCACCTAAGATGATGAAAGAAAGTAAAACGACAATGACTAAGCCGGTGATAATTTTCGCGGTGCTGAGTACGCCAATTGCAGTGTCATATGTCGGGCCTGCACCTAGAGCTGTTTCCATTGCATTGCCGATGCTATTGGTCTGAATTCCCGGTAGTAATAATCCGGTTGCAATGATTGTCGCAATCGCAAATATCCAGGCATACCATTTTTGGCCCATGGCTTTTTCGATATAAAAAGCTGGTCCACCTCGGTATTGCCCCTCATATTCTTCTTTATAAATTTGGCCCAGGGTACATTCCACAAACGATGTTGCAGCCCCCAAAAAGGCCACGACCCAAAGCCAAAAAATCGCACCCGGCCCACCAAAACCAATCGCCGCGGCAACACCCGCAATATTCCCAGTGCCCACACGACCCGAGAGTGAAATAGTCAGCGCTTGAAATGATGACACCCCTTTATCGGAACTCTTGTTTGACAACATAAGGCGCCACATCGAGGAAAAATGGCGGACCTGAACAAAGCGAGTCACCACGCTATAAAACAAGCCAGCAGCAAGGCACAAGTAAATTAGCCCGCGGCTCCATATAAAACTATTGAGCAGATTGACAAAATCTTGCATTCAGCTGTTCCTCACATGTTAATAGGGTAGATTCTGGGGGAAGGTTTTTAGGGCGGACCATATCTTATGTCGTCGAGAATTGGTAGAGCTGGTGCGCCATTCAAAGCGCTCGGCAACTAGGGACATAGACTATCGCCAGATTGATACTGTTCGTTTAAGAGACTAAGACATTACATATTGCTGGGTTCAGCACGCAGCTTCAGTGGTTAGGAAAGAAGCAGTTGCCGAATAGACACCTGTTTATGGATGGACACTAGCCAAGACCGACCTCAATACGGTGTAGCTAGCGATAGGATTTTAGGTTCATACCTTAGACATTGAGGATTAAAACAATCAGCAAAACTAGAACGCGCAAAGAAACTAAACCACCCCAGCCTGCTTCTTAAAAAAAGCTTCAGCCCGCTCTTCTATTTCCGCAGTGGATAGGTTTTCGATTCTGCTCGCTATCGTCCAAACATGCCCAAAGGGGTCACATAAGGTCCCGGCCCTATCCCCATAAAACTGATCCTCAATGGGGCAAACAATCTCGGCACCGGCTGTTATCGCGTGAGCGTAAACCTTGTCGACCTCTTCAACATAGACAAGAAGACTGACACCCGCCCCGCCCAGCGTTTGGGGACTGACAAGTTCAGAGTCGGGGATTTCTTCCACTAGCATCACTACCGATTCCCCGATTTTGATTTCCCCATGGGCAAGCTTGCCATCAGGGCTTTTCAGCATGATGAGTGGTTTGGCAAAAAACGCCTGCTGATAGAAAACCAAGGCCGCCGCCGCATCCCTCACGGTCAAACAAGCGGTTATCGCGTTCATATTATTCGGAATAGGGGTAATCACCATAAATATACTCCTTAAAACATTAACAACGTAACGAATCAATGACGCCAGATTCCTCTATCGTACGCGAGGATTTTGCCGTCGTAAACCGTGAAACTGGGAGGATAGTACGAGACAACATCCCTAAAAATTCACTTTTTTAACGATGCTCTTAAGTTTGTCGCTCAGTTTTTGGCGATATTTACTGATGTCGTTTATGCTTTAGGCTAGGGTACTAACTCACTGAGATACAGGAAACGCATATGCGGCGCGCATTGCTAGTTGAAGATAGTGCTGAAAACCGTCAGCTCGTGACGTGGATGCTTGAGGACGCTAATTATGTTGTCGAGGAAGCAGAAACAGCTGAAATCGGCTTGGCGTTAATAAAAGAGCAGACCTTCGACGTGGCTCTTATGGATATAACCCTACCCGGTATAAACGGTGACGAAGCTATTTATAAAATTCGAACGGAGCTTGGATTAACAAAGTTGCCTATTATCGCCCTAACCGGACATACGAAAGCAGAGGAACACGCCCGTTATATTGAACGAGGCGCAAATAAAGTGCTGACAAAACCTGTTGACGAAGATCTTTTAATTGAGACCCTAGATCGGCTCATTGAAGAGAACCGCTAAGCCAATTTAGTTTTGCGCGCTGTTTAAGGGCAACTCTATTAATTCACCCCTGATATATTTACCTATCCAGCCAGCGAAACTCGTTCTACTTTCCATTCCGACGTTTAAGCCACTAACCAGTATCTACCAAACTACAGCCGCCCATAAATAGGGGCTTAGCAAGAATGCTTCACTTTAACTCTGCATCCAGTATCTCGCTAATCTGTTCCCGCTTCCCCGTTCGCCAATAGATGACTTCTATTTCCGGAAAATTATTTTCTGTTGCCACACAAATACGGGCTTCAGGTGTGAGATTGATAACGGTGAAACAACTATCTTCGAAGGTTTTACGTCGACCAGCGGAAAAATTGGAGTGAGGCCTCGCCTTTACGCGTTCCTTCTCTTGGTAGATAGTGCTGCCTTTTAGTTTGATATAACTTTCTGTGGCGCTCCAATGTTCAGCAAATAGTGTTGCGGAGTCCTGCTCAGTTTTACCTTTTAGGACACACTCTTTTACATAAGCATTCAGAAAGTTTTCCGCTTTTTTCCAAATTTTGATGCAGCGATCAACATCTTCAACATCGACACCTACGGGCAAAGTCGATAAAGCGACAACGATATAGGACTGCGAGTGGGAAATATTAAAATGCCATTTACTTTCAGCACTCTGTTTTTTTAGAAATGGTTTTTCTGTATTGGTGTAATCGAAGAGAATTTCAGCTGGCGCACAACCAAGTTTTTCCGCCAGTTGGGTTTTGACTATTCTTCTGGCCTGTAAAAAACATTGCTGTGCATGCTCATTTTTGAATCGGAGGTAACGAGCTTTTTCGCTCTTATCCAATAGATTGATTGCCAACTCCAAATCAATATCAAACCCGTGACGGTCTATTGGCAAATAATACAGCTCGACTCGAGACACTCAGCCCCCTTATGTAATAATTTTTCTGTGCTTTTTGTTATGAATCTCCTCCCTGGTTGTGATCTTCTTCAGCGATCACGCATTGATTGCGCCCCTTGTCTTTCGCGTTATACAACGCTTTATCTGCGCGTTCAAAAACGGATTCTACGCTATCTTCAGCAGCAAAGCTCGCCAAGCCAAACGATAGGGTAATGTGAACCGGGCTGCCTTTAAATTTAAACGGCGTTTTACCGACTACCGATCTAATTTTATCCAACACTGTAAACGCTTGCTGCGGTGGAGTTTCTGGCATTAACACGACAAACTCTTCACCACCGTATCGGGCAATAAAATCGACCTTGCGAAGGCGCGTAAAAATCAATTTGGAAATCAGCTTTAACACTTTATCCCCCGCCTGATGTCCGTATGTATCATTGATCTTTTTAAAGTGATCAAGATCACATATTGCCAGTGTTAGAGGTCGACAATAGCGTTTAAATCGCTGTAATTCTTGGAACGCACGTTCGTTGTAGGCTTCTCTGTTCGGCAACTCAGTAAGCGGATCATGCGTCGCTTTGTAATGCTCTTCTTCCAATAGCTCTTTGGTTTTTTCCGATTCCGTTTCTATTGACTCAATACGGTTAATGAGTGATTTAAGCTGATCCGTTAAGGAAGCCGAGTCGCTTTGGGCGGCGTGGTAACCCCCCAAGGCTTCTTGGATCACTTCGAGGTGATCCGTGACCGCGAGTTTGAGATCATCTATCGAGTTGCTGTTTTCCATATTGTTGCGCATACGATTCACTTGATCCGAAACCGCGCTCGAAAATTTTTCTGACATGGCGCGATGGACTTCATCTTGCTCTGAAACTAAACCCAACGCTTTACTAATCTGACCTAACTCTTCATTAACACGCTTGAGGTATTCACTAAATTCATGATCATTTTGTAGGTAGCGCAGCAGTAATATATCGCGAATATCTTCTAAGGTTACCGCTAATACGTACCAATCCATACCACGCTGAATACGCAGCTGCACGATATCGATTTTATGGCGAACCACATCATTCGGCTCTATACGTGACACTAAGTTTTCTAGGGTCCGAGCAATACGCTTGGAGACTTGTTCGTAACTGTCTTCATCACCGGCATCAAATTTAATGTCGTCATCTTCATTAGCCTGAATGAATTCACCTTCTTTGGGTGAAAGCTCGACATCTACCTCTTCAAATTCAGGCATTGGCTCGGTATCGTCTTCAACCACCCGTGAAGCTGAAGGCTCTGGCGTAATATCTAGTTCAGCTTCAGGCCCAGCTAAGGTTTTCCCCCCCTTTAAGCGCTGCCAAAATGAAGTGGGCGGATTCTGTGCTTCTTCTAGAGCAATATTTTGGAGCTTTTTGAGTTCTAGCAATACATCAGAATAATTGCGATAGGAATCGAGACGTCGTCGTAATCCAGAAGAAAACGAAGCTAGGCTATCTTTTAATTGGGAGGGTAATTGCAATTCAGCCAATTGCGCGGTCATAGCACTAATGTGCTTCGCATCGGTGAGCCCTGAAGAGTGCCGAGAATGTTCATAATTCGTAGCTGCTGCTTGCACACGCTCCATTTGCGCCAAGACTTGCTGACCAGACGCTCCGCGCATTTTTTCTTTTAAGACAATCAGAGATGCGTCGAGCTGCTTATCGAGGCCCTGCGTTGCGGCACCGAGATGGGTGATGGTTTTACGTAGAGCGTCTAATTGAAATTTGAATTGCTTCTCTAGGCGTTCTTGATCGGCAATGGCACGTCGGTATTTTTCTCGATAGTTACCAGAGTCGACCATACAGTTTCCTATGCTAGAGCGTAAACCTTGAGTATTTCAAAAAGTATAGCCTTTTTTCAAGAACTAAATCTGCTCAAAAGGGCAGTTTTTAGTGGGAAACCTCGTATTTAGGGCAAAAAAAACGCGGCATACAAGCCGCGTTTTTAAATTTTTGTTGCAGAAAGGCGGTAGAAAGAAAGTTATAGAGCCGCTTTCTTCTCAGCTCGAACCTTCTCAACTAAGAACTCGGCTACTTTCAACATCCCTTCATGACCAAGTGCTTTGGTCGCGTTGACCGAATAACGACCGTCGATAATCAATTGCGGTGTGCCTGTGACTTTCATATTGCGTGTGCGCGCATCCGCTTGCTGAACCTTAGAAGAAACACCAAAAGAGTTAAATGTCTTTTTGAACTTCTCGCCGTCAACACCCAATTCTTTGAAGATAATCGCAATGGCTGATTCTGAAGAGAGCTTGTTACGCTCTTTATGAATGGCCTTAAATATGCGTGAATCGACTTCATGAGCCATACCCAGAGCAAGACCGGTATACATAATACGTGCATGAAGCTGCATAGCTGGGCGCCAGATAACCGGTAGTTTTACCAATTGAACGTCTTCAGGCAGTGCTTTTTCCCAAGCTAAAACACGAGATTCAAAGTTAAAGCAATGTGCACAAGTATAAGAAAATGCCTCGGTAACTTCGATTTTACCGGGGGTAATGGTGCGAACGGGATTATCCAGAACTTTATAATCAACACCTTCTTGATACTTTGCTGGCGTAATTTCCTGTGCGCAAGCACCTAGGGCAACAACAAAACCTAAAACTAACGTTATTATTCGCATCATCGGCTCCTGATGAGTAGGGGTTCGTTAAGAAGGTTCAGAATGCCCGTGGCACTATGAACCCTTGCTTAACGTGGTTTTCGTTCAGAGATCTAGTTTGAACTGGGAGGAATTGGACAGTGCCTTGAAAGCGAAGTGCCAGCACTGCCAATTAAAAACTCAGATCTAGTTAAGGCCTGAGATAAAGTTAGAAACTGCGATAATTTCAGCATCGGACATGTTTGCTGCAACTTCACGCATCACCATTGAGTCATCGTTAGTACGATTACCTAGGCGGAAAGCTCGAAGCTGCTTCTCGACGTAAGCAGCGTATTGACCACTAACACGAGGGTAACCAGCCGGTGCGTTGCCTAGACCACGTGGAGAATGGCAGCCAGTACACGATGGAACACCGGTATGAAGGTTGCCAGCGCGGTAAACTTGCGCGCCTAACTTCAAACCATCAACCTTCATGCCGGAGTTCAATTGAACTTTTAGCTCTTTAGCACCGGACAACTGAATCGTTTGCTCTGCGTAGTATGCTGCCAGGTCTTGAAGGTCTTGATCACTCTTACCCTCCAATAGTCCGGTCATTTCAGCAATGGAACGTGAAGGCTCTTTAGGCTTCTTGCCGTTGGCGTTCTGGATATCACGTAGTTGCTTATATAGGTACTTTTCACCTAGACCGGCCAACTTCGGGAACATCGGTGTTGGGCTATTGCCAGTCGCACCGTGACAACCCGCACATGTCGCGGCTAGGTTTTTGCCATTACTCGCGTCGCCTTTAGCAAAGGCACCAAGTGATACGCCGACTAGGCCTGCGCAAATAAAGGTTTTTAAAACTAGGTTCTTCATCGATTTTTCCGTATTATTTTTAAGCTGATACAGTTCAGATTTAAAATGGGTTGGCCAGGTCGCCAAAAAAGTAGCCGCATTATAGCGACTCGTTTTGAGGCTGTCCCTCTTTTTTAAACGCTTTGTCTTAACTCACCTCACTACATTTGTTCATATTTTATGCAAGAAATTAACTTTCACACCGCCCAGTTTTTAATCAGCGCGCCCTCTCTTCGCCAATGCCCCGCTGAATACGGCGCAGAAGTGGCCTTTGCCGGTCGCTCGAATGCGGGAAAATCGAGCGCGATTAACACACTCACAAACAACCGCAAGCTGGCACGAACCAGTAAAACCCCAGGAAGAACCCAGCTGATCAATTTTTTTACGCTGCAAAATTCTCCCGATACTCGCCTTGTCGATCTTCCCGGCTATGGCTACGCCAAGGTCCCACAAGAAGTGAAGAAGAAGTGGCAGAAGAATTTGTCCGAATACTTACATGACCGCAAGTCTTTAAAAGGACTCGTTCTAATGATGGATATTAGACGGCCCTTGCAAGAGTTCGACACCATGATGATCAATTGGGCTGTCGATGCGGAAATGCCCGTACACGCCCTGCTCACAAAATCTGACAAGCTGAAGCGTGGCCCAGCAAAGAGTGCTCTTTTGCAATTTCAAAAATACGTCCGCGAAGCGGAGGTCGATGATTTGGTGACGAGTCAACTATTCTCCTCGCTCAAAAAGGATGGCGTCGATGAATTAAAAAGCGTGCTATCCAATTGGCTAACATGGGAACAACCGGCAGAAGACGCGAACAATGAAGATGTTGGCGCGATTAACATCTCTTCCGAAAATGCAGTCGGCGAGACTCATGACAACCGCGAGAACGAAAACGACGACTAAAAATTAAATCGATGAATGTGGCGCATAAAAACCAACTATACATGTTCACCATCGGTGCCAAATTTTGGGCAAAAAAAACCCGCAAGTCTTGGGGAAAACTTGCGGGTTTCAACCTGATACTCCTGAGCAAAAGGAACAAGAGTATCAAAGGGCAATTCTCTGATGGAGATTGTCAGGTTTAGTTCCAATATCGTCAAAAACAGCTATAAAAAAGGCAAAAAAAAGCCCTGATCAGTTATTACTGTCAGGGCTAAGAATCTGCTTTTTGGGGAAAGCAACATCAACAAAATATCACACAAGTTGAGAACACTGTTTGCATCATTCAGAATTCTCTCGACGCTACTTATGACTCACCCCTTTTCAAAGAGTTCAATCGTTTTCAAAATAATTAATGAAAACTTTTTTAAAAGCTGATAATCGCTTAAATCGATCTGCTTTTACCTTAGTGCGCCTCTTCCCAGTTATTTCCAATACCTGCGTCAACATCTAAAGGAACGGAAAGTGGCACCGCAGATGACATCAGTTCACAGATTATTGGCTTTAAGGTTTCCGCCTGATCTTCTGGCACTTCAAACACCAATTCATCGTGGACTTGCATGATCATTTTCACATCCATATTTTCTCGCTCTATCCAGCCATCTACATCGATCATGGCCCGTTTGATAATATCAGCTGCACTTCCTTGCATTGGGGCGTTAATCGCTGTTCTCTCAGCCGCTGTACGGCGCATATGGTTGCTCGACTGAATATCGGGCAGATGTAAACGCCGCCCTAATATCGTCTCCACGTAGCCTTGCTCGCTGGCTGTTGCGCGGGTGCTTTCCATATAGTCGGCAACGCCCGGATAACGCTCAAAATAGGTGTCGATATAGCGTTGAGCATCTTTGCGGCCAATGTGTAGCTGCTTGCTCAGGCCGAAAGCGGACATTCCGTATATCAAACCAAAGTTGATGGCTTTGGCACTGCGTCGCTGCTCTGTAGTCACGCGATCGAGCGGTTCATTAAAGACTTCCGCCGCTGTCGCGCTGTGAATATCAAGGCCATTTGAGAACGCCGCACACAAGGCTTTGTCTTTAGACAAGTGCGCCATAATACGCAGTTCAATTTGGGAGTAATCCGCCGCCAGTAGCTTATAGCCAGGAGGTGCGATAAAAGCCTGGCGGACACGACGACCTTCTACGGTCTTAATCGGTATATTTTGAAGGTTGGGATCACTAGACGATAGCCGACCGGTGGCAGTTACCGCTTGGTGATACGAGGTATGAACACGGCCACTGGTTTCGTTAATTAGGGTGGGCAGCTTGTCGGTATAGGTCGACTTAAGCTTAGAAAGCCCCCGGTATTCCAAGAGCAATTTCGGCAAGGGGTAATCTAGAGCCAACTGCTGCAAAACTTCTTCTGCAGTAGAAGGTACTTTGGTTTTCGTCTTTTTCAGAACCGGAAGACCCAACTTTTCAAAGAGGATAACCCCTAATTGCTTAGGCGATGCGAGATTAAACTCTTCACCCGCCATTGCGTAGACTTCTTGCTCTAGCTCGGTTATGCGCTTTTGATGGGACAAGCTTTGCTCTCCCAGCATGGTTGCATCCACTAAAGCACCATTACGCTCAATCTTTGACAGTACGGGCACCAGTGGAATTTCAATTTCACTAAACACTTGTTTTGGTCCGCTATTCGCCTCGACTTCAGGCATTAAGCGTCGATGTAAGCGCATGGTGATGTCAGCATCTTCAGCCGCATACGGCGCCGCTTCTTCTAAGCTAATTTGATTGAAGGTAAGCTGCTTTTTCCCTTTTCCGGCAATGTCTTCAAAATGGATTGTGCTGTGCCCCAAATAGGCTTTGGCAAGGCTATCCATATCGTGGCGAGTACCCGTGGAGTTATAAATGTAGGACTCCAGCATTGTGTCGTAGGCGATACCGCGCAGAGTAATGCCGTGATTGCGCAATACATTGGCGTCATATTTAAGGTTTTGACCCACTTTCGCACATGATTCGTCTTCTAATAGCGGCTTTAATTTAGCGAAGACTAATTCTTCACTAAGCTGCGTCGGTGCATCCAGATAATCATGACCAAAGGGGACATACGCGGCTTTACCCGGTTCAATACAAAACGACACTCCCACAACACGTGCATTCATGTAGTTGAGGCTTGTGGTTTCGGTATCGAAGGCAAATAGTTCTGTGGCTTTTAATTGTTCAATCCAGCTATCCAGTTCGGATTCTTCTAATACACATTGGTAATCCGTTTCGATTGGGGGGGTATTTTTGTCTTCTGGCTTGGGACCTGGCTTTGGTGTGGTATCAAGGTCTGAGATCCACGCTTTAAATTCTAAGTCGGCATAGAGTTCTTTTAGGCGTTTGAGATCTGGCTCTTTGTGAACTAGCTCATCGACAGTCACATCAAGTGCTACATCGAGCTTGATGGTGGCCAAAAGGTAAGATAAGTCAGCCAACTCTTTATTGGTTTCTAACTTGGGTCCCATGGTTTTCGCTCCTCGGAACGTAAGGCCCGCAACCTCGTCCAACTTGCTGTAAATTTCTGAAATTCCACCCAAACCTTGGATTAAGGCTAAAGCTGTTTTCTTACCGACACCTGGGACACCGGGAATGTTATCCGAGGAATCGCCCATCAAAGCTAAGTAATCAATGATGTACTTGGGTGGAACACCAAACTTCTCTTCGACGCCAGCCACATCAAGGGTGGTGTTATCCATCGTGTTGACCATGGTGACTTTATCGGTAACCAATTGGGCTATATCTTTATCGCCCGTTGAGATCACCACGTCATGACCTTGTTCAGAAGCTTGTTTAGCTAAAGTCCCAATCACATCGTCGGCCTCAACATCCGGCACAATCAAAAGCGGGTAACCCATGCTTCTGATTACCTCGTGCAATGGTTCGATTTGCTCACGTAATTCATCGGGCATCGGCGGACGATTTGCCTTGTATTCAGAATACATATCATCCCGAAAGGTTTTCCCCTTTGCGTCAAAAATCACAACAATTCGGCTCTCGGGATAATCTTTTACCAGGCGCCGAAGCATGTTGACCACGCCCTTTACGGCTCCGGTCGGCATGCCTTTGGAATTCTCGAGTGGCGGTAAAGCGTGAAAAGCACGGTAAAGGTAGGAAGAACCATCTACCAACACAAAGGCGGGTGTCGTCGTCATATACGTGATCTTATTTAGTCGTCTGGAAGGCCCGCTAGGATACAGGAATCTTGAAGAGATTTGAGGGCCTGTCACAACTGCCGTCATTTTGTTACCCAAAACATTAATGGGTAACACACGACAAATATCGATATATCCGATATAACAATTCATCCAGAAAATTATAACCAAAAAGCATTAAAACAGCTAAATCTGTCACCTTAAGCACCATAACGGGGCGAATAGTGAGTAACACATCACAAAGGTTAACAAGCAGGCAGGTTTTTATTGCACCACAGCATATGTGGTGTTACCTTATGTAACGTGAAGTAACGCTTCACACGGAAGACCAAATATAACGGTCATTCGGTATCAACTTTAACTTTATTAGGATAATTATCATGACTAAAGCACTCTTATTGCTTCTTGCAGTATCGCTTCATGGTGTCGCCGGTGAAGTTGGTGCCCCTAATCCTCAGCCAGCACAAACCGCAAACGATACCCTTGTTTCGGTTACTACTGGGGAGACAGGCGCCAGCGCAAACCTTGCGGCGCAGCCATATAACATCATGGCTAACGATGAAGAATTACAAAACTTCGAAGTGCAGGCAGCAAAGCTCGACGCAATCGTCAACGAGAGTCTTAGCGCCGTTATTTCGGACAAAGTAGGCGATCTATTAGAAGGTCGTAGCGATCGACTTTATATCTCAGGTACACATTTCTAGTCTAGATTTGTTAAATAAATCGATAGATCAATAGATAGAAAGTAACCGATAGAAGATCGCATCATTAAGTCACTCAGATAACCAGGTCGTTTTCCGGCCAGGGAATACAAGAACCAGCGCTCACACAGTGACCGCTGGTTTTTTTATGGGCGCTCGCTTTTCACTTACTTGATCAGCATTTCAGGCTAGATAAAATCAACTAGCTCGATGCGTCTTGTAAAAGACAATCATGAAAGGCGCTTTGAATCGATTCCAGATAGGAATCGAAAGAAGATAAAGAAGGCTCGGTAGCCAAAAGATCGATACCAACCAATGGCTTTTCAAACAAGTTTGCGTAACGTTTAGCTTGGGACATTTCCGCCGTCTCGGACAATATACAACTCACTTTTGCCATATCCGCGGATAAAGCATTCAAGCGTTTTGCACTCACTCGCTCATGAGGAACTTTTGTAATAATTATCGGTTGAGTAAGATTATGTTCAGCAACAAACTCACCATAGCCATCGTGATACACAGCAAATAATTGCTTAGCGCTTGGTAACAAACGTTTGGAGATCTGTCCTCGACGATTAAGTAAACCCTGCTTAAATATTTTGAGTCGCTCTGCAAACTCTTGTGCAAATTCCGGCTGCGTTTGACTCAAATATTCGCTTATTAATTCAGCATAGTGTTGCACTTCTTCAGTACTCAGCCAAGGGTGAAGCCCTTCGTGGTCATACTCATGTTTGTGTTCTTCTATATGGCTCTCGTTTAGCATCGCTAATTTGGAGGGTGTCGTTACCCCCTTATTTAAAAAGCGTTCAAAATCCGGTCCCACCCAAAGTAAGACATCAGCATCGTTCAACATGAGCGCCTGACCAATGGTCAGCGAGAAGTCGTGAGGAGAAGCGGCTTTTTCGATCAATACACGCAAATCAATTCGATCGCCTGCGAGATCCTTAGCAATAAGTGCAAGCGGTCTGATACTAGCGACTATTAACGGCTTCAATGATTTTTGTGTTTTCCCCACCCCCACCTCATCGGCAATAAGAATGGATGAAAAGAGACTTAACACGATAAAAAACAATAACTTACGCACAAAACTGCCTTAATAAGTAAAGTGAACCGGGAGTTTAAATCCGTCTTCAATATTCGTCGACTACAATATGTTATATGATAACATAACACTTAATAAGCCCCAGCCATGACGCCAGTCGATACAGTACAAACAAATTCTCGCAAACAAGCAAATATTAAGGCGATTCAACGCGCAAAACAGATTTGTGAGAAACGCAATGTTCGCTTGACCGCACTGCGTGAGCAAGTGCTTACTTTGCTGCTGGATTACGGTAAACCACTCGGAGCTTATGCCTTGATGGACTTGCTAGAAGCAAACTCCGATCGTGATCGCGTTGCTCCGCCAACGGTATATCGCGCGCTAGATTTCTTGCTCAAGTACCGTCTTATCCATAAAATCCACTCGCTCAATGCTTACACCCCCAATTCCAACCCCTTACGTGAAGACAGCTCTGTGATATTAATATGCACTCACTGCGGAATCGCAGAAGAAGCTCCAAACAATACGATCCAACAGGCGATTAACCTCTGCGCTTCTCAATATCGTTTCGGTGTCGAAAAACAGGTCATTGAGATCAGCGGGAAATGCGGTACCTGTCGCACAGCGGAGAAAAACCATGGGTAACACTCAACAGGGCGGAAGTGCGCTGCTACATGTGGATAAGCTTGGCTTTACCGTACAGGGCAAAACTATTTTGGATAACGTGAATCTAGAACTTTCTCGGAAAGAGATTTTGACCATTATAGGACCCAATGGAGCCGGTAAAAGCACCTTGGTAAAATTGGTGTTGGGCTTACTAACACCCACATCAGGAGGCATCCATCGCCAAAACAAAATCAGTATTGGTTACGTCCCCCAGAAACTCTCACTAGATACAACATTGCCGATGAAGGTCTCGCGCTTTTTAAGCCTGGCCCAAGTCGATAAGGACGCGCGCTACGAAGCCTTAGATTTTCTCCATATCCGCCATTTGGCCGGACAACAAATTCATAAATTATCCGGAGGCGAATTGCAGCGCGTTTTACTCGCTCGTGCAATTGCGCGAAAACCTGACTTACTGGTGCTCGACGAGCCCTTACAAGGCGTCGATGTGAACGGTCAAATTGAACTCTACCGCTTAATTGCCTCCATGCGTGATCACCTCGATTGTGCGATTTTGATGGTATCCCACGATCTTCATTTGGTTATGGCCCAAACTGATTCCGTCATCTGCCTAAACCAGCATGTGTGCTGCCACGGCCAACCCGAGAGCGTCAGCCAACACCCCGAGTATTTGAGATTATTCGGACAACAAGCCGTAGACGAAATCGCGGTGTATCAACACCACCATGATCATCACCACAATTTAAACGGCGAAGCCGTGAGTTGCGACGAGGACTGTAATCATGGCTAATTTTTTACTCTATGCCCTTGCCGTTGGCATTGGCATTGCCATGATTGCAGGCCCACTCGGTGCTTTTGCGGTTTGGCGACGAATGTCTTATTTCGGCGATACATTGGCTCACTCGGCTCTGATTGGCGTGGCTCTAGGTTTGTTTTTGGAAATGAATATCACCCTCGCAATCGTGATTGCATGCGGGCTTATCGCGGTGTTACTCGTTTTGATGGAAAAGAAAAACTCCCTATCCACAGACACTTTACTGGGCGTGCTATCCCATGGCTCTTTGGCATTAGGATTGGTCTGCGTCAGCCTCTATTCGGATACTCGAGTTAATCTTTACGGGTATTTATTTGGCGATTTCCTGACGGTGACACTGCAAGAGGTTATCGTGATTTATATTGCTATAGCGGCTATCGCTATCGTCCTTATTGCCCTGTGGAAACCATTGTTGATGCTTGCTGTTGACGAGGGGCTGGCCTTTGTTGAAGGTCATAACGTCACTCGTCTCAAAATCATTTTGATGTTGATGATGGCCTGCCTCATTGCTCTGGCCATGAAGATTGTGGGTGTAATGCTGATTACCGCGCTTTTGATAATCCCGGCTGCAACCGCACGACGGTTTTCAACGTCGCCCGAAGCAATGGCCATTATCGCTTCAGGGATTGGCGTTGTTTCGGTGAGCTTGGGGCTGTATGGGTCTTTTCTATGGGATATTCCAGCTGGGCCGTCTGTGGTGTTGGGAGCATTGGGAATATTTTGTGTTGGGGCTGTGATGCCCCAAAAGGCCTAGTGTTTCGAATAGGTACCTAGCCTGCTGAAAACACAAATCAGTCAAAATATAGACCCGATAAAGCTAATCTAAATCCAGCTGCTCATCGATCATTGTATCTAAGGGCGGAAATAAGGATCTCTCAACTCTCGAAGCGGTATTCCAAAGTTTTGAACGGGCAAAAGCCTTGGTACAGTGGAGAAACATTTCGTTCACTTCCACCTTAACCACCGATTTAGGGCGTACTTTTTCACTCGAAAAATGCGCCAATAAATCATTATCTGTACTGACGATTGCCGAGGCATTCCGTCTTAGCGTTTCATCAATCCCTGGAATTAAAAACAAACACTCCACCTGCCCCGTTTCGATAATATTAATCAAGCTGTCTAACTTGTTATTGCCTTTAGCGTCAGGAATTAGCAGGGTGCGATCATCAAGTACCTTAACAAAACCTGGCTTGCCACCGTTGAAACCGTCACGAAAGGTAATTTTTAAATAAAACTGATTGAGTGCTTTTCCAAATGGCTCAGTGCTTTTCCAAATGGCTCAGCACTTTTCCTTCGGCTCTATTTTTGGGGCTTCCGTAGATATTTCGCACGGTTTCTTCGGATTTAATGTTCATTAAATCGATCTAAAAAGAGTTTGACTACGGCTGTTTCTCTTTGTGAGGACTCAGAACGTAACGCTTGATCATTTCCATCGTAGAGCTGAATCATGGCGGCTCTATAAACGGAAATTGATAAAACTATGATGAGACTTTCGTTAAATAATTGGGAAAGGCCGTTTTACCAGTTTACGACAGAAGTCGCACTGTTCAAATTTTGTTCTGCTTTTTTATAGCTGTGCAGTCAAAATAGTATAGAATGGCGCCCTCTCGGACCTACCACAGCAAAGGAATAGTGCATTGAACACTTCCAATCAAAAAAAATTACTC
Source organism: Agarilytica sp. (assembly GCA_033852165.1). Taxonomy (GTDB): domain Bacteria; phylum Pseudomonadota; class Gammaproteobacteria; order Pseudomonadales; family Cellvibrionaceae; genus Agarilytica. The sequence continues at coordinate 2,292 of JAWSUZ010000050.1, read as the reverse complement.
CAAAATTTAAGTAAAAGCGCTATTTTCGCTATGGTAATTGTTGCTATCGCGAGCCAAGCTTGGGCAAAGAAACCCCAACATACTCCAGCAACACTGACTCTGCTCACTGAGATAAACGACGTACTCGCTAGCACTGCCGATTCTGAAGGGTTATCACAAGAAACTCTGGTTCGACTCGCCGAATCTGTTCTGTGGACAACTGAGCCCTCTGTAGACCTTGCGTCTTCAGAGCCAACTCTTTTATCGTCTTATTCTGGCGCAAAACTGACAAATGAAGCTGGCAAAATCGCTTATATTGCTATTAATACTTCAGCTGAAGCGACAGTAGTGAGTTTTCCTGATACCTACTCAATAAACGTTCCGGCTGATGGCTTCGCAATTCGCTTGAAGAATTTCGGACATTATTTTTCTGTTTTAGAATTCGGTGGTGAGATTGTTGTTGATGGGAGCGATTTTTTGATTGCTACGCCGGGCACTGCAATTGACTTACCTTATGTTGGTAATGGCCGTAACTACAATTTTACTGATTCGGGTATGAACTTGGATTCAGGCGAGATTACAGTTAATGGTGCTGTCGAAGTTATCGGTACCGACGGCAATGATAATTTTGATTTTAGAGGTCTTGAGACTTCACCATCACCGATAATTAGCCTCGATGGTGGACTTGGAACAGATACTATTTATGGGCCTAATTTTGATAATGTAGCTTGGATTATCTCTGCGGGATATAGCGGGAGTGTCGATGGTAATATTACGTTTGAAAATATTGAAAGTATCGCGGGCGGTCAAGGTTCAAACAATTTGGAAATCGAATCTGATGACGCCTCCATCGGCTCTATAGACGGCATTCAAGTAGAGTCTGATACAACCGTTACTTGGACAATGACCGCTGAGACAGCAGCGCAGATCATAAATGCTGTAACTTTGACTGCCATAAACTTCGACCCTAATGCAAACACGTTATCAGCTCAAATCGAAACGGATACGATTACTTCTGGGTCAATCACAGCAGCTGAAACAGAATCCACACTGTCGGGAACTCACAGCGCAGTAATAACACAACAAGACGAAACGGATACTATTCAGGCAGTTCCGGTTACTACGATAACCGACGATACATTTGAGCTTACTCCAACAAGCACAAGTGATGAGGAACCGACATCTACAGTAGAGGACTCCACCTCTGAAGACTCAAGTAAAGCAGATTCTTCAATTGAAAAAAGCTCGACAAATGATGAGTCTGGCGGCGGCAGTTTCAACTTATTCAGCCTTTTAATATTCGGATTTCTTTCGTTAATTCACACTCGAAAAACAAAAAATGGAAAGCAGGCCTTTCCATTTTTTCAAATTTTTATAAGCGAACGCCTTCTATCAACAAATAAGTATCATCCTTCAAAAACGAAGTTTTCGTTACATTAAGATTTGAAGAATATTCCAAATGGCGCAGAGTATTTCGATCGAACCTCGCGCCATATACCTTCTCAACAAATGGCGTGAAGCGTTCCTGCTTTTTTCTTATCGCTTTATCTTTCGAATAAACCATTTCTAACAAACGAAATTTTCCGCCCGGTTTTAATACGCGGGCAAACTGTTCAATCGCATCCACTTGGATTTCATCGGGCATAACACAGCACATAAACGTTGAGACTACCCAATCAAATTGACTCGATTCTATGGAAGCCATCACCGTAGCATCTTCGTTGAGTAAACTTACCGAGCACTTCGCCTTCGAGCGCCTCTTCTCCGCTTTTCGCAACATCGCAGGACTTAAATCAATTCCGAGAACGTCAGCATTACTCGAATAGAATTCTAAATTCCGGCCAGTACCAACACCTGCTTCTAGCACCTTTCCAGACAAGTCACCTACCAACGATGGTCGCCACTTCCGATAGACGCGTTCCCAGGGGTAATCCAACAAATCATAAAAGAGCGCTGTGATGTTGTACTTACTTTGCAGTAATAAATTCGTGTTATGTGGTTTCATATATCCGCTATTACCCATATTCAAGTCTAGATAATTCCGACACGACGAACAGAGATCGGACGATTAAGTCTGGGCATATAGTAGCGTAGAAGTGTCGGACACGAGGTTTTTAGTCGATCCTGCCCCGGTAAAAAGTGAGAGATGAATTTGATGTTGGTCTCTCGGACCGTATGCCGCGCTTACCACACGAATGAGGTGTATTAGACCCCGGACGCCGCCTATAGGGAAATAAGTCTAGGGCTAAGAGCCCAGAAAGTGTGTCCATAGAATAACTCAGGACAATTATAAGGATGATGAGATAAACACCT
>JAWSUZ010000121.1:0-2094 GCA_033852165.1 Agarilytica sp. | reverse complement strand
AACTACCTTGAAAAACACCGGATGCCAACGCCGACAATAAGACTGCAGTAAATCAATATGAACGCAATCTTACCGTCTGTGTTATCCGCGCTCAGTCATATCCGGGCAATTTTTGAGTCAATATCCAATAGCGCCGTGAATCCCGAAACAATAAAGTACAGAGACATTATGCCGGTGTATATTTTTCCTAATATTTCTATTTTCAAAATACACCTTCGTATAATATTTTAGTGGGGTCAGACACGATTGAAAAACATTGAATTCCCAATCATCATTCCCTCGTAAATGTCACATCAAAATTTGTTGTGTGCCAGTGATTGTGATATTCCACTCTAATAGTGTGTCTGCCGACATCAAGAGTAAGGGGTATGACTCGATCTTCATTGCCCCACTGAGATTGCATAACGTCGTCAACATAAAACGAAAGGTCCGCATAGTCTATGTTGTTAAAGCGGACATTGATGGTATCGCTAGCATCAATGATATCTATTGACCTTTCCCAAATACCGAGGAAGTTATAGGAATTAATTCCAAAAATACTGCTGTAAATGTAATCAATCGAAATGTCGTCGGCTAGCTCATCAACACCTTTTAATATTTGCGTGATGCTAGGGTCTGTACCATCTGTTCCTATGCCACCCTCAGAGCCATCGTCTTCTTCATAGTAGCTGACGCGAAATGGTCCTACAGGATAGGCATTGACCGCATCTTGTATAGGTGTGGCGTTGTTCGTCAGGGAGAATTCAAAATCAGTTGTATGCCAATGGCTATGGTATTCAATCTTAAGTGTGTGTGCGCCTGTAGCCAGTGTTAACGGTATTGTTTTATCTTCATTCCCCCATCGTTCTATAAGTACGCCATCAATAAAAAAGGCTACGTCTGACCAAGAGACGTTAGCAAAGTGTGCGTTGATATTGGCTTCTGAGTCGGAGACTTCGATTGGGCCTTGCCATACTCCGTAAAAATGAGTCAGCGGTATTTCGTGGGAGTTAACAAGGCTGGTTGATGTGACTATTTCAGTAACCGTTTCGGAGGCGATTAATACAGGTATTACACCCGAATCGAGGCCGTAGTGACCCTCACCGGTTTTATCTCCGTCTTCTTCGAGATAGTAGTCGGCAGTAAACGGGCCTGCGGGATAGGGGGGCGGTGTGGGCGTTGGTGTTGGTGGCGGAGGCGACGTTGGAGTCGGTGTTGGGGGAGCGGTTGGTCGAGGCGATTGGGATGGGCCGGGGGTTGGAGTGGGAGTTGGGATGGGAGTCGGGGTTGGGATTGGTGTTGGTGGAACTAAGCAGTCTCCATAGCAGAAGCCCCCGATTCGAATGTTTTGCCCAGAGCTAGTTGCTTCCCATCCTGTGGCGCTAGAGTTACGACGAGCGCCACCGTTAAATGCGCCGATATTTTCCTGGGCCCATCGGAATCCTATGTCCTTAGATTCGGTGTCTAATATGGACACAAAATATTCGCCGGGCTCTATCTCAAATAGAGCACGTTGGTCGTAATTAAATACATAAAATGATTGGCCGTTTTGCTCTCCAAGATACGTTGAAGAGACGCTGACAAGCTCCTCTGCGAGAATTGTCTCTGACGGAATGTTTCCATTTGCTCTGTAAAGTCTAATGGTGAATATGCTTGTGTTGCCAAGGGATGCATTTGCGGCACCGACCCAAGTGATTTGATCAATTCTCGCCAGTTTCTCGGTAAAAAAAGCACTTGAGAGCTCTGTATTGTTGAGCGAACTTTCTTCTGTCGACAAAGGGGCGGGGGTCAGCAGTGACTCCTCTAGGTTATATAAAATGACATCATCAGTTGCGCCAAGAGGGTAATTATCGATATTGATGATAAAAACGGAAACCAGTCGTTTTGGTAATCTTAATTCATCAGGGAAAAAGCCCTCGGCAGAGAGCGTCACTGTGTAGATCATACGTGAATTTCCAGTGACTAGTGGCGCTAGCTCGTGGATAGTTTGGGTGGCAGGTAGTGTTGCATCTAGCTTATTTACTTTATAAATATAAGCATCGCTATCAATTTTAGGTTTCCCAGGAATAAAACCTTTTAGCCATGTGTAGGTCAAGTTAACTTACCTCCGGCAAA
>JAWSUZ010000006.1:21522-191649 GCA_033852165.1 Agarilytica sp. | reverse complement strand
CTTGTGGGTTGGTTGATCGCTTACAATTGTTCGATTCCTTAAGGGATAAATACTCGGCCGATGTCGGGAAGTCTGAAGGGGATGTTGCTAAATACCCCTGATCAAGATGGTAATGATGAGAAACTGAAAAGACGTATACAGGCTTTTTGGCAATTTCATTGAGTACGTTCCGATGTGTTTGATAATGCTGGCGCTCATGGAATTTCACAGTGCCAGTGGAAAGTTGGTTTGGGGTTTGGGAGTTTGTTTTGTCTTAGGGAGAATTTTGCATTCTATTGGAATGTTGAGCAACCCTCATTTTCCACTGCCTAGAATCATTGGTATGTTTTTTACTTATGCTGTTTTATTGGTGTGTTTATAGTTTTAAGTTTTTAACCGTCTAACTGGCAAAATGAAGCGTGGCAAAAGGGAAAAGTAACTTGATACTAAAATGGATTGCTGTTGCCAATCTTTGATTGGCTTATGAACTTGTAAGATAAGCCAAAAAAGGTCCCAATTTCTCTATAGGGGCCTTTTCGGTGTAGGGCTTGTTTATTAAAAGGTTTTACAGTTGGGGATTAACATACACCTCCGTTAATATCGTCTGTCCAGCATCCACCAAAGCTGTACAACGTTACACTTGGAGAGTAGCCATTCGCGCTGCCATAAGATAGGTAACCGGTTACATCCAATCGGCTTGCGCTGTAGTGGCCTGTGCAGGTTGCTGTTGCTTCTTCGTCAAAGCCGCCTGCTGCTGCGTTAACGGTAATCGTAATCGTGATGGTTGCTGAGTCGCTAGCGCCGTCGTTGTCGCTTACGCTATAAGCCAAAGAGTAGATGCCTGCGGTGTTGCAGTCTGCGCTACCGGTGATGGCAACTGAGTTGCTAAGGTCGCCGTCTTCTGCGTCAGTTGCTGTCGCGCTCGCTACACAGTTTGCGCCGATTTCCTAGCTGTATGGGAGGCAACGCTAAGTACCGGCGCTGTGTTTGTGCTGTCGCGGCCTTCACCTTCACCACCGCCAGTACCAATACCCGTTCCGCCTGCTGCGCGTCAATAATATGGGGGTTACCGGCAATAGCTGAGTTAGGAGTGTAAACTCAAGTCATTTTTCCGTTAGGGCCACCAAGGCGATCTTCGTTAGCACCCCAACCAGAAAATGCAGTGGCTGACATGGTGAGACTTAAAGCGAAAAGAAAAGCCGTTTTCGAGTTGTTCTTTGTCGATCCCTGTTTGTGTTTGGGGTACTTGGTGAGCGGATTCTGTGTCTGTGCTGTGCTGTGCTGTAAAAAGCGCTGCGTGTTTCAGAAGTTTCGGCTACATTATGGGGATGATTTAGGTGTCGCAAGAGCTTGTCGGGTGTTGAATTAAGTTCAACAAACACTTAAAATTTTCGTGAGGAAAGGTTAAAAAAACGCCAATCAGTCTTTTAGCTGAAATCGATATAGCCGATCGTTGAATAATCAGATTTTGTCGTTCTAGTTTGAAAATAATGGGTGTAAGGGGGTGTTTTTCTTAAGGGTTATGGTGAATACCGAGATGGGCGCTGATAGGCGTTGGAAACCACGATTTGGGCGAGCTCCATATTTGAAACTTAAGACAATAGAAGCCGCTATTGAATCGTGAGTATCGAAATATGATGAGAACGACACAGTTCTCTCTCTTCTATTTTGAATTAATCACGTGAATGATTCGAGTTTTATGCGCTGGGTATCATTATATGCGCCAAAGGATTGGTCTCGGAACTCGATCCGGTTACAATTTATTTTGCTGACTAAATGGATGTCATTTAGGGGGCCTAACCAATAATAGGAATTTGAATATGTATACTCTTACGCATAATGGAGAAGAAGTTGGTACCACTAATCTCGAGCGAGGCGACCCTTCAATACAGGAAGTTTCGGGTGAGTTTCTCAATGTCGGTGGACCTAAAGCGCTAGCGGGCTGGATCAAAAGTGTGGGCGGCGAAGAGGACGATGGAGTTGTATATGTTGTATTGAACAAGGATTTCACCTTGACTGATAAGGCCGGAAAAGCGGTTGAATTCAAAGAGGGCACTCTGATGGCTGTGCCGGATGAGAAGGAGGTTTATCTTAATATTGGCGGTCTATCCGATGAAGACTACAAAACTTACTTCTCCGAACATATGTCTGCAGAGGAAAATGCTTCAGAATAATCATTTTGTTCCAGCCCTCGTAAGCATGATCAGTGTTATTTACTCACGTGTGCTGTTTGTTTTAGGAGGCGTGGTTTTTCCTTTTGATAGCCAAGGTAAGTATGGCGCGCTCAATGGTTTGTAACGAATCAATAAGATAGGGCGGGTGAAGAAGGAAGTGAGGGTCGAGTTAATATCCTGAAAGAAGGGGTAAGCTCGGCTTTTTTGTTAGGGGGGCAAATTGGCATTAGCCACGACGCCCTAAGGCGTCGAGTCTAAATAGCGTGTACTTACTTCTGTGTAGCAGCAGTCGCTTGGGCTTGAACTTCAGTAACAGCGTTCTGAAGGATAGCACCACTTTGCTCTTGAGCTGCTGAGATCACGCCGAAAGCGTTTTTAGCGGCAGCAACAATAGTTTCTTGTAGGCTTTGAGCGTAAGCTTTTTGTGATTCTACTGCGCTTTCCATGTCTTTTTGTCCGCCTGCATTTTGTGCGAAAGCTGTACCAGCCTCTAACAAAGTTTTGAAAAGGTCTTGTTGGCTTGATGCCAATGTTTCAAGCGCTTTCACGTTGATGTTAGTGATTTCAGTAATTGGCTGCATGCTTTTTTGTAGTTGTTCTGTAATTTGTTCTAACATAGTTTTTTTCTCTTTGCGTGTTGAGTCTTGCTGCCGTGCAGCAATTGAGTGGTGAGGAGTCTAATTGTAGATTAAACGTGTGTCAATCATTAAAATGTTGCGGTGCGGCATTGCGCGCACAAAAACGGTGTAAATGAGCCGGATACGAAGGTTCCGTGTGTAAGAGTAGACCTAGTATGGTTATTCTTCCAGTGACAATGCCACCACGTGCGCGGCTCCGTTTTCGGTCTTCCCTGGCCCGCTAAAATGTAATCTTAAAACCAATTGATGGAAACAAGCCCATCCCTTCTTCTGTCACCAATTTAAATTCATCACTGTCTTTAATTGGTTCATATTCGACAGAACCACTAAGTAGTTGCCCCATAGGCGCTAATGATATCCATATAAAAACTGCCATGGGTTTCTCTCTCAAGGCGAAGATCGAGCCGGTGATAGGCATCGGCTCTGGCGCTATTGAGTTCACCGTAAACCGGTACATAAAGACCATTATAGACTAGGTCAGGTTGGTTGCCGGTGATCGGTGTATAGGGCATACCGCTGCGAGAGTTCCAGCGCATACCGATATTCGCTGTGGGCCACAATGGGGCCGCGTTGGTATTCACAACCTGGCGTAAAATCCGAACAGGTTTCTCGACGCAGACGTAAATCATAATCATAGGTCTGTTGCTGATACTCACCGCCAACGGAAATGCGGTGCTGATCATTGACGGGGAAGTTGTAGCGACTTTTAACGGTCCAGCCAGCTAGCGTCAGATCCATAAACTGTTCGGGCCCAGTGCGGATTTTTGTTGGTCACGTATATGGCCTAAGGCTGCTTTCCATTCAGTCTTCCCTTCCCCGTCTTCGGTATAGGACCAAGTCAGGCCCTGACTATCAAAACGTGTATCGAGCGATTGTTTACCAACACCGCCGGGGTCCAACAGAGCTTCTTCCGAGCCTTCACTCACTTCTTGCTTGGCTTTGTCTTCTGAGCCTAGCAACAAGAATGACAGGATGTTTTGTTCATCAGGCTGCCAAAAATACTTGGCTTGATAATCCTTGGCGCCCGGTTTACTGGTTACGGTTAGGCCTTCTTCATCCTTCTCCTCATCCAAAAACAGATGGATCAGGCTTTCTCTGTACGAGAGATAAAAAGCCTGGTTTTCGGTGATGGCGCCTTCAGTTAATAAGCCGATTTGCAATAAACTCGCGTCCAAGGTTACGGACAAGGGTTGAATACGCGGCTGGCGCAATGTGATATCAAAAATTGCGCCGGTCGCCTTGCCGTATTGTGAGCCAAAACCGGCGGCGTGGAGGCCAAAATCGTGTAGCAGGTCTTCATTAAAAATGCTGTTACCGAGCAGGCTATGAAAAATCGGTCCGGCAGGTAAATAATCCACTAAAAAAGCATTATCTTTCGGTCCACTGCTTCTTACCGCGGGTTCTCCTCCTTCCTCATCGGATTGTACGATGACAGGTAAAGAAAATATTGCCTGCATAGGATCACCGAAAGCGCCGGGGACTTTCAGCAGCTTTTCGGTCAGTTTGGTCGGCTCCGAAAAATTATCGTGTTCACTGTCGGTCACGATCACTTCTTCAATGGGATTATCACCTGCCTCAGTGTCTACTAAAGTGTGTTGGGCCATGGCGGTATTCGCGCTCAGACAGCCGAGTAAAATAGACCTTAGTGGTAATCGAAACATTCAAAACCTTCTTTACAGCAATTTAATGAGGAGGAGCAAAAGGATCAGGCAGAGCGCAGCACGAAACGCTGACAAACCACTGAGATTACGTGTGGGTTTGGGGTAAGTCTTGGAGCAGTTCGGGTGGCTAATTCAACATGGAAGCGGGTTATTTGATGGTTCTCTGCCAGTGTTATGATGACTGTCTCGCTGAACTTGGTTGTGCGCCCAATGTAAATGTTGTGCGCTAAGGAGGATTTAGTGAGTAGAGTTGCCGAATGCTGTTGTGGGAAAAGTAAGCTGGAAGTCGAGGGCAATCCGGAAAGGCATGCAGTTTGCAGCTGTAACAATTGTAAAAAAAGGACGGGCAGTGCTTTTGGAATACCCTCATATTTCCGGAAAGATCAGGTTATTACTATGCCTTCGACTGGATTGAGTCTTTATGAGTTGCATAATGCTGAGCAAAACCATGACCAAAAACAGTACTTTTACAGTTCATGTGGAACCACTTTATTTTGGTATGTTTCTAGTCTTAAGGAGATGATTGGAATTGCTGGCGGGTGTTTTGTTGATAGCCCTTTACCGTTACCGCCAATTAGTTTAAATCATAGTCAAAAGTGTGATTGGCTTTTATTTGATGAGTCTTGTAAGGCTGTGAAATAAATACACAGCCCTTATTTTTTGGATCGGTTCTAGCTTATATAATATGCAAGAGCAATTATACAAATTGTGCTCGATATAAGAGTTATCTTGGCTCCAATTTTTCCGCCTGCTTTAGTTTCCCCAAAGCCTAAATCCATAATCAAGTGTTTTATTCCCGCAATAAAATGATAAACCAGAAAAGATAGCGACACCCAAATTACAAATTTTAATATCGGGTGGGTAAGCGATATCTTTAATGCATCAAAACTTTCCTGAGAATTAAGCGATTCCTGTAGGCCGTATATAAAAATGGGTATTACAAAGATTAGGGCTATTCCGCTAACTCGATGCAGTACGGATGCAACCATTGACCATGTCCACTGAAAGCGAAATAAAATATCCGTTAGGCCGATGTTGATGGGTCGGTTTTCTTTCTTCATTGTGCTTCTCCTGATTAGTCATTTTGACGTATAAATTCCTATTCTGTCCGCATAAAGTAATGCGAAAAGAAATTCCTGATAACTATGTTTTGTGAATTGTACCGTAATTTACGGTATGGCGTATTTGCGTGCGATTGCAGACTGGGGAAACGAGGCGGTTGGCAATATTGATTTTTCTTGGTTGCACGTATTTAATTGTGGTTTTCTGCGTTTGTAAGGGGGTGTAGTGATTTGTAATAGTTTGTAGTGGTTTTGTTAGGTTTCGGTAGGGCTGATATTGGATAGTTATTTTTTAGATTAAGGGGTGGTGAGCATACATAATCATGCTGATAACTTGTCATGTTAAATATATCGGTCTGTGTTTTAAACTGAAATCATGGGGTTAAGAAAATAAAAATCATGAACAATCTCTGTTTGGAGTACCAATGAACAACCTCGAATGTTCCAGTTTTTCGATTCGGGCGGCGAATGCTCAAGATGTTGAGGCCGTTTCGGATTGTGCTCATGCTGCCTACTCCATTTATAAAAAGACCATTGGTGTTTCTCCAGCGCCACTTTTTGTGGATTATGGGGAGTTGATTGGCGAGGGTTCGGTAAGGGTTATTGTTGATCGCTCTAAGGTCGTTGATTTTTTTGTGGCGATAGTCAAAAGCGACTGTTTGGCTTTGGCTAATATTGCTATACACCCCGATTATGAGGGCCGGTACTTGAGCGCCCGGTGTTTGCATTTTGTGGAAAAGCTTGCTGTAGAGAATGGTTTAGATCGATTAACGCTTTTTACCAATGTGAAGATGGAGGCGAATATCCGCCTGTATACCTTGGGGGGATTTGTCGAGATTGAGCGGAGAGTCGAGTCAGGATATAGCCGTGTTTATATGGAGAAAACGCTAGAGTAAATAGGGGGAATTGAAATGCAGAGGCCGTTGAAAAAGGTTTGGTTTTCTCTATACGGATCTATTACTCTGAGGCCTGTAATCAGGCTTAGCCTTGTGAGTTAATAGTTCGCTCTGAGCCAGTTGCGTACTAAAGTGTACGATTTCCACCCATTTAATTTTGAGACTAAAGAAAATGCCCAAGGCAAGTGATATCAAGAAGAATGCAGCGATCGAATATAACGGTAGCACTTACATTGTGAAGGACATTGATCGTTCAGTTCCTCAGGGCCGTGCAGGTGGGAGTATCTACCGTATGCGAATGTATGATGTGGTGACTGGCAGTAAAATTGATAAAACCTTTAAAGATTCAGACATGTTGGATCTTGCAGACCTTATCCGTAGACCTGTCATGTTTTCTTACATGGATGGTGATGATTACGTTTTCATGAACACCGAAGACTACACGCAGTACAACCTGAACAAGGATTCTATTGCTGATGAGGCGCTTTTTATTGATGAGTCAATAGAAGGCATTCAGGTGATCATCGTTAATGACGTGCCAGTAGCGCTTGGCATGCCGACTTATGTGGAGCTTGAAGTGACGGAAACAGATCCGTCGATTAAGGGAGCTTCTGCAACTTCCAGAACAAAGCCTGCAATATTGTCGACTGGCGTGACGGTGCAAGTGCCTGAGCATATTTCGACTGGGGATAAAATTAAGATCAATGTGGAAGAGCGTAGGTTTATGGGGCGGGCTGATTCTAAATAATCATTCAAATTCAGCCTGACAAACCGGGTAGCTTCGGGCGCCTTTGGCGGTATTAGTTGCTGGGCAACTAATTTAAGTCATTGATGACTTTATGTCGCGAAGCACAGGACGTGCGAGAGCGGCCTCATCCTTCCGAGTGCGCCATATACGAAAAAACCCGCACTAGGCGGGTTTTTTCGTATATGGCGCACTCGGAAGGATTCGAACCTTCGACCGCTCGGTTCGTAGCCGAGTACTCTATCCAGCTGAGCTACGAGTGCTTAAGAGGGCGCGAATAATAAGTATTCCACTGGGTTCCGTCAAGAAGTTTTGGCGTGTTTTTTTAAAGTGGGTGTTGTTTGTTCGATGTGGAGATTTATTGAATTGCTGTGGCTTTGCCTTGCTAGCTTGTGGTGTGAAATCGACCGGCGCTGAGTCTTTCGTTCGGCCTTGGGCTGTAATAATATGCCGCGATGCGTCTACCTACTTTTTTCTGTGTTTCCTGTTGTTCTAATTCTCATTCTGTCCAAGGCTTTGATTGCTTTGTAGGGGGATGGGGAAATGAGTGAACGTTTGTCTTCTGGCTATGGGTGTTTTAAACCGCTTTTTGAACAGGCTGCTGCCGTTGATACGTTGGTTTTAACCCCTAACTTACGCCTTAGTCGTTTTGTTCACAGTCAGTATGCCTTGTCTCAGCGATCTGGGGGGTTGGAGGCTTGGCCGAGTTTTCCTTGTTTTTCGTTCTCGGCTTGGACACAGTCTTTGTGGGAGGCCTGGCAGGGTTTAAGTCCTGAGCCTTTGCCGATTCTGATGAATGGGACTCAAGAAACGTCTCTCTGGTTATCGGTTCTGCGTTCTGAGGATGCTCAAGTGGGGCTGTTTAACCCCAGTGCGACGGCGTCTGAGTGTCGACGTGCTTGGAATGCGTTGTTGCAGTGGCAGATCGATTTAGACAGTTTGGAGGGCAGCGAGAGTTTGTCTCCTGAGTTTTCGGGGTGGCTGCAGGCTTATCAGGCGGAGTGCGCTCAGAAGGATCTTATCGACCAGGCGAGTATGCTGAATCGTTTGATTGAAACGGTGGAGCAGGGTTTGTTGCCTTTGCCTTCTCGCATGGTTTTAGTTGCCTTCGATGATATCAATCCGCAGATGCAGACTTTGATATCGGCGGTTGAGGAGCGGGGGTGTGCGGTAGAGAATTTCTCGCCTTCGGTTGATTCCAGTAGTTGCAGTCGTGTAGTAGCGAGAGATGCTGAAGATGAGCTGATACGTTCTGCTGAATGGGCTGCGGCGATTGTAAGCGCTCACCCTGAGGCGCGAGTGGGGGTGGTGATTCCTAAATTACTGCCTTTGAGGACTCAGGTTGAACGCATTTTTACGGATGTATTTGAGCCGCAATATAAGCTGCCGGATGCACCGCGTCACGCCAGCCCTTTCAATATGTCGGCGGGTATTTCACTGAACAACATCCGTCCTATTACGACGGCTTTGTTGGCGTTGAAGTTAAATTTTAGAGCGCTGTCGATGGATGATATCGCTCAGTTATTGCATTCGCCCTTTATTGGATCGCAGGCAGAAATGCCTGCGCGTGCATTGTTGGAAGAGCGGCTGCGAGAGAATAACGACGAGTTGCGGATTTCAGCTTTACGGACGGCATTGGGTGGCTTTGGTCGTGCTCGGAACAAACGTGGAGAAAGAGCGGAATCTCCTGGCTTGCTTCAGAATTTGTATTCGCGTTTACAGGCCTTTCATCAGCTTGCAAACTCGGCACCTAAAAAACAGGCGCCGAGTCGGTGGGGGGAATTGTTTTGTTCTCAGTGGCAGGCTCTGGGTTGGCCGGGTGATCGGCCGTTGGATACCTTGGAGTTTCAGCAGGTCGAGGTCTGGCAGCAGACGATCGCGCAATTGTCGGGTTTTGATTATTGTTTTCCCGAGGTGACCTTAAATCAAGCTATTGAGTTTTTAGAGCGTATTAGCCTGGATACTCAGTTCCAGGCGCAAACCATGGACTCGCCGGTTCAGGTCTTGGGCTTGTTCGAAGCGGCGGGTTTGGTCTTTGATTACCTGTGGGTGATGAATCTCGATAATGAATCGTGGCCTGCACCCACGCGGCCGAATTCATTGCTGCCTTATGCCTTGCAAAAACAGCATCAAATGCCGATGGCCTCGGTTGAGCGAGAGTTGGCTTTGGCCAGGCGAATTACTGAGCGTTTTGAGCGTTCGACTGAGCATTTGGTGGTGAGCCATTATGCGGCGGATGGGGATAAGGAGTTGCAGGTTAGCGCGTTGGTCGAGCATATTCCTTCTGCTGAAGTGGATTCTTTATCTCGATTATCTTCTTTGTCTTATACCGATGTTATTTTTAATTCACGTGCGTTGGACGTGGGTGATGATGCGATGGCTTCCTTCATTAGCGACCCTTCTTCCGTGCGGGGAGGATCGCAAATTTTAAAAGATCAGGCGGCATGTCCGTTTCGAGCGTTTGCGAAGCATCGATTGCAGGCGAAGGTGGCCGAGGACTTTGTGCCTGGGATTACGGCGGCGACACGCGGGTCGTTAATCCACAGCGCGCTGGAGATTATTTGGGAAGAATTAAAAGACCAACTTACCTTATTGGCACTGTCGGAAGAGCAGCTTGCCAGCCTTATTGATGCGAGCATTGAAAACAGTTTTAAAGCCATTAAGGGCTTGTCGCGGATTGGTGAAAAATTAAAATCCTTAGAGCACAAGCGTATGCACGTATTGCTGCGTGCATGGTTGGAGTTGGAAAAACAGCGCGAGCCATTTTCTGTGTTATTTAATGAATCGAAAAAGACGGTGCATTTGGCTCGGTTACCGATTCATGTGCGTTTTGACCGCATCGACCGGCTGGATGATGGCAGAACTTTTGTTTTGGATTATAAAACCGGAAAAGTGGATGTGCGTTCATGGACGGGAGATCGACCCGATGAACCGCAGGTGCCGCTCTATGCGATTGCACATCGTGCGAGTGTGTCGGGTGTTGCCTTTGGTCAGCTTAATGTTGATGGGGTGCTGTTTAAAGGTGTGGGCGATAGTGCCGATGTTGCGCCAGGAATTTCAACGCCAGATGCTTTAAGCCGACTGGATCTGCCGGAAACGTGGCCGGAAGTCGTTGCGCATTGGCAGACCGTACTCGAAGACTTAAGTCAGGAATTTATCACTGGCGTTGCAGCGGTTAAGCCGAAAAGTCGCCTGAACAGTTGTCGCTATTGTGATTTGCAAAGTTTGTGTCGCATTAATGCGGCTCATGTGGATACCGGGGCTGGCGTTAGTGCTGATGTTGGGATTGAAGTTGGCGCAGGAGGTCAATCGTCATGAACGAGTGTTTGGATAATCGTTTAGCGGATAGTCAACAGCGTAAAGACGCACTTGACCCACGGCGCTCATTTATTTGTGAGGCGCCTGCCGGTAGTGGTAAAACCGAATTATTAACACAGCGGTTTTTAACCTTGCTGGCAACGGTTAATTTACCCGAAGAAATTTTGGCAATGACTTTTACGCGTAAAGCTTCGGGTGAAATGCGCGGGCGTGTGATTAGCGCTTTGCAAAATGCCAAGCAAAACCCCGAGCCAGAAAGTGAGCATGCGCGTTTAACATGGGGGCTGGCTACCAATGCTTTAGCTCAAGATAAAAAACACGAGTGGAATTTAATTGATTCCCCTGGCCGTTTGCAGATAAAAACGTTTGATAGTTTGTGTTCTTCTTTGGCGAATACTTTACCACTGCATTCTTCTTTCGCTACCCCGCCCCAGGTGAGCGATGACCCTGGCGAGCTGTATCTTGCGGCAGCAAGAAAGTTTATGGCGACCTTGGAAGATGATGCGGCGTGGTCGGAGTCGATCGCCCAGATATTGACTTTACTTGATAATAATACGCAAAAATTGGAAGCGCTTTTAATTCGTATGCTGGCGCAGCGCGAGGCGTGGTTGCCGTTGCTGGGTTCGGGTTCCGATGTGAATTCGGTTCTGCAAGCGTTGGAAGATAATTTGCAATCGGTGCGGTTTGAAACCGTCGAGCAATTATTATCTTGTATTCCAGAGGAGTATCACCCGCGCTTATTGGAGCATGGAGCTTTTGCGGCGAGTAATTTACACAATATGCAGGCCGAATCACCGACCTTGTGTTGCCTGAATTTAGGAATGGAATCGGGTGAATTACCCGATGCATCGGAAGAGGGAGTTGAGCAATGGTTAGGTTTGATTCATGTCTTGCTGACCGGTACGGGCGGATGGCGTAAAACCGTCGATAAGCGTTGTGGTTTTCCCGCTGGTGAAGGTGCGGCAGAGAAGAAGAGTTTTAAAGAAAAAAAGCAGGCGAGTATCGCGCTGATTAAAACCTTAAGTGATGTGGCAGGGCTGCATTCCTTATTGCTGGATATGCGCAATTTGCCGAGTATGCATTACGCCGACGAGCAGCGAGAATTATTGGTTGCTGTGGTTCAGATTTTGCCAGTGTTAAGTGCTTATTTAAGCGTGACCTTTCAAGAAAAGAATGCGGTTGATTTTTCTGAGATCAGTTTAAAGGCGCGAACGGCTTTGGGTAAACTGGATGATCCCAGTGATTTGGCTTTAGCACTCGATTACCGTATGCAGCATATTTTGGTCGATGAGTTTCAAGATACTTCGCCAGCACAAATTGAATTGTTGCAGTCGTTAACAGGGGGCTGGGAAATTGATGATGGCCGAACGATGTTTTGCGTCGGTGATGCGATGCAGTCTATCTATGGTTTTCGTGGCGCGAATGTCGGATTATTTTTGCGGTGTATTGACCAGGGCTTGGGGGACGTTGCGTTAACGCCTTTGCGCTTAAGCACGAATTTTCGTTCGGAAGCGAATGTGGTGGAATGGATTAATCAAGTTTTTAGCGCGTCCTTTCCGCAGGTAAATGATATTTCTGTGGGGGCGGTGGCTTACTCCTCTTCAGTTGCATTTAATCAAACGAGTGTTGATGACGGGATTGCGGTGCATGGTTTTGCCAATGGCACTTCGCCGGAAGACGAAGCGGCTAAAGTGGTAGAGTTAATACAGCATGCCCAAAGTGAAGACCCCGATGGCAGTATCGGTATTCTGGTTCGCAACCGTAATCATATTGCGCATATCACACCGGCATTGGATGCCGCAGGGTTAACATATCGTGCGGTGGATTTAGAGCCGTTGGCTGGCCACATTGTTATTCAAGATTTGATGGCCTTAACGCATGCCTTATTGCGGCCCGCGAATCGGATTGCTTGGCTATCGGTTCTTCGTGCACCCTGGAGTGGTTTGACCTTGGTGGATCTAGAAGCGGTTGCGACGGCTCAGAATGAGGGTGAGGAAAAGCACCCCTTAACGGTTCAGCAGCAAATGTCGCGGGTACTGCATTCAGAAAGTAAAGCCAATGCTTCTGCGAATCATGAAGTTGTTCAAGAGGATATGTTTGCGCCCAGTTCTGTTGCAGGCGAATCGGGCAACGAGGCATTAACACCGGATGGTCGTTCACGTTTATTGCGTGTAAGCGCGGTGTTGCAAAGTGGCTTGGAACAATCACATCGAAAATCACTGCGTCAATGGATTGAGGGAGTGTGGTTGGCCTTAGGTGGGCCTTCGTGTTTATCCACTCCGCAAGAAAAAAACAATGCGATGCTGTTTTTTTCGTTGTTAGAAAAGTTGGATGTTGATCGTGTGTTAGCTCGGCATGATGTGTTGGATAAGGCTGTGCAAAAATTATTTTTATTGCCCGACCCCGACAGCGATGACCGTTTGCAAATTATGACGATTCACAAATCTAAGGGCTTGGAGTTTGATTCTGTGATTGTGCCGTCATTACAGCGATCGCCTCGCAGTAATGAACCTGAGCTACTGCGCTGGTATGAGCGTTTGTCTGATGACGGCGAGACCTCGCTGCTTTTGTCGACGATTACCAGCAGTGGTAAGGATAAAGATCCGGTTGAAACGCATTTGGCTTGGCAGGCAAAACGGCGTGAGTCGAATGAGACGTGTCGTTTGCTGTATGTGGCCTGCACGCGTGCGCGTAAACGTTTGCATTTAATGGCTCATCTCAACTCTGATAAAAAAGATGCCTCAGTTGTGAAGCCTCCGTCCCAGAGTTCATTGCTTTCGCCTATTTGGAAGGCGGTTGAATCTGGGGTAAGGGTTTTGCAAAGAACAGAAGCGTCGGCCGGTGAGGCTGTGAGCGGTGAAGACCTCCCTTCATTTCAACGCTTGCCGATGAGCTGGCAGTGTCCCGAGTTAAATGAGGGTGCATTACTTGAAAGCTATATCCCTTATTTTTCTCACAGTAATGTGCAGCCGGTATCCATTGAGTGGGCGGATGTGACGCCGAGGATTGTCGGTACTTTTGTCCATCGTTTATTTAAGTCGTTGACGATGTCGCAACTGCAAGGCTGGATTGATGGAGGGCTGGAATCTGAAGCGGCATCCTGGGGGCGTATTTTGGCGTCGATGGGAGTTGAGCGTGGGAAGTTGGTGCAAGCCGTGGAGCAGTCTCAGGCAGTGATTCGGGGTGTTTGCAATGATACGGATAAGCATTGGATGTTTGCCGATACGCATCCTAAACGCTGTGCAGAGTTTGCGATGACGGTTTCTTCTTCTGTTTCCTCGTCCTCTTCATCATCGGGTGAGCGTCAATTGATTGTGGACTTATTGCTGTATGATGGCAGTACAACCTGGATTATCGATTATAAAACCAGTCAGCCCAATTCTGGTCAATCGATGGAGGCGTTTATTCAGGCGGAGTTAGATGAATATCGAGACGTTATGTTGCGCTATAAAAACACCGTGGATAAATTGGGCTATAACGACATTAAACTTGCACTCTATTTTCCTATGACAGGCAGCTGGATCGAATATGACTACTAGTGTTACTCACCTGAGCCAAGAAGAATTGATTGAAAAAATCGCCTCTATGATTCTTAGTGGTTTTGCTCGCCACTTTCGCGTATTTAATCAATATACGGAACAGGCGGCCAAGTTTTTTGAACTGGCCGATTGGCGGGGGATTCAAGAAGCGTCGAAGAATCGTATTCAAGGTTATGATATTCGGATTGGTGAAACGGCAGGTAAGCTCAGTAAGGTTTTTGAGCACCGTGACGACTTGGGAGATGAAAGCTTATGGAAGGAAGTGAAAAGCTGTTATGCCAAGCAACTGAAGGCGCATAAGCAACCTAAGTTGGCAGAGAGTTATTACAATTCGGTGTTTTGCCGTATTCATCACCGCAGTTATTACAACAATAATAATATTTTTATTCGTTCCTCGATTTCGTTCAGTGATATTCGTGTGCAATCGCCGATTATCAAAAGTTATGACTGTCATGCGAAAGATACGTTAGCGACATTAAAGAAAATTGTACTCGATTATGACTTTGGATTACCTTTTGAAGACTTAGATCGTGATGTCCAGTTTGTGTTGAAGCGTTACATTAATGCTTCTCGATATGAGGTTAATAAGCAAACGGAGTTTCGTTTCGACGTTATTAAAAAACCATTTTTTCGCAGTAAGGCTGCCTACATCATTGGTCGTATCGTGACGGATTATGGTGATCAGCCTTTCTCTATCCCCGTTATTAATAATGAAAGTGGGGCTTTGTATCTCGATACCTTGGTATTGGATAACGAAGAACTCAATGTCTTGTTCGGCTTTGCGCGGGCCTATTTCATGGTTGAGACGGATTCTCCGGCGGCCATGGTGAGCTTTCTTCAGCGATTGTTATTGCGTAAATCGCGAACAGAACTTTATACCCACATCGGGTTTCAGAAGCACGGTAAAACACAATTCTACCGTGAACTTTTGGAACACCTGGAAAATAGCACCGATAACTTGGTGCAAGCGCCTGGCATTGAAGGGATGGTTATGGCGGTGTTTACGCTGCAGTCGTTCCCTTATGTCTTTAAGTTGATTAAAGATGAATTTCCCCCGGAAAAAGAAACCACGGAAAGAAAAATTCGGGAAAAGTACACCCTGGTCAAGCTTCATGACCGTGTTGGCCGTATGGCGGATACCTTGGAGTATTCCGATGTTGCGTTGCCTCGCTCGCGTTTTTCCGATGAACTTTATGATTACTTGGTGAGAGTGGCTCCGTCCAAAATCACCATGGAAGGTGATTGTGTGGTGATCAAGCACTTGTACCTTGAGCGTCGTATGACACCGCTGAATATCTACTTGCAGCATGCCACCCCGTCTCAAGTGCGGGATGCCATCTATGATTATGGTGATGCGATCAAGCATATGCTGGCAGTGAATATCTTTCCTGGCGATATGCTATTGAAGAACTTCGGTGTTTCTCGACATGGTCGTGTGGTGTTCTACGATTACGATGAAATCGAATACTTAACGGATATGAACTTCCGTAAGATTCCGGCAGCGCGTACGGAAGAAGAGGAAATGTCGGCTGCGCCTTGGTATCACGTGGGAACACAGGATGTCTTTCCTGAGCAGTTTTTGAGTTTTGTCTTGATCAAACCAGAGTATCGAAAGCCTTTTATGGATCGTCATGCCGATCTATTGGACGCAACGTATTGGCAGGAAACTCAGTCGCTGATCAGAAAGGGCATTTACCAGAATGTCTTTCCTTACCCTGAAGAAACGCGCTTTTGTAATTGTTTTGAAGATCTGGTGAACGTTGATTAGTCTTTGTTGCTGGTGCCTGTTGATCGGGACGTCGGACGCTTAAGTTCTGTTGTAGCCTTTCAACCTCCTTTTAATGCCCTCCTGTTCGAGGGCATTTTTGGTTCTACTTGGATATACCGGTTCGCGAGTCTTCGATTTGCGGGTATAATTAATCTAAATTATATGCACATGGCTAGGTATTTTTTTCATGAATCTTCATGGTATGGACCTTAACCTTTTGGTCGCTCTCAATATTTTGCTCAAAGAAAGGAGTGTGACTCAGGCTGCTGACTTTTTAGGCATTACTCAGCCTGCAATGTCTAACACGCTTAAGCGCTTACGTCTGCAATTTGATGATCCTTTGTTAGTCAGGACCAGCGAGGGCATGAAGCCAACCGAGCGGGCGAAATTGCTGGAGCCGGAGGTCCGTGAGTTAATTCTGCATGTCGAGCGCGTCGTGCGCCCGGTTCAGGAGTTCAATCCGCTAGAAAGCGATAAGTTATTCCGTATTGCGGTGAGTGACTATGCTGAATCTACCCTCATTCCAGAATTGCTGAATTATTTGCGGAAAGAAGCCCCCAATATTGTGATCGATATCATGACCCCAAGTGATGTCAGTTATCAGGATGTGGAGCAGGGCCATATTGATTTTGTTATCAACCGTTTTGATGTGTTGCCGGACTCGTTTCATACCTCGGTATTGTGGACCGACAGCTTTACTTGCATGCTATGGAAAGAGAATCCGATTGCCAATAATTTTGATTTGGGCAGTTATACCGCTGCCCAGCATATATGGGTAAGTAAAACTGGTATGGGGGTGGGAGTTGGTGTTAACCCGGAAGACATACAGCGCCTGGGCTGGGTGGACGTAACCCTGAATAAACTGGGCAAGAAACGTAACATTAAAGTCTTCACTCGGCACTATCAGGCGGCCATGTTAATGGTCGAAGATAAGGACTTGGTGTTGACGATTCCAACCCGCGCAGCACGCATGAATGAGGGTAATCCAAACCTCGTGTTTTTGCCGCCACCCTTCGAAATTCCAGAGATGGAACTCAATATGGCGTGGAGTGGATTACTTCATCACAATTCAGCACACAGATGGTTTCGCAGAACGGTAGCTGAAGTCGCTAGGAAGTATTAGAATGACGGCCTCTTTGAGTGAGGTGTATTCACCTGAGTGATGCACAGAATAATAAACATAAATTGTATTAATTATGCCTTTGTCAATAGAATCGCGCGATCTCTTGAATTAAGACTGGAATTTTATTGTGACTCAAACAACTAATACCGACGCAGTAGCTCAAAATACACCGAATAAAGTGACCGATCTCGGCGCTTATCAACAAGTGTCTGGCCTTTGGGTCGATGCCAATCTTAAGACCTTTATCGATGAAGAAGCGATTCCAGGTACAGGCTTAAGCGTTGACGGTTTTTGGCAAGGTTTTAGTGAGATCGTAAAGGATCTAGCGCCGAAGAATCGCGCGTTACTTGAAGTCCGTGAAACGCTACAAGCGCAAATCGACCAGTGGCACACCGAACGTGCTGGCAAGGCGATTGATAAAGCTGAGTACAAAGCCTTTTTGGTTTCCATTGGCTATTTAGTTCCTGCGGTTGATGACTTCACCATCACGACGAGCAATGTCGATGATGAAATTGCGACACAAGCCGGTCCTCAACTTGTTGTTCCCGTAAAAAATTCCCGTTTCGCCTTGAACGCTGCCAACGCCCGCTGGGGTAGTTTGTACGATGCGCTTTATGGCACAGACGCCATCTCTGAAGAAGGCGAGTTGGCTCCAGGTAAAGGATTTAATGAAAAACGTGCTCAAGCCGTTGTCGCATATGCGCGTACTTTCCTTGATGAAGCTGTTCCTCTAACGGGCGGTTCACACAAAGATTCCGTTGCTTACCGTGTTGAAGATGGTCAGTTGGTTGTTGAGCTGGCGAATGGCTCTACTACTGGCTTAGAGCAGAAAGACAAATTTTTAGGATTCCAAGGTGAAGCCGCTAGTCCTGTTGCCATATTATTGTCGAATAACGGACTTCGTTTTGAAATTCAAATCGATGGCAAATCGCCTATCGGTAAGACGGATGCTGCATCCGTAAAAGACGTATTGATGGAAGCTGCTCTTACAACCATTATGGATTGTGAAGATTCGGTCGCGGCGGTTGATGCCGAAGATAAAATTGAGATTTACAGTAACTGGTTAGGTTTGGCGAAAGGCACTTTGAGTGCAAGCTTTCAAAAAGGCGGCAAAACTGTAACGCGTACACTTAATGCTGACCGTGAATACACGGCTGCAGACGGTTCTACGTTAACGTTACCGGGTCGTTCTTTGTTGTTCGTGCGTAACGTTGGTCACTTGATGACGAACCCTGCGATTTTGTATGCGGATCAGTTAGAGCTTCCTGAAGGTATTATGGATGGAGTGATCACTAGCTTGATCTCTCTGCATGACCTTAAAGGCAATAGTTCGGTTAGTAACTCCCGTAAGGGTAGTATCTACATTGTTAAGCCTAAAATGCACGGACCTGAAGAAGCGGCATTGACCAACACCTTGTTTGAGCGTGTTGAAGATTTGCTTGGCCTAGAGCGTTCTAGCATCAAAATGGGCATTATGGATGAAGAGCGTCGTACGACGCTTAACTTGAAGGCGTGTATTAAAGAAGCGTCTGACCGTGTTGCCTTTATTAACACCGGATTCCTTGACCGTACCGGTGATGAGATCCATACCAGCATGAAAGCTGGCCCAATGATCCCGAAAACTCAAATGAAGCCACAGGCGTGGATTCAGTCTTACGAGTTGTGGAACGTTGATGTGGGCATTGACTGTGGTTTGCCTGGCAAAGCGCAAATTGGCAAAGGTATGTGGCCTATCCCAGATCGTATGGCCGATATGCTTGAAGCTAAAATTGGCCATCCGAAAGCTGGCGCGAACACAGCTTGGGTTCCTTCGCCAACAGCAGCGGTATTACATGCGACGCATTACCATCAGGTTGATGTATTTGCGCAACAAAAAATAATCGCAAGCCGTGCCGACCGCGATATGGAAGCCAGCTTTAACGATTTGATTGAAATTCCTGTCATGAGCGACCCATCTTCGTTGTCACAAGATGTGATTCGTTCAGAGATTGAAAACAACTGCCAAGGCATCTTGGGCTACGTTGTTCGCTGGATTGATGACGGCGTGGGTTGTTCGAAAGTCCCCGATATTAATGATGTAGGCCTTATGGAAGATCGCGCGACATTGCGTATCTCTAGCCAGCATCTTGCTAACTGGCTGCTTCATGGTATTTGTTCAAAGCAAGATGTTGAAGCTGCGCTTGAGCGTATGGCCAGCATTGTTGATGGGCAAAACAAAAACGATCCAACCTATGTGCCGATGGCGGCTAACTTGTCAGACAGTATCGCGTTTAAAGCGGCATCTGATTTGATCTTCTTGGGTGAAACACAACCCAGTGGATACACGGAGCCTTTGCTTCACGCCTATCGCCAACAGAAAAAAGCAGGGAAGTAGTAAATTACGCTGGCTAGCCGGGGACAGTTAGTCAGCACTGCATTAAAAAATTTGAATATTAACCTTTGAACCTACAGTCAACGCGGTAAGACAATGAACGAAAAAATTCTCGCCTTTATCAAAGACATGGGGATTCCCAGTGTCGAAAACATTATTTATAACCCAAGTTACGAAGAGCTTTACGAGGCCGAGACTGATTCAAGTCTTCACGGTTACGAAAAAGGTGTTGTTACTGAAACCGGTGCGGTTAATGTCGATACCGGAAAGTACACGGGTCGTTCTCCGAAAGATAAATACATTGTTATGGATGATGTTACCCGCGATACATTGTGGTGGACGTCAGATCACAACAAAAACGATAACAAGCCGATCACTCAAAAAGTTTGGGGCGAATTAAAGCAGACCGTTCTTAAAGAATTGACTGATAAAAAGCTTTTCATTGTTGATGGTTACTGTGGTGCTAACCGCAACACTTGCCTTCGTGTCAGGTTTGTTGTGGAAGTGGCTTGGCAGGCTCACTTTGTTAAGAACATGTTTATCCGTCCGACTGATGAAGAGCTTGAAACATTTGAGCCAGACTTCATCGTATTGAACGGTTCAAAAGCAAGTAACCCGAATTGGCAAGAGCAAGGTCTTAACTCTAAGACGTTTGTCGCGTTTAACCTTACTGAGAAAATGCAGCTTATTGGCGGCACTTGGTACGGCGGCGAGATGAAGAAAGGTATGTTCTCTATGATGAACTACTTTTTGCCGCTTCAAGGCATCGCGTCTATGCACAGTTCTGCCAACGTGGGTGTTGATGGTGACGTTGCTTTGTTCTTCGGTCTTTCCGGAACGGGTAAAACAACTCTTTCTGCTGATCCTAAGCGTGAGCTTATCGGTGATGATGAGCACGGATGGGACGATGACGGTATTTTCAACCTTGAAGGCGGTTGTTACGCGAAAACGATTAATCTTGATCCAGAAAAAGAACCTGAGATCTATCGCGCTATTAAGCGTGATGCTTTGTTGGAAAACGTTAGTGTTGCTGAAGATGGCAAAATTGATTTCGAGGATAACTCGAAAACAGAGAACACTCGCGTGTCTTACCCGATCTATCATATTGATAACATCGTTAAGCCTGTGAGCAAAGCGGGCCACGCTAAGAAGGTTATCTTCTTAACTGCCGATGCTTTTGGTGTGTTACCTCCTGTTTCTTGTTTAACGCCAGAGCAGGCGCAATATCACTACTTAAGTGGTTTTACTGCGAAGGTTGCGGGTACTGAGCTGGGTGTTACCGAGCCGACTCCAACGTTCTCTTCATGTTTTGGTCAGGCGTTCTTGTCTTTGCACCCGACTAAATACGCTCAAGAGTTGGTGAAGCGTATGACGGCTTCTGGTGCAACGGCATACTTGGTTAATACTGGCTGGAACGGTAAAGGCGAGCGCATTAGCTTACCGGCTACTCGTGCCATTATCGACGCGATCATGAACGGCAGTGTTGATGAGTCTGATTCGGTTGAATTACCTTACTTTGGTTTGGCTATGCCAACAAAAATTGAAGGTGTTGATGCTGCGATCTTAGATCCTCGTAATGCTTATGATGATGCGAGTGGCTGGGACGAGAAAGCGACGAAACTTGCCGAGTTATTTGTCAATAACTTTGCCAAGTTTACAGATTCTGAGCACGGTGAGCTGCTAGTCAGCGCTGGCCCTCAACTGTAAAGACATCGCCCGTAAAAAGAGGCTAAGGCCTCTTTTTTTTGCTTTATTTTATGTTTAAGTTTACCGAGGTAGGCAATGAAAGACCCATTAACGCTGAGTGAGTTTATTATTCAGCAACAAGCAGAAGCAGAAGCCCGCGGCGATTTGAGCCAGATTCTTGGTGCGATCACTTTAGCTGCAAAAATTGTGCATAGGGAAATTAACAAAGCTGGATTGCTTGACATCACCGGCAGTGCTGGTCAAGAAAATATTCAAGGTGAAGATCAGCAGAAGCTGGATCTATACGCCAATGAAAAGTTCAAGCAAGCCCTCGCTGCGCGTGGGAATGTTTGCGGTATTGCCTCTGAAGAAGAAGAGGATTTCATTGAGTTTTGCGGTATTGAAAATCGCGGCATCGCCAGTAAGTACATTATTGCAATGGACCCGGTTGACGGTTCATCAAATATTGATGTGAATATTCCAGTAGGGACGATTTTCTCAATCTATAAGCGTTTGTCGCCGTTAGATGAAGGCGTAAAATTGGCCGATTTTTTACAGAAGGGCTGTGAACAGGTTGCAGCGGGTTACGTTATTTACGGTTCGTCTACTATGCTTGTGTACACCACGGGCAGTGGAGTCAATGGTTTTACCTTTGATCCTTCGATTGGCACGTTCTACTTGTCCCATGAAAATATGCGTTTTCCTGAAAAGGGTTCGATTTACTCGATTAACGAGGGTAATTCGCTCAACTTTTCTGAAGGCATTAGTAACTATATTAATAACTGTAAAAGCCACAGTACACTCGTTGGTAAGCCTTATAAGGCGCGCTATGTCGGATCTTTTGTTGCGGATTTCCATCGTAACTTAATTAAAGGCGGCATCTTTATTTATCCGGCTTATACGGGTGCGCCAAAGGGTAAGTTACGTATCCTATACGAATGTAATCCAATGGCCTTTCTTGCTGAGCAAGCGGGCGGTAAAGCAACTGACGGTTCTAATCGTATTTTAGACTTAAAGCCTCAGGAGTTGCATGAGCGTAGCCCTTTATATATTGGTTCAGCTGAAATGGTGGATGAGGCTCAGGCTATTATTCTGGCGGCTGACGCGCCAGAAGGTTCATAAAACCCAATATTTCGTGTGCAAATAGCGCTAGCTTTAGCGCTTTTAAAAACCTTTTTTACACATTTGGTTATGTGTCATATTAATTACTTGAGGTGTTTTCATGTCAGATACAATTAAATTACTGGGCGATGAGGCCGGTTTTTTGTTGGAGCATAGCTGTACTGGTATTCCTAAAGAAACGATTACCGTTCCAGGTTCAGACTATGTTGGTGATATTCTGGCTGCGAGTGATCGTTCTCCTGCGGTATTGAGAAGCTATCAGTCGCTATTAAATGGCGGTCGTTTAGGTGGTACTGGTTACGTTTCTATATTGCCTGTCGATCAAGGTATCGAGCATTCTGCTGGTGCGAGTTTTGCGCCGAACCCCATGTATTTCGATCCTAAAAATATCGTTGAATTGGCGCTGGAGGGCGGCTGTAATGCCGTCGCTTCTACTATGGGTGTTTTAAGCGCTGTGTCTCGCCAATATGCGCACAAAATTCCGTTTATTTTAAAACTGAATCATAACGATGCATTGGTGTATCCGGTAGGTTACGAGCAGCGTATGTTTGCAAGCGTAAGACAGGCTTGGGATATGGGTGCTGTTGGTGTTGGCGCGACCATTTATTTCGGTTCTGAAGATTCACGCCGTCAAATTGAAGAAGTCTCAGCTGCATTTGAAGAAGCGCATGCCTTGGGTATGGTAACCATTCTTTGGTGTTATTTGCGTAACTCTGAGTTTGTTCAAGACGGCGTTGATTACCATGTGTCTTCAGATATGACCAGCCAGGCAAACCATTTGGGCGTTACCTTGGGTGCGGATATTATTAAGCAGAAAATGGCTGAAAATAATGGTGGTTTTAACCACGTTAAAGTAGGCAAGACGCATAAGAAAGTATACGAAGAGTTAACGACTGATCACCCAATTGATTTGGTTCGTTATCAAGTTGCCAATTGTTATATGGGCCGTATTGGCTTAATTAACTCGGGTGGCGCTTCTGGTGATAACGATATTCAGCAGGCGGTTCGTACGGCTGTTATCAATAAGCGTGCAGGCGGAATGGGTTTGATTTCAGGCCGTAAAGCCTTCCAAAAGCCTTTCGCTGAAGGTGTTAGCATTCTTAACGCTATTCAAGACGTTTATTTGGACGATAAAATTACCGTCGCGTAATTATTGTTTTAAATAATCTGAGCGGCCACGGATGGCTGCTTGTATGTGAAACGCACAATTGTTTTTCTGCTCTCCCTCCTTTTTTGTCATGCTTTGCTGGTTTTTTGAATTTCCGTAATCGTTCCGATGATTGTGCGGGCTGTTTCTGTGTGATTTTTAGTGATAAAACGGGTAAGTTGTCATCGCGCGCTTCTTATTGCCTATTCATTTAATCTAATTCTCCCTTTAAACTTTCTGCATTGTCTTCTTTTGCTCTTCTCTTAATTTCCTTCTAATTATTGGCTTATTATGTGGCTATTTTATGCCGATATTCTCCCCGCAAATCGTTAGCTGCCATTGTTTCTGGGTTATACCAAATTTCTATCAAAACCATCAAGAATTAATCAATTGTCGCAAAAAAACGTTGAGTTAACAGGAGATTACCACTAACCTGGCGCACCAAAATACATCGCATGCACGGACTGATGGCATCGGAAGCACTAAGAAAGAACGGGGGTGGTTTTTACGTGTGCATCCATAGGTATTGCAAAGTTTTTGATTTTGAAGGTGGATTAAGGTAATGAAATTAGTTGTACCCAAAGAAAGGCGCGCTTTTGAGCGTCGTGTCGCGGCGACGCCAGACACCGTTAAAAAATACGTGGGCCTAGGTTTTAATGTCGTGGTCGAAAATGGTGCGGGTGTTGCCAGTCGTTATACTGATGTTATGTATTCGGACGCAGGCGCTCATATGGAGCCCGACTTGAAAACCTTGTATGCCGATGCAGATGTCGTTCTCAAAGTTCAGCGCCCATTATTGGCGGGTGAAGGCGAAATTAATGAGTTAGCCCTTATCCCTGCAAATACTCTTTTAATCTCCGTGTTATCGCCTTATAGCGAGCCAGCTTCTCTTCAAGCCTATGCTGAAGCGAATGTGACTTCTATGGCGTTAGAGTTTGTGCCGCGAATTTCTCGTGCACAAAGTATGGATGTCTTGAGTTCGCAAAGTAACCTGGCGGGTTATCGAGCGGTGCTAGACGCGGCCTATGAATATGATCGTGGTATGCCCATGATGATGACGGCTGCGGGAACTGTTGCTCCAGCTCGTGTGTTGGTGCTTGGCGCTGGTGTTGCCGGTTTGCAGGCGATTGCAACGGCAAAACGTCTTGGCGCAATTGTTTCAGCAACTGATGTGCGTGCTGCAGCAAAAGAGCAGGTAGAAAGTTTGGGTGGTAAGTTCGTCTGGGTTGAAACCGATGATTCTGAAGAGTCAGAAACTTCCGGTGGTTATGCAAAAGAAATGAGTGATGACTTTAAGCGTCGTCAAGCAGAGCTAGTTGCCGAAACCTTGAAGAAGCAAGATATTGTTATTACCACGGCGTTGATTCCTGGGCGTAAAGCACCGGTATTGATCACCGAAAAAATGGTAAGAAGCATGCGTGCAGGCTCGGTTATTGTTGATTTGGCAGTAGAGTCGGGCGGTAACTGTGAACTTTCTGTCGCGGGTGAAGTTGTTGATGTAAACGGTGTATCGATTGTTGGGCATATGAATGTTCCAAGTCGATTGTCCTCTGATGCTAGCGCGCTCTACGCGAAAAATGTACTGAACTTCCTTTCGCTTATGGTGAAAGAGGGCGAGTCCATTGAGTTGGATATTCCTTGGGAAGATGAAATTATTGCCGCGACGACATTAACGCGTGACGGCAATGTTGTGCATTCCTCATTTATTGAAAAGAAAAAGGAGGTGGAGCATGCAAGCTGATTTTGTTTCTCAACTTTCATTATTTGTTATGGCCATTTTTATTGGCTACTACGTGGTTTGGAGTGTTTCTCCTGCTCTGCATACGCCTTTGATGGCGGTTACCAATGCAATCTCCAGTGTGATTATTGTTGGAGCGATCATTGCGGTTGGTCCTGAAGGCTGGAGTGTTTCTAAAATTTTGGGGTTTGTTGCAATTATGTTGGCAGCAGTAAATATTTTTGGCGGTTTTGCCGTAACACGACGCATGCTTGCCATGTACAAAAAGAAATAGGGGGGAGTTATGGAATTTCATGAAAGTGCCACGGCACTTGCCTATTTGGTTTCTGCTGTAATGTTTATTCTCGCATTGCGAGGTTTGTCATCACCTGAAAGTGCACGTGTCGGTAATACCCTGGGTATGCTGGGTATGTTGTTGGCTGTATGTACGACTATCTTGAGTCCTGCGATCACGTCTTATACTTGGATTTTTGTAGCGTTGGGTATTGGCGGTGTGATTGGTATTGGGGTTGCGTCAAAAATTGCGATGACCGCTATGCCTCAGTTGGTTGCGGCTTTCCACAGTTTGGTGGGCTTGGCTGCGGTATTGGTTGCTGGTGCTGCCTATGCCAATCCGGGCGCATTTCATCTGTTAGATGGGGCGGGCGAAATCTTTATCGCAAGTCGTATTGAAATGTCCTTAGGGGCTGTGATTGGTGCGCTGACGTTTTCGGGTTCTATTATTGCGTTTACTAAGCTGCAAGGCTTGGTGTCTGGTGCGCCGATTGTCTTCAAGGGCCAGCATTTTCTAAATGCAGTATTGGGTTTGGCTATATTCGGTCTGATCGTGTATTTCTGTATGGACCAAGCGCCATGGGTCTTTATTACTCTGGTTGGTTTGTCTTTCGTTTTGGGAATACTCATTATTATTCCCATTGGCGGCGCCGACATGCCAGTGGTCGTTTCTATGCTTAACTCGTATTCTGGTTGGGCTGCAGCTGGCATCGGTTTTACCTTACACAACAGTGCGCTAATTGTAACCGGAGCTTTGGTTGGCTCGTCGGGTGCAATTCTTTCGTACATTATGTGTAAAGCGATGAATCGTTCGTTCTTTAACGTTATTCTCGGTGGCTTTGGCGGCGACAGTGGGGGTTCTAGCGCAGTAGCAGGTGATGATAGTGATCGGCCTGTAACGCGAGGCTCGGCAGAAGATGCCGCGTTTATTATGAAAAATGCCGGTTCCGTTATTATTGTACCGGGTTACGGCATGGCGGTAGCGCAAGCCCAGCACGCGCTGAGCGATATGGTGAGCCAGCTGAAAGAAGCGGGCGTTAAGGTGAGTTACGCTATTCATCCGGTCGCAGGTCGTATGCCGGGTCATATGAATGTATTATTAGCTGAAGCCAATGTGCCTTACGACGAAGTGTTCGAGTTGGAAGACATCAATAATGAATTCCAAATGGCGGATGTTGCCTTTGTTATTGGTGCAAATGATGTGACCAACCCGGCTGCGAAAACCGACCCGCAAAGTCCTATCTTCGGCATGCCTATTTTGGAAGTGGCTAACGCGAAAACAGTATTGTTTGTTAAGCGCGGGATGTCTGCAGGTTATGCTGGCGTGCAGAATGAGCTCTTCTTTAGAGACAATACGATGATGCTGTTTGGCGATGCGAAGAAGATGGTTGAAGGTATTATTAAGAGTATTTAGTGATTCCTAAGCTTGCTTAGAAATCTACTTCTATCAAAAGCCCCTTTTATAGGGGCTTTTTTGTGGGAAGTGGTTTTTGTCATGTTCCTGAGTGGCTTCATATTATATGATGCAGTCTGATTTTTATGGTTAAAAACCTCCTATTCGTTTGAAATTTAGATTAAATATGATCGAGCTTACCCCATCGTTACTTGTTGCTAAGGGCGGACATCGCCACTGTTATACACATCCTGAAAATCTGACAAAGTGTGTAAAAGTTCTGATCAGTGATGAAACAAAAGAGCATCTGCTGGAACAAAAATACTATAAGTATTTAATTAAGAGGAATATTTCATGGGAAATGTTGCCGAGGTATTACGGAACAGTTGAAACGAATCTGGGCGAGGGGACTATTTTTGATCTTATTTGCGATTTTGATGGGCAGGTGTCGAAAACTTTTGAGTATTATCTCAAGGCGGAAGATCAAACGTCTTTTCTGTCATATTCTTTTGCTAAAGCATTTTGTGGCTTAAGGGACTACTTGCATCAAGAGGTTGTTATTTCTCGCCGAATTAATTCATGCAATATCGTTTTTCAGCGGACGAGTGAGCATGAGGGTATTATGGTGATGATTGATAATCTTGGTAATACCGACTTCTTGCCATTTTCCCGTTGGTTTAAAAGTGTTGGACGAAGCAAAGCCCAGCGTCGTTGGGAAAAGTTTGATCTGTCTCTGAAGCGTGTATATCCGGACAATCTATTGATTCGTTCTATTTTTAAGTAGTGGTGTATTCTTATGTTGAAGCGACTTCGTAAGTATAGGAATCAAGTGTTGGGGTATGCCGCTTCGATGTTTGTGAAGCGTGTATCGAGTCGTGAATTAGATCGTGTAATGCTCGTTATGACACTTTTGGTTAGAAACGAAAAGGATATTGTTCGAGATAATATTGAGTTTCATCTGGGGAGTGGCGTTGACTTTATTATTGCTACAGATAATAACTCTACAGATGGCACTCTAGAAATATTGAAAGATTATCAGTCTAAGGGAGTGCTGTATCTTATTCAGGAACCTAGTACTACCTTTAATCAGTCAAAGTGGGTAAACCGGATGGCGGATCTAGCCGTAGGGAAATATGCCGCAAATATTGTTTTTCATTCGGATGGCGATGAGTTTTGGATGCCGAAAAGCGGAAATTTGAAAACCGAGTTAACTGCGAGTTCTGTTGTTGACGTTTTGAAGGTTGTGACCCGAAATATTATTCTTGAAGATTTGGATGGGCAAGAGCGTTATCCTGACAACGCCAAATTTATTGTTAAGAATGTTAGTAAAGAGCCGAAAATAAAAAAAATATCCAATAATCGATACCTTAGTAAAACGCATCGTAAAGTTATATTTAAAACTCCAGTTATGTCTCTGCATGTAGGTGAAGGCAATCATCGAGTTCGTGATGATGAATTCAAAATGGTACAGTCTCAATCATCGGATATCACAATTTATCATTTTCCTTCTCGCGGAAAGGATCAGTTTTATCAAAAAGTTATTGAAGGTGGTGAATCGCTAAAAAGAACTTCGGATATTAATTCGAGTGTGGGGGGGCATTGGCGTAAATGGTATGAGGCGTATGAGAGAGGAGAGCTAGACGAGGAGTATGCTTCTATGGTTCTTGAGGCAGGGGCTGCGGAAAAATTGGTTGAGCTCAACGTAATTGAGGAAAACCGATTTTTCCCGCGAGATTATATTAAATCTGAAAATAGAGAGTGATTTTTAGATTGGCTGATCTTATCGAACTCTTTGTCGAGTAACCCATTTCCAGCTTGAAAGTGCAATGTATCGCGTTCTGAGCGAAAATTTCCGGCTGATTTTATAGCCCCATTGTCGTTTTCTTTTCTCTATCTTTCCCGGTAGTACAGAATCAAAGAAATATTTCCACGCATGGAAAACCGCTTCGTGTGTGTACTGGTGTGCTTTTTGTCTGCCTTTTTCGATCATGGAGCGGTAGGCATGGGGGTTTTCTACAAGGTGTAGAATGGCCTTTTTGGCTTCTTCGATATTGTTCACTTCAATATAGTCTTCACCATTAATCCCTATTTCTTGGTAAGCATATTCATGCCCTAGAATCACCGGTACGCCAGCGTGCCATGCATTATAAAGTTTTAATGCGGGCTTGTTGGTGTGTTGCTCGTTACGTTCAGGTCTCACCGCTATAACCAAGTCGATATCAAAATAATCCGCCCATATGGCGTCATCGAATTGGCTTTCGCCAGAATGGCTGAATTTCACATCGTTTTGAACCCATTCGATATTATGGGAACTCAGAAAATCTCGCCATTCTTGTGAGCGAAAATCGGGATGAAGTTGGGGGGAAAAGCCCTTGAAGGCTATGCGTTTTATACTGTCTCCGCGCTTTTCGTCACGCGGAACGATATGCGGCATTGGCCAGTGCGGCATGGGGAAATGCCGCTCGTAATCGGCAAAATAAGAGTTTTGCAGTAATTCAAAATCCGGCACGATGGTGTCGTGAAGGTCACCTCGGCAGCCAACGAGAATCAGCTCATTAATTTTTTTGGTGTCTTCTTTAAATAATGCACGTTTATTTCTACGGTGAAAAACCAGTACGCCTTCGTCGGGCAAAGTTTTACTAATGCTTACATTGAAACCGAAATGTTTTAAAAAGCAGTAAGTTTGTAAAATCCAAAACCCTTCGCCACGAGGCATTTCTTTCCATGATAAATAGGGATCTAATGTGTCGAGTTTATCTAGATCGTCGTAATTGGGGAGGTAAAAGGTGATCTTGAGCGGTTTTTGAGTGTTGGGTTGCTTTGCTACTGCTATATATTCGGCAGCAACTTTATCGAGAGAAACTTTATCCAAAATACTTGGGTGTTCTATTTTAGTATTTATAGCAGCATCTATTGTTTTACTCAGAGCCCTTTGGTCGCCTACTGGCGTTAAAAATTGAGCCAGTTCATCGCATAGGATTTCACTGGGGCCGTGTGGACAGTCCGTACTAACGACAGGTGTTCGGCAGCTCAAGGCTTCGATAAGCACCATGCCAAGCCCTTCAAAATCCGAACTAAGAACTAAGGCTTGAGCGTTTTTAATCCATGGGTAAGGGTTCTGCTTAAAATCTTGGCAAATAATGGTTTTGTTTTTCGTGTTGTACTTGGAAATGATTTTTTTGAGCTTTTTTCCATTGCTGCCCAGTATCACCAGGTCAACATCTGCTTTTACGTCTTGAAAAGCTTGAATAAGAATGTCGAGCCTTTTTTGTGCGGCTATACGGCCGACATAAATTATATACGGGCGACTGGGGAGCCCTTCTGTTGGTTCTTTTGCCTGGCTTTGTATGGCGTCGATGTCGATTGGGTTATATATGCAGGTAATGGATTCTGGCTTAATGAGGTTACCTTGCTCAATCTCTCGTTTAATTCCTTTGGAGACACTAATAAGGCGTTTACCGTTGAGGCTTTGTATCGCTTTTAGCTTGCGATTGTATTTTATGGGCCCGAATCGACGTTGTGCTTCTAGGCTGTTTTCAATTGAGTTGTGTACGACATAGAAACAATTGGGTAGGCAGGTTTTCGCTACAATCGCATGGCATTCATCTAAATTTGAAAAATAGGCGTCAAATCCGCCAAGTTTTTGTACGAGGCTATTGAGCTTTTTGGCTGTATCAAGCTGAACATCTTTTTGATAAAGCTTTGTTTTCGCGTCGTCATGAATAAAGTGAATCGTACTTTCGTCAGTCAGCACGTACGAACACTTTCGTTTAAGTACAATGAGATGAGTTTCGATACCGCGTGTTTTTAGTGCTTTGGGGAGAGTCAAACAGACTTTCTCTGCTCCCCCACTGTTGAGTGTATCGATTATAATCGCGATTCGTTGTATATCTTTATTCATCGGTATTGTCGTGCTCGGGCGTTTTGAGTGTTTTTTGTACGTGCGTAGCGCCCAAAAATAGTCGGGCTTTAGCGGCTACGTGCTATATCGCCGAACCACTAGCTCGAAAGTGGGTAAACTCGGAGCTCGGGGGAGTGTAGCAAATGGCAAAGCATTACAACATGCAGGAAGGACCACGACTGTACGATATGTATAAAACCCGTATAATGCCCCGGTAAAAATTCAAAGGATTAAATGTACATTGTCTTTCTCTATTTCCAGGCTCTCGCTGTGTATAGTTCTGAGCTTAAGTCCTCTATTTGTCTCTGATGCAACTGCTGACGGTGTGTCGCCCTACTTACCGATGAAAATCTCTCCGGTATTGGAAAATGAAGTTGAACGTCTCGCTTCCATTGCTGGAATTCCAAACCTAACAAAGCCATATAGTCTCGCGACAATCTATCATTATATGGTCAAGATTCGAGTCTCCCACCCGAGTTTATATAGCCGCTTAAACGCCTCGTTAAAACCTTATGAGCGGCATTTTGGCTTGACCCAGCTGTCAGTGACTGCTCGGGTTTCGGATGATCATCATGCGATGCCTAATGCTCGTGGGGTTTATACGGATACCAATCTGAGCATGAGTTTCCGAGGACAGTGGCAAATGACCGATTGGCTTGCTGTATATGTAGGAGGAAACTTTACTCGCTACGAAGATGATGCGTTAGAAGAGGTTTATCAGACTAGCGGAACGATTCTTTCTATGGGGGTTGATTGGGCACAGCTGGATATTGGTTATAAAGATATTTGGTTATCTCCCTTTCAGGGCTCAGCTCAGTTACTGAGTACAAATGCACAGACAATGCCGTCAATATCTTTGAGTAATAATTTACCTATCGAGTTCTTAGGGGTTCGTTGGAACTATCACGTGTTTTTGGCTCAGATGTCGCGGCAGGATGTTCGTTTTAATAATGCTCTTAGTGATGCTGATAAACCGCTTCTTGCGGGTTTGCACTTGAGCATACAGCCGACTGATTGGTGGTCGTTGGGTGCGTCTAGAGTGTTTCAGTTTGGTGGTGGTGAGCGTTCTGTTGGTCTTGGCTCCTTGGTGAGGGCCTTCATTGATCCTCGGGGAGCTGATAATGCAGGAAGCGACCTTTCTACTGATGAAGAGTCCGGAAACCAAATGGCGTCTGTCGTAAGCAAAATAAATTTTGACGGCAGTATCCCGTTTACTTTTGCTTTGGAGTTGGCGGGGGAAGATACGTCTAATAATAAAGATTACCAATTAGGCAATTCTGCCGTAACTGCAGGTTTATATTTCCCCTTTTTCTTATCAGATAATATTAGTGTTACTTACGAGTACTCGGATTGGCAAAACGCTTGGTATAAAAACCATTTATACACTCGGGGCTATGTAAATGAAGATTTTGTTGCTGGGCATTGGGCGATGCAGGTTCAGCGTGATGAAGACATTAATAAGGCTTCTGCAGGAAGCAGTCATTTTATAAAAACACAGTGGCAGCGAAATAATGACCACATTATTTCTGCCATTGTACGAATGTCCGAACACGAAGACGCAGGTTCAATTACTTTCGAAGATGCCTGGGAGCTACAGCTGGACTATGTCATACCTTGGCGAACCCGAATTGTGACCTTTGGAGTCTATGTCGGTGAAGATAGTTTGGGTGAAAGTTTTAGCCAAGTCAGCCTTTCGGTGGAGCGTTAAATCATGGATACTTTTTTTAGTAAAATACTCGTTGTTATCGTACTGTCAGTGTTTAGTCTTTCTTCATTGGCGGAAACATTCTATGAGGTTTCTATCGGTGCGGGTCAGTTGGCATTGGATATCGATCAAAAGCGCGGTGCAGGACAGATAGAAGATGACTCTTCAGTTGCGAGTTTTGCTATAGCGGCTTATCGTCACTCGTCTAGTAAGACCGCATGGGGTGCGGTTATTGAATACAGCTTGCCAATATCCCGAGAAGATGATTTGCCGGGCAGTGGGCGTATTGTGGGTTTTCGTCCGTTGAATTACCTTCGTAATATTAGTGATAATGC
Source organism: Agarilytica sp. (assembly GCA_033852165.1). Lineage (GTDB taxonomy): Bacteria > Pseudomonadota > Gammaproteobacteria > Pseudomonadales > Cellvibrionaceae > Agarilytica. The sequence continues at coordinate 159,076 of JAWSUZ010000006.1, read as the reverse complement.
GAGCTTAGAAGTCTATGCGGGGGCGGCTCAGTATCAATGGCGGCAAACCGCAAACGGGTATTTATTTGGTTTGGCGTATCGCTACAATTTGTTTGGCCAAAAAGCCGGCTTGGTAGCCGACTTTAAGTACTATCAAGATCTATCTTATGATTTTGAAAGCGGTAGCGATATTATCGTCGACGGCTTTAATTCCAATTTGAAATTATTCTACCGCTTTTAATTTAATCATCCTTAATCGTTTTCAATAAAGCCTGAAGAGGGTGCGGAACTTGTTTCTGCGCCTCACGCTTTACCTGGCTGCGGCAAGAAAATCCTGTTGCCACCAATTCGCCACTTTCAAAATGTTTCTCGATCGGTTCTTGCCAGCTCATTGCGTAGAGTTTTTGTGAGGTGGCTTTATTGCGTGCCTCATGGCCAAATGTTCCCGACATACCGCAGCAGCCCACGTTCAATATTTCCATTGAGTGACCAAAACTTTCGAACACTGTCTGCCAGTTTTTAACTGAAGCGCTGGCGTTACTGGTTTCTGTGCAGTGGGCCATTAAGCGGAAGTTAGAATGCTCGGTTTCTGGTAGCGAAATCCCTTCCAGTCGCGTTTGCAGCCAGTCTTGAATGAGATGAATGTCGGGAGTATTTTCGCCTTTGGTGTATTTTTTATATTCGCCACGATAAGTCAATGTCATCGAAGGGTCTATACCGACAAGCGGAAGGCAGTGCGCGGCGATTTTAGCAAGGTGAGCGGAATTTTTTTCAGCCGTTTTACTGAATTGCTTTAAAAACCCGTACACATGCAGCGGCTTACCATTGGCCTTATAGGGCGCTATTAACGCGCGAAGGCCGAGTTTTTTAAACAGCTCGACGATGTCGATAATAAGCTGCGCTTCAAAATACGATGTAAACGCGTCTTGAACAATAACGACTGTTTTTGACTTGTCTTCATCGCTAAGGGCGTTTAGTACTTTAGGTGTCGCAAACTCGAGTGATCGTAAATTTTGTGTGGAGAGCATAGGGCCATCAACGAAACCTACCCACTTTTCCAGTATTAATTTTACAAGTGAAAAACTCATTGTTGCGTTATACAGCCGGGGAAACCTTGAGCAGTAGGGCAGTAAAAACTCTAAGCTTCCGACTAAGTAATCTTTTAGTGGCCTAAAGTAACGCGTGTGATATTGGGATAAAAACTGACTGCGGAATTCCGGAACATTGACCTTAATCGGGCATTGGCCTGCACACGATTTACATGCAAGGCAGCTCGCCATAGAATCGTAAACTTGGTGAGAGAAATCATAGTCTCCCATGGATTTAGCTATCCAGCTGCGTATTTTCTCCGGTAAAAGAAGAGTCTTTTTGACAAAGCTCTTTTCTTCAAACAACTCTTTTCCATTCGACTGTTTTGATATTTGAGTTAGCCACTCTCTTAACAAGGATGCGCGTCCTTTCGGCGATTGAGTGCGTTCTCTCGTCGCTTTCCATGAAGGGCACATCGCATCATTGGGGTTCCAATTATGGCAGGCACCGTTGCCGTTGCAGTAAACGGCATCGTCGAAGGCATTCCACATTTTAACGGGAATTTCTCGATCCTTTTGTCCGCGCGTGGGAAACTCATCAATATTAATTAATGCAATACTGCTGTCGGGTGTGGCTATCTTTCCTGGGTTCAGCTGGTTGTGTGGGTCAAAAGCCGCTTTAATGCGTTGAAGTTGCGGATATAGCTCACCAAAAAACTGAGGTGAATATTCTGAGCGAACGCCTTTGCCGTGTTCGCCCCAAAGTAAGCCGTGGTATTGCTGGGTAAGCTCGGCAATACGATCCGATATTTCCCAAGCAATTTTTTCTTGTTCCGGGTCTTTCATGTCGAGTGCAGGCCGAACGTGCAGTACGCCAGCATCCACATGCCCAAACATGCCGTAACTTAAATGATAGGCATCGAGGATTTCGCGGAATTCTAAAATAAAGTCAGCCAGGTGTTCTGGTGGTACGGCGGTGTCTTCCACAAAGGGAATCGGGCGGGCTTCACCTTTTGCGTTGCCTAATAGGCCGACGGCACGTTTTCGCATTCCCCAGATTTTGTTAACGGCTTCTCTTCCCCAGGCAAGGGAATACCCCAGTCTTTTACCTGGAGTCGATTTTTGGTCATCATCCAATTGAGAGGCGAGAGTCTGTATGCTTTGTTTAAGGTCTTCTTCGCTATCGGCAGTATATTCGACAAGGTTGATGCCTTTGATATCGCTTACGTCTTTAACGTCATTGCCGTCAAAAAACTCTTCGACCTGATGCCAATTCATATCGTTCATGGCCAGGTTAAGCACTTTCGAATCAATGGTTTCGATTGACGTCGGTTTGGCTTTCATTAACTCCATTGCATCACGAAGGGATGCGTCGAAGTCATTGTATTTGACCAGTACTATGGCGGCGTACTTCGGAATTTTGAGTATGTTAAGTTTGGCTTCGCTAATAAAACCAAGTGTGCCTTCACTGCCGCACAAGACGCTGTTTAAATTAAATTTATTTTGGTCGTCGCGGATATGGGCTAAATCGTAGCCGGTTAAACAGCGGTTAAGTGGCGGAAATACTTCTTTGATCAGTTCGTGGTGTTCGTGTTGAATATTATTGACGAGGCGGTGAATAAGGCCTGCTTTATCTTGTTGTTCGCATATGGCATCTAGCTCGCTATCGTCTAGGGCACTTGATGTAATCACTGAGCCATCCAGCAATACGGTTTTGAGTTCTAGGACATGATCGCGGGTTTTTCCGTATAGGCAGGAGCCTTGACCTGAGGCGTCGGTGTTAATCATGCCGCCGATTGTTGCGCGGTTACTGGTTGATAATTCGGGTGCAAAAAACAATCCGTGGGGGCGGAGAGCGGCATTAAGCTGGTCTTTGACGACGCCGGTTTGTACGCGTACCCATTGTTCTTCGACGTTAATTTCGAGGATGGTGTTCATGTGTTTGGATATATCGACAACTATTCCGTCGGTAAGGGATTGGCCGTTTGTGCCTGTGCCGCCGCCGCGTGCAGAAAGTACGATGTCTCGGTATTCGGTTTTGTCTGCTAGCTGAGACAAGATAACTAAGTCATTTTCGTTGGCGGGGTATATCACGCCTTGAGGCAGTACTTGGTAGATTGAGTTATCTGTCGAAAGGACGGTACGGGTAGCGTAGTCGGGGCAAATATCGCCAGCAAAGGATGACGATTTTAGGCTTTCCAAGAAGGCTAAATAATGAGTTTGTACGGTATTGATGTTTTTTAAGATAGGAATCATAGTTTTCTGCGTGACAACTAGGCAGGTCTTAGACCTTAGGCTCTCAGGATTTCAAAGGGCCATTGTACTCGATCCCTTTGATTGTGGCGGCGTTAAATTTGCCGTAAATCTTCGTTGCTCATGCTTTGGAGTTCTACTGTCTTGGGATAACTTTGGTGGATTTCCTATTGGGGCTGTCTCTCTCAGGGTTTAACAGGTGCTAGTTTCATCGAGATTTAAAATTTGCATGATAAGTATTGATGGTTTTCTTGGTTGCTGGTGGCCCGCTATAGCACTTCGGGAAGGATTTTCAATACACGCCACGAGTACATCCATGTAGGCTCTGCTAATGCCATCCATGGCATTAGACGGTCTTGAAAATACTTCCCGAAGTACTCTAGCTACATGCGTGTATTAAGCCATTTTTACTTGTTTTGACTCTGAATAACTGTTGTTAGGGGCTTCTAATAGGTAAGGTCTTGCTCTCATTCCCACGGTCTCCGTAGGTATGAATACGTAAAGTGAAGGCACATCAATAATTATGGTGTTTGTCAGAGTGCGAACAAATAATATTCAAATAAGGGGCTATAAGAACGCTTCGGTCTGCATGCCCGCGGAGACCGCGGGAACGAGGGCGTTCGAATTCGAAATGCTTTCATAGCCTCTCCCCCATTTATAGGCGATTAGATATTGTCTATTGGGGTTGATAGTACGCGTCAGCTATATTGTTTCCAGGAGGCGGCTAGCGTAGCAACAGTGTCTGACCAACTTTGAGGCTAATGCCGTTGGTATTTTGAGTAAGCGTGGTATTAACCCCAAACGCTGGCACCTTGGGGTTATCGGGCATTGAGTTGAGTTTGCTTAGTGCTTTGAATGGGTGAGCTTTCGGTAGGAATGCACCACGATCGGGGTCGACGGTAATCATTGAGCAGCGCGGGCAGTAATCAATCAACTGAAGTTGCAGTGTTTTATCGGTGCTCGATAGTGTTGAATGGTTTTGCTCGCTGAACGCTGTTACTCCGCTGATGACGATATTTGGACGAAAATACCGCATGTCGATGTGTGGCTGAGACTGTGCGGTAAGGTGTTGATTCAAGGCTTCAAGTGACGCGGTATTGGTGACTAGGTAGGGCGCAGCATCAGAAAAATAAGGGCCTTGTACGGAAAAACGTTCGGGTTCATGGAATTCTCGTACTTGCTTTGGCGCTATTTTCGCGAGTCGCAAGGCGCCCTTTTCTTGCAGGACTTCTGCTAGCCACTGGTTTGACTCGTTGTCGGCAAGATTGCCGTAGCAGGTATCTTTCCAGACGGTAAACGAAATGCTGGTATCGTCTTGTTTTGGGTTTTCAATCGCAATTTCGCCAAATCCTTCAGCGCTTAGTCGTAGGCCCTCTTCCGTTAGTTGAGGGGTAATTAATGCCATACGAGGGTTTTGGCGTTGGGTCAGTGCATGGTTGTCCGCTTTAAATATTGCCCACTGACGATCACCCTCTAGCCCAGATGCATCGAGGGGGCTTTCAGTTAATGATATTCCCGCTAGCGATTTAACCGGGTATACGACCAACTGATCAACGATGACTTTGGGCATTATTTTTGACTGTTTTTGAGGCTGTTCATCTTTTCCAGTTGCTCCGGCGTTGCCGGTGTTTGGTGTTTCTCTTTCCACTCTGAGTAAGGCATTCCGTATACGCGTTCGCGTGCGTCAGCATCTTCTATTGTTTCGCCTTGTTCTTCGGCGGCGGCTCGGTACCATTTGGATAGGCAGTTACGACAAAAACCGGCAAGGTTCATTAGCTCAATATTTTGCACATCTTTGCGGCCGTCTAAATGCGAGAGTAGCTTTCTAAATACAGCGGCTTCAATGGCTTGTTGTTTGTCATCATTCATTGTGGATGTACTCAAGTTAGGCGATGGTGAATGTGGAATTGCAGGTAAATTAGCGTTGCAGCAAGTCTAGCGGAAACACTTCTATTAATTCACCCTTGGCAATAATTTTTTTATCGGGAATAAAGGCTAGCGCGTTGGCCCAGCATGTTGAGCTTAAAACGCCTGAGCTTTGATTCGGGAATTTCTCAACTGTGTTGTTTTCAATGCGAGCACGAATGTATTCTGGGCGTCTGCGCGGTTTATCGATAGCGAAATTAGATGGGAGAAAAAAGCTCATGGGTTTTTGGAAATTTTGTCCTTGCAGCTTTTTGACCAGGGGAATGCCAAATAATAAAAAAGTCACGAATGCGGAAACCGGATTACCTGGCAGGCCCAAAAATTTGCTGTCGGCTATGTGCCCAAAGGCGAGGGGTTTTCCTGGCTTTATATTGATCTTCCACAGGTTTAATTTGCCTAAGTTTTCTACGGCAGATTTAACGTGGTCTTCATCACCTACCGAAACGCCGCCGCTGGAAACAATTAAGTCGGAGGTGGCAGATGCATCTTTAAATCGCTGAATGGTTTGTTCTAATGAGTCGACAACGGCTGGGCATATACTGACTTCACAGCCGAGACTGCCAAGCAGTTGTGCCAGCATGATTTGGTTGGAATTGTATATTTGCCCGGGTTGTAATGGCGTGCCGGGGGTGACTAACTCGCTTCCGGTGCTGAGTATGCTGACGCGAATTTTCCTGAATACAGCGATGTGCGTAACGCCTATGGAGGCTAGCAAACCAATATGTTGCGGCGAAAGTTTTTGTCCTGATGACAGAACGACATCGCCGATTTTTATGTCTTGGCCTTGTCGGCGGATATTGTCGCCTTTGCTTGGCTTGGTGTTTAATGTCACCTTTTGGTCGTCGAGAAACTCGCAGTTTTCTTGGATGACTACGGCATCGGCGTTTTCTGGGATTTCTGCCCCTGTAAATATTCGAGCGGCGGTATTGGGTGTGAGAGCGGATGGTGCCGAGCCAGCAGGAATACGTTGGCTAACGGAGAGGCTGCACGGTGATTGTGTAATGTCACTTGCCGTTACTGCAAAACCATCCATCGCGCTATTATCGGCGGGAGGGACGTTAATGCTAGAGGTGATGTTTTCTGCGAGAACGCGGCCTAGACTTTCAGTGAGAGTGATTTTCTCGGTTTTAGGCACAGAAGAAACAGCCTGTATTATTTGGCTTTGAGCCTCTTCGACCTCAATCATGATTGGGTTTAGCCTTTTTTAATCAGTTGACCAACAAAATTACAAGGACGGGTAGTGGAGTTCAATTGCGGCTCGATGATTTTCCCCCACGCGGTTTTGCATGCGCCAGTGGAGCCAGGCAAGCAAAAGATCAGGGTTTTATTGGCGAGCCCTGCTAATGCGCGAGACTGAATGGTTGAGGTGCCGATTTCGTCAAATGATACCTGGCGAAATAATTCACCGAAGCCAACGACTTCTTTATCGAGTAAAGGGGTTATCGCTTCTGGGGTGCTATCTCGCCCCGCAAAACCCGTTCCGCCGGTAATTAACACCACTTGCGCTTCGCCGTCGAAAATCCACTGAGAGACAACAGAGCGAATGTGGTAGATATCGTCTTTTACTAAATTGCGGGAAAATAAATTGTGGCCTACAAGGCTTAATGCGTCACAAAGCGATTGACCTGATGTATCATTTTCTTCGTTACGTGTATCAGATACCGTAAGAACGCAGATGTTAAGCGGAATAAAGCCATCAAATTTTTCTGACATGGGAACTCGCGTTATTTCAAGAGGGGAATGTTGGCGAGTGTTATCCGCCAGTGGCATTCATAAAACGTAATATTTGTGGTTGCTCATGTAAATTAAACTCGTGTTTTTCGGGTTTAATGTTCATGGCTTGCAGTATGGTTTTTTTCAGAGCGGTATCGCTTTCGTTTTGGCGAATAGGTGTCTTGAGGTCAACGCTATTTTCATTGCCTAGGCAGAGTAATAATCTGCCGGATGCTGTCACGCGAACACGGTTACACGACTCGCAAAAGTTTTCACTGTGGGGTGAAATAAACCCGATTTTACTGCGATGACCGTCGACATCCCAATAGCGAGATGGGCCGTTGGTCGTAACACCTGAAGCGCTGAGCGTAAATTGCTTGGATAAAATGTCGCGAATAAATGCGCTACTAATAAATTCCTGATCGCGGGAATGGCTATCGATTTCGCCGAGCGGCATTTCTTCAATAAAGCTAATGTCGAGGCCGTTTTCCAGTGCATATTGCGCAAGGGATGTGATTTCATCAAAATTAAAATTGCGCATCATGACGGCATTGATTTTAATCTTCTCGAAGCCGCAGCCTTTTGCGGTTTCAATTCCCTCAAGTACTTTCTCTAGCGCGCCGTGGCGCGTTAGCGTGGTAAATCGTTCCGGTATTAATGAATCCAGGCTGACATTGATGCGGGTCACGCCGGCATCTCGAATTTGAGAGGCTAGTTCAGTAAGGCGAGAGCCGTTTGTCGTGAGGCATAATTCCTCAAGATGCTGCATCTTGCCCAGCTCTTGCATGACGATAATAGCGTCTTTGCGAATGAGGGGTTCTCCACCCGTTAATCGAATTTTCCGAATACCTAAATCAACAAAGGTTTGGGCGACGCGTACTAACTCTTCAAGTGTTAGGACCTCTTTACGTGGTAGAAAGGTCATCTCCTCTGCCATGCAATATAAGCAGCGAAAGTCACAGCGATCTGTAATTGATAGTCGAAGATAATCAATTTTTCGGTCGAAATTGTCGCGAAGTTCTAGGAGATTCATAGGTTGAGGTCGTGTCGGTTTTTCATTTCAAGTGGGGTTGATGGCTTGGGAGGTTGAGCCTTGACGGGCTATATCCCATCGGAAAATCGACGTATAATGTAGCATATTTTGAGCATCTTTGGATGGTTTTTGTAGTGAGCTTCCAGCCATTAATTTGCCCTCTGGGGGTGCTTGCTAATGGTGCGCAGTCGTACGGTATTGGTGCATTTTTAAGGTGCGCGCGCCGAAAAAACAAGAGATAAAGCATTTTCTATCGTGAGTAGTCGCTCTAAGCGATTGATTTTGAATAATATTTTTGAGTTTGGCGAAGTGGTACTATTATTGCTTCAAGCTGGTGGCTAGACAAATGATACGTTGTAGTAGCCTAAGGTTACTGCGGCAACTAGAGGAACACGAATGAGTAAGCAGCGCATAGTAGTTATCGGCAACGGTATGGTTGGCCATAAGTTTATCGAGAATATGCTCGGAGACGATAGCAGGGATCAGTACGACATTATTACGTTTTCAGAAGAACCCCGTCTCGCTTATGACCGGGTTCAATTAAGCTCTTACTTTGCTGGCGCTACAGCAGAAGACTTAATGCTGACATCTGCTGCTTACTACGAAGAAAACGGTATTAAATTTGTTTTAAACGATAAGGTTGTTGGCCTTAAGTTTGACGATAAAAAAGTTGTGACGGCCAGTGGTCGAGAAGAAGCTTATGACAAACTGGTTCTAGCAACGGGCTCCTATCCGTTTGTTCCTCCTATCCCAGGTAAAGATCAGCCTCATTGTCTCGTGTATCGAACCATTGAAGATCTTGAAGATATGACCGCCTCTGCTAAAGAAAGCAAAATTGGCGTAGTTGTCGGTGGTGGGCTGTTAGGTCTAGAAGCCGGTAATGCCTTAAAGAATTTAGGCTTGGAGGTTCACATTGTTGAATTTGCTCCTCGTCTTATGGCAGTTCAGCTTGATGAGGGCGGCGGTGCGCTGTTGCGTTCAAAAATCGAAGGCATGGGCGTTACCGTTCATACCGAAAAAAACACCAAAGAAATTGTTGCAGGTGAAAATGCGCGATATCGCATGAACTTTGCTGATGGCACCCATCTTGAAACGGACATGATCTTGTTCTCTGCAGGTATTCGTCCGCAGGATGAATTAGCCCGTGAATTCGATATCGAGATTGGTGAGCGTGGCGGTATTGTCGTCAATAATGCCTGCCAGACTTCTGTCGAAGACGTATACGCAATTGGTGAGTGTGCGCTTTGGGAAGGCAAAATATTCGGATTAGTAGCGCCAGGCTATCAAATGGCCAAAGTAGTCGCTTCTCATATTAAAGGCGGTGATGAAGCGTTTACTGGTGCGGACATGAGCACCAAGCTAAAACTCCTAGGTGTTGATGTTGCCAGTATTGGTGACGCGCAAGCACGAACGCCTGGGGCGAAAAGCTACGTTTATCAAGATGACGTAGCAGGTGTATATAAGCGTCTGGTTGTCAGTGAAGACGGCAGCAAGCTACTCGGCGTTGTTATGGTAGGCGAGGCAGAAGCTTACGGTACGCTTCAGCAAATGTGTGTTCATGGAATGGACCTACCTGAATCACCAGAAGCGCTAATTTTACCAAGCATAGATGGCGCGGCTTCTGTGGGCATGGGCGTTGATAGCCTTCCTGACGAAGCTCATATTTGTACTTGCCACGAAGTGACAAAAGGTCAAATTTGCCAAGCGGTTGTGGATGGTGCGACAACCATCGGCGATATTAAATCGTGTACTAAAGCGGGTACTGGTTGTGGCGGCTGTGTTGCATTGGCTACGCAATTATTGAATTCAGAATTGACCAAGCTCGGTGTAGAAGTTAATACCGACCTTTGTGAGCATTTCCCTCATACACGCCAAGAGCTTTACCATTTGGTTCGTGTTGGCAAAATTAAGACCTTTGACGAGCTACTCGAAAAGCACGGTTCAGGTTTAGGTTGTGATATTTGTAAGCCAACAGCGGGCAGTATTTTAGCCAGTTGTTGGAATGATTATGTGCTTGAAGCGTCGCATGCTAGCCTGCAAGACACCAATGATCATTTTATGGCGAACATGCAAAAGAACGGTACATACTCAATCGTACCGCGAATTGCCGGTGGTGAAATAACACCTGATAAGCTCATTGTTCTTGGTGAAGTCGCTAAAAAATATAATCTTTACACCAAAATCACCGGTGGTCAGCGAATCGATTTGTTTGGTGCTCAGCAACACGAGTTGCCTGAAATATGGAGGGAACTCATCGATGCCGGTTTTGAAACGGGCCATGCCTACGGCAAATCTGTACGGACCGTTAAATCATGTGTGGGCAGTACCTGGTGTCGTTACGGTGTTCTAGACAGCGTTAAAACTGCAATTATGATTGAAGATCGCTACAAGGGTTTACGCTCACCTCATAAACTTAAGTTTGCTGTTTCGGGTTGTACGCGTGAATGTGCAGAAGCGCAAAGTAAAGATGTGGGCGTTATCGCGACTGAAAACGGATGGAGCATGTACGTGTGTGGTAACGGCGGAATGAAGCCGCGTCACGCAGATTTATTTGCGACTGGTCTGGACGACGAAACCCTCATTAAATACATCGATCGTTTCTTGATGTTCTATGTTGGCACTGCCGATCGCTTACAGCGAACCTCTGTTTGGATGGATAATTTAGAAGGCGGTTTGGATTACCTTAAATCAGTTGTGATTGATGACAAGCTTGGCCTTGCTGAAGAGCTAGAAAAAGAAATGTCAGTCGTCATTGATACTTATCAGTGTGAGTGGAAAACCACGATTGAAGATGCAGAAAAAGTTAAACGTTTCCGCACTTTTGTAAACAGTGATGAAAAAGATTCAACCGTAGTATTCGTAGAAGAGCGTGAACAGATTCGTCCTGCAACGGAAGAAGAGCTTGTTCGAATTATTGATGATGCTGACGCGTTAGTGTCGGTATAAGGTCGAGGAGAATTAGATAATGAGTGAATCTAAAGATATGCAATGGCAAGCGGTTTGTAAGACTGAAGATATTACCGTAAATACTGGCGTACGTGCCTTGGTTGCGGGCGAGCAAGTAGCTGTATTTAATGTAAAGAATGACTTTTTTGCAGTGAGTGCAATTGACCCGTTTACCAATGCCGCTGTTTTAGCGCGTGGTATTGTTGGCGATCTGGGTGGTAAAGTTGTTGTGGCTTCTCCGATATACAAGCAGCATTTTGTGCTTGAAACGGGGGAGTGCTTGGAAGATGAGGCTGTCAGTATTAAGGCCTACCCGGTACGTGTGAGTGACGGGACTGTAGAGCTTTCAATTGGGTAGAGTTGACCCTGTGCAGTGTTTGTAAAATAGCGGCTTTAGCCGCTATTTTTTTGTCTGTTTTACGTGCGGGATTTTTTGCTGGTTTGGTTTTTTAGTTCGGATAAGTATTGTCGTGCTTTTTCCGTCTTGGGTTCGGCGCTAATTGAGCCTACGCCGAGTAAGTTTCCATTCTTTGAGTAGACGCCTATTGGTGCGATTTCTTCCCCTGTTTCCGTTTCAACAAACTTAAGTACCGAGTTGTCTGGGTCGTCGCTCCAGTTTTCACACCATTGATGGGTTGCAAGCAATACAGGAATGAGCTCCCAGCCCTTGCGAGATAGACGGTACTCCATGCGTTTTGCGCCTTCTTCAATGGGGAATTTGCGCACAATTTCTTGCTCAACCAGAGTGTTGAGTCGGCCTGTCAGCACATTTCGGGAAATGCCCAAGCCCTCTCTCAATTGTTCAAAACGACGTGTACCCCCAAAAATCATCAAATCTCGCAAGATTAATGAGGACCAGGGGTCACCAATAGTGGCTATCGCTATCGAAAACGAGCATTGGAGTTTGCTATGTGATGTTGTGTCCATAACGCTAATTATGCATCAATTTTGAGTAAAAATAAGGAAATAGAAAACAGTTGTTTTTTAGGACTAACTCGACTATCGTTAGGTTGTCTTTAAGGACTAGTCTCTAAAGAGGACCTATTTAGGTCGTATTCTATCGAAATGGTTATAGCTAACGAGGGCTAATTTTATGAAAACATCTATTTTTCCGATCATCGCAATCATACTTAGCATGAACGTCAGCACCGGAGTTGCAGCCGCCGAGAAGGTGAACAGCAAGGAATCGCTGCGCCAGTGTAAAAGCGCAATGGAGGCCGATTTATCCGAAGGCGTCTCTTACAAGTTCAAGCGTAAAACCGCCACCACCGTGGAAATTGATCGCTATAAGCATTGGATCAATCTATATGAGGTGAGCGATTTGGGTAAAGACGCAAAAAAACTATTGTGTGAAACCAGCCGTTCGGGCGAAGTCCTTGTTTTGAAGGTTCAGCCTGGTAAGTGGAGAATCTAAATAACTAACCCGCTCAGACTCGAGTGGCGCTTACTTAAGAGCTAAAGGAATGGGCTGGCTTGCGCAGATACTCCCCGTTAGAGGGGCGTTAGGTCGTTAGAAGCCCCCCTTGGGTAAGTGCTATTTGAGCCTGAAGCCACCTACATGAGCCAATGTGTACCGATTCCCAAAGTCTTAAGACGGCAGTAGTGCGTTCCCCGCCTCTTAACTTGCAGAGAGCTTTCCTTTTTCTGCTGGCGTAATAGCGAAAAATAGTGCAGAATTCATGCATTATTGATTGAGGAGTTGCTCTGTAGAATCGATTCGTCCTTTCTTGTGAGTCCCGCCCGCCCCCCCAAAATGTTTTCAGAAAAATTAAAACGAACGATTGAACATGTTGTGCGTGTTTTGGCCGAAGCATATACGCGTTTAGACTGGAAGCGTCAAAAATAAGTTTAAAGTCAATCGGTTAGTGATTTTATAAGGGGAGTTTCTGTGTGAGTGCATTCCCTCGTACGGGTTTTTCTGCAGAGGGCTTTTTACTTCTCATGAAATTTTCTTTTAAATCAAATAGTTGCTGTTGTATGTTGGGTTTTGTAGAATTGCTAAACGCGCATGCGGCACAATAAAAACGTTAACTTTCTAGAGATTCTTTTTTAATGTTGGACAAAATTACCATAGTACGAGATTACCTGAACCAAGTTAAGACTCGCTGTACCTACAATGCAGTAGCGCAAGCGCTAGGCATTAAACCTGCTGAATTTAAAAAGCTACTAGCTGATCGTAGCCCGGAAAATTCTTGGTTTGTAAACACTGGCGCTGGCGAACCGGTAGGGTATGCTGACAACGAAAAACATCCTGAGCTTTATCGGACAAAACGAATTATTACATCCGCAGAGGTTTTAACCAGAAATCTTGACCTGTAAAAAAGTTAGCAAGGCGTTCCAGTTGACATTTTCGACTACGCTACATTTTGCGCATCTGCTTGGCAAATGCGCAAAACTCCACCGCATCAAAACGCAATTGAAGTTGGCGTTAGAGTAATATTTTAAAGCAGTTGGTGATATCGGTTGAAATCGCCACCTCATAAATTAAATGAATGGCATCTACGCCAATTCTTAAGGCGCCATCCTCCCACAATTATAGAAAAGTTGATTCAATGAATAACGTAATAGCAGCTGCTTGTAGCTGCGGGGAAGTCGAGTTCAAATCAACGAAAAATCCAGTTATTCAACTATGTTGTCATTGCAGTGATTGCAGAGAGGTCACTAAGAATGATTATACGACACTTGCCTTTTTTAACCGTTCTAGCGTTAACGTGTCTGGAAAGCTTTCCGTACAGGAGTTTACGTCGGAATCAGGAAGCCTAACGGTTCGTGAGTTATGTTCTAACTGCAATTCTGTAATGTTTGATAGCTCGGAAGGATTTCCCACGCTAATTGGCGTGGCTACTCAACAAATGTCAGCGCCCTTTGAGGTCAAGCCATCTCATCACGTATGGGTGAAGAGCAAGCTTCCGCATGTTTCAATACCTCAGGGCGTAAAGCAGTTTGAAAAGGGTATATCTTAAGCTTCGCTATTCAATGGGCGTGTAAAATAAATGGTAAATAGGTGTGTTGTGCGTCAGTCGCGACCTACTATCACAGCGAAAGAGTCTCCTTGCCTGAATATTATATCCAAGCCTTTCCTGGGTGCTGCGTATTTGGATTTGGAGGGCTATGAATACGGGATATGAGTGCAGGCACTTTATTTGCTGAGAGCTGAATTCTTCTATGTTGTCTGCCGTTTTGAGCATTTTGAGGTCAGGGTTGCCAGCCCTGTTAGCGGTTGCAACAATAATCCTTCGAAAACGCTTATGTTTTACGTTTAGCGCGGAGAAGCCTTATCTATCTATTCCCTTGTTGTTTTCTACTATTGGCTCGATAATGCCCCGTCTGTCCGCGCACTGATGCGCCGTTATCGAATATTCATAGTAAAAACCGTAAAAAAGAGCAGTAAAATGGCACAAAGTTTTGAAGTACAAGGTGAAATCCACTCTATTGGTTACACCACCGAATATGGTAGTAATGGATTCACGAAAAGAGAGTTCGTCATCAAGCTCACGGGAGCGGGGGAGAATGAAGCTTACCCAAACTACGTTGCCATGGAGCTGATTAAAGACAATTGTGTGCTGATGGATTCCTACAACTTGGGCGATGAAATTGTGGCGCATTTCAACCTGTCTGGGCGCCTTTGGGCGGGTAACGGCAAGGGTGAAAAATGCTTCACGAGCTTGCAGGCTTGGAGAATTCAATCTGCTTCAGAAGGCGCGAGCGCGGCGGCTCCGACAGGCTATGAAAGCCAGGAAATGCCCAGTTACGGTAGTGAGCCTACGCCCGACTACGGCAAGCAGCCGCCTAGCACAGGTAGCTTCGATGACGACGTTCCTTTTTAGGGCTTGAATCAAGCGCGTTGATCTTGGGTCACTAGGCCCTCCCGTAAATTTTTAGAATAAACACTCGCTATGCCTTTCTTTCGACCCTGCTTACTCGTTTTTCTGATTTTGTCGTTCACTTCCTGTGCAATGCAGCCTCCGTCAGTCAGAGCTTTGGATATTACCGCTCCAGAGCCTGACCGTATTCGATTTCAGGGTAAGGGAGCGGGTGCCGGTATGATGCTGATGTCTTCTATGGGGCCAATGGGTATCGCAATTGGCGTGGCGATCGATGAAGGCATTGCTAAAGATATTGATGGCGCAGCCCGCGAAAGCGGGTTTGCTATTAAAAATGTTTTAGGTCGCGCTTTTCAAAAAATTGGCAGTGGAAATAATTTCAATACACTAACGATTGAGCGTTACGGTTTTATTACGCGATCTGGAGATAATGACCCCGTAGCAGCGCAATTGCACGTTTATATTGTGCGCGAAGACGGGAACAGGTTGTCGGTGAAATACCCCGAAGATTTTGATGGGGACGCTATTCTACTCACGCCGCTGGAGCTGATAAAAACTGACGGCGACTCGGTTCTTCAGTCCTTTGATTCTGCTGCGGTAGCGGTTTTCAATCGGATTAAAGAGCTGCTGTAATTAAAGTGCCGCTGAAATTAAAAACGCCGCTTCACCACAAACCATTCGATTTTGTCTTTATTGCGAAGAACGCTCTTCGAGCGCGCTTTTTAAATAAACTTTTCAATAACCAAATAAACACTCATTGCCCACCCTAGCCCTGCAGCTCCTTGCCAAAACTTCAGTGGGTCTTTTTCTAGTAGGGGGACTTCCTTGGGGCTCAGCCAGTTGGGGTTTGGACGCGTTAAGTCTTTTAAAAACTCTGAGAGCGAGTTGTATCGCGCGGCGGGTTGAATGTCGAGCGCCTTTTCTAGCGCACGGTCAAGCCAAATCGGAACGAGTGGATTGCGTTTTGTTGCGGGAATATAACTGAGTCGCTGGAAGGCTTTTAAACTCATCGTGCGTTCGTACTTTTCGCCATAGGGGTGATGCCCTGTGATCATTTCATAAAGAATATTGGCCAGTGAAAATTGATCGGATTTTTGGCTGACTTTACCGCCGTAGCGGTACTCCGGCGCAGAATAGGTTAGCGTTCCGAGTATTGTATCTCTTTGGAATGGAGCGCCGACTTCTTGTACGCCAGCAACAAAGCAGGACCCAAAATCAATGATGACGGGGCCATTCGGACCAAGAATAATATTGTCGGGTTTAATGTCTTGGTGAAGTGTGTCTTTACGGTGGAATGCGCGAAGCCCTTTCATAATGGCTTCTGTTAGCTCCACTGCATCGGAAATATCGATTGGGGCTCTTTCTTTGATCACTTCTGACAGTGTTTGCCCGGCTATGTGTTCGGTCAGGTAGTACAGGCATTTCCGCTCATGGGGTGGGTGAACAACTCTGACGACATTTGCATTCTGAATTCTTGAGCCGATCCACGATTCCATAACAAAGCGTTCAATGTAGGCGGGGTCATCGTCGTAATTGATGGATGGCGTTTTCATTATGTAGTGCCGGCCATCGTCAGACTTAACTAGATAGACTTGGCTGCGCTCGGATTCATGAACGATTTTTTCAACGCGATAGCGGTCAATGCGTTGCCCGACGTCTAAGGCGGGGGGGAACGGCAGTTGCGAAAGAACAGTAATTGCATCGCGTTGTGATGGGGTGCCCAGTTCTTCAATGCGAACGATTTGAATGCTGATGTTGTCGTCTGCGCCGAGTTCTTTCGCTAAGGCAATGGCCTGCTCGGCTGTGTCGTCTGGGTCTTTCAGTTCCGATAATAATGTCTGCAGTTTTTGCTTGGGGATGGTGTCGTGAATGCCATCGCTGGAGAGCATAAATATATCGCCGATATGCAGCTCTTCTTTGAGCATGTCAATTTCTAATATTGAATCAGCTCCCAATGCTCGGCAAAGATAGGTTGTGGTTTTATTGATCTTTTGTGTGTGATCCTGGGTGAGTTGTTCAAGGGTATTGTCGCGATAACGGTAAACGCGGGAATCGCCCACATGAAAAATAAAGCACTTATCACCTTTGAAAATAATCGATGAAAATGTCGTTAGATAGCCTTCTTCGCGAACATTATTTTGGCTTTGGCCCCAAAGGTAACGATTAAGAGATTGGATAACTTGAACAGCTGATTGTTGGGTTCGCCATGTATCGGGTGTGGCGTAATAGTCGGTTAAAAAGCCGGTTACGGCCGACTGGCTCGCTTGTTTGGCGGAGCTACTGCTACTGACGCCATCGGCAACAACTACGGCGATACCTTTGGTGGTGAGAGCCGAACCTTCTGGAATGCGTGCGCCCACTGTATCCTGATTTTCTGGCTTTGGGCCTTTATCACTAATTTGAGCAATTGAAATTCTAAGGGATGAATGTATGTGGTCCACGTTGGTTTCCAGTGTTTTTGGCTGTTAGGGTTTGTTAGTATCGAAGGCTCAAAAGCGTGTTGTCAGCTTTTAATGAACTTGTTTTTAAGGCGGGCTAGGTTAACATTTAAATCGTTTAAAAATACAACCTGCTTTGATTGTGACTCTTTCTTCAATGATATATGGCGTTCTTAAGCTGTATTGATGTGAATGCTTACTATCGGCTTGAGGTTTTATGCTATAGGGTCTTGAGCGTGAACGTAAAGCGGATGTCAAAGAAAAACCTACAAGTGTGCAACTAACCGCGTAACTAGTAGATCCATTAACCGAGTCACTAACTAGAGCAATAATAAAAGTAACAACATGAATTCAAAAGCCAATCTTCTTTTTTCCAGTGCTTACGGCCTAAACCTATTCTTTGTCTCCCTTGCGTTGGCGTGGGCGCTGATGTTCAACTTCGATTTTTTTTACGGGACCTGGCATGATCACGGCGGGATAAAGGAAGGTATCGAAGAATTCGCCCCCCAAAACCGCTATAAGAAGGGATTTGAAGGCACGACAAAAGTACAGCGAGTGGAAATTTTTCACCAAATTAATATAGCTGTCCATCGCGGTGGTGAAGGTTTGGGTGCAATTACTTATCAATCTCCCGTCAGTGAGGGGAAGCAGGTTTTGCTTCGGGAGGCGGAAGTGATTCACTTGCAAGATGTTGCTCGGTTAATTGAGACCTTTATTATTCCCGTGGTATTGGTTGTTCTTATGTGGCCAGCTTCGGCAATTTATTACTACAGAAAGAAAAAACGCTTACCTTCACTGCCGCATCAAGCGATAGGTTTCGTTGGTCTGTTATTAGCCGTTGGCTTGTGTTTACTTTTATTCGGCTCTGAAACAGTTTTCAATACGCTGCATATTTGGATCTTTCCGAAGGATCATGAATGGTTTTTTTATTATCAGGATTCTTTGATGTCGACGATGATGTTTGCTCCGCGTCTATTTGCCTGGATTGCTGGGGCTTGGGTTGTGTTATCGATCACCATTTATTTTCTGATTAATATTTTATTGGTTAAGTATTGTTTATTAAGGGAGGCGCGAAAGCTTCCGTCTTCGGCCCCCTAATTTTTATCTGATTTCTATGGCCTTTCTTTGGAACGGGGGTTGCGATTAAGTCAGACACTGCTATTAATCAGACAATACTATTAATTGAATCCAAGGAGTGTTGTTAATAGCGCAGATAAAACTATAGCGTTTGAATCCAGTCTTCCAGGTCATCCGCCGAGCCTATATGCGCGCCATCGATGAAAACTTGAGGTGTGGTCCCTCGCCCTGTTACGGCAGCTAAAGAGCTGTAACTCACGCCTTTGCTACCGAGTTCGATTTCTTCAAACGCGAGGTTCTGGTTCTTCAGTGATTTTTTTGCCCGAGTGCAATGGGGGCAGCCAGGCTTTGTGAATACGGTAATCCGTTTTGGTTGTTCGGCTGTTGGATTGATGTAGTTCAGCATGGTGTCGGCATCGCTCACGTTAAAGGGGTCGCCTGGCTTCTGTTCTTCGATGAACATTTTTTCAATGATGCCGTTTTTGACCAGCATCGAGTAGCGCCATGAGCGTTTGCCAAAACCGATAGCCGATTTGTCGACGAGCATGCCCATGCCTTCGCTAAATTCACCATTTCCGTCTGGAAGGAAGAGAACATTCTCGGCAGTTTGATCGCCAGCCCAAGCGTTCATAACGAAGGTGTCGTTCACCGATAAGCAGGCGACGGTATCGACGCCTTGCGCTTTAAAAACCGAGACCAGCTCGTTGTAGCGGGGCAGGTGTGTGGATGAGCACGTGGGGGTAAATGCTCCGGGTAGGGCAAAAAGAATGACGGTTTTGTTTTTGAATATGTCGTCACTTGATAACGCTTGCCACCGTTCTTGCGCGTGTATTTTAAAGGTAACGTTGGGAATTGCTTGGCCTTCTCGGTTGCTTGTCATACTGGGTATTCCTCATATTGTGTCTTTTGTGGGGTACTTCTTGTGGAGTCACGTTTGTGTTGTTCTGTTGCTGTAGGGAATATTAGTCCTACGGCGCTGATTGTTAAAATAAATTAAACGTATCGATGCGTTAGTTAATGGCTATCGTGTGGTCGGTCGTTATTCGGGGGCTTGGGCGAAGCTTTATGAGGTGTGGCCTAGATGTCTTGCGCCTTAAGTTGATGCGTCCAGTGATCTTCTGCCTTACATTTAGGTGTTCGGCGCTATCGGTTAGGAATGAGGTTGATTCTGACCGCGAGAATTCCGATAATACGCGCCCCTCTACTGTAACGCTCTCATGAGCGGCGGCTTTCGATTACGCATTCTTGGGTATTTGTGGAGCTAAGCAGTGCAAACGAATTCATTTATTTTAAGGTATTAGCTAGTGAACCGACCAAAGCCGGACGATTTCTTTAAAGACTGGAAAGAGCGCGAAGCGCTTGCAGAAAACATGATCCCGATGATTGGGAAACTGAACCGCGAACGCAACGTTTCTGTATCCATGTATGGCCGTCAGCTAGTTGGCCGCTCGGTAATCGAGATCATGAAAGCGCATCGT
Organism: Agarilytica sp.; assembly: GCA_033852165.1. Classification (GTDB taxonomy): domain Bacteria; phylum Pseudomonadota; class Gammaproteobacteria; order Pseudomonadales; family Cellvibrionaceae; genus Agarilytica. The sequence goes on along the minus strand of JAWSUZ010000006.1, from coordinate 139,381 downwards.
TTTGTGCGGCAAATTGAAGAGGTTGAGCTGTCTGAGTTCGATAGCTTTCCCTTATTAGAAGCGATTTGTGTCCTCGAGCTGGGAGCTTCTGGCGTTGACCTCGGTAAGCTTACGTTTAACTTCATGAAAGATAACCGTGGTCTTTCAGCTGCTGAATATGTTGCTGAAGAGCTAGCGCCATCTTTGGAGCCTGGTCAGACTGCGCCTGAAGGTAAAGACGTGGTTCTTTATGGTTTTGGGCGTATCGGTCGCTTGCTTGCACGCTTGTTGATTGAAAAAGCGGGTAGCGGCGATGTTATGCGTCTACGCGCCATTGTTGTTCGTAAGAGTAAGTTGGAAAACGACTTGGTTAAACGCGCAAGCTTATTACGCCGAGATTCAGTTCACGGGTCGTTTAAGGGGACTATTCGTGTTGATGAAGAAAACAGTAGCCTAATTTGTAACGGCAATGTAGTTAAGCTTATTTATGCTAACTCTCCTTCTGAAGTGGATTACACCGAATACGGGATCAAAGACGCTATTGTTGTTGATAATACCGGTGTCTGGCGTGATGAAGCAGGCCTTGGCCAGCATCTTGAGTGTAATGGCGTATCAAAGGTATTGCTGACCGCTCCAGGCAAAGGCGCTATCAAAAATATCGTTTACGGTATTAATCACGCGGATATCAAGGCTGAAGATACGATCATTTCTGCGGCGTCTTGTACAACCAATGCTATTACTCCGGTATTAAAAGCATTGATTGATAAGTTTGGCGTTAAGCACGGCCACGTTGAAACGGTTCACTCTTACACGAATGACCAAAACTTGATTGATAACTTCCATAAAGGTGAGCGTCGTGGACGCAGTGCACCGTTAAACATGGTTATCACGGAAACTGGAGCCGCTAAAGCGGTGGCTAAAGCCTTGCCAGAATTGGAAGGTAAGCTAACAGGCAACGCGATTCGCGTACCTACGCCGAATGTTTCAATGGCTATTTTGAATCTTCAACTAGAAAAAGAAACAACCGTTGAAGAGCTTAATGAGTACATGCGAGATATATCGTTGCACTCTGGTTTACAGAGTCAGATCGATTACACCAACTCACCAGAAGTTGTTTCAACTGACTTTGTGGGTTCACGTCACGCTTGTGTCTTTGATAGTCGAGCCACGATTGTTGAAGGGAATACCTGTGTACTTTACTGCTGGTACGATAATGAGTTTGGTTACAGCTGTCAGGTGATTCGTTGCTTACAAGATATCGCTGGCGTTAACTTCCCGCTTTACCCTGAAGGCTAAATGCTCTGAGCTCGAGCTGACTAGATCGATCTAATCAGCTCTAAAGAGCGTTTGGGGAGTTGAAAGGTGTATTTTGCCTTTTACAGCTTCCCCCCCGATTTTTTCAGTTTGTGAATACCGATAAAGCCAATCGCATTGATTATGCGGTTGGCTTTTTTAGTTGGTCAATTTGGTTGTAGGAGTTAATGCAGTTTTCCACGAGCAGTTGTTCTTCTTCGGGAATCTGCTTAATGGCTTTCCACATAATGCTTTTAAAGCGCTCTATCTGTTCTTCTATTTCATCTAACATGACTTTGCTCTGAAGCAGAGGCAGGTGCTCCTTGGGGTCGTTAGCTTCGTGTGCGGACTTTAGCCAGTCGTGATATTCGTCTTGAATAATCCCCGCGCTAATAATCGATGTAGCCAAGCGCCCAAGCATTGATGCGATGGACTTTGTGAGCCTGCACCTTGTGTTCTTCATCAGTACAAAGCCGAGTTTCTTGGTGGCTTCAAAAGTACCTTTTATACGCTCTTGTTGCGTGATTAATTCGTGTGCTGGGGGTGCTTTTTTGGGGGGGGTACTGGGTACTGGGCCGAGTTTGAGCAATTTGATAGCGGCCTTGTAGACCTTCTCAAAATGAACATGGCTGTTGAATTGAAGAATGAGCATGGTGAGTTGGTGGGAATGTTCGTCGTGCTCTTCACATCGTTTGTAAGCGCAAACTAACTCGTCAGTGAAGGCGATAACTTGGCTCGCAATGGTGAGGTCTTTACCAAATTTGTGTTTTGGGTAGCCTGTACCGTCTGTGCGTTCATGGTGGTCAAGCACTGCGTCACCTATATCCTTTGGAAGTTTGGGGATGTGATCGAGAAAGTGCTTTGCAATGACTGGGTGAACTTGGACTTGGATCGATTCGTCTTTTTCTAATTTCGACTCATTACAGGTGAGTTCCGGATTGAGATGTAAGAAGCCAACATTGTGCATGAGGCCGCCAATAAATACGGCTCTCAATTCTTTCTTATCCAGTTTTAATTCGCAGGCTAATACGACTCCTGCAACAGCACTGTACAAACTGTTGTAGTAGATCTCAGGAAGCTGGCTGGAAAGGACCGTTAATTTTTGTCGTAGTAGAGGGAATTTAGCGTAGTAGCGGCATTGGGCGATCAGAATGTCCTTGATAGCCTCGTTATCCGCAACCGCATTAAGACCGGGCAGTGCGGCGGAAAACTTAATAAGTAATTCGAATAGTTCGTCTGCGCCAAGACTTTTTGAAATATCGACACAGTGCTCCAGAGGCTTGATGAGCTTGTGTTGAGCAATCTGATCAGCTCGTGATTTGGAAAAAAGGCTGCCCTCAGAGAGGATCAGGACACCGTGTTCATTATAAATATGATCGGTCGCTGTGACGGGGTTAATCTCGTTGACGGCTGCGAGTCGGTAACCGTAGTAGTCTTTTGCCTGGCCCATTTTATTACTCTAGAAATTGGGTTTGATACCTCAAAAACAATAGGGATTTCTATTGTTATGTGGCCCTAGAGGGGGTAAAAATAAAGGGGGCAGGGGCGTCTCGAAAGCAGTATTTTTGTTTTGCACGAAGCAAACTCCAGATGGAGTGGTAGCCATTCTGGGTGCTATCGAGTCTAATCATATAGACAGGTAATTATGCAAAAGCGACTAAAAAGAACTGCGGAGTGATCCTAGGCCAATTATTTATACTTCTTTAGGGCTTAATGAGCAGTCTAGTCGGCTAATTACTGACCTTCCAATCGGGATTGATTCATGCTGTCGCCAAAGGGTCCTTTTTGGCGCAGGCGGTGTCGTGCTTTAGGATGATTTGATGACTTCTACCGTAAAACAGTCAATTTCGTCCCCCTGTTTTTTGGCGCCAATACTTTTCTTGAGCTTAACGCGCTTGGGGGTGAAGATGAACATGTCTTTGTGATCAGCATAGTGGCGTATTTTATGACTTACTAAGACCTCTCCGGGTTCTGCTGAGGCCTCAAGGCGGGCTGCCATACTCACTGCAACGCCTTCTAAGTCAGTTATCTCGGTAACCTCGTTGTGAATGACGGCGACCTCGCCAAGTTCTACCCCGATTCTCAGTTCAAACCCTGCAGCGGTCAGTACATTGCGCATCATGCAGCCACAAGATAGTCCGGCAGAGGCATTTTTGAAGGTTACTCGAAGGGAGTCACCCTCCATATTGGGGTAATTTGCGGAAAACTTTTTAAGGATGGGCTTCACTAATCCTCTAAATAAGGAAAGTTTTTCTGACAGTTCGTCGTCGCCCCATTGGGAGAACCCTTTTAAATCCATAAATACCACGGTGAGATTGCGGACTTGATCTTTTTCGTGGTCGGCTGCTAATTCAAGTAAGCGGGGCCAGAACTCTTCTCGGATAGCAGCGACTTTTTCTTTTAGCTGAGCGTGCAATTTTGTATTGGTGCGTAACGAGAGCTGAGCCATTTGAATTCGGTCGGCTTCGCTTTGCAGGGTAGCCCTGAGTTCGGATGGGTTGTGCGCACCAACTTCTTCAACTGTGAATTGAATGAGGGCGCCGCCAGCAACATCACTAATCGAGCGGAGGCGTAAAACAATTCCCCAGTGGACGGCTTCGAGGTGTTCAATAAAAATAGGAAGCGTCGCCAGTTCACTGGCGGTTAGACGATAGGGGTAACGCAATTCGATTGAGATGGATTCTGCAAATATACGTTCGAATTCATGTTTGCGATAGGCGGTTTTTTCCTTTCCTGATTTATCCCAATAAGCATAGTGGCATGCGACATTAGAGATAACCCAACCTTTGGTATAAATTTTCCAAAGTTTGGCGCCAGTGATATTGGCTTTGCTGAGTTGGGCTTTGCCTAAATTGGCTTCACGTAAATCACAATTAGACAAATTTGTGCCAGTAAAATCGGAATTTTGTAAATCCATATTGCTGAGGTCGACACCATTCAAATTGGCCATTTTAAACGTTGCGCCATTTAATTTAGCACCTTGAAGGTGAGCGTTAGTAAGGTTGGCGTTGTTCAGGATTGTTCGAGATAGATCCGCATTTTTAAAATTAACTTCTTCCAAGTTGGAATTTGATAGATCGATACGACTCAGTCGTTGACCTTCCAAATTGCTGCCGGCTAATGAAATGTTTTTTAACATCAAGCCGCTGATGTCATGGCCCTTAAAGTCAATGTTTTCTAAGCGCGCGTTGCGCGTTGAGGCGGTTAGCATGTTGGCGTTGGTAAGAATCGATCCACTAAGGTTCGCCTTATTCAGACGAGCGGCGATTAATTTTGCATTAGTGAAGTCGTTATTTTGAAGATCTGCGCCCTCTAGATTGGCGGAGATGAGATCAGCATTTCTTAAGTTACATCCTTTGATTGTTGCGCCACGCATGGAGACTTTAGACAGGTCGATGTTTTCGAGGTCGAGTTCAATTAGCGTCACGTTGTCCAAGTTTAAGTCGCCCGTTACTTGATTTTTGCGCCAATTGTTCCAAGAGTCTGTACCTTTTTTGAGTTCCTTAATAATATTCGACTTTTCCATTAGCGACGGCTGACACCTCTGTTTTAACGCTACAAATAGCGTGTAAATTTCTTTGGGGTTTACGCGATAAAATATCATTACGCGCTGTATAACATCTGCGCATGATTGTACGCCAAATCATGTTTGATATGTGTTACCTGGTAGACGAATAGAACGCCATTATCAGGTTTTATGTGCATATTGCCGGCTTCAAGATCAAATTCGTATAAGGCTGACGATTTTCTGTTGTTCTCAAAAAACTCAGCTAGTTTTTATGGGGGGTCATGCTGAACCTCTTGTCCTTGGTCCTGTTTTACCAATAAGGAAGCGAAGTGAAAAAGTTAGCGGTTTTGTTTTGTTTTATTTCTGTTCAAGTGTTTGCTGTCGGTGGTGTTAACCCTGGGTCCAGTATGACGAGCGGACCGTCACCCAATCATTTTTCGATCTCATCCTCTATTCAAAATCCAGCGATGGCACCTTTGATGGTTCCTGAAGGTGAGCGTTGGAGAATCAATTACTTGCCCAGTATCAGTTCATCAACGGAATTAGGCGATGTCGAAAACTTTGCTGATGACTTGGATGAGTTGGTTGACCTCATCGATGACCCTTCTACGAACAATGATTCTGCTGAAGTCACGTTGGACCGGTTTAATGATGTATTGGTTAGAATGGGGAGGAATGGTTATATCAAGCAATCGATTAATGTCAGTATTCCCATTGCTCCGGCGTATTATCACTCGAATTCTCAGGAGGGGACGTATTTTCTCGACCTTAATTTCGGTGCGCAAGCGAGTTTACAAGTGATTGATCAGGTGTTGCGTTTAGACGAGCAGAATCAGAGCTTTACAACGGATACGTCTATCTATGTGAAAAGTGGAATCGAGAATAAACTTTCATTTGGTTACGGTCGGCAGATCTTCGGTTCAAACAAGCGTTTAAATAAGAAAGGGAAGTTGTATGCTGGGGTAAAATTGAACCTCATTCAGTTAGAACTCAGCAAGCAGATAACGCGCCTTGAAGATCTGGATGGTGAGGACGTCAGCGATGTTATTCGGGACGAATATGATAAAAACCTAGAATCTAATACCGACTTTGGTGTTGATGTTGGGATTGTCTGGGATGCTGAATGGTATCGTGCCGGATTCCATATCGATAATTTAATCTCCCCTGAATTTTCCTATGGGAACGTTGGTGTTAATTGCACAAGCCGTGCGGAGAATACAATTGAGCGTAGTAGCTGTGAACTCAGTCAGCGTTTGATCGCAGATGGACGATTAAAAGCGAGCGAAAAGCATAAGAAGCATGCGTTGATGCGCATTGATGGCTTATTGAAAATTACAGATCGTTGGTTTGTCAGTTCGGCCTTAGATTTAGCCGAATATGATGATATTGTGGGGTTTGAAAATCAGTGGTTTAACTTAGCCATGAGTTATGAATCTTCTGGACACTGGGTTCCCTCAGCACGAATTGGTTATCAAGAGAATCTAGCGGGCACGGGACTGTCGAGTTATACCTTTGGTTTTACCTTTTTTAAGTGCGTAAGTTTGGATTTTGAATGGGGTACCGAAAGTATTACTGTTGATGGCGACAGTGCCCCGAGGCGATTTGGTTTTTCTATCGCCTTTGCAGAGAGTTTTTAGTGGGTGTTTGTCCGGTGTTAAGTCGTCGGTTAGTTACCCGCTAGTAGGTAGGGCATAAAAAAGTAGAGTTTCTGGTGATAAATAGTGGAGGCGTAACAACGACCTCAATTGTATGTGGATAGCGTTATGAAAAATATTTGGATGAAGTTTAGTTTTGTATTCTCTCTCGTGGCTTTGCTTTTTGCATGTGGTGGCACGGGCCAGGATGATGGTTCGGTATCTAGTTTCGAACAGGATTATTCTGGTCTGGTCATCGATGGCTATTTAGCTCGTGCTACGGTGTTTCTGGATACCAATAACAATGGTACACGTAACTCTTGGGAGCCTTTTGCTTTTACCGATAATGATGGGTACTTTTCTTACAATCCATTAACGGATACCGATTACTGCGCAACGGGTGCGTCAGCAGAGCTTGCACAATATTGTTTGACGACAAATGTGAGTTATTCGAATGTCGTTATCCGAATAGACAGTGGTTACGATGTCTTAACCGGTGAGCCTTTTAGTGGGCAAATGAGCCGCCGATTGAGCGCCGTTTCTGCAAATTCCACCCCCAACACGTTGGTATCGCCATTAACTTCATTGCTAACCAATATCGACAGTACGACGGATCAAGGAATTGTCCTCAGTTCTCTGGGGTTAACCGCGTCAGATTTGGATGTGAATTACCTACGCGAGACGGATACTGATGGCATAAATGCGAATTTGTTAAATGCGGCTCTTAAAGTGCATAAAGTTGTCACAGTCTTGGCCGATCGAATCACGGATACCTATGACGACATTGGTGATGAAGTTGGCACCCCCAACGATGCGACGAGTATTGTTTATGAAGAGCTTGCACTGCAACTCATTAGTTCGGCCATGAGCTTTGATGCAACAATTGCCAGTAATTCTGCCTTGGCTAGTGTGTTAGATAATACCGAAACACAAATACAGCAAATTTATCAAGACAATGAGTTTGATTTGCCCACGGACTTGGGAAACGTGCTTGTCCCTTCAGGGTTTTCTCGGGTCATTGATGTGGTGAGTGATATTGTTGATGTGATTAATGTTGTCGTTGATGTGACGGATACGGATATTGATCGTGATGAAGCTGTAGGTCAGACAAGAGCGATAGAAAGCCTTGTTATAAAAGCGTTAGATGAAAGCGGAACGGATTCAACCATTGATAATGCGGCTGCTTTTTTTACGGATGTAGATAATACGGCATTGATTGAGTCATTAATTACAAGCCTATCGGCTGATACTGGTGATGCTTCCGTGCTTGCGGAGAATGATTTTACCGGGGCTGATTTTGATTCCGTTGAGGAAATTGAAGCGGCTGCGCAGCTACCGAACGATGCCGTACCGTTTACTGAAATTGCAGGCTTTCAGCTTCGCGTGTCCGATTTGGATTTGGGCAGTGGCCCGTCGGATTTGGATGATGCAGAAATCGAGTGGTATTTTAACGGCAATTCTGGTGATGTGAGTGGTACGTTTTCAGCCTGTGTTAAATACATCGAGGGCGCGACTTTGGAGGCGCTAGGCGATGGGAATACACGAGGTGAAATGGTCAATGGTTTTTGGAGTTTACTTGGCGCAACTCAGGATAGTGCGTCTTCGTTCAGCTTGTTAATCACCCTTACTTTCTTAGAAACGACGTATCAGGCGATTATGAAACCGGCTGGCTTTGAAACCCTTAATAATATCGAATACGAAAAAATCCGTATCGATAACCTGGATGAAATTAATGTTTGGCACAGTGAGTTTGGTTTAATTGCAACGGAAAATGTGCCTGCGACGGATGCTGAATGCCAGGCGCGCTTACCGTCTCGTGTTGGCTTGTAGTTTGAAGAGTTAAGTAGCGGGTGAAGTTATATCTGATAGTAATGGATGTGAATGACGGCCGCTTGACATTGATGTTGAAACAATAAAAAAGCGTATCAGGATTAGATCTTGATACGCTTTTTTTATAGTGTAAATTTGAAAGAGCGGTGTAACTGGAATCGTTTCTAAATGAGTCTAGCTCTGAATGGAATCGTCATACTGAAAGCCCGATTGTGGTAATTTCTCGCCGTCTAAATACGCTTCGTGATTATGCATCGCCACTTTTTTCTCGGCTACCCAGCGGACGGCTAGAGGAAAAATTTGGTGCTCTTGTTGGAGGACGCGCGCGGCTAAGCTATCGGCGGTATCGCCATCTTCGATGGGTACGCTGGCTTGGATGATCGTAGGGCCGCCATCAAGTTCCGTAGTCACAAAGTGAACGCTAGCACCGTGCTCACTATCTCCAGCGTCCAAAGCACGGTCATGGGTATGCAGACCTTGGTATTTTGGAAGTAGGGACGGGTGAATGTTGATCATGCGCCCTTCATAGTGACGAGTAAAATCCGGTGTTAGGATACGCATAAAACCGGCAAGTACAACAATGTCTGGGTCATGTGCGTCGACAATCTCTTGTAGGCGAGCATCAAAACTCTCACGAGAATCAAATTGTTTATGGTCTAAAACAATTGTAGGGATTTTGTGTTTCTGTGCGCGCTCTAGGCCGAAGACATGATCTTTGTTGGATATAACTGAGCATAGTGTAATGGGTAGGCTTCCATCTTCCTGCCCATCGATCAAAGCTTGTAAATTGGTGCCCCCGCCCGAAATGAGAACGACTACGCGAGCGGGTTTGGGTGCATTGCTCACCAGAGTTATACCAGGTTAAGCACTTCGACGCGCTCTTTTGTGGGGTCGTTCTCGGCAATCTCACCTAAAAGGAAGGGGGATTCGCCATTGTCTTGTAATGATTTTAGCGTTGCTTCCACATCACTTTTAGCTACACAAATGACCATGCCAATGCCGCAGTTAAATGTGCGAATCATTTCTTCAGGTAAGACGTTGCCGGATTTTTGTAACCAGTCAAAAATTGCAGGGCGTTGCCACGCGTTGTTATCGATAACCGCGCGTGCATTATCGGGTAATACACGAGGTATATTTTCTGTTAAGCCGCCACCCGTAATATGCGATAGGGCGTGTACGTCTATTGTTTCGAATAGCTTAAGTAGTGGTTTAACGTAAATTCGTGTTGGCTCGAGTAGGGTTTCACCCAGAGTCGTATCGCCAAAGGTATCGTTAAGCTTGGCATTACTCACTTCGATGATTTTGCGTATTAAAGAGTAGCCGTTGGAATGTGGTCCGCTGCTGGGAAGGCCAATTAATGTATCGCCCACTTCAACTTTGCTGCCATCAATAATTTTGGCTTTTTCGACGATGCCTGTACAAAAGCCTGCGAGGTCATAGTCTTCGCCCTCATACATTCCTGGCATTTCGGCAGTTTCACCGCCAACGAGTGAGCATCCAGACAATTCACAGCCTGTACCGATACCTTCGACTACTTGTGCGGCAATATCCACAGATAATTTGCCTGTAGCGTAATAGTCGAGGAAATATAGCGGTTCTGCGCCGCCGACAATTAGATCGTTAACGCACATAGCAACAAGGTCGATACCGATGGTATCGTGCTTGCGGGCCTCCATTGCGAGCTTTAGTTTGGTGCCTACGCCATCTGTACCCGAAACTAAAACGGGCTGTTTATAGCCTGTTGGCAGCTCGAATAGAGCGCCGAAGCCACCGAGCCCCGCCAGTACTTCCGGGCGCCTAGTACGTTTAGCAACGGATTTAATACGTTCGATTAAGGCGTTGCCTGCGTCGATATCGACCCCTGCGTCTTTATAGCTAAGGTGTGTGCTGCCGGAGGAAGTGGACGAATCTGACATAGGATAAGAGAGCTCTACTGGTAAAGTCGCGCATTCTACCAGTTTCCCTCAATTTTGGTTAGTTCAAGCCGTGCTTTTAACGATTGTCTGTAGATGTTGGCTATCCAAAACGCTGCCAGTTGTTACAATAGCCCTTTTGGGCACGTAAGGTGCTATTTGGAAATCTAAAAGGTTAGATTGAATGTTGATGAGTTTTCGCCTGTTTATTATGGCTGTTTGCACGAGCTTAATATTCGTTTCCACCACATCTGTGGCGGGCTCGCCCGAGGACTATTTTCGGGCATCGGTGCCGGTTAAATCGCAGCAGAGGCAGGAACGTAAAAGTGCCACCGAAGATGCGCTTTTAAAGGTGTTAGTTCGGATGTCGGGTTCTGTAGAGCTTCAATATGATGACCGGGTGTTGCAAATTTTGAACCGAGCGTCGAGTTACGTGGAGCAATTTCAATACGAGGCTTTGACATCTGCCGAATTGAAGGAGCAGGGTTACCGAGAGTTTTTAACGGTAAATTTCTCTGCGAGCGGCGTAAGAAAAATACTGAATAGTGTGCAAATACCATTTTGGTCGGTTAACCGCCCGAATACTTTGATTTGGCTCGTTGAAGATAATCTTGAGTTTGGTAAGCAGTTGCTCAATCAATCGAGCGGTGCGCCTATTATTCAATCACTCATGCTAGCGGCGAAAGCGCGGGGGCTTCCCTTATTGTTTCCTGTTCTTGATCTTGATGATCGCTTGGCTGTGTCTGCTGACGATGTCTGGGCTATTAACGAGGCTGCGATTGTTGAAGCATCTGCTCGTTATGGAGCCGATGTGATTTTAGTGGGGCGCTATTCTCAAACATCGAGAGGTGAGGTCTGGAGTATTTGGCAGTTTTTCCATGCTGGCCAGACATTAAGTTATGACAGTCGCGTGGTGCTTGATGAGTCGGCGAATATTGAGGCGCTAGGCTCGGATGCGCTTTACCCTCTGGCTGATTTTTTAGCTGACCGCTATGCGATTCAAAGTAAGGGCGAAGAACGTGGCCGTTTTGTAATGAAGGTAGTCGGAGTGCATAACTTTTCTGCGTACCGCAAATCCCTGGATTATCTTGAGGGCTTGGCCGCAGTATCCTCATTGCACATTGCAGCTGTCAAAGATGATTCTTTATTGCTGTATTTGGAGTCAGAGGCGAGTATCGATAAGTTAATGAGTGTGATCAATTTGGATAAGAAATTGACGCCGATTCAGAGTGAAAATGATCAAGTACCGGTGTGGCAGAGGGCTCCAAGAGGTTCCGTTGATGCCCCGATACAATTTCGTTGGTCGAGTTGATGAGTGAGGATATGACAGCAGAACCTGTACAGCTAAGTCTGGGCGTCACATTGCGAGACGATGCGACGTTTGAAAATTTCTATGCGCTGGGTGATAAGGCCGACTTGGTTGTTAGCAGTTTAAAAGCAGCGGCATTGGGTAAAGAATTGAGCAGCCAGGTAATATGGGGCGCCCCCGGTAGTGGTTTGACCCACCTGATGCAGGCGGCATCTCATGAGGCGCAAAATGCTGGCTTAAGTGTGCAGTATTTGCCGTTACGGGATATCCGGGGTTATTCCTCTGAGGATATTTGTGATGGGCTTGAGTCTTCCCAGGTTGTTTGCCTTGATGGTTTGGATCTGATTTGCGGCAATCATGAATGGGAGCTTGCCCTGTTTCATTTGTATAATAAACTTCGCGATGCTGGTCATTCTTTGCTGATGTCATCCCATATTAGCCCCTCGTCTCTTTCTATTGAGTTGCCCGATTTAAAATCGAGAATCCTCGGAAGTTTGGTTTACCATGTGAAAAGTTTGGATGACCAAGAAAAACAATCGGCTTTAATAATGCGGGCTGGTGGGCGAGGGTTACAGATGCCTGAAGATGTGAGTAAATTTATTTTGCAGCGATCGCCTCGCGATATGAACAACTTGTTTATGTTGCTCAATCGTTTGGACGAATGTTCTATGCAGCAGCAGCGAAAGTTGACGATTCCCTTCGTCAAAGAGGTATTAGGGCTTTAAATTATTTCTAAGCCTTTTGTCTTTTTAGGATTTAAAGCTTAGGGCGCTAAGCATGGAATGCAGTGGGCATATATGCTGAGCTGGCCATCTTGTGAGTCAAAAATGTTAGGCAGTGCTTGGGCTCTGGTTTTCTTGGCAAGTGCTACTAGTTTTGATAGTTCCTGCCCTAGAATATCCGATTGAATCCCTCCCCCTAGATTTTTTGCTTCTTCTAGCAATGCCCGCATAAATTGTTCCGAAGGGCTTAGTTGGCGCTCGATCAGCTTTATATTGTTGGGTTCTAGCGCGTGTTTTTTACTGATGGCGAGAACAAGGTCATCAAAAGTTCCAAGGTGATCGATCAGGCCGAGCTCGTGAGCTTTTTGCCCGGTCCAGACGCGGCCTTGTGCGATTTCGTGTATCTCTTCTGGTGTTTGGTTGCGCGCTGTTGCGACGAGATCGATAAAACGACGGTAGATGCTATCCACTCCACTTTGAAATACCTGTTGAGCATTGTCTGATAAGGGCCTATCCACTTGGTACATATCGGATATCGGTGTTGTGCCGAAGCCATCACTGTGTACCCCGAGTTTTGTCATCGCTTCTGAAAAGTTAGGCACCAGTCCCCAAACACCTATTGAGCCGGTAATCGTTGTCGGTAAAGCCCAAATTTCATCTGCTGCTGTGGCTATCCAGTATCCGCCAGAAGCGGCAACGGAACCCATGGAAATATAGATAGGAAGTCCTTCTTTACGAGCATTGGCAATTTCTTCTCGAATGATTTCAGACGCAAATGCGCTACCACCGCCACTATCAACTCGAATAATAAGAGCTTTGAGTGAATCGTCATTGCTTGCTTGGTGAATAAGTGAGCTGAGTGTGTCACCGCCTATTTGGCCTTCTGGAGCACTACCGTCAACAATGTTACCGCTGGCGACGATTAGTCCAATGTTATTTTTTGTTGGGGGGAGGATAGGTTTAATTTCAGTTAAATAACGTTTAAGCCCTATGGCGTTTACGAAGCCCGTATCTTCATTTTCGCCAAATTTTTCAAGGAGTAATTTGTCGAGTGCGATACGTGATAAAACTTCATCAACTAAGCCCGTTTCAAGAGCCAAAGCAGAAAAGTCTGGTTGCGTATTTTTTAGCGTGTCGTTGAGTGATTCAATAAAGGCTTTGATTGTGCCGTCCGCTAAATTTCGGTGCGCTTCTATGGTACTGGTGTAGCGACCCCATAATTCGTTAATCCAGATGCTGTTGTGTTCACGAGAAGCATCGGACATATTATTTCGAATAAACGGTTCTGCGGCATCTTTGTAATTGCCAACTTTGAACAGGTGAAATTTAATGGATAGCTTGTCGGCAGCTTCTTTGAAATAAGATCCGTAGTAAGCAAAGCCGGTTAGCGAAACATTGCCGTAGTTGTGCAGGTAAATAGTGTCTGCATAGCTAGCTAAAAAATATTGTTTTTGTGAATATTGGTCGGCATAGGCAATGACGGGTTTACCGGTTTTTTTAAAGTGGGTGATTGCTTGGCCGAGCTCTTCTAGCTTACTGAAACTTCCGCCTCTCATGCTGTTTAGGTCAAGAATTAAGGCGGTAATGCGACTGTCATTGGCGCCATGATTAATGGCGTATGTGACATCTCGAACGAGGGTTTCAGGATCTTCTTGAGATTCCTGCATTAAATCGAAAATGCTGGGCTTATAGGTAAGCTGGTCGACGAGTTGTCCCGATATGGTCACATAAAGTGGCGCTGAATTGGGTAGGGGTTTGTCGCCCCCAGAGAACAGAGCAATCAATAGTAGGCCAATCACGACGACAAACAAAAAGTTCGCGATTCCGTTGCGCAGGTAAGTAATAATTTTCCAAAATTTCCCTAAATATTTAAACATGGTTCGTATGGCCTAATTGATTTGTAAGTTGTTAAGAAACGCCTTTTTGTAGGCGCTGCATCCATCGGCTTGTCATCATGGACGAGTTGAACAAGAGAACGATGAGGGACAAAAAGAAAAAGTCACTGGGGTCTCGAATAGTTGAAAATACGGATTGAATAGCAAAAATAAAGTAAAACAATAAGATGAAACATATCCAACTGTAGACTCGATACACCTTTTGTATCATTCCGGGGATAAAGGCGAGTAGCGGCAAGCTTTGGAGTAACAGAATAGAGAGTTTGAACCCACTTTCTCGATTAATGTTCCAAAAAACAAAGAGTCCCATAAGTAAAGCGTACAGTGTGTAATTGATGATGCATGCAATCTGAACTTTTTTGGCCAGAGGTGAATTGTGAGTGTTTTCATTCATATCGATTATGTTTCTAGATGTAATTGTTGTGCAAGCTTGGCAATTCGTTGCCCAAAATTCAGGGCAATACAGTGCTCAGTTTCCGTTAGTGTGCTGGGTTCTTGCGCCGCGTTTTTTATGGCCACATGAGAGGGGCCGTAGGGCGTTCCCCCGCTTTGCGTGGTGTGAAGCCCTTCTTCGCTGTAAGGAACGCCAGCAATCAGCATTCCGTGGTGAAGTAGGGGAAGCATCATTGATAGGAGAGTGGATTCTTGCCCGCCATGTAAAGAGCTGGTAGAGGTAAATACTCCAGCCGGCTTACCTATCAAGTCGCCAGAGATCCACTCTCCTGCGGTTCCATCAATGAAGTATTTCATTGGCGCTGCCATATTCCCAAAGCGCGTTGGGCTGCCGAGAATCAGACCGGAGCATCCTTTCAAGTCTTCTTTCGTGCAGTATAAGTCGCCCTCATCGGGAATGTCCGGCTCTGACGCTTCTGTAACGGCGCTGACGCGAGGTACCGTGCGCAGCCGTGCTTCCAATGCGCACACTTGCTTCGAACCAGTTTGTTCGACACCTGCTTGTTCAACTCCACGTGCGATTATCTTCGCGAGATTTCGCGTTGATCCTGCGTGAGAGTAGTACAAGATTAGAATGTAAGGGGCGCTGTCACTCATAGCAGGGATTTCACATTTTCAGGTGGTCTACCTAATACAGCGTTATCACCTTTTATCACAATAGGCCGTTCGATTAACTTTGGGTGGCTGTGCATTGCCTGAATGAGATCGGCATCTGAATGCCCGCTATCTTTTAAACCGAGTTCTTTATAAGCATCTTCGCCTTTACGTAACAGTTCGCGAGCTGTGATACCTAGTTTCTTAAGAATGCTGCTAATTTCTTTTTCTGTGGGCGGTGTTTCTAGGTAAAGCACGACTTCAGGTTGTATGCCTTTTTCTTCAATCAGGCCCATGGTCTGGCGAGATTTTGAGCAGCGGGGGTTATGATAAATGGTGATGGCTTCGCTCATTTTACTGTTTCTCTCGTTCAATATGAAATCTTAGTGGTTCAGGTATGGGATTGTACCTATACCGGATCAATGGAAAAACCTATTCCTAGAAAAAACCTATCAAGAGTGTTGCGATATCCTTGGGGTCGTACTTTATGTCGTCATTGGCGTTCTTGTCAGTGTGTTAGGCTTGGGGGTCCTGCTTTGTCTTGCATGATAGTCGTCACTGCTAAATGTTAGATATGAATTTGGTGTTGATCTCACAGACCGTATGCAGCAGGGATGCTGCGTTCGAGCCCCCATGGAAGGGTTTATGGCGAGTCTGAGGGATCAATGCCGAATTCATGTCGGGGGTAAAACGTTTCTTCACGCTGTCATGGTGCTTTCGGCAGTGTGCTCGGCTCGGACATCCTCGATAATTGCTCCTGCGCTATTTTACTTACGCGCTTCTTGTGCTAATGCTTCGCTCTATCTCCCCCCATCCATGGGGTCGTACTTCACGCCGTCCTGGAGCTCTCGGCAGTGTGCTCGGCTCGGGCATCCTGCTTCGCTCTACCATTACGTCCATGTAATTGTCCTGCACTGCTCTCGGCTCGGGCTCCTGCTTCGCTCTACCTCTCCCATCCATGGGTTCGTACTTCACGCCGTCCTGGCGCTCTGCTATGGTTTGGGAAATTTTATTCCTTTGAGACGACTTCCAAATGCCCGTCATCCGTTCCCCCCAATCTCTCGGCAAAACTGTATGGCAATTTTGCCGGAATCTAGCTGCAGAATTCATCGATAAGCATTGCCAGCGTAGCGCGGCAGCACTGACCTATATGACATTGTTTGCTTTGGTGCCAATGATGATGGTGATGTATTCGATGTTTTCGTTAATTCCAGCATTTGATGGGGTGGGGGATCAGCTTCAAACGTTGATTTTTTCCAACTTTGTACCGGAGACGGGTTCGGAGGTTCAGCAATATTTGAGTGACTTTTCCCAGCAGGCGCGGAGCCTAACTTTACCGGGGATTGTTATTTTGGTTGTTACGGCATATTTGATGCTCACGAATATCGAAAAAACCTTTAATACGATATGGGGGGTGGGCCAGGCTCGTAGAGGCTTATCTAGTTTTCTATTGTATTGGGCTGTGTTGAGTATTGGGCCACTATTTTTGGGGGCCGGGCTCGTCATGAGCACTTACCTTCTATCATTAAAAATTGCAGTGGGTAATGTTGATTTGCTGAGTGTGGCGGCACCGGTGTTTAGAGTTGTTCCATTATTAATGGCAAGTGTTGCTTTCACGCTACTGTTTGCGGCTGTGCCGAATTGCCGGGTGCCTTTTAAAGACGCGATGATCGGTGGAGTGGTGACTGCTATTTGCTTTGAATTAGCGAAGGCTGGTTTCGGTGCTTTTGTTGCCAGTACGAGTTTTCAGTTGGTTTATGGTGCTTTTGCGGCTGTACCCCTGTTTTTATTATGGGTGAATTTTATTTGGATGATTATATTAGCCGGGGCGGTATTTGTTCGGACTCTGGCTGAGAAGGAGTACGCAGGAGGTGCGGTACGACAACCGGATATTGTGGCTATTTTACTGTGTTTGGCGGTGTTTCGTGAAAAGTCGCTCAGTGGTGAGCTTGTGACTGATCGAGACTGCGTAAGAGCGGGGGTGGGTTTAGTGCATTGGCAAACTCTTCGTTCTTTACTGGTATCGAAAAATTGGATAGCGGTAACTGACGCGGGTCACTACGTTCTCTCTCGAGATTTAAAGCGGCATTACTTGTGGGATATTGCGACTATAGTGGATTTACCCGTTACGACTCGGTTCGATAATGAGGTGAATGTACCCTGGTTTGACGAGTTTCAGAACCTTCAACATCATATTTTTGATCAGGCGAAGTCGGGTATGAGCCTGTCTTTGGAAGCGCTTTTTGCACAAAAAAAGAGCGTTAAGGGAGAATAGTTCGTTAAAAGCCGACAAAAAATGGCTTTTTCGCGTAATCCTGTCAACTTTTGCTATTCTAATGAGAAGGCTTACAAAATCTTTTAGCCATAAAAACGAGCATATTCAGCTGGTCTGGCTATAATCATTAAGAAAGAGACATACAAGGGCAATACAGGATTTCATGTCTACACCCCTGTTAATTTGTGATGATTCCACTATGGCGCGAAAGCAAGTCGCTCGTTCGCTGCCCGAGAGTTGGGATGTGCACGTCACCTATGCGACCAACGGCTTTGAAGGCTTGGATGTGATCCGAGCCGGAAAAGGCGAAATGGTTTTCCTCGATCTGACCATGCCGGGTATGGATGGTTATGGTGTTTTAGAGGTGATCAAGAAAGAAAACCTAAAGTGCATGGTGATTGTTATTTCGGGAGATATTCAGCCCGAGGCTTGTGATCGGGTGAAGTCTTTGGGTGCACTCGATTTTATTAAGAAACCCGTCAATAAAGAAAAACTCCAGCAAGTACTTACGACTTTCGGTCTCCTATAATTTCTTCAATCATATTTTCCCATAACGCCAATTTTGGCGTAGTGTTCGTTGTCTTGGTTATGGCTTTTTACACCAGCTGGCCCTATGTGGTGGAAGGGGCTTAAAGCGCTGTAGCTGAACTTTACAACGGAAGCTCAAAAATACCAGAATGAAACTCTCTCAATTTGGAACAAAAATGACCTCTGATTCGGCTATCGTCGATTTGATGGAGGACCTTGGTGATGCCTTAAACGTCAATCCTGATCTGCTCTTTCTCGGAGGCGGTAACCCAGCGCGCGTACCTGAGTTTGAGGCTGTCGTGGCCGAGCACCTTCAATCGATTAGTGCAGATCCGGATAGTCTTCACAAGTTGATTGGTGTTTATCAATCTCCGAAGGGTTCGGAAGAGTTTATCGATGCTTTAGTGGGATACCTTAATGAGAAGCTGGGCTGGAACGTTAAGTCATCTAATATTGCGATTACAAACGGTAGCCAGTCTGCATTTTATATATTGATTAATTTGTTGTCAGGGAGATACTCCGGTAGTAACGAAAAAAAGCGTATGGTTTTCCCTATGATGCCGGAATACCTGGGGTATTCTGATCAATCTAGCGAACAAGGTGTATTCCGTAGTTTACGACCCCGAATAGAGAAAACTGGGGAGCATCGTTTTAAATATTGCGTGGATTTTGATGCCTTGTCTTTAGATGATAATGATGGCGCTATATGTGTTTCTCGCCCAACGAATCCAACAGGCAATGTTTTATCTGTTAAAGAAATAGATCGGCTCAGTTTGTTGGCAGAAGAACAAAACATTCCATTTATTATCGATTGCGCTTATGGCGACCCTTTTCCAGGCATTGTGTATAACCACGAGTCGTTACCTTTTTATGACAATAATATCTATGTATTGAGCTGTTCTAAGTTAGGTTTGCCTGGCGCGCGCACAGGCATTGTTGTTGGGTTTGAAACCATTATTAATCAGTTGGTTAAAGTGAATACGGTCATTAGCTTGGCAAATGGTAATTTAGGGCCAGCGATTATGACGTCGTTAATAAAAAATGGAGATCTTGCGGGTGTGTGTGAAAATACCTTGCTGCCATTTTATCGTCAAAAGCGAGATTTTGCGATTTCCTGTGTCGATAAATATTTTTCAGATATTCCCTATTTTTTACACGAGCCTGAAGGAGCATTTTTTCTCTGGTTATGGTTTCCAGAATTGCCTGTCTCGTCGAAGGTGTTATATGAGCGTTTGAAAAAGAAAGGCTTGTTGGTTATGGATGGCGAGCACTTTTTCTTTGGTTTAGATGAGGCCTGGAATCATTCGAAGCAGTGTGTGAGATTAACCTATTGCCAGAGTGAAGACGTAATTGAACAGGCGATTAAACTGATGGCGAAAGAGTTGCGAGCGCTGTAGTGGGTTTTGATGATGGCCTATGACGGTCGCCCTAATGATTTATTACTGCGGGTGAATGGTGGGCATTGTGGGGTTTTAAATTTAGCGCCAATATTTCTGCCAGGCGACGAGTACTTTTTCCGGGTACCAGTATTTTCCATAACTGCCGTTGTAGCGCGCTAGGGCTTCTTTCCAATCGCCTTTTGCACGATCTAAATAATGTTTCAGAATAGTGCAGCCATAACGTAAGTTGGTACGTAGGTCGATAAGGTTATCGGATTCTCGGCCGATTTCTTTTTTCCAAAAAGGCATAACTTGCATCATGCCTCGAGCACCAGCAGACGAAATAGCAAAACGGTCAAAACGACTTTCGATTTGAATGACCGCGAGCACAAACTCTGGCGGAATGTCAGCGGATTTTGCCGCGTGATGGACTTCTTTGAGTATGCGTAAGCGTTTATCTCGCTGACGGACAAATTTTTTGAGCACCCCAGATTTTTGCACGAGCCATACTTCAGCGTCAAAACGATCGTCGAAACTGTCTGTTTGAGAGATGACATGCTTAAGCTTGTTTCTCAATTCTAGGTCGATATGTGTTTCCGCCAAAAGCATAGAGCTTAAGGCGAAAACGACACATCCTAGAATCCAGCGTGCTAAACGATTTGTGATTGCGCTAGCCATTGAGTGTCGAGAGGGCAATTAAGCTAATTGCTCACAGATAAAATCGACAACATTATCCCGTGGGATTTGTTGCTTGTCGGCGTCTTTCCGTCCTTTGTATTCAACATTACCTTCGGCCAAGCCTCTATCACCAACGACGAGTCTGTGGGGTAGGCCCATCAATTCTGTATCGGCGAGCATGCCGCCGAGGCGCGCTTTTGGTTCATCCATAAATAGTACTTCAACTCCCTTGGCGGTAAGTTCACTGTAAATTCGTTCGCACTCTGATTTTACATCTTCTGATTTGTGCATGTTAATGGGAACTAGGGCGACAGAAAATGGAGCGATATTTTTTGGCCAAATGATGCCCTTATCGTCATTGTTTTGCTCAATAGCGGAGGCAACTATACGGGTGACGCCAATGCCGTAGCATCCCATTATCATTGTTGTTGCTTTACCGTTTTCATTCAGCACTGTGGCCTTCATTTCTTCTGAGTATTTTGTGCCCAGCTGGAATATGTGTCCGACTTCGATGCCACGCTTAATCTCGATCGTGCCTTTTCCGCAGGGGCTAGGGTCGCCAATCACTACATTGCGAAGATCTTGCACCTTGGTAATTACCGCATCGGTTTCCCAGTTGGCATTAAGGAAATGGAAGTCGGTTTTATTTGCGCCACAAACAAAATTACGCAACGCGGCGGCGGCTCTATCGACGATAACGGGAATGTCGAGTTTGACGGGCCCAAGTGAACCCACGTCAGCTCCCAGTTCACTTTTAATTCGATCTTCGTCGGCAAAGGTGAGGGGGTCGGCAATTTCAGGAAGCTTCACAGCTTTGATTTCATTGAGGCTATGGTCGCCGCGCAAGACTAATGCGATAAGAGGAGGGGTCTGGCCTTCTTCTGATTGGCCATAGACGATCAATGTTTTAACAGTTTTTTCCGGTGATACGTTTAAAAAGCTCGAAACCTCATCGATCGATTTTTTCTGTGGTGTGCCGATTTCTTCGATAGTTTGTGGTGTTTCTGTACTGGGGCTGGGAGCGAGCGCTTCTGCAAGTTCAACATTAGCGGCGAAATTACTATCGGTGCTGAAGGCAATGTCGTCCTCCCCGCTACTGGCTAGTACATGAAATTCGTGTGAGCCGGATCCCCCAATGGAGCCTGTATCAGCTAATACTGGGCGATAATCCAAACCGATACGGTCAAATATATTGCAATAGCTTTGGTGCATTAGATCGTATGTTTCTTGGAGAGATTCTTGTGTTAAATGGAAAGAGTAGGCGTCTTTCATAATAAATTCGCGTGATCGCATTACGCCAAAACGGGGGCGGACTTCGTCACGAAATTTGGTTTGAATCTGATAGAAGCTGATTGGTAGCTGTTTGTAACTACTGACTTCGTGCCGAACTAGGTCAGTGATAACTTCTTCGTGGGTTGGGCCAAGGCAAAATTCTCGTTGATGGCGGTCACGAATGCGCAGTAACTCTGGACCATACTGTCCCCAGCGCTTGGATTCGTGCCAAAGTTCAGCAGGTTGTACTATCGGCATCAAAACCTCCTGAGAGCCTGCCTTATCCATTTCTTCACGCACAATAGCTTCTACTTTGCGTAGTACCCGCAAGCCCAGTGGTAGCCAACTGTATAAGCCTGATGCGAGTCTGCGTATCATTCCGGCTTTTAGCATCAATTGATGGCTGATGACTTCGGCATCTGATGGTGTTTCTTTTTTCGTGGCAATTAGAAATTGGCTGGCGCGCATGGGAACCCTTGATGTGATCGGTTATCTATAATGAATCATGAGTATCTCTAAAAATGCTCTTTTTTCGCGATGGCGGCGTCAGTTCCGTACTCGAATCCTTGTGTACCCTATGTACACTGTGGTTCTTCGTGCGGTACTTCCTTCGCCCTCACAAAAAAATCACTATGCTAGAGATGCCCTTATGAATGCTTTAGTAAAACTTGTTGGTTTCGGCATCAGGAGTGCTGAGTCGAAATAAGGGGTGTATTCTAAAGCGGAAGAGTTGTTTGAGGAAACCTTATGTTTGAACTTCATGAACAGTTGAAAAAAGATACGGTTGAAGTCGGGTGTTTTAAGTTGAGCATGGTGCTACTTCATCGAGATGCTAATTACCCTTGGTTAATTTTGGTGCCAAAGCGGGAAAGTGTGAGAGAGATTCACCATTTGGCTAATGATGACCAGCAGCAGTTGATACGAGAGTCGTCACATTTATCCGAGGTGATGACCTCTATCTTTGCACCGACCACGATGAACATTGCGGCCCTTGGGAACATTGTTCCACAGCTGCATGTTCACCATGTGGCTCGATTTGAGTCCGACCCTGCTTGGCCAGGCGTTATCTGGGGGGCGGTAGAAGCTAAAGCTTATGAGGCAGATGTCTTGTCGACACGCTTAAGCCGGCTGCATTCTTCGTTAGTAGGAGAGGGGTTTGAGGCTGAATGCCGTATGGAGGAGAGGGGCGCTTGCTCCGGATTTAGTCCCTAAAAGAAATGTAGAGCTGGCTTTCATTTGGGTACAAAAAACCCGCTGTAACGCGGGTTTTTTAAGCTTTTGAGTGGGGTTAAGTAATTACTCAGCCATCTCTTTAAGCTTTTTAAGCGGACGAATTTTAACTGCGATACTGGCAGGTTTTGCCGCGAAAGTGGCTTCTTCCCCTGTGAATGGGTTGATACCTTTACGCGCTTTTTTTGCTGGCTTTTTAACGGTAACGATTTTAAAGAGGCTTGGCATTACGAATTCGCCACAGCTGCGCTTCATAGTGTGGCCTTGAATGATGTCGGTTAATTCATCAAGAACTGATTGGACCTGCTTGCGAGACAATTCTGTATTTTCAGAGATTTGATTCAAAATTTGAGTTTTTGAATAGCGCTCTTTAATAGCTTTGATCTTTTTTACGGGTTCAGCTTTTGCTTTTGTTTTAATCGCAGCTTTTTTAGGTGTAGCTTTACGTGCAGCCATAATAATCCTCAATCATAATTGTACTTGTTGTAATAGGTATATACGGCAGCGCAGGCCAGATTGACCGGCCTGACCTTAAGCTTAAGTATTACCCCCCTTAAGCGAAAAGTCCGACGCTTCCGTTATCAGCATTCTTGGTGCGTATATATAGTGTATTCCTTCTGCTCAGGCAATAAAAAATCCTATAAATGCAGACATTTTTTCGAGCTCTGATCAAATAAAGAACGTTTTTTGAGCTTGCTCTCTAGAGTGTTACAAATATTCCATTTTTAGTGGCTGAGCAGTCTCTGACTGTAGACCAAAAATAGGAATTCAGGAGGGACGGGTGTTTTATCTCTGGCCTCAAAATATGAGCATGCGGACATTTTTAGGGCTTTTGGTCTGGTTGTACCTGGGTCACTGGGTTGTTTTCATTTGACGGGTGGGTAAAGAGTCGATTTTCAGCCGATGGTTTGCTGTGTCTTCATGATCTCCTCACTCTAGGGTATAATTCCGCCCCTTTTTCTGTCTGGCTGTATTGTTTAGGGTTGGGCACGCGTTTTTAGTTGCTTTTTGAGGAGTGAAGGTCGTCATATGCCAATTTATGAGTATCAATGTGAAGAGTGTCAGCATGAGCTAGAGGCTCTGCAGAAAATGAGCGATGACCCTTTAAAAAAATGCCCTTCTTGTGGGGATGAAGCCTTAACGAAAAAGATTTCGGCTGTAGCGTTTAGGCTGAAAGGCAGCGGCTGGTATGAGACGGACTTTAAATCAGGTAATAAAAAGAACTTGGCGTCGGGAGATAAGTCTCCTGAGGGCGCGAAAAGCAGTGGCGGTGAGTCTTCGTCTGATAGCGGTAAAAAATCTAGTAGTAAAGAATCTAGCAGTAAAAAATCCGACAGCAGTAAAAACACTGCGTCATCTAACAAATAAAGAGTTAAGGAACATTGCCATGCGCAGCGTCTATTGCGGTGTATTGAACACCTCCAACATCGACCAAGAGGTCACTTTGTGTGGCTGGGTTGACCGTCGTCGAGACCACGGTGGAGTCATTTTTATTGATTTGCGAGACCGTGATGGCATCGTTCAGGTGGTGATCGATCCGGATAACGAAGAAAATTTTGTTTTGGCTGACAAGGTGCGAACGGAGTACGTTCTATCGGTCACAGGAAAAGTTCGCGCTCGTTCTGAATCGACTGTTAATGCCAATATGGCTACAGGAGAGATTGAGGTATATGGTACGTCCCTTGAAATCTTAAATGCTTCTGAGACTCCTCCTTTCCAGTTGGATTCGCACACAAATGTTGGTGAAGATGTGCGTTTGACGTATCGCTATCTGGACCTGCGCCGTGAGCCAATGCAGCGTAATTTGCGTTTCCGTTCTAAGGTTACCAATGCTGTTCGAAACTATTTGGATGACAACGGCTTTCTCGATATTGAGACACCAATCTTAACGCGCGCAACCCCTGAGGGCGCTCGTGATTACTTGGTGCCTTCCCGAACGCATGAAAGCAAGTTCTTTGCTCTGCCTCAATCGCCTCAATTATTTAAGCAGTTGCTAATGGTGTCTGGGTTTGATCGTTACTATCAGATAGCAAAATGTTTCCGCGATGAAGATTTGCGTGCGGATCGTCAGCCCGAATTTACTCAAATCGATATTGAAACTTCGTTTATGGACGAAGAGCAAATCATGGCGATTACAGAAGACATGATTCGTTTGGTCTTCAAGGATATGCTGGGCGTTGAGTTGGGTGAATTTCCACGTATGCCGTATTCAGAGGCAATGGAAAGGTATGGTTCTGACAAACCAGACTTGAGGATTCCTCTAGAGTTGGTCGAAATAAAAGACCTTATGCAGGACGTTGAATTTAAGGTTTTCGCTGGGCCGGCCAAAGACCCTAACGGTCGAGTTACGGCAATGAGAGTTCCAAAAGGCTGCTCTATTTCGCGCAAGAAAATTGATGCTTACACAAAATTCGTCAGTATTTATGGGGCTAGAGGCTTAGCGTACATAAAAGTGAACGATATTTCGGATTCAGAAAATGGTCTGCAATCACCAATATTGAAATTTTTGCCAATAGAAGTCGTCAAAGCGGTTCTGGATCGAGTCGGCGCTGAAGATGGCGATCTTGTTTTCTTTGGGGCTGATAAGTCTAAGGTTGTATCTGAAGCGCTTGGTGCTCTGCGTTGTAAGTTGGGTGAAGATTTGGATTTGTACACTTCGGAGTGGTCGCCTTTATGGGTTGTTGATTTCCCAATGTTTGAAGAAATCGAAGGCGGCTTTACTGCCTTACATCATCCATTCACTGCTCCCTCGTGTTCCCCTGAAGAATTAAAGGCGGCGCCAGAGAAGGCGCTGTCCCGTGCCTATGACATGGTGCTCAATGGTACTGAGCTAGGTGGCGGTTCCATTCGTATTCATAAGCAGGATATGCAGCAAACCGTATTTGAAATATTGGGCATCGGTGAAGAGGAGCAGCGGGAGAAGTTTGGTTTCTTGCTGGATGCTCTGAAGTACGGTGCTCCCCCCCATGGCGGTCTTGCCTTTGGTTTGGATCGGCTCATTATGCTGATGACTAATTCGGAATCTATCCGCGATGTGATTGCATTCCCTAAAACTCAAACGGCGGGCTGTGTCATGACGGATGCTCCTGGCTTTGTTGAGCCAAAGCAACTAGAGGAGCTGAATCTTCGGTTGAGAGCGAAAAAGCCAGCTGCTGAAGAGAGTGCTGAAGCGGAAAAGCCTGAGTAGATTCTAGGTAGGTGTAATAGCTTTTCATTTTAACGCCCATTTTTGGGCGTTTTGTGTTTCTGGGGTATTGTTTTTTGTCGTCCGCGCACACAATAATTCTGAATAGCCTGATAATTATTTGGGTTTTCTGTGTATGCTGATTTTCAGAAAAGGTGTAAAAAATAATTATGGCGTATCCGACTGGTGAACTGTCTGTAGATTTGAGGGCGATAGCAGAGAATTGGCATTATATTAAAAAGCAGCTTAAGCCCTCTGTGAGTTGTGGTGCTGTGGTTAAGGCAAACGCATACGGATTGGGCGTCGATCGTATAGCTCCCAAAATATACCAGGCGGGTTGTCGGCATTTTTTTGTTTCCAATTTTAAGGAGGCGTTACAGCTTAAGGCTCTGATTGGGCCGGACGCGGATATTTATGTGTTGACGGGCTGTAATGCTGGAGCTGAGTTGGAGTTTATAAAGCGCAGTTTTATCCCTGTGTTGGTTTCGTATGAGATGGTTGTGCGTTGGGCTCAAGTTGCTCAGGGTTATTCTGCTGCTCAGGCTGTATTAAAGGTGAATACCGGAATGGGGCGTTTGGGGGTGGAACCTTTGGAGTTTGATCGCCTGTTGCACGAGAGTGGATTACTTGAGCGGGCAAAGATTAACTGTTTGATGTCGCATTTCGCTTGTGCTGATGATCGAGGAAATGACCTTAGTCAGAAACAGTTGGACCGTTTTACCGTGATGCATGAGCGTCTAAAGTCCGTGGGGCTTGATGTTAGGTTGACGCTTTCAAATTCAGCGGGGGTCTTTTTTAGTGACAAGGCTCACGGGGATATTGTTCGCCCTGGTATAGCCCTTTATGGTGGTAATCCTGGATTGAGTTGTAATCCGATGAGGCCGGTTGTAGGTTTGCGCTTGCCCATTATTCAGGTAAGGCAGTTGCCAGCAGGAGAATTTGTTGGTTACGGAGCGACTCAATCTTTTGAGTGTGAGCGCTATGTTGCTGTGGTGTCTGGTGGTTACGCGGATGGGATTATGCGCAGCTTGAGTAATCGAGGTTGGGGTTTTTTGGCTGGGAAAAAAGTGCCGATTGTTGGTCGTGTCTCGATGGACTCCACTCTATTTGATGTAACAGAGGCTCCTCGGGAGCGGGCTTTGGCTCCAGGTGCTTCTATAGAAATATTGGGCGAAAATGTGTCGATCGACGATTTAGCTACGGCTGCGTCTACGATTAGTTACGAAATTTTGACTTCTTTTGGTTCTCGCTATCAGCGCTGTTATTTAGATTAGGTATTGCTTCTCTCATGTCTTTGAATTCAAAAACTCTTGCGCTGCTTAGATTGATGGCTGATGGCGCTTTTCATTCAGGGGAGGCGCTAGGGCGTGCTCTTGGCGTGAGTCGGGCGGCTGTGTGGAAAATGTTGGACGGGTTTTCCGGGGTGGGTCTTGATGTGCAGCGTGTACGCGGAAAGGGTTACCGTATTTGTGATGGCGTTGACTTTTTAGACAATATTGAAATTTCACGTTTTATGTCGTCCTCGGTTAATGAATTGTGTTCTGAGTTACTTATTCTTCCTGAGACGGCCTCGACGAACCAGGTTCTACTCGATCGAATAAATTCCGGTGAGAGTTTTGACCGGGCGTGCGTGTGCTTGGCGGAAATGCAAACCGCTGGCCGTGGCCGCCGTGGTCGAAAATGGCAAAGTCCTTTTGCAAAAAATATTTACCTCTCGTTTTCTTGGTGTTTTGAAAATGGCATTGCTGGTATGGAGGGACTTAGTTTAGCGGTTGGGCTTGGAGTGGTTAAATCCTTAAAGGCGTTAGGAGTGGGTGACGTTGGTCTAAAGTGGCCGAATGATATTATTTGTGGTGAGGCCAAGCTTGGTGGAGTCCTTATAGAGATTGCTGGGGATGTTGGTGGTCGGTGTCAGGCGGTGATTGGTGTTGGGGTTAATGTACGGATGAGTGAAGAGAGTATGAGTGGTGTAGATCAGCCATGGGTGGATCTGGGTGGGCTTTTGGAGTCCGTTCCTTCGCGAAGTCAGATTGTAGCCTCATTGCTTGATAGCTTGCTGCCTATAGTGGGGGATTATGAGTCTAAGGGCTTCGCCTATTACCGTCTTGAGTGGGAAGAGCTATGTCAGCATATTGGTCAGCTAGTATCACTTGAAACTTCAGCGACAAGAATAAAAGGGAAAATGTTGGGGGTGGATGCTTCAGGTTCTTTGCGTTTGGAGGTGAAGGGCATGGAGCAGACTTTTATTGGGGGTGAGGTGAGCTTGAGGCTAGGGGGATGAGATATTTATTTGATATTGGTAATACTAGGGTTAAATGGGCTCTAGAGGAAGGTGGGAGGATTACGTCTGCCGGCGCTTTTCTTCCTGGCGAACTGAGTCATTTTGTTAGTGGGGGGCACTCTTTGGGCGTGTCTCGCGTAAGTATATCGACGGTCTCCTCTGTCGATATTCGCGATGAGTTGACTCGCTGGAGTGTGGATGTCCTTGGTGTGCAGCCTGTTGTCGCGCGCGTGAGGCGCGAATTTATGGGGGTTAAAGTCGCATACGGACGGGTCGAAAATTTGGGAGTAGATCGGTGGTTGGCGATGCTTGGAGCATGGAATAAGCGGAATGAAGCGTGTGTCGTGATTGATGCTGGCACCACTATTACTGTGGATTATATTGGAATAAATGGGGATCATGGCGGGGGCTTAATAGTCCCGGGTGTGGATCTGATGCGTAGCGCGTTATTTGATAGAACTTCTGCTGTGAAGGTCGAGAAGCTTTCTTTGGAGGAGGATTGGCGTTTGGGGTGTGATACTGTCCCGTGTGTTAGTGGTGGCATAAGCGCTATGATTAAGGGGTTTTTAAGTGAGGTAGTTCAGCGGGTTGATGATGGCGCTGCGATTGTTCTCTCTGGTGGTGATGCTGAATTGGTTCGGAGTCTGCTGGGCCGTAAAGCTGAACTGCGTCCTCATCTTGTTTTGGAAGGTTTAATGTGTGTGTCGTGAATTCTGCTTTTGTTGGGTTCGTATTTAAGCTGTATTGTAGTTTTTGGCTATATGCCGCTATGGTTGGGCGTGAGCCCTTACATCAAAATAAAATAGATTTCTGAAATTATATGCGTTGGATATTTATTACCTTGGTGATGATTAATCTTGCTGTTTTTGCATGGGGGATGGTTGCCGGATCCCAGGAGCAGGGGTCGTTACAAGTAAAAAAACTTAAAAACCCTTACGGGCAATACCCCGAGATAGTTCTTTTGTCTGAACAGACACTCGACGACCGTGATCAAAATAGAGTTGAGGTCGCGCCTGAAGACTTAAAGCTCGATATGAGCTCGTCAGAAGGTGGGGTGGGCAAAGTGAATATTGCTGATTCCCCTTTGCCGGAGGGTTCAGTTGAGGATGAGGTGATTTCTTCTGGTCAGGGCGGTTTAATTCAAGGTTCGAGTGACGGGGGGGCGAGATTTGAGGGTCCTGCTGTCGCATCGCCCTTGCCTATGCATGAGAATAAGCTTTTGTGTGAGCTGGTTGGTCCGTTTGAGTCACGTGAAGTTGCCCGGGATTTTATTGCAAGGCTTGAGTCGATTGAGGTGGTGAGTTCTGAGAGGGATATTGAGCTACCGGCTGGGGCCGGTTATTGGGTTTACCTTGAGCCTAAGGCGAGTCGGAGAGAGGCTTTACGTATGTTAGGTGAGCTGCAATCAAAACGAATAGATAGTTATGTGATTCCTAAAGGGGATTTAGTGAATGGTATTTCGCTCGGAATGTTTAGCAAAAAAGCATTGTCTGATGCGCGAGTTAAAGACATGAGGGCAATTGGATTAGATCCAAAGGTGGAAGAGATTGAGCGGACCTATCGAGAGGTTTGGGTGATGTTAAATCCTGGTGAAGATTCAAAAATGAGCAAATTGACTTGGGAAAGAACAACGCAAGGAATAAAAGACCTCCAACGCAGACAAAATTACTGTTTAGAGGTTGCTTCGGAGTAAAACATTCAATAGAATCCCGCCTCCACTTTAGAGACGATAGTCTTAAAGTGGGATGTAGAGCTGGTGTAGCTCAGTTGGTAGAGCAGCTGACTTGTAATCAGCCGGTCGGGGGTTCAACTCCTCTCGCCAGCTCCATATTTTTAAAGGTCGGCAGTAGTCGATTTTTTACAGCTTGGTCGTTAGCCACGACCGTTTAAGCTTTGAGTAATGCGCAGGGGTTCCCGAGTGGCCAAAGGGATCAGACTGTAAATCTGACGCGCAAGCTTCGGTGGTTCGAATCCACCCCCCTGCACCATTTTGAGTTATCGGAACTGTGTTTCGATCTTGGGTTTGCTTTTGTGAATCCGAGACTGTTGATTATGGGTTGTTCTAGTTGGTTGACCCGTATTTGGCTGCCGCAGTTTTTGCGGGCATGTTTTTTTGCGGGCATAGTTTAATGGTAGAACCTCAGCCTTCCAAGCTGATGATGCGGGTTCGATTCCCGCTGCCCGCTCCAGTACGTGTGCTCATATAGCTCAGTCGGTAGAGCACTTCCTTGGTAAGGAAGAGGTCACCGGTTCAAATCCGGTTATGAGCTCCATTTTATTTTTGAATCTGATTCGTCCCAATTTGAGGAGATCGTCGTAATGGCAAAAGAGAAGTTTGAAAGAAAGAAGCCCCACGTAAACGTCGGTACGATCGGCCACGTGGATCACGGAAAAACAACGTTGACTGCTGCTTTGACACGCGTTTGTGCTGAAGTCTGGGGTGGCGATGCCGTAGCATTTGACGGTATCGATAACGCACCTGAAGAGCGTGAACGTGGTATCACGATTGCAACTTCTCACGTTGAGTATGATTCTCCTGAGCGTCACTACGCACACGTGGATTGTCCTGGCCATGCCGATTATGTGAAAAACATGATTACTGGTGCTGCTCAAATGGACGGCGCTATATTAGTTTGCGGTTCTACAGACGGCCCTATGCCTCAAACTCGCGAGCACATCTTGCTAGCGCGTCAAGTTGGCGTTCCTTATATCGTTGTTTTCTTGAATAAAGCTGACTTGTTAGCTGAAGACTGCGGCGGCGTTGAGTCAGAGGAATATGCTGAAATGTTGGAGTTGGTTGAGATGGAACTACGTGATTTGCTTTCTCAATACGATTTCCCTGGTGATGACACACCAATTATTATCGGTTCAGCCCTTATGGCTTTGAACGGTGAAGATGAGCATGAACTTGGTACAACCGCTGTACGTAAGTTGATAGAAACACTTGATAGCTACATTCCTGAGCCAGAACGTGCAATCGATGGCGCATTCGTTATGCCTATCGAAGATGTTTTCTCAATTCAGGGTCGTGGTACAGTTGTGACTGGCCGTATTGAACGTGGAATTGTTAAAGTTGGCGAAGAAGTTGAAATCGTCGGCATTAAAGATACCACCACGTCTACCGTTACTGGTGTTGAGATGTTCCGCAAACTACTCGACGAAGGTCGGGCTGGTGAGAACGTTGGTGTTCTTCTACGTGGTACAAAGCGTGAAGATGTTGAGCGTGGCCAAGTATTGGCGCACACAGGCTCAATTAATCCGCACACTGTATTCGAGTCTGAAATCTACGTGTTGTCGAAAGATGAAGGTGGTCGTCATACGCCATTCTTTAAAGGCTATCGTCCACAGTTTTATTTCCGTACAACAGACGTAACTGGCGCATGTGAGTTACCGGAAGGTGTTGAAATGGTAATGCCAGGTGATAACGTTCAAATGGTTGTGACTTTGATCTGCCCAATCGCGATGGAAGAAGGCTTACGCTTCGCTATCCGTGAAGGTGGTCGTACGGTTGGTGCAGGTGTTGTAGCAAAAATTGTTGAATAATTTTTGCTAAGAGTTAGTTTGGGGTTGGTAGATGTATCTGCCAACCTTTTTGTGTTTGTAGAAAGTTTTAATAGGCCAGTAGTTCAATTGGTAGAGCGTCGGTCTCCAAAACCGAAAGTTGGGGGTTCAAGTCCCTCCTGGCCTGCCAAATTTTGGCGTTAGCCTACTGAACTTTATATAGACTGAATTTTTGTAGAATAGATAGAGTGCCCAGAGAGTGCAAATGAGTGCAAAATTAGAAACAGCTGAATTTCGCCTAGACGGTCTAAAATGGCTTGTTGTTGTTGCTTTAGTATTGGGTGGCGCTTTTGCGAATTCTTATTATTCCGCAGAATTTCCAGTTTTATATCGTGTTTTGGCTATGGTTGCCATTGGCGCAATCGCATGCTTTGTTGCCGTGAATACCGCAAAAGGTCATTCTTTTTGGGAGTTGTTGAAAGCTGCTCAAATTGAAATTCGAAAAGTCGTTTGGCCTTCTCGACAAGAGCAGACGCAGACCACCTTGATTGTTGTTGCTGTGGTATTGGTGGCGGCGATTATCCTTTGGGGTTTGGATGCGTTGTTTGGTTATATTACATCGTTGATAATCGGTTAAGGGGGCGTTGGCTATGGCAATGAGATGGTACGTAGTACACGCTTATTCGGGATACGAAAAGAAAGTTGCAGCAGCACTTCAAGAGCGTATTGAACTCAATAAGATGCAAGAGCACTTTGGTGACGTATTAGTTCCCACTGAAGAAGTGGTTGAAATGCGTGCGGGTCAAAAGCGTAAGTCTGAAAGGAAGTTTTTTCCCGGCTATGTTTTGATTCAAATGGAACTGTGTGATGCGTCTTGGCATTTGGTTAAAGATACGCCAAGGGTTATGGGTTTTATTGGTGGAAAAGCCGATAAACCAGCACCGATTACAGAAAAAGAAGCCGATTTAATTCTGCAGCGTGTAGATGACTCGGCAGAAAAACCAACACCTAAAACGTTGTTTGAGCCTGGTGAAATGGTTCGTGTAATTGACGGTCCTTTCAATGATTTTAATGGTGTTGTTGAAGAAGTTAACTACGAGAAAAGTCGTCTTCATGTGGCCGTTCTTATCTTCGGGCGTTCTACGCCGGTTGAACTGGAATTCAGCCAAGTAGAAAAAACCTAATTTCTATTCGATTTTAGAGTTAAGGCGCTACTTA
This sequence comes from Agarilytica sp., assembly GCA_033852165.1. Taxonomy (GTDB): domain Bacteria; phylum Pseudomonadota; class Gammaproteobacteria; order Pseudomonadales; family Cellvibrionaceae; genus Agarilytica. Next base: position 106,705 of record JAWSUZ010000006.1, on the reverse strand, counting down.
TTTAATAGCGGCGTTATAGTACAGTTTTTGCCTTCTTCTGATGTTTTCAGAGGAGGGTTTTTCGCGTCTTGTTAAAATATTTTTTGTTGCTGCAAGATCAGGGGAGCCGGAGAAGGGCAGTTGCCACTGCTTTGAGGCGTTAAATACCCAAATACCATGAGGAAGTTATTATGGCGAAGAAAGTAGAAGCCTATATCAAGTTGCAAGTTGCAGCTGGTAAAGCAAACCCAAGCCCCCCCGTTGGTCCAGCCTTGGGTCAGCACGGTGTCAACATCATGGAATTCTGTAAGGCGTTCAACGCCCAGACTCAAAAGCTTGAGCCAGGTGCTCCAGTTCCTGTTGTGATATCTGTATACAGTGATCGTAGCTTTACATTTGAAACGAAAACTCCACCGGCTTCATTTTTGTTGCGTAAAGCGGCGAATATCAAAAGCGGTAGTGGTCGACCCAATACTGAAAAAGTCGGCAAAGTTACTCGTGCGCAATTAGAAGAAATTGCTGAGATTAAAATGCCAGGTTTGACAGCCGCTGATCTGGATGCAGCTGTTAGAACAATTGCGGGTTCTGCTCGTAGTGCCGGTATCGACGTGGAGGGAGTGTAAGGTGGCTAAATTATCTAAGCGTCAAAAAGTAATAAACGAAAAAGTTGATCCTACAAAGTTTTACGGTATCAATGAAGCCGTTGCTTTATTAAAAGAGCTTTCAACAGTGAAATTCTCTGAAACTGTCGATGCTGCGATCAATCTTGGTGTTGATCCTCGTAAATCTGACCAAAATGTTCGTGGCGCAACTAGCTTGCCTCACGGAACAGGTAAAGATGTACGTGTTGCTGTATTTACTTCCGGAGCTAACGCCGAAGCAGCTAAAGAAGCTGGCGCGGAGTTTGTTGGTATGGAAGAGCTTGCTGCAGAAATTAAAGGCGGCATGATGGACTTCGATGTTGTTGTTGCAGACCCTGCAGCAATGAGAGTAGTTGGTCAGTTAGGTCAAGTGTTGGGGCCTCGAGGCCTAATGCCTAACCCTAAGACTGGAACTGTAACGCCAAATGTTGCTGAAGCGGTAAGAAAAGCTAAAGCTGGTCAAGTACGTTTTCGTACTGACAAAGGCGGCATTATCCACGGCGCAATCGGTAAAGTTTCTTTTGATGCAAGTGCAATCAAAGAAAACTTAGAAGCCCTGTTGGTCGATTTGAAAAAAGCTAAACCTGCTTCAGCTAAAGGTGTGTTTTTGGGGAAAATTTCTCTGAGCACAACTATGGGACCCGGTTTAATAATAGATATATCTTCTCTAGAGACGTAAGCCTCCTATTTTGAGAAGAGTTCAGACTTTGTGGTCTTCGCTACTTTTTGAGCTGAGTTTTTTCGAGAGCTCGCAATTATGAAAGCAGCGTTGAGCGTCAAAGACCGTAGGTGCCACTGAAGCGGCAGTTTGCAATATTTGCAGTAGCTAATGTGACTTAATCGAAAACCTAATTAGGTTTGAGTTTTCAGCCTACGCAGACGGTGAGACCCGATTAGATTTTTAATTGGAATGTTGCAGGATGTAACGACGATCGAAGTTGCAGGAGCATTTTTCGATATATCACCGATTTAGTGATTCGATAGCATTTGTTATTGAATCAAAACTTAACCAGGAAATAAAAAGCATGGCTATTGGACTCGAAGACAAAAAAGCGATTATCGCTGACGTTAACGAGACTGCAGCTAACGCGTTATCTCTGGTGATCGCTGACTCACGTGGTGTGACTGTTGGCGCTATGGACAGTTTACGTAAACAAGCCCGTGAAAATGGTGTGAGTTTGCGTGTTGTCCGAAATACGCTTGCAAAGCGTGCTGTTCAAGGTACTGATTTTGAGTGTGTCGCAGACGTACTTGTTGGTCCTAGTATTTTTGGATTTTCTATGGAAGATCCAGGTGCTGCAGCTCGCCTCTTCAAAGATTTTGCTAAAGAGCAAAGTGAATTTGAAGTGAAAGCCTTATCTGTTGGCGGCAAATTATTAGAAGCGAGTCAACTTGACACGCTTGCTAAGTTGCCTACACGAGATCAAGCGCTTGGAATGCTCGCTAGCGTCATCATTGCACCGGTCACCAAATTGGTTCGTACTCTTAACGAAATACCTACCAGTGTTACACGCGTTGTTGCGGCTGTTCGTGATCAAAAACAAGACGCAGCTTAATTTTCAAGCTGTATGTTTAATTTATTAATTTATATCGGGAGATAGGGTAATGGCTCTTTCTAAAGAAGAAATTTTAGACGCAATTGCTGAAATGTCAGTAATGGATGTTGTAGAGCTTGTTTCTGCAATGGAAGAAAAATTTGGTGTATCTGCTGCTGCTGCAGTTGCTGTTGCAGCTCCTGCTGCTGACGGTGCCGCTGCTGCCGAAGAGCAAACTGAATTTGACGTAATGCTTACTGCTATTGGTGACAAGAAAGTTAATGTTATTAAAGCTGTTCGTAGTGTTACAGGCCTTGGCCTTAAAGAAGCAAAAGCTGTTGTTGATGGCGCACCTTCTACTGTTAAAGAAGCTCTTTCTAAAGAAGACGCTGAAGCAGCTAAGAAGACGTTGGAAGAAGCTGGCGCGACTATTGAACTTAAGTAAGTTCAAACTAAATCCAAATTTATTTGGTGCTGGGCTGACGGTTAATTAACCGTCGGCCTTTCTCTGTTTCAGGAAATTAATTTTTTGAAGCAGGTGGTGAAACCCGTGAAACTGGGTCTCCCACAACAGAATTGAATGAAGCGAACGTCGGGTTGGGAAACTCGATTTGTCGCAGAAGCAGATTGAGAGCATAAAGCAAAGCCCTTATGGATCTCTCTGTTAATACTCATCCGTGAACAAGCTGAGGAATACAACACTAATGGCTTACTCATATACTGAGAAAAAACGCATTCGGAAGGATTTTGGCAAACTCCAAGATGTGATGGATGTGCCGTATCTTCTTGCGATTCAACTAGATTCCTATCGGAAATTTACCCAGACAGGTAAAAAACCAGAGGAATTTGCTGAAATCGGATTACATGCAGCGTTTAAATCCGTATTTCCTATCAGTAGTTACTCAGGAAATGCAGCACTAGAATACGTAAGTTACACGTTGGGTAAGCCGGTTTTCGATGTGACCGAGTGTACGCTTCGCGGAACTACATATGCCGCACCATTGCGTGTGCGTGTGCGCTTGATTATCTACGATAAAGAATCTTCTACTCGAGCCATCAAAGATATTAAAGAGCAAGAAGTCTATATGGGTGAAATCCCATTGATGACTGAGAATGGTACATTCGTTATCAACGGTACTGAGCGTGTTATCGTCTCTCAGCTACACCGTTCCCCAGGCGTCTTTTTTGAGCACGACAAAGGTAAGACTCATTCCTCCGGTAAATTGTTGTATTCCGCCCGTGTTATTCCTTACCGTGGCTCCTGGTTGGATTTTGAATTCGACCCGAAAGATCTTGTGTTCGTTAGGATCGATCGCCGCCGTAAGTTGCCAGCAACAATCTTGTTGCGAGCTCTTGGCTACAGCAACGAAGAAATGCTCGCTTTGTTTTTTGAAACGACCAACTTTACTGTTACGGGTGAGGGTGAATTTAAACTTGAACTTGTTGCGTCTCGTTTACGCGGTGATATCGCTACTTTCGATCTCGTCGGTAATAAAGGTAATGTCATTGTTGAGACAGGCCGTCGGATTACGGCGCGTCATATTCGCGAGATCGAAAAAGAAGGCATTAAAGAGTTACAAGTTCCAACTGAGTATTTAATTGGTCGATCTCTGGCTAAAGATGTCGTTGATAAAAGTACAGGTGAGCTATTACTTGAATGTAATGCCGAGCTTACCGAAGAGGCGATGGAAATTCTTGTTAAGGCAGGAATTAAGAGCTTTGAGACGATATATACCAACGATCTCGATTGTGGCCCGTTTATCTCTGACACATTACGTAGCGATCCATCTAAAACTCAGCTAGAGGCTTTGGTGGAAATTTATCGCATGATGCGTCCTGGTGAGCCACCAACCAAAGAGTCAGCCGAAGGCCTTTTCCAAAATTTATTCTTCTCTCAAGAACGCTACGATCTGTCTGGTGTTGGTCGAATGAAGTTCAACCGTCGTCTTAACAGAGATAGTGATAAGGGCGAAGGTACCTTATCCAACACTGATATCGTTGACGTCTTAACGACGCTTATCGATATTCGTAACGGTAAAGGTGTTGTGGATGATATTGATCACCTTGGTAACCGACGCATTCGTTCTGTAGGCGAGATGGCGGAAAACCAATTCCGTGTTGGCTTAGTTCGTGTTGAACGTGCGGTCAAAGAGCGTTTGTCTATGGCCGAAAGTGAAGGCTTGATGCCACAAGATTTGATCAATGCTAAGCCAGTGGCTGCAGCAGTGAAAGAGTTCTTCGGTTCTAGTCAGCTTTCTCAGTTTATGGATCAAAACAACCCGCTATCAGAAATTACGCATAAGCGTCGTGTTTCTGCCTTAGGCCCCGGTGGCTTAACGCGAGAGCGAGCTGGATTTGAAGTTCGTGATGTACATCCGACGCACTATGGTCGGGTATGTCCAATTGAGACACCTGAAGGTCCGAACATTGGGTTGATTAACTCCTTAGCGACTTTCGCTCGTACAAACAGTTACGGCTTTATAGAAAGCCCTCACCGTAAAGTGATTGATGGCAAAGTTACTACCGAAATTGAGTACTTGTCAGCAATTAACGAAGCGAAATTCGTCATTGCTCAGGCATCCGCTACAATTGGTGAAAATGACGAACTGACTGAAGACCTTGTGTCAGTGCGGTTTGAAAATGAATTTACGCTAAAACCCGCTGCTGACGTTCAATATATGGACGTTAGTCCCCGCCAAGTTGTATCGGTTGCAGCCTCCTTGATTCCATTCTTGGAGCACGATGATGCTAACAGAGCGTTAATGGGTTCTAACATGCAGCGTCAAGCTGTACCAACTCTCATAGCTGAAAAGCCAATAGTTGGTACCGGTATCGAGCGCTACGTTGCTCGAGACTCAGGTGTCTGTGTTATTGCTAAGCACGGCGGTGTTATTGAACGCGTTGATGCGGCTCGAATCGTTGTTCGTGTAGCGGATGATGAAGTCGATGCTGGTGAAGCGGGCGTTGATATTTATAATTTGACTAAATATACGCGTTCCAATCAGAACACCTGTATTAACCAAAAGCCGATTGTTAGAACGGGCGATAGTATTGCACGTGGTGATATCCTTGCGGATGGTCCATCTATTGATCTCGGTGAGTTGGCGCTTGGGCAAAGCATGCGAATCGCCTTTATGACCTGGAACGGTTATAACTTCGAGGATTCGATTCTAGTTTCTGAGCGTGTTGTTAAAGAAGATCGTTTTACGACTATTCATATCCAAGAGCTAACCTGTATTGCTCGTGATACTAAGCTAGGAAGTGAAGAAGTTACTGCTGATATTCCGAATGTTGGTGAAGGTGCTCTTACTAAGTTAGATGAGTCTGGGATTGTTTACGTCGGCGCAGAAGTCTGTTCTGGCGATATTCTTGTGGGTAAAGTGACACCAAAAGGTGAAACGCAATTGACCCCAGAAGAAAAACTACTCCGTGCTATTTTTGGTGAGAAAGCTTCTGATGTAAAAGATACTTCTTTACGCGTCCCTACTAGTGTTAAAGGTACGGTAATTGATGTTCAAGTGTTTACTCGTGATGGTCTTGAAAAAGACACGCGTTCAAGAGAGATTGAAAAAACTCAATTGGACAAGGTACGTAAAGACTTAAACGAAGAGTATCGCATTGTTGAAGGTGCTACATACGAACGTCTACGCGCTGCGTTGGTTGGCCAAATTGCTGCCAATGGGAAAAATGTGATAAAGGGAGAGGCTGTTACTAATGAAATGTTAGATGCAACTCCTGCTGGTGATTGGTTCAGCATCCGCATGCAAGATGATGTGCTGAATGAGCAAATCGATCGTGCCGAAGAGCAACTTACTGAGCGTCGTAAGGATCTAGATGATCGTTTCGAAGATAAAAAAGGTAAGTTAGAAAGCGGCGATGATTTGGCTCCTGGTGTACTTAAGATCGTTAAGGTATACCTTGCGATCAAACGTCGTATTCAGCCTGGTGACAAAATGGCTGGTCGTCATGGTAACAAAGGTGTTATCTCAGTAATCATGCCTATCGAAGATATGCCGCATGATGAGCACGGTGATCCTATTGATATCGTGCTTAACCCTCTTGGTGTTCCTTCTCGGATGAATGTTGGCCAGGTTCTTGAAACACACCTAGGTTTGGCAGCGAAAGGTCTTGGTAAGAAAATTGACGTTATGCTTCAGGAGCAGCGTGAAGTCGCCCAGATTCGTGAGTTCTTAGAGCAGATATACAACGAACCTGGCGAAAGTGCTCGTACAGAAGATCTGGATAGCTTTAGCGATAAAGAAATTCTTGAATTGGCGAAAAACTTGAAAGCCGGTGTTCCAATGGCGACTCGTGTTTTTGATGGCGCTAAAGAGAGCGAAATTAAGCGACTTCTTAGGCTAGCTGATATGCCTGATTCTGGCCAGATGACTTTATATGACGGCCGAACCGGTGATGCATTCCAACGTCCTATTACCGTGGGCTATATGTACATGCTTAAACTCAACCACTTGGTGGATGACAAAATGCATGCGCGTTCTACGGGTTCATATAGCTTGGTTACGCAGCAGCCACTGGGTGGTAAAGCCCAATTTGGTGGGCAGCGTTTCGGAGAGATGGAAGTTTGGGCGCTCGAAGCATACGGTGCTGCCTATACCTTGCAAGAAATGCTAACGGTTAAATCCGATGACGTTGCTGGTCGAACTAAGATGTATAAAAACATCGTAGACGGTGATCATCGCATGGAACCTGGTATGCCAGAATCGTTTAACGTATTGATCAAAGAGATTCGCTCGCTGGGTATTAACATCGAGTTTGATTACGAGAAATAATTTTTATTAGCGGTGGTGAGTTGAGGTGTTAACACTTCAACTCACTGTGCACTAAGCACCCACTGGAGGAACTGTCTTGAAAGACCTGTTGAACCTATTAAAGAACCAAGGTAACTCGGAAGAGTTTGATGGTATTAAAATCGGTTTGTCTTCGCCTGAAGTGATTCGTTCTTGGTCATTTGGTGAAGTTAAAAAGCCAGAGACTATTAACTATCGAACCTTTAAGCCTGAACGTGATGGCTTATTCTGTGCGAAAATTTTTGGCCCGATCAAAGATTACGAATGCTTGTGTGGCAAGTACAAACGCATGAAGCATCGCGGCATTATTTGTGAAAAATGTGGCGTAGAAGTCACGTTAGCCAAAGTGCGTCGTGAGCGTATGGGCCATGTCGAATTGGCATGTCCAGTTGCGCATATATGGTTTCTAAAATCATTGCCAAGTCGTATCGGTTTATTACTTGATATGACCTTGCGTAGTATTGAACGTATTTTGTATTTCGAATCCTTCGTTGTGACTGATCCGGGCATGACTACTTTAGAGCGTGGTCAATTGCTTACCGATGAGCAGTACTTCGAAGCGATGGAAGAATTCGGAGATGAATTCGACGCGAAAATGGGCGCAGAAGCGATTCAGCAATTAGTTGTTGATATCGATCTCAATCGTGATGCTCAAGATATTCGTGAAGAAATTCCGAACACTAATTCCGAAACCAAAATCAAAAAACTTAGTAAACGATTGAAGTTGTTAGAGGCGTTTCTCCAGTCTGGTAATAAGCCTGAATGGATGATCTTGGAAGCTCTTCCGATTTTACCGCCCGATCTTCGTCCGTTGGTCCCTCTAGATGGTGGTCGTTTTGCGACTTCTGATCTAAACGACCTTTATCGTCGAGTGATCAACCGTAACAATCGTTTGAAGCGTCTATTAGACCTAAATGCTCCCGACATTATCGTGCGCAACGAGAAGCGTATGCTTCAAGAAGCTGTTGATGCATTGCTTGATAATGGTCGTCGTGGTCGTGCAATTACTGGATCAAACAAGCGTCCATTGAAATCACTTGCCGACATGATTAAAGGTAAGCAGGGTCGTTTTCGTCAAAACCTTTTGGGTAAACGAGTTGATTATTCGGGTCGTTCTGTAATCGTAACCGGTCCTACTCTACGTCTGCATCAGTGTGGTCTTCCTAAGAAGATGGCATTGGAATTATTTAAGCCGTTTATTTTCAGCAAACTGGAGTTGCGCGGACTTGCGACTACGATCAAAGCTGCGAAAAAAATGGTTGAACGAGAAGAGCCTGTTGTATGGGATATTCTTGACGACGTTATTCGTGAACATCCTGTTTTATTGAACAGGGCTCCGACACTTCATAGATTGGGTATTCAGGCATTTGAGCCAGTGCTTATTGAAGGTAAGGCTATTCAGTTACATCCACTCGTTTGTGCGGCGTATAACGCTGACTTCGATGGCGATCAAATGGCTGTTCATATTCCATTGACGATTGAAGCTCAGCTTGAAGCGCGTGCTTTGATGATGTCTACGAATAACATTCTATCGCCAGCAAGTGGTGAGCCAATTATCGTTCCTTCTCAGGATGTGGTACTTGGTTTGTACTGGCTGACGCGTGAACGCGTGAATGATCTTGGCGAAGGTATGGTATTCACGGACGAGAAAGAAGTCTCTCGTGCGTATTACGGCGGAAAAGTGGGTTTGCAGGCGCGTATTAAAGTGCGTTTACGTGAGGTCATTATCGGCGAAGATGGCGAAAAACAGTCAAGTCGAAAACTCGTAGCAACGACTGTTGGTCGCGTATTGCTTTTCGATAAAGTACCTGATGGCATTCCGTTCAGTTTGATTGATCGGCCGATGGTTAAAAAGGCTATCTCTGCCTGTATTAACTTTTGTTACCGAATCGTTGGTTTGAAAGCGACTGTTATTTTCGCCGATAATCTGATGTATACCGGTTATCAATTTAGTACGCGCTCAGGCTCCTCGATCGGTGTTAACGATTTTGAAATCCCTACTAATAAAAATGCGATTGTAGAAAGCGCTGAAGCTGAAGTGAAAGAGATCGAATCTCAATACGCTTCAGGTCTAGTAACCCAAGGTGAAAAGTACAACAAAGTTATCGATATCTGGTCTCGTGCGAACGAACTGGTTGCGAAGTCAATGATGGAAGGCATTTCAACAGAAATGGTTATAAATAAAAATGGAGAAGAAGAAGAACAAGCTTCTTTCAACTCTATATTTATGTATGCCGACTCTGGTGCTCGTGGTTCTCCCGCACAGATTCGTCAGCTCGCAGGTATGCGTGGTTTGATGGCTCGTCCAGACGGTTCAATTATTGAAACGCCGATCATTGCGAACTTCCGTGAAGGTTTGAACGTGATGCAGTACTTCATCTCTACTCACGGTGCTCGTAAAGGATTGGCCGATACGGCGTTGAAAACAGCAAACTCCGGGTATCTAACTCGTCGTTTGGTTGATGTGGCGCAAGATGTTGTCATTACAGAAGTTGATTGTGGTACAAATGAAGGTTTGACCATGAATCCAGTTATCGAGGGTGGAGACATCATCGAATCGTTGGGTGATCGCCTTCTCGGTCGTGTAATTGCTCGCGACGTGATGAAAGTTGGTAGTGATGAAATATTGATACCTGCCGGTACCATTATTGACGAAAAATGGGTTGAGCGTGTAGAAGCTCTGGGTATTGATGAGGTTGTTGCTCGTTCCCCTATCCACTGTACAGCCCGCTTCGGAATTTGTGCTCAGTGCTATGGTCGCGATTTGGCTCGTGGACACCGCGTTAACGAAGGTGAGGCTGTCGGTGTTATCGCAGCTCAATCCATTGGTGAGCCGGGTACACAGCTAACAATGCGTACGTTCCACATCGGTGGTGCGGCAAGTCGTGCTGCTGCTGCTGACAGTGTTGAAGTGAAGCAAGACGGTGTTATTCGTCTTCACAACATTAAGACTGTTAAGCGATTGACTGGCGGTTTGGTTGCGGTATCTCGTTCGGGTGAAATTGCTGTTGCTGATTCAGCAGGCCGCGAACGTGAACGCTATAAAATTCCATACGGTGCAATGCTTAGTGTCGCGGATGGGGACAATGTTACGGGTGGCAGTATTGTCGCTAAGTGGGATCCGCATACTCACCCAATCGTTACCGAGGTCGCGGGTAAAGTTGCCTTTACCGGAATGGAAGAAAATATCTCCATTCGCAAGAAAACCGATGATATGACGGGCTTGTCATCGATTGAAATTATTGATCCAGCTGAGCGTCCTGCGGCAGGTAAAGACCTGAAGCCAGCTATTACGCTTTTGGATAGCGATGGAAATGAGTTGTTCTTGGCTAACACTAAGCAGCCAGCACACTATTTATTGCCAGCGAAATCCATATTGAGCATCAGCGATGGTGATCAATTGGAAGTTGGAGACATTATTGCGCGTATCCCGCAAGAGAGTTCTAAGACTCGAGATATCACCGGTGGTCTACCTCGTGTTGCCGACTTGTTTGAAGCGCGTAAGCCTAAAGAACCCTCAATTCTTGCTGAGATTTCAGGAACTGTGAGCTTTGGTAAAGAAACCAAAGGCAAGCGTCGTCTGGTGATCACGCCGACTAATGGCGAGCTGCTAGACGATGGTTCTACGCATTACGAAGTCTTGATTCCTAAGCATCGTCAATTGACAGTGTTTGAAGGTGAAGTTGTTGCTAAGGGCGAAGTTGTATCTGATGGCCCAAGTAATCCGCACGATATATTACGCTTGAAAGGTGTTGAGTCGCTTGCGCGTTACATCATCAATGAAATTCAAGATGTTTATCGCTTACAAGGTGTGAAGATCAACGATAAGCATATTGAAACCATCGTCCGTCAGATGTTACGTAAAGCCGATATTACTTTTATGGGAGACTCTGAGTTCATTAAAGGTGAGCAAGTGGAATACCATAGAGTTATAGATGCGAACGAAAAATTGCGGTCTGAAAGTAAGCAACCTGCAAAATTTGAGCGGCAGTTGTTAGGTATTACTAAGGCTTCCTTGGTTACAGAATCCTTTATTTCTGCAGCATCCTTCCAAGAAACTACGCGAGTTCTGACTGAGGCAGCTGTTACAGGTAAAGTTGATAAGTTGCGTGGCTTGAAAGAAAACGTAGTTGTTGGTCGTTTGATTCCTGCAGGTACCGGCTTGGCTTATCACAAAGAGCGCAAGCGTAAACGTGAAGAGAAAAATGCGAAAGCAACTGTAAGCGCTGTTGAAATTGAAGCAGCTCTTAAAGAAGCGTTAAAATCTAGCTAAACGCTTGGTTTGCGAGAGAGGTTTGGCTTAGACCTCCTTATCCGGAAGAAAAGCCAAATCTTGACGAAGGCGGGTGATATCTTTACAATGCGCCTCCCGCTTTTGTCTGAGTGGGGAAATGCCAAAATTTTGGTGTTTTTCTTCTTTTACCTGCTTCGCAATTGCTAAGCAGGAATGATCCACATTTTGTGGTTAAACTGTTCACTTTCTTTTGATGGGAAGGTGAGTTTTTTTACTATTTTTTGGAGTAATTTTTCATGGCAACGATCAACCAGTTGGTTCGTAAGCCGAGAAAACGCAAGGTTCAAGCAAGTGACGTTCGTGCTTTGGAAGCTTGTCCACAGCGTCGTGGTGTTTGTACCCGCGTTTATACCACTACACCTAAGAAACCAAACTCTGCTTTACGTAAAGTTTGTCGAGTTCGCTTAACTAGCGGTTTCGAAGTTTCTTCATATATTGGTGGTGAAGGGCATAACCTACAAGAGCATAGTGTTGTATTGATTCGTGGCGGTCGTGTTAAAGATTTGCCTGGTGTTCGATATCACACAGTTCGTGGTGCGCTAGATACCTCTGGTGTTAGTGACCGCAAGCAAGGCCGTTCTAAGTACGGTACTAAGCGACCTAAGTAAACTTCTAGTTTAGAAGTTCACCTGCGTTTTATAAGTTTATATACAGTAAGGCCGGATAGACATTCGTTTTGTTTGCCGCAAAATGGAAGTAAACCAGTTATATCTGGAAGTTCCGGATAAGCCTGAATAAGAGAGAGTTAGTATGCCTAGAAGAAGAGTCGTCGCTAAACGCGAAGTTTTACCAGATCCTAAATTTGGTAACGTGGCTTTAGCAAAATTTATGAACCACGTTATGGTTAGTGGTAAAAAAGCCGTTGCGGAACGTATAGTATATGGCGCCCTAGATATCGTTAAAGACAAAGCTGATAAAGATCCTCTAGAGATTTTTGACGAGGCTTTAGAGAATATTGCTCCACTAGTCGAGGTTAAGTCTCGTCGTGTTGGTGGCGCCACTTACCAAGTGCCTGTAGAAGTTCGTCCAGCACGTCGTGTTGCTTTGGCAATGCGTTGGTTGGTTGAATTCTCGCGTAAACGTAGTGAAAAATCTATGCCTCAGCGTCTAGCTGGTGAGCTTATGGATGCTGCTGCGAGCAAAGGTGCTGCGGTTAAAAAGCGTGAAGACGTTCACCGTATGGCCGAAGCAAACAAAGCGTTCTCTCACTTCAGATTCTAATGAGTCAGTCGTAAGCTTTGTTTTCAAAGTGCAGAAAAAGGCAGCTATCTTTGCTGCCTTTTTCACGTTAAGAACCCAGTAAAATAGTAATGATAAAAGTAGTGATAGAGGTTATTTGTAGTGGCTCGTAAAACACCGATTGCTCGTTATCGCAATATTGGTATTTGTGCTCACGTCGACGCGGGTAAAACCACCACGACAGAGCGCGTTCTATTTTATACGGGTCTATCTCATAAAATCGGTGAAGTGCACGATGGTGCAGCTACCATGGACTGGATGGAGCAAGAGCAGGAGCGGGGCATTACCATTACTTCTGCAGCCACTACTTGTTTCTGGCAGGGTATGCAGAAGCAGTTCGAGCAGCATCGGATTAATATTATTGATACCCCTGGGCACGTTGACTTTACCATCGAGGTGGAGCGCTCATTACGGGTTTTGGACGGTGCCGTTATCGTTCTTTGTGGCTCCTCGGGTGTCCAACCTCAAACCGAAACTGTTTGGCGGCAGGCAAATAAATATGAAGTTCCACGAATAGTCTTTGTCAATAAAATGGACAGAGCAGGTGCGGATTTCCAGGCGGTAATTGAGCAGCTTAAAGAGCGCTTGAACGCTAACCCTGTTGCCTTGCAATTGACCATTGGGGCAGAAGAGGAATTCAAGGGTGTCGTAGATCTTATTAAGATGAAGTCTATTCTCTGGAATGAAGAGGATATGGGGATGACTTTTGAGTATGGCGATGTCCCCGAAGATATGCAGGCAGAATGTGAAGAAATGCGCGAACTTTTGATTGAGGCCGCGGCTGAAGCCAATGATGAGCTGATGGATAAATATCTGGAAGGCGGAGAGCTTTCGGAAGACGAAATAAAGCAAGGTATTCGAGCTAGAACCTTAGCCAGTGAAATCGTTCCGGTGCTTGGCGGCTCCGCTTTTAAAAACAAGGGTGTTCAGGCCGTACTTGATGCTGTAATAGAATATTTACCTGCACCGACAGAAGTGAAGGCGATTGAAGGAACTCTGGAAGATGGCGAAACAAAAGACGTTCGGGAAGCGGATGACGATGCTCCTTTCTCTGCATTAGCGTTTAAAATCGCTACCGACCCTTTTGTCGGTACGCTGACTTTCTTTCGAGTATATTCTGGAACATTGGAGAGCGGAGCGGCTGTTTATAATTCCGTAAAGCAAAAGAAAGAACGAGTCGGTCGCATGGTGCAAATGCATGCGAATAGCCGAGAAGACATCAAGGTAGTTCGTGCAGGTGATATAGCCGCTGCAATTGGCCTTAAAGATGTGACGACAGGCGATACGCTCTGCGCTGCAAGCAATAAAATTATTCTAGAGCGAATGGAGTTCCCTGAACCGGTTATTTCTGTTGCCGTGGAACCCCGTACGCAAGCTGACCAAGAAAAGATGGGCGTGGCGTTAGGAAAGCTGGCGCAAGAAGACCCATCTTTCAAAGTGAAAACTGATGAAGAAACTGGGCAAACGATCATTTCTGGGATGGGTGAGCTACATCTCGATATTCTCGTGGAGCGAATGCGTCGAGAGTTCTCAGTAGAAGCTAATATTGGCAAGCCTCAAGTGGCGTATCGTGAACGTATTACGAGTACCAGCAAAATTGAAGGCAAGTTTATTCGTCAATCCGGCGGTAAAGGGCAATTCGGCCATGTTTGGATAAAATTCGAGCCAGCCGAAGATGATAACGCCGAGGGTTTAGAGTTTGTTAATGATATCGTTGGCGGATCAGTACCTAAAGAATTCATTCCCGCGGTGGAAAAAGGCATTGCCGACCAAATGCGCAACGGAGTGCTTGCGGGGTTTCCACTATTGGGCCTAAAAGCCACGTTATACGATGGGTCATTCCACGATGTGGACTCAAGTGAGATGTCGTTCAAAATTGCGGCATTATTGGCGACCAAAAAGTTGGCTGCTGAGGGTGGAGCAGTATTGCTTGAACCTGTTATGGCCGTAGAAATTGTGACTCCAGAACAAAATATGGGTGATGTGGTGGGCGATCTCAATCGTCGTCGTGGCATTATCTTGGGAATGGAGGACAATCCATCTGGAAAGGTGGTGACAGCAGAAGTACCGTTGGCTGAAATGTTTGGCTATGCCACTGATTTGCGATCTGCAACTCAAGGGCGAGCAACTTTTACAATGGAGTTCGACAAGTATTCAGAGGCGCCTAAAAAAGTCGCCGATGAAATTGTTTCAAGATATACCTAAATTAGAAATTATCGCTTTATATATTTTTAGAGGAAAATCAAAGTGGCTAAAGAGAAATTTGAACGTAAGAAACCCCATGTAAACGTCGGTACAATCGGCCACGTGGATCACGGAAAAACAACATTGACCGCTGCTTTGACACGCGTATGTGCTGAAGTTTGGGGTGGAGATGCCGTAGCATTTGACGGTATCGATAATGCTCCAGAAGAACGCGAGCGTGGTATCACGATTGCAACTTCTCACGTTGAGTACGATTCTCCTGAGCGTCACTATGCTCACGTGGATTGCCCTGGTCACGCCGATTATGTAAAAAACATGATCACTGGTGCTGCTCAAATGGATGGCGCCATCTTGGTTTGTGGTTCTACAGACGGTCCTATGCCTCAAACTCGTGAGCACATCTTGCTTGCGCGGCAGGTTGGCGTTCCTTATATCGTTGTTTTCTTGAATAAAGCTGATTTACTAGCTGAAGACTGCGGCGGCGTAGAGTCAGAGGAATATGCTGAAATGTTGGAGTTGGTTGAGATGGAACTACGTGATTTGCTTTCTCAATACGATTTCCCTGGTGATGACACGCCAATTATTATCGGTTCGGCGCTTATGGCTTTGAATGGTGAAGATGAGCATGAGCTTGGTACAACCGCTGTACGTAAGTTGATTGAAACGCTAGACAGCTATATTCCTGAGCCAGAACGTGCAATCGATGGCGCATTCGTTATGCCTATCGAAGATGTTTTCTCAATTCAGGGTCGTGGCACAGTTGTGACTGGCCGTATTGAACGTGGAATTGTTAAAGTTGGCGAAGAAGTTGAAATCGTTGGCATTAAAGATACCACCACGTCTACCGTTACTGGTGTTGAGATGTTCCGCAAACTACTCGACGAAGGTCGGGCTGGTGAGAACGTTGGTGTTCTTCTACGTGGTACAAAGCGTGAAGATGTTGAGCGTGGCCAAGTATTGGCGCACACAGGCTCAATTAACCCGCACACTGTATTCGAGTCTGAAATCTACGTGTTGTCGAAAGATGAAGGTGGTCGTCATACGCCATTCTTTAAAGGCTATCGTCCACAGTTTTATTTCCGTACAACAGACGTAACTGGTGCATGTGAGTTACCGGAAGGCGTTGAAATGGTAATGCCAGGTGATAACGTTCAAATGGTTGTGACTTTGATCTGCCCAATCGCGATGGAAGAAGGCTTACGCTTCGCTATTCGCGAAGGTGGTCGTACAGTTGGTGCGGGCGTTGTAGCTAAAATCGTTGAGTAAACCTTAACACTTCGATTTGGTTAATTAAAAAGCCACCTTTTTAGGTGGTTTTTTTGTGCCTAAAATAAAAAAGGGGGGGAAGTGTCCTGTTCGAGAATGCGGATGATATCGAGGGCTTGTTCGTTATCCTCCCCACATATCGCGCTCTCGGCCTTAAAGTCTAGGCACACCTTGGGTCGCTCAGGCTTGCCAAATAGAAGGCAGCAGTTGTTCTGGTCAAGTTGGATGCAACGAACGCCAGCAGGCTTGCCGTCGCTCATGCCGGGGATGGGGGAGCTTATGCTCGGCGCTATGCAGCATGCGCCGCATCCTAATCGACATTCCACCCCTTTGCTCCTATCAGCACAAATAAAAAAGCCTCGGCAACGTAAGTTGCCGAGGCTTTTGTTTGGTTAAAGCGAGCCTACATTATTTCTTCGCTTTCTTTTCTTTTGCTGCGGCGATAACTTCTTCAGCAATTTGATTCGGACATGGTAGGTAGTGAGAAAACTCCATGGAGAATTGGCCACGACCAGAAGTCATTGTACGAAGGGTGCTGATGTAACCAAACATTTCTGAAAGTGGAACATCTGCTTTAATACGAACGCCCGTAGTGCCAGCTTCCTGATCTTTGATCATGCCGCGACGTCGGTTTAGATCGCCAATAACATCGCCGACATGATCATCTGGAGTGAACACGTCAACTTTCATGATCGGCTCGATGATCTGTGGTCCGGCTTTTGGCATAGATTGACGGAAAGCGCCTCGTGCAGCGATTTCAAACGCAACAGCCGAGGAGTCAACTGCGTGGAAGCCCCCGTCATATAGTTCGATTTCAACGTCGAGCACCGGGTATTCTGCAAGAGGACCTTGGTCCATCATGCCTTTAAAGCCTTTCTGAATAGCAGGGAAGAACTCTTTGGGTACGTTACCGCCGACAACCTTTGAAGTAAACACAAAGCCTGTACCGGGTTCGCCTGGCTTAATTATATAATCAATTTTACCGTATTGACCGGAACCACCAGATTGTTTCTTATGGGTATAAGAATCGTCAATTTCTTGAGTGATGGTTTCGCGGTAGGCAACTTGTGGTTGGCCAACAATCAGTTCAACACCGTATGTGCGTTTTAAAATATCAACTTTAATATCTAGGTGTAATTCGCCCATTCCTTTAAGGATGGTATCGCCTGTTTCTTCGTCAGACTCAACGCGGAAAGAGGGGTCTTCTGCGACCATTTTACCTATGGCAACACCCATTTTTTCAGCGCCCGCTTTATCTTTCGGTGTTACTGCGATAGATATGACGGGATCGGGGAAGACCATTGGTTCAAGTGTGCATGGGTTCTTTGGATCGCAAAGGGTGTGACCTGTTTGTACGTTTTTCATGCCGACAATCGCGATGATGTCGCCCGCTTGCGCAGAGCTGATTTCGTTCCGGTCATCAGCGTGCATCTCAACCATGCGGCCAATGCGCTCGGTTTTTCCTGTGTAGGAGTTGAGAATTGTCGTGCCTTTCTCAATTCTACCGGAGTAGATGCGAACGAAGGTAAGAGCGCCAAAACGATCATCCATAATTTTAAATGCAAGCGCACGTAAAGGCTCATCAATAGAAACCGTAGCGACCTCGCCTGTTGGCTCACCTTCTTCATCGGTTAATGGCTGAGGTTTCACTTCTGTTGGGCTAGGCAAGTAATCCACAACTGCGTCCAGTACCAGCTGAATGCCTTTGTTCTTGAACGCTGATCCGCAAAGTGTGGGGAAAAAGTCGAGAGCAATGGTTCCCTTGCGAATACAGAATTTCAGTTGTTCGATAGTGGGATATTCGCCATCCATATACGCCATCATGATGTCGTCGTCTTGCTCGACGGCGGTTTCAACTAGTTTTTCGTGGTATTCGTCAACAAGCTCTACCATATCAGCAGGAACATCTAGCTCTTCGAAGTTTTCAGGCTCGCCTGAATCATCCCAAACGTATGCCCGTTTTGTCACAACGTCGACGACACCAACAAATTCATCTTCTGTTCCGATCGGCAAGGTTATTACGAGAGGGTTTGCGCCAAGTACTTTTTCAACTTGCGCGACTACACGTAGGAAGTCTGCGCCGATCCGGTCTAATTTGTTAACGAAAATAACGCGAGCAACTTCGGATTCGTTCGCGTAGCGCCAGTTTGTTTCAGATTGTGGCTCTACACCGCCAGAGCCACAGAAAACGCCAATGCCACCGTCTAAAACTTTTAACGAACGGTATACTTCGATTGTAAAGTCAACGTGTCCTGGTGTGTCGATGATGTTGAAACGATGATCTTTCCAGTAGCATGTAGTTGCTGCAGACTGAATGGTGATGCCGCGCTCTTGCTCTTGTTCCATAAAGTCGGTTGTAGCTGCGCCATCGTGCACTTCACCGGTTTTATGGATTTTACCGGTCAGCTTCAATATGCGTTCGGTAGTGGTGGTCTTCCCCGCATCAACGTGCGCGAAAATACCAATATTTCGGTACAAAGATAAATCTGTCATGGTCTCACTCATTCTATATGCAGGGGCAAATTTTGGGCGGCAGTATACCGGATTTTGACGATAGTTTTAAATAAATTAGCGTGTCGAGCGTATTGAAAGTGGCTTAAGTGGACGGAAGATTGCAAGTGCGCGATTTTTCGACTGATTTTTGCCCACTTTTTAGAAAAAGGATGGTATTTGTTTGTACTCGCTAACTAATTTTGGCTCATGGTCGAGGCTGCGAGTTTAGGGTCTTCTACCGCTCTAGATGTATTTGGCGTTATGGTGGTGCTTCGGTAGATCTCGGTCGCGAGAATGCTACTGCTGCGCCCCATGTTGCGAGTGATTTTCCTGGGCGTCGCCATGTCGCACAGGTTGTTCTGGTGACGCCGGTCATGTAAAGGCAAGATAGCTGGTGTTGATCATAGTATGGGTAGTGCCCCTGGGTTTTTTGAAGGGGGCAGTTGGGTTCATGCCGCAAGGGCGTGAGGGTCGGGTTGGCGCGTCCTGTATTGTGGCGTCTCGCGCTAGGCGGCTTTATTGCTTGTGGGTGTCGCTGTGGGCCGGTAGCATTCTGATGCTTGCGACCTTGCGTTGCGGTAGCGCTGCGGTTTGTGAGCTGCTCGAGGAGCTGGCGCCGGAATTGTAGTTGGGTGTTATAGGGTGGCATGTTGTCGTGTGTTGCAGTATTTGAAGGCTGCTTCGTCAATCTATTTTATGCAAAAAGACTGCTCCTATTGTAGTGGCGTTAGGCGTGGGTGATTATCGTTGTTTTAGGTGAGCAAAAGCCTTGACAGCTTGTGGTGGTGACCTTAGAATGCGCCCTCGTTTTGCCGGGAGTCTACTTGCGAGAATCTCGGTAATAGTTCTTTAAAAAGATTTGGAGTTTGGTTCAGATGCAGAATCAGCGCATTCGAATTCGTTTGAAAGCCTTTGATCACAAGTTGATTGACGCTTCGACGTTGGAAATTGTTGATACCGCTAAGCGTACCGGTGCACAGGTAAGGGGTCCTATTCCTCTTCCTACTCGTAAAGAGCGCTTCACTATTTTGGTTTCGCCGCATGTAAATAAAGATGCGCGCGATCAATATGAAATTCGTACGTATAAGCGTTTGCTCGATATTATCGAGCCTACTGAGAAAACTGTTGATGCTTTGATGAAGCTGGATTTAGCAGCTGGCGTCGAAGTTCAAATTAGTCTGGGCTAAGGCTTCAGATCACAGCCGGAATTTTTTCCGGTTTGTGTAACGCTCTGAAATGGGCGGCCATAGCGGGTCCCAAGTATGGGGGAAAGCCCCGTACACTGAGAGGTTAATGATGACAATTGGAATAGTCGGTCGTAAAAGCGGTATGACCCGTATTTTTACTGACGAAGGCATATCTATACCGGTAACTGTTTTGGAGGTTTCTCCGAATCGTGTTACTCAGGTCAAAAGCATAGAATCTGATGGCTACTCCGCAGTCCAAGTGACTACCGGAGAGAAGCGAGCTTCACGACTTACGAAATCTGAAAAAGGGCATTTTGCGAAAGCGGAAGCTGAGTCAGGTCGTGGTCTTTGGGAGTTTCGCGTTGAAGGCGAAGAGTATAAAGTCGGTTCAGAAATTACGGTTGAGTTGTTCGAGGTTGGTCAGATGGTTGACGTTACCGGGACATCCAAAGGTAAAGGTTTTCAGGGTGCTGTGAAGCGCTGGAATTTCCAGATGCAAGACGCTACCCATGGTAACTCCCTATCTCATCGTGCTCCTGGTTCGATTGGTCAGTGCCAGACCCCTGGTCGTGTATTCAAGGGGAAAAAAATGGCTGGTCATATGGGCGCCGCACGAGTCACTACTCAAAATTTAGAAGTTGTGAAAGTCGATGTTGAGCGTAATTTGATTCTTATAAAGGGTGCCGTTGCTGGTGCTCCAGGTGGTGACGTTATTGTTCGTCCCGCTGTTAAAAAGCGTCATAACGGTTAAGTTTCCTAGGAGTCGACCATGGAATTAAGTATTGCTACACCGCAGGGCGCAAATGGTACGGTTGCCGTATCAGAAGCTGCTTTCGGTAAAGAATTCAATCAAGATTTGGTTCATCAGGCAGTCGTTGCTCATTTGGCAGCGGCACGTCAGGGATCAAAAGCTCAGAAAACACGTTCAGAAGTTTCTGGCGGAGGCAAAAAGCCTTGGCGTCAAAAAGGAACGGGTCGTGCGCGTGCCGGAACTATTCGTAGTCCGATATGGCGTGCAGGTGGTGTTACATTTGCTGCCAAGCCTCGTGATCATGAGCAAAAAATAAATAAAAAAATGTATCGTGGAGCTTTACGCTGCATTTTGTCCGAGTTAGCTCGTCAAGACCGTTTGGTTGTTGTAGAAGAGTTCACTTTAGATGCACCCAAAACAAAAGCTTTGGTTGCAAAGCTAGCTCAATTTGATATTTCCGATGTCTTGATCGTAACTGAAGATGTAAGTGAAAACTTGTATTTGGCCTCGCGCAACCTTCATAAGGTTGATGTGAGAGATGTTGCTGGTATCGATCCGGTAAGTCTTGTTGGAGCAGAAAAAGTGCTGGTTACTGTTTCCGCGCTTAAAAAGCTTGAGGAGGCTCTGGTATGAATCAGGAGCGATTATATAAAATTGTTTTAGCGCCGGTGATTTCAGAGAAGTCAACAATGGCTTCCGAGACATCAAATCAAGTTGTTTTCAAAGTTGTTACAACAGCTACTAAAGTAGAAATTCGTGACGCTGTTGAGAAAATGTTTGATGTCAAAGTTGATAACGTACGCGTTCTCAATGTTAAAGGAAAAACTAAACGCACGCGTTTTGGTCTTGGTCGTCGTAACGACTGGAAAAAAGCGTATGTTCGATTGGCTGCGGGTCAAGAAATTGACTTTGCGACTGCGGAATAAGGGGTAATAAGATGTCATTACTAAAATGTAAGCCTACTTCACCCGGTCGTCGCTTTGTTGTAAAGGTAGTCACTCCGGGTTTGCATAAAGGTGATCCCTACGCGCCTTTATTGGAAAAGAAATCTAAAACTGGTGGTCGTAACAATGCTGGTCGTATAACGACTCGTCACATTGGCGGTGGTCACAAGCAGCATTATCGTATTATCGATTTTCGTCGTAATAAAGATGCGATTCCAGCAAAAGTAGAGACTATAGAGTACGATCCAAACCGAAGCGCCCATATCGCGTTGGTGTGTTATCTAGACGGCGAGCGCCGTTATATTATTGCACCTAAAGGCGTTAGTGCTGGCGATACGATTGAGTCTGGAGACGCTGCACCGATTAAACCCGGTAATGCTTTGCCTTTACGGAACATTCCTGTCGGTAGTTTGGTTCACTGTGTTGAGTTACGTCCTGGTAAAGGAGCTCAAATCGCTCGTTCTGCAGGAACGTCAGCACAGCTTATTGCTCGAGAAGGTCGACATGCAACGTTACGTTTACGTAGCGGTGAAATGCGGAAAGTACTTTCCGAATGTCGTGCGACACTTGGTGAAGTTTCTAACAGTGAACATAGCTTGCGTTCGTTGGGTAAAGCAGGAGCTTCTCGATGGAGAGGCATCCGACCAACTGTTCGTGGTGTTGCGATGAACCCTGTTGATCACCCGCATGGTGGTGGTGAAGGTCGTACTTCGGGTGGTCGTCATCCTGTATCTCCTTGGGGTACACCGAGCAAAGGTTATAAAACTCGTAAGAATAAGCGGACTGACAATATGATTGTTCGTCGTCGTAACAAAAAATAACTGACCCTTAAGTCAAGAGGATATCACAGTGCCACGTTCACTGAAGAAAGGCCCATTTGTTGACCATCACTTACTTAAGAAGGTGGACACGGCCGTAGAGAAGAATGATCGCAGACCAATCAAAACTTGGTCGCGTCGTTCAATGATAATGCCAGAAATGGTTGGTCTAACGATCGCCGTTCACAATGGTCGTCAGCACATACCAGTGTTGGTTAACGAAGAGATGGTTGGTCACAAATTGGGTGAGTTTGCGGTAACGCGAACGTACCGTGGCCACGTCGCAGACAAGAAAGCCAAGCGATAAGGGTGGGGCGACGATGGAAGTAGCAGCTAAAATGCGTGGAGCCAATATCTCCGCACAAAAAGTAAGATTGGTCGCAGATCAAATCCGCGGACAATCAGTTGAAGAAGCGTTAGATATTCTTGCTTTTAGCAAGAAAAAAGGCGCGGATTTAATCAAAAAGGTACTGGAATCAGCTATAGCAAATGCTGAGCACAATGACGGTGCCGATGTTGATGAGCTTACGGTGTCCACAATTTTTGTGGATGAAGGAACAACATTGAAACGTATTAGACCACGTGCGAAAGGTCGAGCAGACCGAATCTTGAAACGCACATGTCATATTACAGTTAAAGTTGCGGACGAGTAGAGAGCTAACTTATGGGTCAGAAAGTACATCCAACCGGGATTCGTCTTGGGATCGTAACAAAGCATACATCCACTTGGTTTGCATCAAAATCAGATTATGCGGACAAGCTAAATTGCGATCTTAAGGTTCGTAGCTACATTAAGAAGACATTGTCTAATGCTTCTGTGAGTCGCGTCGAAATTGAACGTCCAGCTAATACTGCACGCATTACTATACATACGGCTCGCCCTGGTATTGTGATCGGCAAAAAAGGTGAAGACGTAGAAAAGCTACGCAAAGCATTAAGCGCTCAAATGGGCTGTGCGGTTCATATCAACATCGAAGAGATTCGTAAGCCTGATTTAGATGCGGCGTTGGTTGCTCAGAGCGTTTCTTCTCAACTTGAACGTCGGGTAATGTTTCGACGTGCCATGAAGCGTGCGGTTCAAAACGCAATGCGTCAAGGTGCTCAAGGTGTGAAGGTTCAAGTAGGTGGTCGTTTAGGCGGTGCAGAGATTGCTCGTTCTGAATGGTACCGTGAAGGTCGAGTGCCTTTGCACACTCTTCGTGCTGATATCGATTATTCGACAGCCGAAGCAGCAACCACTTATGGAATTATTGGTGTGAAAGTTTGGATCTTTAAAGGTGAGGTTATCGGTGACGTTGTGGAAGCTGAGAAGCCACAGCCTAAAAAGAGATCTTCGAAATAGAAAAAGTTATTTCGAAAATGCTTAGAAAGTTGCAATACAAGCAACGTATATAAAGTTCTTAAGAATAGTATTAAAGAGTTAAACAGATGCTTCAGCCAAAGCGAACAAAGTTCAGAAAACAAATGAAAGGACGGAACCGCGGTTTAGCAAATCGTGGATCCAAAGTCAGTTTCGGAGAGTTTGGCCTAAAGTCGATTGCTCGGGGTCGTATTACTGCCCGTCAAATCGAAGCTGCTCGTCGAGCGATTACTCGTCACGTTAAGCGTGGTGGTAAAATTTGGATCAGAGTGTTTCCAGATAAGCCAATAACTGAAAAGCCTCTTGAGGTTCGTCAGGGTAAAGGTAAGGGTAATGTTGAATATTGGGTAGCCCAAGTTCAGCCAGGTAAAGTTTTGTATGAAATGGAAGGTGTTTCAGAAGAATTGGCAAGAGAAGCATTTGCTTTGGGTGCCGCGAAACTCCCAGTTGGTACAATATTTGTTAAACGGTCGGTGATGTGATGAACGCGCAAGAACTCAACGAAAAAACAGTTGATCAGTTGAATGCCGAGTTGATAAGTCAACTTAAAGAGCAGTTCAAACTGCGCATGCAGAAGTCAACCGGACAGCTAAACGAAACTCATTTGTTAAAACAAGCTCGACGAAATATTGCACGTATTAAAACTGTGCTTAATCAAAAGGCGGGTAACTAAGCATGGCAGAGCAAGAAAAATCGGCACGTACGTTAACAGGAAAGGTTGTTAGCGATAAAATGAACAAGTCAATTACTGTTCGTATTGAGCGTCGCGTTAAACATCCGATATATGGTAAGTACTTGAGCAAATCATCTAAATTGAAAGCTCATGATGAAAATAACGAATGTAAAATCGGCGATACAGTTACTATCGCAGAGTCTCGCCCGCTTTCTAAAACAAAGTCTTGGGCTTTGGTAAAAATTGATGAGCGCGCAGCACAAATTTAGTGCTGAATGCCCAGATAGACGTTTTGGAGATAGACAATGATTCAAACACAAACATATTTGGATGTAGCTGATAACAGCGGCGCACGTCGTGTTATGTGTATTAAAGTACTCGGTGGTTCACATCGACGCTACGCCCGAATTGGCGATATTATTAAAGTTACCGTAAAGGAAGCAATTCCCCGCGGTAAAGTTAAAAAAGGTCAAGTGCTGACTGCAGTTGTTGTTCGTACCCGCAAAGGTGTTCGACGACCAGATGGCTCAATTATCCGTTTTGACGATAATGCGGCCGTAATACTGAATGCACAAGAAGCACCGATAGGTACGCGTATTTTTGGTCCAGTAACTCGTGAGCTTCGCAGTGAAAAATTCATGAAAATTATTTCATTAGCGCCAGAAGTGCTTTAACGCGATATAAGCTTAGGCGAGAGGAATAGAATAATGCGTAAAATTAAAAAAGACGACGAAGTGATTATTATTACGGGTCGTGACAAAGGCAAACGCGGTAAAGTTAACCGTGTCATGCAAGATGGTCGTTTGATTGTCGGTGGCATTCAGATGATCAAAAAGCACCAAAAACCGAACCCAAACTTGGGTGTTGTTGGTGGGATTATCGAGAAAGAAGCACCGATTCAAGTCTCAAACGTGGCGATTTTTAATCCACAAAGCAGTAAAGCAGATCGTGTTGGCTTTAAAATGCTAGAAGACGGTAAAAAAATCAGAGTGTTTAAATCTAATGGTGAAGCGATCGACGCGTAAAGCGCGACGGTTTTTCATTATTAAACAGCCAACGTTGAGTAAATAGAAATGGCAAGGCTTAAAGAAATTTTCGACAAAGAACTAGCTCCGAAGATAAAAGAGGAGCTAGGTCTTAAAAATGTGATGGAAATTCCTCGCATAACTAAAATCACCATCAACATGGGTGTTGGTGAAGCGCTTGCGGACAAAAAAGTTCTTGAGCACGCTGTAGGTGACATGGAAAAGATTGCTGGCCAAAAGGCTGTAATCACCAAGGCACGTAAATCAATCGCTGGATTTAAGGTTCGTGAGGACTGGCCCATCGGTTGTAAAGTGACACTTCGGCGCGAAAAAATGTATGAGTTTTTGGATCGTTTGATTAATATTTCGATCCCTCGTATTCGTGATTTCCGTGGCATCAGCCCCAAGCAGTTTGATGGACGTGGTAACTTCTCTATGGGTGTTACTGAGCAGATCATTTTCCCTGAAATTGATTATGACAAGATCGATAAGATCCGCGGACTCGATATTTGTATTTCAACAACAGCAAAAAACAATGACGAAGGTCGTGCTCTGTTGAAAGCATTTAACTTCCCGTTTAAAGGTTAGGGTTAAACAGAATGGCTAAGAAATCAATGATTGCGCGTGAAGTTAAGCGTGCGAAAAGTGTGGCAAAGTTTGCACAGAAACGTGCTGATCTTAAAGCAGTTATCACCGGTACCGATTCATCGGATGAGCAAGTTTGGGAAGCGATGATCAAATTGCAAAAATTGCCAAGAGATTCAAGTCCTGTGCGTCAGCGCAATCGATGCCGAATTACAGGTCGTCCTCACGGTGTTTATAGTAAGTTCGGTTTGTGTCGAAATAAATTACGTGAAGCGGCTATGCGTGGCGATGTGCCAGGCCTAGTTAAAGCCAGCTGGTAGATCGTAGGTAGGAGAAAATTATGAGTATGCAAGATCCATTAGCAGATATGCTAACTCGAATTCGGAATGCACAGATGGTTGGTAAAACCGAAGTGACTATGCCGTCTTCAAAAATCAAAAAAAGTGTAGCCGATGTGCTTGTTAGCGAAGGTTACGTTGAAAGTGTTACAGTTTCTGACGGTGTTAAAAAAGAGTTAACTATTGCTCTTAAATACTTCGAAGGCAAGCCAGTAATTGCTGAAATCGACCGTTATAGTCGACCAGGTCTACGCGCTTATTCAGGCAAAGACGAGCTTCCATCAGTTCGTGGAGGACTAGGTGTAGCAATTGTTTCAACTAGCCAGGGCGTGATGACTGATCGAGCAGCACGCACCGCGGGTGTTGGCGGCGAAGTGCTTTGCACCGTTTTCTAAGAACAAAATTGACAAGTTTTTATTGAGTAGCTAATTATGTCTAGAATAGCAAGAAGTCCTGTTGATTTGCCCGCAGGTGTAGACATCAAATTTAATGGTAAAGAAATTACTATTAAAGGAGCCAAGGGCACCTTGTCTCTAGTTGTTAACAGCGACGTTGATGTTAAACAAGAAGATAAAACGCTTCATTTCTCACCAATAGGCGGCGGCAAGCAGTCTAGTGCCTTAGCTGGTACAACTCGCGCACTTGTTAATAACATGGTAGTGGGTGTATCTAAAGGTTTTGAGAAGAAGTTACAGCTTAATGGCGTTGGTTATCGTGCTAAAGCAGCTGGAAAGACTTTAAATTTGACTTTGGGTTTCTCTCATCCTGTAGAATACGTATTGCCTGAAGGCGTTACGGCAGAGACCCCAAGCCAAACTGAAATCGTATTAAAGAGTGCTGACAAGCAGTTGCTTGGTCAAGCCGCGGCGAATATCCGAGCGTTTCGTCCGCCAGAGCCGTATAAAGGCAAAGGCGTGAGATATGCGGATGAGCATGTTCGACGTAAAGATGCGAAGAAAAAATAAGTAGTCGGTAAAGTGAAAGCTCACTTTCGGATCAGGTAATACTAAATATGAACACAAAAAAACAATCGAGACTAAGACGTGCAAAACGATCACGCGCTAAATTTAGCGAGTTACGTGTTACTCGTCTCTGTGTAAATCGTACGCCACAGCATATTTATGCGCAAATTATCGCGTCTGAAAGTGGTAACGTTGTAGCTAGCGCCTCGACGCTGGACAAAGATTTACGTAGCGGTAAAACAGGAAACATCTCAGCGGCGGAAGCGGTTGGAAAGTTAATTGCTGAACGTGCGAAAAATGCTGGGGTAACCCAAGTAGCATTTGATCGCAGTGGTTATAAATATCACGGTCGTGTGAAAGCGCTTGCTGACGCCGCACGTGAAGGCGGATTAGAGTTTTAAGGTTCAACTATGTCGCAATCTAAAAGAGAAGAAAATCAAGCCGAAGGCTTGCAAGAAAAATTGGTTCAAGTTAACCGTGTAGCAAAAACGGTTAAGGGCGGACGTATTTTTGGTTTCACTGCATTGACAGTTGTCGGCGATGGAAACGGAAAGGTCGGTTTTGGTCGTGGTAAATCACGTGAAGTGCCAATCGCAATTCAAAAAGCGATGGAAGCTGCACGTCGTAACATGATTCAAGTTGAACTTAACGGTGATACGTTACAGTACCCAACCAAAGGTCGTCACGGTGCATCCAAAGTGTATATGCAACCAGCATCTCAAGGTACTGGTGTAATTGCTGGTGGTGCTATGCGAGCGGTGCTCGAAATCGCTGGAGTACAGAACGTACTTGCTAAATGTTATGGATCTACGAATCCTGTGAACGTGGTTCGTGCTACGTTTGAGGCTTTGCGTGCGATGTCTTCTCCCGAATCTGTAGCCGCTAAGCGTGGTAAATCAGTAGAAGACATTTTGAATTAATAGATTTCGTATTACGATATCTTACAGTTGGTAAATGAGACGATGGCTAAGAAAACAGTTAAAGTTACTCAAACGAAAAGTACAACCGGTCGCTTGAAAAATCATATAGCGAGTGTTCGTGGCTTGGGTTTGCGTCGAATTGGTCATACTGTTGAAGTGGAAGATACTCCTTCAACACGCGGAATGATCAATTTAGTACATTACATGATTAAGGTAGAAGGAGAATAGTATGCATCTTAATACACTAAGTCCTGCACCTGGTCGTGTTAAAGCAAAAAAACGCGTTGGTCGTGGCATCGGTAGTGGTTACGGTAAGACAGCTGGCCGCGGCCACAAGGGTTTAAAAGCTCGCTCAGGTGGCAAGGTTGCTCCTGGTTTTGAAGGTGGTCAAATGCCTTTGCAGAAACGTTTACCTAAATTCGGCTTTACAAGTCGAGTGGGTAAAGTATCAGCTGAAGTACGTGTGGCTGAGCTTAACAGGGTAGATGCAGATGTTATCGATCTAGACGCTTTGAAAACGGCGAACCTAGTAAACGAAAACATCAAGCGCGCTAAAGTATTTTTGTCGGGTGAACTAAAGAAAGCAGTTACCCTCAAAGGCATTTCAGTGACTAAGGGTGCCAAGGCAGCTATTGAAGCAGCCGGCGGCAAAGTCGAAGAATAATTCGGACGAGAAAAATCGATGGCTAACTCAGGTACTTCACCTCTTGGCAATCAAAAAGGTTTAGGCGAGCTTTGGGCTCGCCTAAAGTTTTTGTTTCTGGCTATAGTGATTTATCGCATTGGTACTCATATACCAGTGCCCGGTATGGATCCTCAGGCTGTTGCAGATATGTTAGACAGTAACCAAGGCACGATGCTTGGTATGTTCAACATGTTTTCAGGCGGCGCTTTCGAAAGAATGAGCATTCTGGCTTTGGGTATAATGCCCTATATCTCCGCATCGATTATCATGCAAATGATGTCAGCGGTGACTCCCTCCTTAGAAGCAATTAAAAAGGACGGTGAAGCTGGAAGAAGAAAGATCAGCCAATATACGAGGTACTTAACAGTAGCTTTGGCGCTCGTTCAAGCTTTTGTAATGGTTAAGGGGCTTGCGGGACAAGGCATGGCTTACGCGGACTATTCTCCGTTGAGTTTTTATGTTGTGGCTGTGATTTCTCTTGTGACTGGCGCTGTTTTCCTAATGTGGTTGGGCGAGCAAGTTACAGAGCGCGGAATCGGCAATGGCATTTCAATGCTAATATTTGCAGGTATCGTTGCAGGTCTCCCCTCAGCTATAGGTTCGGCATTCGAGAGCGCTAGGCAGGGTGACCTTCATCCTCTTATGCTTTTGGCTATTGCGCTTGCTGCTGTCGCTGTTGTTTGGTTTGTTGTTCGAATGGAGCGCGGTCAAAGGCGCATCACGATCCAATATGCTAAACGTCAAGCAGGCCGACATGGGCAAGTGTCAACTCAGACGAGTCACCTACCGCTAAAAATTAATATGGCGGGAGTAATACCGGTCATCTTTGCTAGCAGTATTCTTTTGTTCCCCTCATCTATTGCTCAATGGATGGGAAGCTCAACAGAAGGTGAGGGCGGGGAATTCTTGCAGGAGTTCGCTCGAGCAATTGGTCCCGGACAGCCGCTAAACTTTGTGTTATTTGGTACGCTAATTATTGTCTTTTGCTTTGTCTACACGGCAATGATGTACAACCCAAAAGAAGTTGCTGACAACCTTAAAAAAGGCGGGGCATACATTCCAGGTATACGACCTGGCGAGCAATCAGCGAAATACATCGATAATATACTTACACGCTTAACTGTAGTTGGATCTGTATACATAGCAGCAGTCGCGTTGTTGCCACAATTTCTAACCGCTTCAGCCAATATTCCGGTTTATGTTGGCGGTACATCGTTACTTATTGTTGTTGTGGTTGTTATGGACTTTATGTCGCAAGTGCAGTCTCACCTTATGACTCACCAATATGATTCGGTGATGAAAAAGGCAAATTTACAAAACTACGGACGTGGTCGCTAAGCGGCTACGAGCGAAGAAATCAGAGTTGAGGTTTTAAAAAATGAAAGTACGTGCGTCAGTTAAAAAATTATGTCGTAACTGTAAAATTGTAAAACGTAAGGGTGTTGTTCGAGTGATTTGTGAGGCGGAACCTCGTCACAAACAGCGTCAAGGGTAATTGACCTTAGTTTTCAATATAAATTTCAGGTGCTCTATCAAAAAACAGAGAGCCTTTTGAGTTTTCAAAACTCAATAAATTGAGAGGTGTTGACTGTCGTTTAGAGGGAAACTTCTAAACTATTGATTTTTTGCAGGTTAGCCGCTATCCTTGCGCGCCTTTTGGGAGACAACTGTTTTCCAAAGGTTGTGCAGAGACGAGTGGTTTTCCCGCTGTCAGCACTGAAGTTCATATCAAGTGGAGTAAATTGAATGGCTCGTATCGCTGGTGTCAATATACCAGACCATAAGCATGCCGTGATTTCCCTAACTTACGTGTTTGGCGTAGGGCGTAGCACCGCAAAGAAAATTTGTGCTACTACCGGGGTTGCAGAAGCGACAAAAATTAGTGCATTGACTGAGGCTGAGATAGATAGTATCCGGACTGAAGTTGGTAAATTCCAGGTTGAAGGTGATCTTCGACGCGAAGTGTCAATGAACATCAAGCGATTGATGGATCTAGGCGCTTATCGCGGTCTTCGTCACAGACGAAACCTGCCTGTACGAGGCCAGCGTTCAAAAACAAACGCTCGTACTCGTAAAGGTCCTCGCAAGCCAATTAAACGCTAATTGCTGCTAATCCAAACTAAACATCGATATTTAGGAGAATTTTATCATGGCTAAGCCATCTAAAAGTTCGACAAAGAAAAAGGTCAAAAAGACCGTAGTCGATGGCGTTGCGCATATACATGCTTCTTTCAACAACACCATTGTGACTATTACAGATCGCCAGGGTAACACCCTGTCATGGGCCACTTCTGGCGGCTCCGGCTTCCGCGGTTCACGAAAAAGTACTCCTTTTGCTGCACAGATTGCTGCAGAAAGAGCTGGCGCTGCGGCTCAAGACTACGGCGTCAAAAACTTAGACGTTGAAGTTAAAGGACCAGGCCCAGGTAGAGAATCTGCCGTACGCGCACTTAATAACATCGGATTTAAAGTGACTAACATCACCGATGTAACTCCAGTGCCACATAACGGTTGTCGTCCACCCAAGAAGCGGAGAGTATAAAAGATGGCTCGCTATATAGGCCCAACTTGTAAGCTCTCCCGTCGTGAGGGCACAGATTTATTTTTAAAAAGTGGTATTCGTCCGCTAGAGTCTAAGTGTAAAGCAGATACTCAACCTGGTCAGCAGCAAGGTGCGCGACGTGGTCGCTTGTCAGACTATGGTGTTCAGCTTCGCGAGAAACAAAAAGTACGTCGTACTTACGGACTTCTCGAAAAGCAATTTCGTGGATACTATAAGAAAGCCGCTAACCAAAAAGGTGCTACTGGTGAAAACTTGCTTCAGTTGTTGGAATGTCGCTTAGATAACGTTGTTTATCGTATGGGCTTCGGTTCTACTCGTGCAGAATCACGCCAATTAGTATCCCATAAAGCTATTTTGGTAAACGGACAGTCGGTAAACATTCCTTCTTTCCAGCTAAAGCAGGGTGATCTTATTGCGATTCGCGAGAAATCAAAAACTCAATTGCGAATTCAAAGCTCTTTGGGCATTGCTGCTCAACGGACAGAAGTTGATTGGGTAGACGTAAACTCAGAGAAGAAAGAAGGTGTATTTACACGTGTTCCAGATCGTGCTGATTTACCGGCTGAGATTAACGAAAACTTAATTGTTGAGCTTTACTCGAAATAATTTCGATTTCGTTACATTTTTCAAACTGAAACTATTTTGGCAGGTGCGTTTATGCAAATTGCTGTAAATGAATTTTTAACTCCTCGTCATATTGACGTTACGGAGATCGGTCCGACTCGCGCTAAAGTGGTTTTAGAGCCGCTCGAGCGTGGCTTTGGTCATACGCTAGGTAATGCACTTCGCAGAATCCTACTATCGTCAATGCCTGGTTGTGCCATCACCGAGGTCGAAATCGAGGGTGTGCAGCACGAATACAGCGCTATTGAAGGCGTACAAGAAGATGTTATTGAGATTCTTCTTAATCTAAAAAATGTCGCCGTGATTATGCACGGTAAAGAAGAGGCTGTACTTACGTTAAGTAAGAAAGGTCCTGGTCCAGTAACTGCGGGTGATATTCAGCTCGATCACGATATCGAAGTGGTTAACCCTGAATGTGAAATCGCTACAATTACGGGCGATACTTCTTTAGAGATGCGTTTAACCATAACTCGTGGACGTGGATATCAGCCAGCTGATGCTCGCGCTACTGAAGAAGAAGATGAGACTCGTGCTATTGGTCGTCTTCGGTTAGATGCTTCTTACAGCCCTGTTAGTCGTCTCTCGTATAGTGTCGAGAGCGCTCGGGTTGAGCAGCGCACCGATTTGGACAAATTAGTTTTAGATCTTGAAACAAACGGAACAATTGATCCAGAAGAAGCTATCCGCCGAGCGGCTACGATTCTTCAGCACCAACTGGCTGTGTTTGTAGATCTTGAAGGCGAGAAAGAAGCAGAGCCAGAGCATAAAGAAGATCAAATTGATCCGGTATTGCTTCGCCCAGTGGATGATCTTGAGCTTACAGTTCGTTCTGCGAATTGTTTAAAAGCAGAAAACATCTACTACATTGGTGATCTTATTCAAAGAACTGAAGTCGAGTTACTTAAGACTCCAAACTTAGGTAAGAAATCACTAACTGAGATTAAAGATGTGCTCGCGTCTCGCGGTCTGTCTTTGGGAATGCGTTTAGAAAATTGGCCACCAGCTAGTTTGAAAAACGACTAATTAAGAATAGATCAGAGTCGTGAGATTCTGATCCTTATATTACGTTGCTGTGATAGCAATAGTTTAAAGGGTTATTGTCATGCGTCATCGTCAAAGTGGACGTCAATTAAATCGGAACAGCTCGCATCGTAAGGCGATGTTTCGCAATATGGTGTCTTCCCTTGTGGAGCACGAATTAATCAAGACTACTCTGCCTAAGGCTAAAGAACTACGCCGTTATGCAGAGCCGTTGATCACTTTATCTAAGAACGACACTGTGGCTAACCGTCGCTTGGCGTTTGACAGATTACGTGACAAAGCTACTGTGGGTAAGCTTTTTAATGAGCTTGGCCCACGTTATG
Organism: Agarilytica sp.; assembly: GCA_033852165.1. Lineage (GTDB taxonomy): Bacteria > Pseudomonadota > Gammaproteobacteria > Pseudomonadales > Cellvibrionaceae > Agarilytica. Next base: position 73,446 of record JAWSUZ010000006.1, on the reverse strand, counting down.
AGAGTCGTCCCGGTGGTTATCTTCGCATTATGAAATGCGGATTTCGTACTGGTGACAAAGCTCCAATGGCTTACGTAGAACTTGTTGATCGTCCTCAACCTGTTGTGGAAGATGAGTCAGCTGCTGCTGAAGCCTAGTAGTTATATTGTATTAGTTGTAAATGCCGGGCTTGTCCCGGCATTTTTTTGTCTGAATTTTACTATTGACAGAATGGTTGCCAAAGACGATCAGTATTCACTGATGTCGTGCGGAGTCTTTTAAAGGCCGCTAATATTCAGCTGTTTGAGATGATTATCTTCGATATATATCAAGTCGGGGTGGTGTTCCGGATGCAGATTTAGCAGGCATAAATTTCTCTGTCCGCATAAAGACAGCGGAGCGAGCCATGATTTAAACCTTCTGTACTGTGAAGGTGCAGACCGTTGGTTTAGCTATATTCTTTTTTAGTGATATATCGGAAGCAAAAAAAAGCCCCGAACCATTCGGGGCTTTTAGTCCGTCGCGACAGTATTAACTAAGCTTCTATTCTTCCACCACCGCAGTATTCCTGACGATGGATCCGGAAACGCGACCATCTCCTGCAAAGAACGCTACGATTTCAGTGACGATTTCTGAAAATACTGCGAAGTTATCAACAGAAGCTGGTGTCCCGTGCGATCCTTCGGTAAAGCGCGTAACGATAACCGCTGCATCGCCGTCGCTGTCATCAGCAGTGGCTGTTGGTATAGCGCCAAACTGAGCAATAAGGGGTTCGGTGCCCGCTAGCGGTGCAGGGAATCCGTTAATGACTAAGCCTGTAGTCGATACCGTTGTGTTTAATGGCGCAGTGCCTAAGCTAAGGTCCGCGGCATTTGGAATGGTTTGATCGGCGGGGTTTTCGACGGTTCCGTCGCCTATCACTTCTGTTAACAAAATCCCCGTAGAGGCGTTCGCGTCAGAGAGGCTGGCAGCAAAGTTCATCAGATCTGCAGAATCGAGAACACCCTGTAATACGCCAAGATAGGCTTCTAGACCGCTATTACCTTGGGTTAACGAATCGCTAGCTGCGGCCAGGCCGCCTAACACTGAGGGCGCAAAGCTTTGAGAGTTTGCCAGGATTCTTGGGATTCCTCCTCCTGTCATTAAGCCTGCTGCGGCTTTTACCTTAGGCTGACTGGTAAATGCACCGGCTTGAACTTGGGGGGAGTTGTTGATGGCAACAAACGGGAGACCATTGATTGCTCCTAATGAGTGCCCAATAAAATAAACATTTGCTGGGTCTAGGTCATTCGCGGTGCCGTCATCGTCAAGGTCGATGGAATCCAGAGATGCATTAAGGTTCAGCAGGTCCACCGCCATCTGACGTAAATTGTCGCGAGAAGTCGTGAAGCTTGTGAGGTTGATAAACAGGCTGCCCGAGATTCCGTCTTCTGATCCATCGGTATAGACCATTGGCACGGGGTTGGTTGCTGCGTCTGCTGTAAGGTCAAAATGTCTTTCTCTCAGTGTATCCGTTGTGGGACCGCCGCCAATATTTGTTGGTACAGTATTTTCTGGGTCTCTGACACTGTATAACCCGGGAACAATACTGCCTTCTAGCCCTTCGGGTCCGGCGGCAGGAGCAACACCGTGAAGGGGTTGGTCAATAGCAATAGTGGCAAAACAGGGCGCTCCTGAAAGACCTGTGGGCGCTCCTGATTCATCACGAGCAATACAAGCGAAAGCCAATGCGTTTGCCATCGGTAGAGATGTTGATCGGTCTGTAGTAATGCCGTGGACATAGATAATCACCGGCCAGCCTTCAGTAGGCTTGGTGTAACCGAAAGCAGCAAGTGTGGCTTCATGGGGAGTCGTAACGAGCACGGGTATTATCACATCAGATTGTTTGAATGGAAAAGGGTAGCGGTAAGTAATCATATTTGATGGCGGGGTTATTCCGCCAATGGTTGTATCTGCCTGCCAAGAGCTGGTTTTTACGGGGGTAAAATCTTGTGTACCATTATCTTGTTGATCTGTGGGTTCGGTTTGATAGTAGGGAAGTGTAATTTCACCCTGATAAATCATTGCCGGGGCCGCGAGTAGAGGGTTTAGATCGCTCGCTAAATCCTTCCTGTAAAAGTTGGTGGTACGCGGAGCAGGCACTGGGAACACATCGCTAGCAGCTTCTCCAGCTAAGATCGCTTGAACTGTTCCTACAGCCGTTGCTGATATCGCGCCGCCAGTATCGTTCACCGCTATCGACGCCTCTGCAGCCGCGCGCTGCATGATATAGGCCGCAGTGGCATCAGTTGCTATTGTTGAGTAGCCAGCACTCTGAGCGATCGCTCCTGCTATTGACTCGCTGTACAGTGGGTTGCTTGGGCTGTTTGTTGTTAAATATCCGTTAATGGTGGCTGAAATAACGCCATCTGTAATGTCTGTAGATGTTGTCGTTCCATCTAAGGAATATACGCCACTAACCAATTTAACAATCGCATCTTTCTTGTAGCCAGCTCTTAGCGAATCCTCAAAAAACGCCTCTGGAGCGGCGATATATTTAAGTACGTCCGTGGTCCCGCCGGTCGTAAATGTCATCGAAAATATAATGTCTTCGGCTGATGGCGCGGTTGCAGAAACCCCAACAGTGTCGAAGACGGTCTGCATAAAATTAAAATAACCAGCAGCAAGCGTTTCCCAGTTTTGAATGGCCGATCTCAGGCTTAGTAAGGCCTCTAAGGCAAACTCAGTCGTGTCAGTATCTTCACCTTTGAGAAAGTTGTAGGCTTCAGACGCGACCGTGTTGACGCCGTTTCTGTCTTCAATTTCTGTCAAAACTACCAAGTATTTAGTTTTGGGTTGTAACGGTTTGAGCGGGGTAATTCTGAGGATGTTATTGGTGCCGCCGTCGAGGCTGATAATTTCGGCGCGCGCGGTTGGTTGGGCTAAAGCGTTCAGCGTGGAAACGTCTGCTGTCGCAGCGGCTGTTTGGTAGGCAAGCGCTTCTGCAAATGTGGGCACTTCGACGCTCGAGCCGCCTATGCTCGCCTGTAGCAAGCCATCGCCACTAGGGTAAGCGAGAGGCAATAAAAATACATTTTGCCCTGAATTTGGAATGACTGATGCGCCTGAGCCAATAAAATTGGCTGCACTTAAGGTTTGTGCGCTGTTTAATGGAGCGTCAAAGGCTATATCAAAAGGAGCCAGTACCGAATTACCGTCGAGGGCATCTATACCTGTGATAACTGGGTTGGCAGGATCAACGCCAGCATACATTGTGCCGTCTTTTGCTTCTTCTGCTTTAAATTGCAGGTCGCTTGGAACAGGCAATTCTGCCGTTGAAGGACTAAAAATAACTGCCGTTCTGTTAATAGGAGCATCATTGCTAATGGTTGGGCTGTCGCCGCCGCATGCGCTTAGGCCGAGTGCCGAAGCGAGCAGAAAACTGGAGAAGCGGAGTTTGAGCATCTTATAATCCCTCGAGCTTATTATGTTAAGTATATGTAGGTAGGGGGGTCGTTAATATGAAATAAAACAATAGGCGTGCACATCATTTGTTTCACATGAGATGCCTCTTTATTTACCTTTGGATTCAAACAAGCGTTTTAATGTGAAGTTAAAACGCCTTCCCCCAGACTGGGATAGTAAATGTATTTAGTTGGAAAAGCAGTGCTTGGAGGGTATTTTGGCCTGTAAAACAACATATAAGCCGACTTAAAACATTCAACACCAATTAATGGTCATTCTTGATTTTTTGGTAGATATTTTTTACTTGCTCGATAGCTAAAGATTCTGCGTCCATAGCCATCATCATAAAAAGAAACATCTGGGCTCCTAGAGCTCCAGTGCTGACTTTATTTCTAAGTGTATCGGGGTTATGTTCAATGCCATATCTTTCACTGAGTATTTGGCTGAGGCTCCTGTAGGTATTGCCAGATAGATCCATATTTGAACGTACTATGCGCGCTAAAGTTTGTTTCATTGCTGGGTCTTGATATACGTTTGCCATAGCTTGGTTGGGCGTCTTTATATGAGTACGTTTGGTTGTAATGATGGCTAATTGTTGACGTAACTGCAAGTTGAGGTTATGTTTTCGTCTGTTTGCACGTAATTGTGCATATTTTCACTTCATTATTTGGAAAGGAATTATCGCTATGACTAGCTTTGAAGTATTTGTAATCGGTATTGTTGTTCTGGCAATGGTAATCGTGGCCAAAGGTTTACGGCAGGTGCCTCAGGGGCATGAATACTTGGTAGAACGTTTTGGGCGCTACACAAAAACACTTTCCCCAGGCTTGGGCTTGTTGCTTCCATTTATTGACCGCGTTGGACGAAAACAAAACATGATGGAGCAAGTTTTGGACATAGAGCCTCAAGAGGTAATTAGCGCTGACAATGCGATGGTGACAACCGATGCGGTCTGTTTTTTCCAAATTGTGGACAGTATTAAAGCCTCATACGAGGTGAATGACCTGCCTCGTGCGATGCATAATTTGGTAATGACTAATATTCGTGCAGTATTGGGCTCCATGGAGTTGGATCAAATGTTATCCAATCGCGATGAGATCAATACGTCCTTATTATTGAAAGTGGATGAAGCCACAAACCCATGGGGGGTAAAAGTAACCCGAATTGAGATTAAAGATATTACGCCGCCGCGTGACTTGGTCGCTTCAATGGCTGAGCAAATGAAAGCTGAGCGTGAAAAACGCGCACAAATATTACGTGCAGAAGGCGAGAGAGAATCCTCCATTAAGGTTGCTGAAGGCGCCAAGCAGGCTCAGGTCTTAAAGGCTGAGGGTGAGCGTCAAGCGGCATTTTTGGAGTCAGAAGCTCGAGAGCGCCAAGCGATAGCAGAAGCGAAAGCGACACAGGTAGTGAGTAAGGCGATCTCTGAGGGGGATCCTCGAGCGATTAATTACTTTATTGCGCAAAAATACGTAGAAGCCTTAGGTCAAATAGCTTCGGCTGAAAATAGCAAAGTGATCATGATGCCGCTAGAAGCGTCGAGTGTGATTGGTTCTGTAGCGGGAATTAAAGATTTACTCGATACCGTAAAATCATAATCATAAATTAAGGTAAAGATATGATGGATTCAATAATGATACTAACGCCTTGGCACTGGTTAATTTTAGGGATGATACTTTTTGCTATTGAAACGTTAGGTGCTGGAGGCTTTTTACTGGGAGTAGCGTTGTCTTCTATTGTAACCAGTCTTGTGAGCTGGTTGGGGTTGGAGTGGCAAACGCAATTAATTGTATTTGCTATTTTATCCGTGATCTTTTCACTGGCGTACTGGAAGTATTTTAAGCACTTTAATGATGACCGAGAGGGCAGCCCTGTCGTCAATGAAAAAATGGAAAGTCTCAGGGGGAAAACAGGAGTTGTGGTCAAAAGTCATGGTGAAATAGGTGGAAAAATGCAGATTGGAGATACCTTATGGGAGTACCGTTCGAGCGCAGCCCTTACTGACGGTGAGCGAGTAATTGTAGAGTCCTACGAAGAGATGACTTTGTTAGTGCGAGCGATTTAATCGTTTTAATTGTTCAATCATTTGAATATTCGGCGCCAGCGGAAATAACTGCAGAGGAGTTGGCGCCGAGAGTCCCCCAAATAAAAACGATAAAAGCGACAAGGGCTTTAGATTTGAGTATTTCGCCGGGAGCTTAGCGCGCTAGAAGTGTGCAGTAGTTCATATTTTTGCATTTAATTGGCAAAAACTTTGCTCAATGTGAATTGTATATATGAGGTTTTACTACAATTCTTTTAAAATCCAGTCCTGAAACCGAGGGCAGTCGTTACATGCAAAAGATCTATATAAAAATAACACGATCTTCATATTTTCAAGAATACAAACACCTTGCCTTTTCTGCGTCCCTATTTTTCCTTCTGGTACTGGGCTTCGTTTATTTTAGTCATTCCTCTAAACTTGCTGCTTCGTATTTAGAATTGTCTGCGAGCGGATCATTAACCTCGTGCATAGATAAAAATACAGTTTCAACTGAAATAGAAATTACTGATAGCACAATGAAGCGTGCTTTTATTAAGCTTTCGGGGTTTGACACGCCAATGTCAAACGACAATGACGCGCCTGGTGAATGTCAGTTTAAGCTCGTTTAAGAGAGTCTATTTGGTCGCTAGCATTGGTTTTAAAAAGCGGCCCGTGTGGGAACGCTTCACCTTACAAATATCCTCCGGAGTTCCTTCGGCAATAATTTCTCCTCCGCCACTTCCGCCCTCCGGCCCTAGATCAATTACCCAGTCCGCTGTTTTTACAACATCCAAATTATGTTCAATCACGACAATGGTGTTTCCATGGTCACGAAGTCGGTGAAGTACATTCAGTAATTGTTGAATGTCGTGAAAATGTAAACCGGTTGTGGGTTCGTCCAATATGTACAGAGTTTTACCCGTATCTCGTTTCGAAAGCTCTTTGGATAGTTTGACTCGTTGGGCTTCTCCACCTGAAAGGGTGGTGGCTGCTTGTCCAAGCTTGATATAGGAAAGGCCTACATCCATAAGCGTTTGCAGTTTTTTCGAAATACTGGGGACCGCATCAAAAAATACACGGGCATCTTCAACTGTCATATCTAAACATTCATGGATACTTTTGCCTTTGTATTTGATTTCGAGTGTTTCTCGGTTGTAGCGTTTTTTATGACAGACATCACAAGGCACATAGACATCGGGTAAAAAGTGCATTTCTACTTTCACCACGCCATCTCCCTGGCAGGCTTCACAGCGCCCGCCCTTAACATTAAAACTAAACCGGCCAGGCTTGTAGCCGCGAGATCTTGCTTCTTGAGTGCCTGAAAAAAGTTCACGCATTGGGGTGAAAATACCCGTATAGGTAGCCGGGTTAGAGCGGGGTGTACGACCAATTGGGCTTTGGTCTATATCAACGCATTTATCAAAGTTATCCAGCCCTTCTACCGATTCATGCGCTTGAGGCGTAAGTGTAGTGGCGCCGTTTAAATGTGTTGCTGCAAGCGGGTAGAGAGTGCCATTGATGAGCGTTGATTTTCCCGAGCCTGAAACGCCTGTTACACAAGTCATAAGTCCGCAAGGAATGGTGAGGGTAGCGGATTGTAGATTGTTACCAGTAGCGCCAGTCAATGTTAAACATTTTGCTCGGTTAAACTCATGACGCTTTTTGGGAATTTCAATTTTTTTTCTGCCAGATAAATAATCGCCGGTTAATGATCTTTTCGCTTTTATAATGTCCTCAAATTGTCCCTGAGCAATAATTTCTCCACCATGGGTTCCTGCGCCAGGGCCAACATCAATAATATAGTCGGCGGCGCGAATCGCCTCTTCATCATGTTCAACGACGATAACGGTGTTACCTAAATCCCGTAAGTGCGAAAGAGTATTAAGTAATCTGTCATTGTCCCGCTGGTGCAGTCCTATGGAGGGTTCATCGAGAATGTACATGACTCCCACCAGGCCAGCGCCGATTTGACTGGCTAAGCGGATACGCTGCGCTTCTCCTCCTGATAAGGTGTTTGCACTTCGGTTTAGCGTTAGATAATTCAGCCCCACATCGATCAGGAAGCTACAGCGGTCGCCAATTTCTTTTAAAATTTTATCGGCAATTTTTCTTTTTGCGCCAGTGAATTTCAATTTTTTAAAGTAAGTGTAGGCGTCTCCTACTGGCATCTCCGTAATTGCCGCTAGATTTTTATCTTGAATAAATACATGTCGAGCCTGAGAGCATAGTCGGCTGCCGCCACATTCTGTGCATTCCATCGTGGATAAAAATTTGCCAAGCTCTTCGCGTACAGAGGCCGATTCGGTATCGTGAAACCGGCGTTTCATATTAGGAATAACGCCTTCAAAGGTGTGGTTGCGTTGGTAAGTATCGCCGCGATCATTGACATAGCTAAAGTCGATGGTTTCGTCTTTTGAGCCTTGTAAAATAATACTTTTGTATTTTTTGGCTAATTTATTCCAGGGCTTATCAATGTCAAATCCGTAATGAAGGCCAAGTGATTTCAGCATGTGAAAATAATATAGATTGCGTCGGTCCCACCCGCGAATAGCGCCTTCTGACAGGGACGATTCAGGGTATTGCACGATCTTGTCTTCGGAAAAAAATTGTTTTACGCCCAGGCCATCACAGGTTGGGCAGGCACCTGCCGGGTTGTTAAATGAAAATAATCGTGGTTCCAGTTCTGCCAATGAATAATCACAGACCGGGCAGGAGTGTTTGGAAGAAAAAATATGGTCGTCTTTTTTGCCGTCCATATCGGCGATAATAGCAATGCCGCCAGAAAGTTGGATGGCGGTTTCAAAAGACTCGGCTAAGCGCGTACTGATATCGTCACGGACTTTAAATCGATCGACGATAACTTCAATCGTATGTTTTTTCTTCTTGTCTAGTTCTGGAGTTTCATCTAAATCGACCACAATTCCATCGATGCGAGCTCGGATGAAACCATCGCGCCTCAATGATTCAAACACATGGAGATGTTCGCCTTTTCGTTCACGAATGACTGGCGCCAACAGCATGGTTTTCGAATCTTTTGGTAAAGCGATTACGACATCGACCATTTCACTTATTGTTTGGGCGGATAATGGTTCGTCATGAGCGGGGCAGCGAGGTTCGCCTATACGAGCAAATAGCAGCCTGAGGTAATCATATATTTCTGTAACTGTGCCGACCGTGGAGCGAGGGTTGTGTGATGTGGACTTTTGTTCGATGGAGATGGCTGGGCTTAGGCCTTCAATATGATCAATGTCAGGTTTTTCCATCATTGATAAAAATTGACGAGCATATGTTGAAAGCGATTCGACATAGCGTCGTTGGCCCTCCGCATAGAGTGTGTCAAAAGCCAATGACGATTTGCCGGAACCAGACAACCCCGTAATGACCACTAATTTGTCACGAGGGATTTCGACATCAATATTTTTGAGATTATGCGTGCGTGCGCCGCGTACAACGATGTTTTCCACAGATTTGACCTAAGGCTCAGAAAACGGACTAGTATACGGGGTTTTAAGCGAAAAAATTATTGCAAAAGTTAAAGTGTCCAGATTTTGCTACAGGGCGTCCAATTCTTGGCGATCTCTCGCCCAATTACTGGCTTCCATTCGGTTTCTGACCCCAATTTTTTTGTAGATGTTATACAAATGGCTTTTCACCGTGTGTTCGCTCAGCTCCAAGGATGTGGAAACTTCAGAATTACTCATGCCATCCTTAATCATGCGGAGAATTTCTTTTTCACGATTAGTCAGCTGTATAGATGATATGGGACCGACACCATTACGGTTGATCGTTTGGCGGTGTTTATCAAAAAAGTGGTGGAGTAAGCGACGTGGGACCCAGTAGTCGTTGTCGAGTAGCTGCTTTATTCCTCGAATGAGTTGATCTTCAGAGGTGTCGATGTAGAACAGTCCTGAAACACATGGCCAGTCGAGTAAATCTTCATGGTCTTCTATGTGTTCGGCATTGAGTAATGCTGCAGTATAATTCTTTGATTCGACGCTCAATTCACGCAATTGTCGATTTAATAAGTCTAGGGGAGCATAGGAACAGTCGACCAGCGCTATATCTACGGGGGATGGGGGGCTAGTACCTAAGTTGAGCGTATCACACGTACTTTCGAGTTGGGTCTCAAGAAACTTGACCAGCAACGTCGTATGAAAGCTTTCATTGTTCGAAAACAAAGTGATATGGCTCAAGGTTTATTACCCTGCATAGAATTTGACACGTCATTACCTAAATTTATACATCACGCGTGCAAAGGCTGGCGTGTGCCGGGTTGGTTTTGGGTGAAAAACATACGAACTGCGATGAGTTCACATATTGTAACGCAAATCGACAGTCAAGATGAAGAGAGTGGGTGAGGCATCTTGCGGTTCCGAGTAAATTCAACCCTGTACACGTGTAGGTGAGGCGAGAGCAGTCGTTTTTGTGAGCCGAGGGTGTTTGCTGCAAAATCAGCCGTTAGAGCAATGAAAATTGTACTTATTTGGCTCGCTTATATTTTATTTGTTCAAACGCTCAAGGTTTTCTGTTCTCTCGATTTATAGGCTGCTAAAATCACCCGTTTTTTATCCTTGGAGAATCGGCATTGTCAGAAGTGCGCACCGTTACCTCTCTCGCGTTACTATATGCTTTTCGCATGCTCGGCCTGTTTATGGTTTTGCCTGTATTGATGCTTTATGGCGCTGAATATGAAGGCGCCACTCCCCTGTTGCTAGGGCTAGCACTTGGGATATACGGTTTAACTCAGGCTTGTTTTCAAATACCTCTTGGCTTGTTTTCAGATGTAATCGGCCGTAAACCCGTGATCATTACAGGCCTTATTATCTTTGCTGTTGGCAGTCTTGTTGCTGCTACGGCAAATAGCATAGAGGGCTTAATTCTCGGAAGAGCGTTACAAGGCAGTGGTGCAATCGCCAGTACTATCATGGCAATGGTGGCGGATCTAACCTCCGAAGAAAACCGAACTAAAGCGATGGCCGCAATTGGAGCATCGATTGGCTTATCGTTTTCTGTAGCAATGATTTTAGGGCCTGCGCTAGCCGCAGCGTCCGGCCTTTCGGGTATCTTTGCGCTTTCGGTGCTGTTATCTGCGGTTGGGATATTGATCGTGATTTTTCTAGTGCCGACGCCTAAAGCTAATGCCGCGCATCGAGATGTGGCAACAACGCCTGCTCTTGTTTATAAAACGATTCGGAACTTCCATCTGTTACGCCTAAACTGGGGGATCTTTTCGTTACATTGCATTTTGATGGCGAGCTTTGTCAGTATTCCGTCGGTTTTAGAGACCTCTCTTTCGCTGTCTCGTGATGCCCACTGGATGCTGTACCTACCCGTGTTGGGTTTAGCTTTTATTGTAATGCTTCCATTTATGCTTTACGCGGAAAAGAAGCGAAAGATTAAGCCTGTATTTCTATGTGCAGTTGGGCTTCTTACGGTCTGTTCGTTTTTATTAGTTGGTTATTCTCAAGTAGCATTGCCCTTGGTGCTCTTAGTGTTTGGCTTCTTCGTTGCGTTTAACCTGCTGGAGGCAATGCTGCCTTCATTGGTGAGCAAGATATCTCCGGCTGGCACGAAAGGAACGGCAATGGGTTTATATTCGACCAGTCAGTTTTTAGGTGCGTTTTGTGGCGGTACTATTGGAGGTTGGGTGATGCAAACGTATTCGATTACGGCTGTTTTTGCTTTTTCAGCTGGTATAGCTGCAGTATGGTTTGTTGTGGCTTCGTTTATGTCGCCGCCGAGGCATCTATCTAGTATTTGTTTGCAGTACAGTGATGATGAAGATTTACGAGAGATTGAGGGTATTTCTGGTGTTGAAGAGGTGTTCTTTTCCCAAGAAGAATCATTACTCTACCTGAAAGTGGATAGGACTGTATTAGATCCGGCTGCGTTGCAGAAATTTCACGCGTAAGCCGCTGTCGATCTGAAAGTGATTTGAAACCGAGCGCGACGGTTTAAAAGTCGATAGAATACCCTCATTATGAGTGCATATTAATTAATCAAAGAGGAAGAACTCGTGGCCAGAGGCATTAACAAAGTCATTATCGTCGGCAATTGTGGCCAAGACCCGGAAACCCGTTATTCAGCTGGTGGGTCGGCGATTACAAATCTCAGTGTCGCGACCTCTGATTCATGGAAAGACAAGCAGACGGGGCAGATGCAAGAGCGAACGGAATGGCACAGAATTGTATTTTTTAACCGTCTAGCGGAAATAGCTGGCGAGTATTTAAAAAAGGGAAGTAAAATTTACGTCGAAGGCCGGTTGCAGACGCGTAAGTGGCAGGATCAAAGCGGTCAAGATCGTTATACAACTGAGATCGTCGCCAGCGAAATGCAAATGTTGGATTCTCGTGGCGAAGGCGCTCCAGGTGGAGGCTTTGGACAGCAGGCTCCAGCCATGGGGCCGGGTGGCGGTCAAGGCGCTCCCCAACAACAGCCTCAACAACAACCTCAACAACAACCTCAACAACAACCTCAACAACAACCTCAACAACAACCTCAACAACAACCTCAACAGGCAGCTTATCAAAACAACCCGTCTCCTAACCCAGGCACGCCTCCACAGCAAGCTCAGCCAGCCTATCAAAATGCTCCGCAAAAAGGAGAAGGGGAAAGTGGCGCTCAGGGCGGTCAACCTCAGCAAGCACCTGCGGCTGCTCCCGCTCCAGGTATGGACAGTTTTGATGATGATATCCCTTTCTAAGGTAGGTTAATCTATTGGGCTTTAAGGTACTTTTACGTAGTTTGCCGGGAGAGTTTCAAAGCACTTTGAAAGAAGTGTTTGAAGAGGGCTCTCTCGAACTTATCTCTCCAGATGACCTGGATTGGAGTGATGCGTCTGCCCTAAAGGCGTATTGTCAAAGAGTGCTACCCTGTGCTGTTGTTAATTACAGTCCAGGCTCTTCTTTTTATAGTGAAGAAGAGCAAGCTTTAAACAGTTTGTCGCAGGTATGTTCTGACTGCACCATCCCCCTTATCCATTTCTCCTCCTATCGTGTGTTTGATGGCGTGATAGAAGAGGGAGGCCTAGACGAATATTCTACCCCGGCTCCTCAGGATGAAAACGGAAAACATCTTCTGACGCTCGAAAATAGCTGTTCGACCGTCAGTCAGCATCTAATCTTGCGTTTAAGTTGGGTGCTGGGGGGCGAGCAGGAAAATATGCTCGATCACTTTATTCCTAGGCTAATGAAAGGCCAGCAGGTGATTGTCTCTGATCATGACTTTGCTCGCCCGATTAGTGTTGGTTCGCTCACTAATATTGTTCTTGCCGTAATTAGGCAGGTGATTTTCGGGGCTCAAAACTGGGGCGTATTTCATATTCGCGGCTCGGATAAGTGTTCTGAAGCTGAATTCTCTGATGCGCTTGTCAGAATATTACAGTCGGATTTTTCATGTCCGGCTGAGCTCCCTGTCGTATCGGAAGTTGGAAATAAAGGCCGACTTTTAGCGGGGAATGCCTTACTGGAAGGGGATAGGATTACTCGAAATTTTGGTGTTCAGTACATTTCTTGGCGTAAGGGGCTTAAGGCGCTTGTACAAAATTACATTGAGCGCAATCAGGCTATATCTGGCGTACGTACCGAATAATTAAAGCCGGGTTCAGATTTCCGACTCGCAGGTACTTTTCTCTGGTTTATGAATAAAAAGCTAGATCTTTTGTAGCTCCGTTTTGTCCTTTTCCTTTTAATGCTTTACTCAATTGCCCCGCACCTAGTGATGCGGGGTTCGAGAGCGTTATTGCTTTTCTGCAGGTCAGCGGGAAGTGGTCATGCTTCGTAGCGTTGGAATATGAGAGTAGCGTTAGTTCCGCCAAAGCCAAAGCTGTTAGACATGACGCGATTGAGCTTGGTGTTAACGAGTTCTGTTGCAATGCGCAGACCTTTTGCTAACGGATCAAGGTTCTCAATATTAGCTGAGGCACATATAAAGTCATTTTCCATCATAAGTAGACTGTATATGGCTTCCTGAGCACCTGTTGCACCCAAAGAGTGCCCTGTTAAGGATTTGGTTGAGCTGATGTAGGGTGAATTTTCAGTGAATATCTCTTTAACCGCTTTTAATTCTGCAACGTCGCCAACTGGAGTGCTGGTTCCGTGAGAGTTAATGTAGTCGATGTCGCCGTTGACAGTGTTCATTGCCATTCTCATGCAGCGTGCTGCGCCTTCACCTGAGGGAGCTACCATATCGTATCCATCTGAAGTGGCGCCGTAGCCGACTAGTTCGCCGTATATTTTGGCCCCACGCGCGAGTGCGTGATCTAGAGACTCTATTGCGAGACAAGCTCCGCCGCCAGCAATAACAAATCCATCACGGTCTACGTCGTAAGCGCGCGAAGCTTTGTCTGGTGTGTCGTTATATTTGGTGGATAAGGCGCCCATGGCATCGAATAGGCCAGTTAGGCTCCAGTGCTCTTCTTCACCACCGCCTGCGAATACGACATCCTGTTTGCCGAGCTGTATCAATTCCATTGCATTACCAATGCAGTGAGCGCTGGTCGCACATGCTGATGAGATAGAGTAGTTAACGCCTTTGATCTTAAACGGAGTCGCTAGGCAAGCCGAAGTTGTGCTGCCCATAGTCTGTGTAACACGGTATGGGCCAGCACGCTTAACGCCACGGCTGCGAATAATATCGGCTGCTTCAACGACGCTACGGGTTGATGCGCCGCCAGAGCCGACGATGATGCCGGTACGCTCATTAGAAACTTCGCTTTCTGTTAGGCCAGAATCTTCGATAGCCTGCTTCATTGCAATGTAGTTGAAGCCTGCAGCGTCGCCCATAAAGCGCAATACTTTACGGTCTATATGTTCACTTAGGTCTATATTTACAGAGCCTGAAACGGTGCTGCGGAATTTTTGCTCAGCGTAAGACTCGTTGTGCGTAATGCCGGATTTACCCGTTTTAAGTGAATCCAAAACAGCGGCTTTATCGTTGCCTATGCAAGAGACAATTCCCATGCCCGTAACCACAACTCGTTTCATAGTCGACCTCGTCGGATAAAATTAATAGCTATGCGCCTTTTAAATACAAGGCGCTTATTATACAGCGCTAAACTTTGTTTAGCTTTTTGTCGAATGCCATTGCTGAGAGCAAGTCTCTGGCGTTTTAAAATGCGTCCGTGTTGGTGAACAAGCCTACACGTAGGTCTTTTGCGAAGTATATTTCTTTGCCGTCGACCGAAACTCGTCCGTCTGCGATGCCCATGATAAGCTTTCTTTCGATGACACGTCTCAAGCTAATGTTATAAGTAACTTTTTTCGCCGTAGGCAATACCTGCCCTTTGAATTTGACTTCCCCTGCTCCTAATGCGCGGCCTTTGCCTTGATTGCCCTTCCAGCCAAGAAAGAAGCCTACTAGCTGCCACATAGCATCTAGGCCTAAGCAGCCTGGCATAACGGGGTCGGTGGGGAAGTGACAGTTAAAAAACCACAGGTCTGGAGTTATATCGAGTTCAGCAACGATTTCACCTTTTCCGTATTCACCACCGGTTGTTGAAATGTGAGTGATACGATCGAGCATCAGCATGTTGTCTATTGGCAGTTGTGCATTGCCGGGCCCAAAAAGCTCTCCGTTTCCGCAGGAGATGAGCTCGTCTTTTGAATAAGAAGGTTGTGCTTCGAAATTATGCATCTTTCGAGGGTTCCGGTAGTTCCAATTGTCTTTATTGATTTGGCTTGGTCATATAGTCGCAGTATTCGCGAGCTCGACATTCTAACGCCTTGAAGGTGATTGTCCAGCAAGCAGGGGGAAATCTTGTTTTTTCACGTGAAGTCGGCGTATTTGGGCGCTGTTCCAACGGCTTGTTTGATATTTGTGCGGCTTGCCTTCGGTTTTTGACTCAGTAAGTACTTTCGTTAAATTGAACGTAGAATATCCCCTAAAAAGACGGATGTGATTAATCGATATCAGTGCCATAACAGACCGCGTACTCTCTCGGCTTTGTGGTATATTCCGACCTGATTTTAGGTCCTCATATTTATTGCATAAGAGGCTGTGGTACACACAAATAAAAGCCTCTATGTATTCAAGTTCAACGCCAAGGTGACAACTCATGATATCTAAGTGCTTATTCCCTGTAGCGGGTTATGGAACTCGCTTTCTTCCTGCAACGAAGTCAATGCCGAAAGAAATGCTTCCTGTCGTGAACAAGCCGCTTGTTCAATATGGAGTTGAAGAGGCTATTGAAGCGGGTTTAACGGAAGTCGGGTTTGTTACAGGCCGCGGGAAAAGAGCTATCGCCGATCATTTTGATGTGAGCTATGAGTTAGAGCACCAAATCGCAGGCACGGCGAAAGAAGGGTATCTTGATTCGATTCGTGACGTGATGAGAAAAGGGTCGTTTTCGTTTACTCGCCAAGCAGAAATGAAAGGCCTTGGGGATGCTATTCTTAACGGTCGCCGCCTTATTGGCAATCAACCGTTTGGCGTCGTGTTATCGGATGACCTTTGTGTTGCTGAGACCGGCGTACTTTCGCAAATGGTTAAGCTGTTTAAGCAATTTCGTTGCAGCATCGTGGCTGTTCAGGAAGTGCCTGAAGAAGAGATCCATAAGTTTGGCATTATTGGTGGCGAGCAGATTAAAGACGGTATATACCAGGTCAATACAATGGTGGAAAAACCTGACCCTAAAGATGCGCCAAGCAACTTAGCGATCATTGGCCGTTATATTTTAACACCTGATATTTTCGAAATTCTTGAAAGTACGCCTCCAGGTAAAAACGATGAAGTTCAATTGACGGATGCGTTGATGACGCAAGCGACCGATGGCTGCGTATTAGCTTATAAGTTTAAAGGCGAGCGCTTTGATTGTGGAAGTGTGGCTGGTTTTGTCGAAGCAACCAACTATGTATACAATAATGTATATGGCCAATAAGGGTTCCGGTGAAAATTAGCATAGAGTGTTTTAAAGCATACGATATTAGAGGAAAGGTTCCGAGTGAACTCAATGAAGATGTTGCCTACCGAGTTGGGCGAGCTTTTGTTGAGTACCTCAATGCCAAAACAGTCGTTGTGGGTCACGATATTCGTTTAACGAGCGAATCATTGACGGCAGCCTTGGTTGATGGCTTGACGGATGCTGGGGCAGACGTCATACATATCGGAGAGTGTGGAACAGAAGAGGTTTATTTCGCTACCTTCCATTTGGGAGTTGATGGCGGTATCTGTGTGACGGCCAGTCATAATCCAATGGATTACAATGGAATGAAATTGGTGAAGAAAGGATCTCGCCCGATTTCTGGTGATGATGGTCTGAATGAGATTAAGGCCATTGCTGAAGCGGGATGCTTTGCTGATGTTGTGGATAAGGGTGCCGTTGAGCATCGCGATATACGCACGGATTATATTCCGCATTTGCTTTCGTATATTGACCTGAAAAACCTTAAGCCTCTCAAAATCGTATGCAATGCCGGGAATGGTGGCGCAGGTGCAATTGTTGATGCGCTGGAAGCTAGCTTACCTTTTGAATTTATTAAAGTTCACCATGAACCTGACGGTTCTTTTCCCAATGGTATTCCGAATCCTCTTTTGCCCGAACGTCGCCAAGCAACGATCGATGCCGTAAAGGAGCACAATGCTGATTTTGGTATTGCGTGGGACGGAGACTTTGACCGCTGTTTTTTCTTTGATGAGACGGGCGAGTTTATTGAGGGTTATTACCTAGTCGGTTTGTTGGCTCAGGCGTTTTTATCAAAAACGCCTGGAGCGAAGATTGTTCATGACCCAAGGTTGACCTGGAATACTATTGCTCAAGTAACTGAGGCGGGAGGGGTTCCTGTACAAAGTAAAACGGGGCATGCCTTTATTAAAGCGGTTATGCGAGAAGCGGATGCCATTTACGGCGGAGAAATGAGTGCGCATCATTACTTTAAGCGATTTGCTTACTGTGATAACGGCAATATTCCTTGGTTGTTAGTGGCAGAGTTAATTAGCGTTCAAGGTAAAACCTTGTCTCAAATGGTAGCTGACCGTGTGGCCTGCTTCCCTTGCAGTGGTGAGATTAATCGCACCGTTAATAATCCCCCTGCGATTTTGTCGTCCATCAAGGAGCATTATGCAAAGGATGTGGTGACGATTGAAACTGTCGATGGTTTATCGATGGCTTTCGAACAGTGGCGTTTTAATGTTCGCATGTCGAGTACCGAGCCTGTTTTGCGCTTAAACGTGGAATCTAGAGCTGACATTCCTTTAATGGAAGAAAAGACCAAAGAGCTGCTTTCGCTTATTCAAAAGTGTGATGATTGAGTTTTTTGGGCTTAGTTGACCCGCTGAAATGTAGAATAAAAAATGGGCCTTGTAGGCCCATTTTTTGTGTGTTTTTATTGCGTATTACTGTTATCTGAAAAACCGATCCAGAGATAATTCCCCTCCGCCAGATTTTGCCAAATACAACAATATAGCAGCCCAAAGAATATGGACGGTCCAGCTACTGGGGTAAACAAATTGAATGACGGCAGTCATTATCAGTAAGCCAATAGCGCTAAAGCGAGTAAGAAAACCAAGTAGTAAGCCAATTGAAAGAAAGAACTCGCCAAACGTTGCCAAATGAGCCGCAATGGTTGGATAAGGTAGCCCGTACTCATACTCGAATAACATCGTTGTGCTACCGGTAAGATTCCAGAACGCGAAGTTTTGCCCTCCTACGCTGAACCCGTCAATTTTGGTTTGAACTGATCGCCAGAACACAAAGAATATAGCGATTCTGCCTGCAAGGGTGATAAGGCTGGGAGGGATCATGTCGCCAGCTTTTTTTGAATAGCGATTAACAACGCCAATAATGTTCATAATTATTCTCCGAGAATATTGGCGGTAAAGCCTGATTGAATTAAAAAAGAAATTGCCTGGGTTGGATTAAAGTCTGAGGCCTGTTCCGTTGCGCACTCCAGAGCTTCGTATACGATCGAATTTTTCGCTAGGGCATCTAAAAAGGTGAAGACCCCATTGTCGAGTTCATAAACTTTTACCAGAGCCTCAACTCTAATGACTAATAAGTTTTGGGGGGTATTTGCATTTACTTCATCGCGGCATTCCCCTATTGCGAGTTGCCACATATTAAATACTGCATAGGGTGAGCTCAGAAGAAAGGCGGAGCTGATGGGCTTTATTCGAGAGGAGGCTAAGGTGGTGATATCTATTGCTGTAAAAGCTTCTGCCGGTAGAGAGTCTTCATCTTTAGCGTGATAGCTTTGGTGTTGCAGTAAATCGATTTTCGCGAGGTCGCACAAATACGGCGTGGATTGTACCGGAGGGAATGTTAATAAAAACTGAGGAAAATCGAGAGCGTACTCTTGCATAACTGGAGAGCTGGGTGGGTTTCTCTCAATAAATGAGCGAGCACATGCGCCTAATAACTCACCTCCAATAGTAAGCTCTATAGTGGGGTATAAATCTTTGATAACCTCAGATAGCGACTGGAAAGTATTATTTTGATAGATGGCTAGTCGCTCTTCTAGCTCTCTAGGGCCGTAACTTTTTAAATAGTCGTTTAATGTTGGACTTTTTTCTTGGCGAAACACTTCATTTGTCATGCTTTTTTGAAATCGGGAAAGTTTCATCTCGCACTATCCTTTACAGCGTTTTCCAACCCTTGATGCATGCTTATATCTGCTTTTTTTGCTTCATTTAATAGCGTGTCCAATTCCGGCACGTCTGTATCCCATTCGACTAATGTGGGAATGGCTCTATTTTGCTGCGCGAAGAAATATTCATACAGTTTCCAAACTTCAGTACGCACCTCTGAGCCGTGATCGTCAATGCGTATAGCGGTGTTGTTTGAAAGTGTTTTAATGCTGTGACCTGCCAGGTGAATTTCGGAAACGTGATCGGTAGGAAACGAATCGATGTACTCATATGGATCAAATTGGTTGTTAAATGCCGAAACGTATACATTGTTAATGTCGAGTAATATACGGCAGTCGCATCGGGAAATTATGGCTTTAAAAAAATCGCCCTCAGAGAAGTCGCTTTTTTTAAAATCAATATAGGTCGAAGGATTTTCAATAAGAATTTGTCGCCCCAGTCTTGTTTGGACTTTGTCGATATTGTTGCAAATAACATCCAAACTTTCGTGGGTGTAGGGCAGAGGAAGCAAATCGTTTAAGTAAATGCTGTTCCAGTGGCTCCATGATAAGTGTTCTGATACATGTGCGGGTTGATAGCGCTCAACTAAATTTTTCAAACGCTCAAGGTGCTCCTCGTTGACGCCGTCTGCACTGCCAAGAGACATACCAACGCCATGCATTGATATTGGGTAGGTTTCACTTATGGCTTTCAGGTAACGATGAGGAGGACCGCCTAATCCCATGTAGTTTTCAGGGTGCAGTTCCAACCAGCCAGTTGTTCCCGGATTATTGATCAGTTCCTGATAGTGCTGAGCCTTTAGGCTAATACCGGATGATGGGGGAAGTTGTTTCATTGGCGTTCTATTCGACAGTTATCAATAAGTGGCAGAGAAGTCGTGGCTTATGTCATGTGTAATGAGTTTAAGTCATGTATTTGCTTCAAGAGAGTATGTCGAATTTCCACGTTTAGTGAGCATGCCAAGTAAGGCATATATAAAAATGGCGCCCACTTCGAACGCCATTTTCAAACGTTTTTATTTGCTAGAAGTTTTGCTTCCACCTACGATTTTTTCGCAAGCGCCTTTAGGAACATACATCCACGCATCTTTTTGACCATCAATTTTGCTTGAACCCGCACAGCTAGAGCCGCTACCTGCACAGTCATTTTTTCCTGCTTTTGCTACGCCATAGCATTTTTCCATCTTGTCTCCGCCTGCGTAAACGTCACCAGCAGCAGCCATCATTATGCCTGCTGCAATAGCACCAGAAATTGCGAGAGTTTTTGTCATTTTTTTCATTGAAAGCTCCAAAGAGTTAGTTATGTTTTGTTAGGGTGAAAAATTATATTGTGCAGGTGATAGGACTGGGGGGGAAGTGGAAAGTTCTGAAAAAAGAGGGGGTGTGATATTTGTGTGATAAATAACGTTTTATATGGCTGGTGCCCGGTATTTGGGCGCCAGCCATGTCGTTCATTGTTAAATGGTTTTGTTGAGATCGTTAAAGCTCTGAATCAGCTTTCGGGTTGATGAATCCCAGTCTCCGGGAACATCGGTTGTATCAATGGCTGTTGCGATATGAGTGCCGAGTAGCTTGCCGAGTTCAACTCCCCACTGGTCAAAGGCATTGATATTCCATAATACGCTCAAGGTAAATACCTTGTGCTCGTATGCTGCGACCAACGACCCAAGGGTGGCGGGTGTTAAAGAATCCATAAACAGCATGGAGCTGGGTCGATTGCCCGAGTGGACTTTGTGTGGCGCGATAAGTTCTATATCGTCTTCGCTAGCGCCTTGGCTTCGTAGTTCGGCCTCGGCTGTTTCCAAGTCTCTCCCGGTCATAAGGGCTTGGCTTTGAGCAACGCAATTCGCAAACAAAAATTTATGTTGATGGCTGAGCGCGTGGTGGGCGCGGAGCGTCGTAATAAAATCAATGGGTGTCGTAATCGTTCCTTGGTGAAGCAGTTGGTGGAAGGAGTGCTGTCCATTGCTGCCTTCTGTTCCCCATATGATCGAGCCGGTTTGGTAGTCTAAGGCTTGGCCTTCCCGAGTTACTGATTTTCCATTACTTTCCATCTCAAGCTGCTGTAAGTAAGCTGGCAATAGTTGTAAGTGATGAGCGTAAGGCAAAACCGCTTGGTTATTACTGCCCATAACACTGCTGTACCAAAATATGATGAGAGCCATTAAAACGGGAATATTTCGTTCAAGCGGAGCGGTGGCAAAATGGCTATCCATTGCTTCTCCACCTTCCCGCATTTTGTTGAAATTATCCATTCCTATGGCAAAAGCAATCGGAAGGCCGATTGCGGACCAAAGTGAATAGCGTCCGCCGACCCAATCCCATATGGGGTAGATGTTCTCTTCGGCGATGCCAAACTCAACGGCTTTATCCACCTTGGAAGATATCGCAATGAAATGCTTGGCCAGTTCCGCGTGCTCGCAACCGTGGTCTGTCATCCACTGGCGTGCGGTGAGGGAGTTTTGTAGGGTCTCTAAAGTGGAGAAAGATTTGGATGCGACAATGAATAAGGTTCGGCCTGGATCTACCTCGCTCAGAAGATCATTAATCTCCGCGCCATCAATGTTAGCAACAAAGTGAACCTTTACTTTTTTGTTGTGAAATGGCGTCAGAGCCTTGGTAATCATGCGTGGCCCAAGGTCGGAGCCGCCTATTCCTATGTTAACAACGTCTTTTATCGTATTACCGCGAAAGCCGAGCCATTTACCGCTGTATACCCGATCAATGAGGGATGACATCTGTTTCAGTGTCGCATCGACGATTTTCTGCTCGTCAGTATAGGGTGCGCCATGGAATCGAAGTGCCGTGTGAAGTGCGGGTCGCTTTTCTGTGTTGTTGATTTCGTCGCCGCGCAATAATCTTTTAATTGCTGCAGAAAGGTTGGCTTGCTCAGCAACGGATTGGAGAAGACCGAGCGACTCTTCGTCGAGATGGTTTTTAGAGTAGTCGAGATTTAAGCCCGCGCCTGAAACGGTGTAGCGTTCAGCTCTGTTCGGGTCTTCTTCAAACAGGCTGTTCAGAGTTTTACCCTGCCAGCGTTGTTTTTGTTCAGCTATTTGAGACCAGTTTTCGTATAAATCGGAAAGAGACGTAGTGTTCATAAGTGAATCACAACCATTTTTATTGGCGCCGCCTTTACTTCATATGGGTAATAGCGGTGCAGCTTTATTAGAATGAGCGTTCTACAGAAAAATTTGCCAAATCCAGCAGTGCTGTTTTATATGGCGATTCGGGCATATGGTTGAGCGCCGCTTTGGCTTGCTCAACATGAGTTTGCGCTTTTTGTCGCACATAATCGAGTCCCCCGCATCCTTTCACAGCGCTGACAATGTCATCGAGCTTGTCGATGCTGCTGTTTTGGATGGATTCTCGGATCATTGTAGCGGTTTCGGCGTCGCTTTTTGCCATGGCGTAGATAAGGGGAAGGGTTGGCTTGCCCTCAGCTAAGTCGTCACCAATATTCTTGCCCAGGGTCTCAGTGTCGCCATCATAGTCCAGGGCGTCGTCAATTAGCTGAAAAGCAATGCCGAGATGATAGCCATAGTTTTTAGCTGCCGCTTGCTGTTCGCGGCTACCTTGAGCGAGAACTGTAGCGGTTTCGCATGCCGCTTCAAACAAGACCGCTGTTTTTTTGTGGATAACCGTCATATAAGCGGCTTCGTCCACATCGGGGTTTTTTGCGTTCACCAGCTGCTGAACTTCGCCTTCTGCAATCACATTGGTGGTGCTGGACAGTATCGACATGATGTTCATATTGCCGATACTGATCATCATTTGAAATGCGCGGGAATATAAGAAATCACCCACGAGTACACTAGGCGCGTTACCCCACTTAGCGTTGGCCGTTGCTCGCCCACGTCTCAATGATGAGATGTCGACGACATCATCGTGCAGTAGAGTGGCGGTATGAATAAATTCGATAATAGTGGCGAGATCGATCTGGGTTTGGTCTTTATGCTCAAGCGCTTTAGCAAATAACAGTACCAGCAAAGGGCGCAGGCGTTTTCCGCCGGCATCGACAATATAGTGGCCGATGTTCTCGACTAGCCCAACGTCGGAGTGCAATTGTTGTACGATGGTGTCGTTGAGTTGCTCGAACTCGGCCTCAACAACTTTTTGAAATGAAAACATCGAATACCTATGTAAAACGGCGAGGTGATTTCGCTGCGATGCTAGGGCTCAGCCCTCTCAGTGTCAAGCATCGGCGGGCCTACTTATTACTGCGAGTGGAACTTTGTCCAAGTGGAGGACTAGAGCAAGTTTCTTTTGTTTACTTCTGCTGTTCTGCTTGCTAAGGGGAGGGGTTATCGATTAGAATTCGCGCCCGTTAAAACGTAACTCAACGATGCAAGCTTTGTGGGATTGAAGGGTTTTAAGTGACATTCCGTTACTTTGCCAATTGGTCACTTTAAATGCTGGGTTGGTAGCCAAAATAGCCTTGAATTGATTTCAGGTTGATATTTCGGTCAATCAAGCTGCTTCGTATCGTCCAAACTTATTATTTTGGAGCAAGTATGTACGCAGTTATCGCAGCCGGTGGCAAGCAGCATCGCGTTGAAGAAGGCGAAGTATTACGCCTAGAAAAAATTGAAGCCGCCACTGGTGAAACGATCGATTTCGACCAAGTACTATTGGTAGCAAATGGCGAAGACGTCAAAATCGGTGCGCCGATTGTTGAGGGTGCCAAAGTCACAGCGGAGATTCTTTCTCACGGCCGTGGCGATAAAGTGACGATCATCAAGTTTCGTCGCCGTAAGCACTCTATGACACGTCAAGGTCATCGTCAGTGGTACACAGAAGTGAAAATCACTGGTATTAAAGGTTAATAGCAAACGTAAAGTTTGAGGATATAGGTCATGGCACATAAGAAAGCAGGCGGTAGTACTAATAACGGTAGAGATTCCGAGAGTAAACGCTTAGGTGTGAAAAAGTTTGGCGGCGAGCAAGTTGTTGCTGGTAACATTATTGTTCGTCAACGTGGAACTAAGTTCCATGCGGGACAAAACATTGGTGTAGGTAAAGACTACACGCTCTTCGCAAAAGCTGATGGCGCAGTTCAGTTTAAAATTAAAGGCCCAAAAGGTCGTCAGTTCGTTTCGATCATAACTGCCTAATTTGATGCGGATTTGAAACCGCTTCAAAAACAGTACCGAATAAGAGCGCCCCACTGCTGAAATTACAGTAGTGGGGCGTTTTTGGTTTTGATAGGCCTAGATAGGTCTAAAAAGACCTAGAATATAAATATAGGGCACCTCTAAAAATAGGTTTTTTTTGTGAGGGCGGAGAAGCACCGCACGGAGAATCGCAGTGTACATGGGGTGCATGAGGATTCGAGTACGGAGCTGACGCCGACATCGCGAAAAGTGCATTTTTAGAAATGCCTTATAAAAACACACCCATTTTCACACTGAGTAATCGTCATGAAATTTGTAGATGAAGCACCTATCACCGTTCAAGCGGGTAAAGGCGGTAACGGATGCTTAAGTTTTCGTCGGGAAAAATATATTGAGCGCGGCGGCCCAGACGGTGGCGATGGTGGTGATGGCGGGAGTGTCTATCTTGAAGCCGATGAGAATATCAACACCCTAGTGGATTTTCGCTATCAGCGTAACTATCGGGCAAAACCGGGTGCCGGTGGCCGCGGACGTGATTGTCGGGGAGCCAAGGGCGCTGACTTGATCCTCAAAGTGCCGGTGGGTACGACAATATTAGATCGGGAAACCGAAGAGCTCGTCGGTGATTTAACCAAGCATGGTGAAGTGATGTTAGTGGCGCAGGGTGGATTCCATGGACTTGGTAACGCACGGTTTAAATCCAGTGTTAACCGAGCGCCTCGTCAGACCAGTGATGGTAGTGATGGCGATGAACGAGATCTTAAGCTGGAGCTTAAGCTGCTAGCTGATGTGGGAACTTTGGGGCTTCCGAATGCCGGCAAGTCTACATTTATTCGCTCAGTGTCCGCAGCGCAGCCCAAAGTGGCAGATTACCCCTTCACGACCCTCATCCCGAGCCTTGGTGTTGTTAAAATTCAAGAGTATCGAAGCTTTGTCGTGGCTGATATACCGGGTCTTATTGAGGGGGCATCGGATGGTGCAGGTTTAGGAATTCGCTTCTTAAAGCACCTCACGCGTTGTCGAATTTTATTGCATATGGTGGATGTGTACCCAATTGACGGTTCTGACCCCGCTGAAAATGCCTTGAGTATTACACGTGAGTTGGAGCGTTTTAGTGCCGGCCTTTCACAGCGTCCGCGTTGGTTGGTGATCAATAAGTGTGACTTGTTGCCAGAAGAAGAAGTTGAAGTGCGCAAGCAGGCAATCGTTGAGGCGCTCAATTGGACAGGACCGGTTTATACCGTGTCTACGATCAATAAAGTGGGATTAAAGGCTCTTTGTGAAGACCTGTTGATCTATTTAGAAGAGCGCTGGTTAGAAGAGAAGGAAGATGCTGATGTGTTAGAGGCAGAGCAAAATCTTCAATTGCAGATGCAGGCAGAGGCGCGAGAAAGAATTGATAGCTTACGTTTATTGCAAAGGGCTTCAAAGCAGAGTGATGATACCGCGGACGATGACGATGATGGCGACGATGTCGACGTCGAATACGTTCGCTAAAACTACTGACGTAAGATCGTCCAATTGGGCAAAAAAGCCCGCACCGAAGAAAGTGAGCAATGAGTAAGCGACAGCAGATAAAACAAAGTCGACGTTGGGTTGTTAAAATTGGCAGCGCACTACTAACGGATGGCGGGCGTGGTCTCGATCAGCAGGCGATGGCGGCTTGGGTAAAGGAAATTGCCGAACTCAATACGCGCGGTTATGAAATTGTCATCGTGTCATCCGGAGCTGTTGCCGCCGGAATGACACGCTTAGGTTGGACGTCTCGTCCTCAATCGATACATGAGCAGCAAGCTGCAGCTGCAGTGGGTCAGTCGAGCTTAGTTCAGGCTTACGAAGAAGAATTCCAAAAGTATGAATTGAAAACTGCGCAGATTTTGTTGGATCATGATGATTTGTCCGATCGACAACGTTACTTGAATGCGCGTTCGACCATTCGAACTCTTATTCATTATGGCGTTGTGCCCATTATTAATGAAAATGATACGGTCGTGACGGATGAAATCCGATTTGGTGATAATGATACCTTGGGCGCCTTGGTTGCGAATCTGATTGAGGCCGATACTTTTTGCATTCTCACGGATCAGGACGCAATGTTTGACAGTGATCCACGTAACAACCCTTCTGCGAGCATTATCCAAGAGCGCTCTGCATTCGACCCAGAGTTGGATGCTATGGCGGGGGATGGTGGTAGCTTAGGGCGAGGTGGGATGATCAGCAAGGTTCGTGCGGCACGTATCGCGGCACGCTCAGGAGCGAATACCATCATCGTTGGGGGCAAACTTTCTAATGTTATTACTCGGGTGGCTGACGGTGAGGTTCTGGGGACTTTACTGTTTGCAGACCAGCAGCCTTTGGCAGCACGAAAGCGCTGGCTGGCCGGGAATCTTCAAGCGAAAGGTGTTGTTGTCCTCGATGATGGCGCAGTATCAGTATTGCGTAAAAATGGGAAAAGTCTTTTGCCTGTAGGGGTGACGTCTGTCGATGGCTTTTTTACCCGTGGCGAAATGGTTGTTTGCCGTGACGGAAAGGGACAAGAAGTTGCGCGTGGCCTAGTGAATTACAGCAGTGACGATACGCGAAAAATTATCGGTAAATCTTCCAAAGATATCGAAAAGCACCTGGGTTACAAAGATTTTGATGAGCTGATCCATCGAGATAATTTAGTTCTATCTTAATTGAGGGGCTAATTAAGTGAGCTTCTTTTGGCTCGGTTAGGTTCTGCTCGTTTGAGAGCTTTATTCCTCTCAATCACAATATGCCGTTCTGTTTTCAATTAATTTAATAAAGTTAATGCTATGCCTATTTTTAAATCTCACCTGTATCAACTGTCCGCTTATAAGCCTCCGCTAGAAGGTAGAGATCCTGCGGAGCATTTGCTTTTGGATTTTAATGAGAGGACCTTGCCTGTTGGTGAAGCGGTGCGTGATGCGTTAATTGAATACATTCGCAGTGATAAAATTCAATTGTATCCCTCGTATGGCGATATTGTTGAGCGCTTGTCGGCTTATACAGCTGTGTCAGCTGAAAGTATTATGATTACCAATGGTTCCGACCAGGGAATCGAATTAATTTTTCGTGCCTGCGCAAAAGCAGGCGACGAAGTGATTATTCCAGAGCCGAATTTCGCAATGTACGCTCAGTGCGCGAAAATCGAAAACATGAAAGTGATTGCTCCGCATTATTCACGCGAAAGCGGGTTGCCAGTCGACGATATTATTACTTCTGTTACGCCAAAGACGCGTGTTATTTGTATTGCCAACCCCAACAATCCAAGCGGAGTGGGTGTTCCGAGCAGCGATATACTAACAATTGCCAAAGCCGCTCCAGATGCCTGTATTTTAGTGGATGAATGTTATTTCGAATATTCAAAATTGACCGTTGCCGAGTATTTGGATGAGTATCCTAATATTGTGATAACGCGAACATTTTCGAAAACTTGGGGTATTCCATCGCTGCGATTTGGTTACTTAATGGCATCGAAAGAAAATGTTACGGCATTGTTAAGTGTGCGTGGCCCGTATGATATTAATCAGATGGCGGTTGTGGCTGCACGAGCAGCACTCGACAATCCAGAATATACCGAGCGCTATGTTCATGAAGTGATGACTGAGTCAAAGCCGTTATTGGAAAAGTTTCTGGACGAAAAGAATATTATCTATTGGCCAAGCTGCGCGAATTATATCTGGATGTTCCCCGGTTCTCCTGATTATCTAGAAAAGAAATTAGTTGAAGCCAATATTTTAGTGCGCCCGAAATTGGATGCTAGCGGCGTCACAGGTTTGCGTGTGACACTTGGTACTGTAGAGCAGACTCGTCGCTTAATTTCGGTTTTAGAAAATAATCTATAAGCCAGATTGGTCGGGGCGGGTTTTAGAGAAAAACCCCTTATCCTGATTCATGACTTTGACTCTATATATTCACTAAGTGTGGCGTGTGCTTGATCGAAACGTTCCAGGAATTCGGGAAGAACGTCTTTTACTTTTTCTAATGCGTCATTTTCGCATAAGGACTCAATTGTTTTTGCACTATCCATTAGTTGGTCAACACTTAAATTACTACTGACGCCCTTAATGGCGTGTGCAAGCTCCAGCACTGCTCGGGTATCATTGTTTAAAATCGCTTGTTTGAGCTCGCTAACGCGCAGGGGCATATCGTTGGTGAACAACTGAAGTAATTTGAGTAGGCGATCTTCTTTGCCTTTTACACGTTTGAGTACAGACTCTTTATCCCATATTTGCAAATCGGTTTTATTTTTGTTTCGCACGTTCTGTTTTGTACTCTCGCTAGTTGTCTGTTTCGACGGTGACTGAGGCTTTCTGTCGACCTCTAACCATTTTAATAATTTGGATTCCAGTGCGTGAGTGTCGATGGGCTTGGTGAGGTAATCACTCATTCCTGCTGACAAGCATTTTTCTTCATCGCCTTTCATCGCATTGGCGGTCATCGCAATAATGGGAATGTTTCCGTTTTGATTTCCCGCATTGCCTTTGCGAATATTCTTAGTTGCTTCGTAGCCGTCCATATCGGGCATTTGGCAATCCATTAATATCAGGCTGTAGGGCGCGTCTTCAGGGGTGGCTCTCAAGGATTCCAGGGCTTCCCTCCCGCTGGCTGCCACATCTGCTGTTAGGTTCAGTCCCTCAAGTACGCCTAGTGCTACCTCTTGGTTTATCCGGTTGTCTTCTACCAGCAATAGTCGTGTGGATGACGGCCAATTAATCACTTCGTCAGTTTTCGTATTATTTGTATTTGTTCTACTTTTTCCGCTTAAATAGTGGTGTGTGACTAAAGGAGCCGCGTTGTCCAGGGCCTCGCCATCGTCGATCATAATGGATAGTGCATCGAATAAATCCGATGTCGTGGCGGGTTTGGGAAAGTATGCGCTAAACCCTAGGTCTGCAAAATATTGAGCATCACCTCTCCACGCCATAGAGGTCATCATCAATAATTTTATATCGCGGTAATCTTCGTGGGAGCGAATTTCTTTTGCGAGTTCGGCCCCGTCCATTATTGGCATTTGCATATCCAAAAATACGGCTTTAAATTGGTCTTTATGATTTTCACCTCGGTGCTGCAAAATATTTAATGCCGATATCCCGTCTGCCGCTTCTTCGACATGTGCGCCCCAATGTTCAAATTGTCCTCTTAAGGCTAAGCGATTGGTTGAATTGTCATCGACGATTAAAATGGGTACGCCTTTAATTTCGACATGTGGAACGACGAGTTGGGCTTGATCGCTTGCTGAAAGAATGAGGTTAAATTTAAATACGCTACCGTTACCTTCCTCGCTGGATGCTTCGATATTTCCACCCATCAATTGGCATAGTTTTTTTGCAATGGCGAGCCCCAGTCCAGAGCCTCCGTATTTGCGAGTGGTTGACGCATCTAGCTGCGAGAACGAATCAAATAAGGCGGTAATTTTTTTCTCGGGAATACCAATTCCGCTATCGCGAACTTCACATTCAAACCGTAATTGGTGATCATTGATTGGGATGAGCTTTCCTGTAATGCTCACTTCGCCGCTTTCGGTGAACTTAATGGCATTGCCAACTAAGTTGGTGAGAATCTGTCGAAGTCGTCCGGGGTCGCCTTTTACCATCGACTGTTCGATTTGCGTCACATCGAGCACAAGTTCCAAGCCCTTTTCTTGGGCGCGAATTGCCATCGATTCAGAGAACTCACCGAGTTGATGGCGTAAGTTAAAATCGAGTATTTCCAACTCCATTTTTCCGGCTTCAACTTTAGAAAAGTCGAGAATGTCATTAATTAAAGTGAGAAGTGACTGGGCACTGGTTTGGGCTAAAGTGGTTTTGTAGCGTTGGTCATCATCCAGTGAGCTTTTTAATAGCAAACCTAGCATGCCTAAAACGCCATTCATTGGCGTACGAATTTCGTGGCTCATTGTTGCTAAAAACCCCGACTTAGCTTCAGCAGCAGATTCGGCTGCGTCCTTCGCATTAATGAGGTCGGTTTCTGCTTGTTTGCGCTTGGTTATATCGCGAAAGCTCCAGACTCTACCCACACAGACATCGTCCACCTTCATCGGCAGCGTTACGCGTTCAAATATACGACCGTCAGCAAAGTTAAGAGTATCTGAGACTTCCGCGTTACTGTTTGCGTGAATAGATTTTATGTTGCTAATAAACTGCTGAGGATCGGCCATCTGCCTTGATGCATGATTTAGCATAGCTTTTTCTTCGCCACTTTCGATCAGGGCTTGCGGTATACCCCAAAGCTCTGCGAAGCGTTGGTTGCTGCGAATGGCTTTCCCGCCGCTGCTGGTGACGAGTATTCCGTTGTCTGTTGACTCAAGCGTTGCCTCTAGCAAGGCTAAACTGTGATCCTTGTCTTCTTCTGCTTTTACTTGCGCACTAATGTCGCGTATTAATCCAATAAATAGTCGGCCTTCCTCTGTGCGCACTTCTGAGATGGCCAAATGCAGTGGAAATGTTTCACCATTTTTTCGTATTCCCGGCAGGTCTCGTCCATTTCCTGAAAGGCTGCTAACGCCAACTTTTAAATACTGCTCTAGATAGTTGTCGTTCTGATTTGAAGGGTCTCTGACCAAAAGTGAGTCGATACTTTTTCCAATAATTTCGATGGACTGGAAAATAAATATCTCTTCTGCTGCACGGTTAAAAGATAATATTTTTCCGCTTTCGTCGATGGTGATAATGCCGTCAACAGCCGAATTAACGATGGCTTCTAGCCGGTCGGATGTTTCTTTTGCTGTCATGGTTAATGTTCGTTGGCGTCTTACTCCTACTTCAATTTGAGCGAGCATGTTTTGAAAGCTACGAGCAAAAACCCCGACTTCATCTTTGGAGTCAATAGGGAGGCTTGTCATTTTTCCGCTGCGTTCATAGGATTCGATTGCCTTGGTCATTTTAGCCAAAGGTTTAATGACGCGGCGGGATGCTAAAATTCCAAGTGCTAATGCAATAAGCGCAAGGGATAATCCGATAATGATGCTGCGATTCCGAAACGCACGTAATTGTTGGTAGGTGCTTTCTGTATCGTAAAATAAAACGAATCGGAGTGGGCGGTGACTTCCGTATTGTTCCACGCTTAGAAGAGAATATACGCCGACGGATGAGTTTCCAGTGCTGGAAATATTTTCAATAACTTGGCTGTTCTCGTTATTGTGTATTGTATTCGCGAGGCTGGGGAATTCATCTTGCAGGCGGTAATTTTTACCGAGGTCGAAGCCAAAACTCATTTTTTCCTTCGGATGGTACAGGTAGTCGCCTTCTTTGTTTGCGAGTAAAAATAGTGTTCCTTCTGGCATGAAACGGTGTAGCTTGCGAATAAATTTTTCGATATCTATGTTGATAACAATAATTCCAAAAATTTCATCGGTCTTGTCATTGTAAATGGGGGTGGAGACGCGCATAACCGGTAAGGGAGGAAGGGAGATTTTTCCGTACTCACGATTGAGTTCTATTCTAGAGAAAAATACCTGGCCTGGGTCAAGGTTAACGCTGTTTTTATAATATGATCGGTCGGATTTTTGCTGTAATCGTGTTCGGGGTATTTTGACAATTCGAGAGCCTTCTCTTTTTACATTGACTAATTCTTTTCCATTATTATTTGCAGAAATGTAACGAATTTGAGTGTAATTACTTTTGCTTTTTAGTATTTCAGTGAAGATATTTTCTAAGCTTTCTTTTAGTGCGTTTTCATTTTTGGCGCCATCGGCTGGGATGTTAGCTAGCTTTTGTGCTGGAGGTTCGAGGCTAAGAAAATGAACGTCTCTCGAAGACTCCAAGTATATTTGGTAGAACAGGGGTTTTATTAATTCGCTTTTTCCCTCGAGGTCACGCTCAACTTGGCGAAGCACTAAGCGTTCGCTTTCAAAATAGAAACTGAAGCTAACAAGCAAAGATATCAATAGGGAAAGAATAAAAAATGCTGCAGGGAGCTGCAATAAAAGCGGGCGGCTCGCATGCCCCACTTCAAGCCCGCCTTCCATAGGTTCCTGTTTGCCAAAAATACTGGAGCTCTGTATTTGAGAGTCATCAATTATGGGGGATAGGCGAATGAGGTCGAGTAAAAACCCCGCTAAAATACAGGCATACGCCAGAATTTTTAAGCTGTGAGCAATATTAAAGTGGTTATCAAATAAAGCCTGAGACCCGAAGGCCATGTGCAGCTGCGTGGTTATTTCTGGGAGAATACTAAGCAAGAGCGCATATTTAAGTAGTGCTCTGTCGGTTTGATACCAGCTCCAGGCTAACGCCCCTCCAATGGTAAATAAGGCCAGAGGCAGAACATCATAAGGGCGGCTGATTAAGGCATTGGGATACATGGTTTGCGGTAGGGACTCGCTACCTGCTGCCCAATGGACAGAGACGTATGCGAGGGTCATGAATACCAATACGACGACTCCTAGGGTTGGAATTCCGTGGAGATGGTTAGTGTCCCTTCTTAGGGATTGGCGGCTGATCCACAGGCTTATTGTGATGCCCATGATCATTATCGTTGCATTAAAAATACGCGAAAACGCCCAGGTGAAGGGAATGAAGTCTGTGTTGGGAGCGGAGGCCTGAATAATGCGAGTGGCAGCCAGGGTGTGAAAGATGTCGACGCCACCCGCGCATAATAACGCCATACCAATAATTGGAACTGTCACGTTTCGATGGCGTACGTAGTGAAGTAGAGACACGATTGCCGCAATAGTGGCGATGCCAACTGCACTCCATTCCAGAAGCGCATGATGCAGCGCGCCAGCGGTGGCATAAAAAAGGTCGTCGGCCTTAATACTGCCATCGACCAGCTTGTCGGCGCTCAGCGGTATTGAAATAGAGCTGAAATCTACACCCAGTAAATTCAGTATAAAAGGAAGTGCGCAGGCCAGTGCGATGGCGTAGCAGGCCTGGGCGCGAGGATTTAGACTTAATTTCATGCGGGCTGTGGCTCTCTATAATTGCCGAATTTTCAAGAAACCTTTGGTCGGGTTGCCTGCTGCGTTATGGGGGTTAAGGTCTCTAGTGGTGGCCCCACTTTTCAATAGGCGCGTCATGGTCTTCTTGAGTGCAGTTCTATTTATTGTTCACAATTAATTGGCACTTTTGATGACTGCTAAAAGTATAGACGCACATCGTTTTTTGGCATTATTGATGCGGGCTTAAGTTGGGCGGCAGTTTTGTAGGGGGGCGCTTGTAGGTTGAGGAGTTTATGAAGCCGCTTCAGTGTTTTGGCGGTGTTTTCAATACGCGCTAGAAGTGCATCCCGTAGGGATTGTTAATGCCATTTACCGTGCAGTAGTGGCCAATGCAGGAAGCTAGAGTCGAGCATGCAGTCGCTGTGGTATTGGACAGTATTCGAAAAATACTGAGGTTGCGTGTAAAAATCAGCTGACGTTGACTTCCGAAGTTCTTAAGCCGGTAGCGCTATGGGGGGTAAGGAGCAGGGAAGTTATAGATGAGGGGGGGGGTAGATTGGTCATGTGGAGAATAGAAGACATAAAAAAACCGGCTAATGCCGGTTTTTTTTATTGCTGTATATCTCTATACAAGCGCAGCTTGTTGTTGCTTAAGCTGCCAATGCCTTGATTTGGGCATTGAAGCGGCTCTTATGACGAGCTGCCTTATTTTTGTGCAAAATACCTTTGTCTGCCATTCTGTCGATGACAGGTACGGCGGCGGTATATGCTAGTTTTGCTGCTTCAACGTCACCTGCTTCGATCGCTGCAACTATTTTTTTAATATAGGTGCGAACCATGGAGCGCAGGCTAGCGTTGTGTAGACGTGCTTTGTCGTTTTGACGTGCGCGTTTTTTCGCTTGGGGTGAATTTGCCACAACAGTTGCTCCTAAAATGAACTTTTAAATAATTAAAGTATGTAAATCGGTTTAATCGCTCCAGCGCTTGCTGGTTTGTGCGAATTAAGGACGCGGTATTATGCGGTTTTGCTCAAACATGTCAAGGATTCTTATGTTTTTAGCTGGGGCTCTTGGACGTATTGGGCTTAGCAAGCAGGTAAGCGTAATTCGAATATGACGCCACTGTTATCGGCAACGTTATAGCCATGGACTTCACCATTATGGAAATCCGTTATGAGGCGCACGATGTAGAGCCCCAGCCCGAGATGATGGCTGGCTTCTGTTGGTGCTTTATCGCGTACAGACACCATAGAATCGAACAATTGGCCGTGCATATGGCTCGGTAGTGGGGGGCCTTCATTGTGCACGGTGAAAACGATACTGTCTTTATGGCGGTATAATCCCAGTTCGATTACGCCCTGATCGGGACAAAAGTCCGCCGCATTATCGATGAGCTTATCGAGAGCTTGAACTAAAAGCTCCCCAGACCCGTTGATTCGCAGGCCTTTTGGGTCTTTTCGCAGTTTCAAATTAAAGCGAACATTCGGGTAAACATCTTCGTAAGCATCTTTTAAATTAGATAGAAGCTCGTCGCAGGGGATGATTTCCCGTTCGGATGCTCCAATAGCTTGTTCGACCCGACTGGCGGCGCTCATGGCGTTCAGAATGTTTGAGAGCCGGGTTGTGCCTTCTCGCGCGCGGTCTGCGTAGACCTTGGCTTGCTTCCCCATTCGTTCATGCTCAAGATTGTCTAGGGACGATCGAACGATAGCCAGAGGGGTTCTGAGTTCATGGGACAGCTTACTCGATAGCGTTCGTAAATAATTGGTGTACTCACGGAGCCTCATAAGGAGCTGAGAATAGCTGCGAGAAAGATCTCCCAGCTCGTCTGCGCTGCTCATTACAGGAAAATCTTCGGCTATCTTGCCGTTTTCATTGACCGCGTTAGTGGCTGCGTCGCTGAGTTTGCGAATACGTAAAGAGAGCCAGTTAGCATAAAAGACGAGACTGACAGCGGCAAATAGTGATGCAAGAAAGGAATATGCGAGCAGCTTACTGAAGGCTTGATTCGTCATGTCGATCATAGAGCCTGTACTTTGCTCCGCTATCACTGCGCCAATGACCGTGCCCGTATCATCAATCAGCGGGCTGCTTGCTCGAGCAAGCGGGCGATTTCCGATTAAGAACCAGCGGCTCGTAGTTTCGCCATTTAGCGTCGAACGAATATCCTCAGAGTCTAGAGAACCTTTGACTGCTGTGCCTTGAACCTGAGGGTATTCGCGGTTACCCAGCGCGAGTGAGTATATCCATGTCAGAAACCCGTGGGTGCTGTTTGTTGTTGCCTCTACATCGATTGTGCCCGCGCTAGCAATAATGTGACCAGCATGGCCGATGACGTGTAAGCGAGTGCCGAGAGCGGTAAACACGTCGAGCTCGCTTGCCAGCTCTTTTGAGCGTGTAAGAACCGGGCGTAAAGGTCGGGGAGAGCGGGTTGTCGATTCAAAAGGCTCAATGCTTAAACCGGAGTGAGCCCAGGTGATGGGTAAGGTGATCTCCAATTGATACCCTTGAGGGTGTTCAAGCCATATGGCCTTTATTTGATGCTCTCGGGTTTTATCGTCGACACGTTTTTGCCCGTCGACCATACGTATCGCCAACGCTTGGCCAGGGCCGCTGGCAAACAAAGCGTAGGATTGATTTGCTGTGTGCAAAATCAAATGGTCAGTCCCGTCGAGTGTGGTGAGGCTGGGGTTGAAGTATCGGAGTGGACTTTTATGTATCTGAACAAAAATATGCAGCTGTGACTGTCGTAACCCCATCACAACCTGATTTTTTGTGCCGAGTCGAAGTGGTTCAAAGCTGTAGCCCTGGCTGACCCAATCGTCGTCGTAGCCATCAATAAATAAAGGTGAATGAAGATGGTGGGCGTAAAAGGGCGTATCTGTGCCGCTTTGTTGCGGAGCCGGCAATACAGACCTAAGTTGATCATCGCTTTGGATGCGTGCGGCTACGGCACGTGATGTCGCGCTCAGCGAGTTGACTTGCCCTTGGCGCAAACTATTATCCATCTCACGAATCGTCTGGCAGCCTACCCAAGGTAGCGCCAGCGTCACGAGGCTGATAAAGAAAAGTTGTTTGCGAATACGCATTGTGGTGAGTGCTTACTCTGCTATCCAGCGATAGCCCATACCGTATGCGGTCTGGATGCAGTCAAAGCTAGGGTCTAACTCTTTGAATTTTTTGCGTACGCGCTTGATATGAGAAGTGATGGTATTGTCATCCAGCACCACGTTGGCTGCGTCCATGAGTTGCTGGCGGTTTTTAACGTGCCCAGGGTTCATCGCTAGTGAATGAACGATCCATAACTCCGTTACGGTTAAGTCGACCAACTGATCATTCCAGTGAGCAGCCATACGGTCCATATTGATACGGAGCTGACCACGCGTGATCTCTGTTTCGTTGGTGCTGGGTTTCTTTAATGTGTCTATACGGCGAAAGAGCGCCGTGATGCGCGCGAGCATATGAACCTGACTGATGTCTTTTGTGAGGTAGTCATCCGCGCCTAAGCGCAAGCCAGAAACAACATCAAAATCGTTATCGCGTGCAGTCAAAAATATAATCGGCAGCTCAGCAGATTTAGAACGAAGCTCCCGGCATAACTCAAAGCCACCTTCAAACTCATCTCCAAGACCAATATCAATAATCGCAAGTTCGGGTAAGCGAATATTAAAGGCTTCGCTCGCTTCAGGCCGTGAGCGATAATGAGAGACTTTATATCCCTGGCGACGCAGAGCGTCACAGTAGTTTTGGGCGATGGCTTCTTCGTCTTCAACAATGGCAATATGGCGTGGCATGAAAGCAGGTGACTCCGTGTTTTTGACCAGTTTTGAGGATCATACCTCAGATTACAGGTCGAGTGCGCGTTGAGAGTGAGAGTCTACTTTGTGCCGTGTTCTGCGCTTATGATGTTAGGCATTATGTTGAAGATAAAACCTTGCTTAAAGAACATTGCGGAAGGAATGAGAGTGGGAAGCTGAGCTCAAATTACGTATGGTGGAAAGCAGTTGAGAGTGCTTAAATATGGTTGGATGGCGGTTACTAATGGGCCACTATTAATTAATTGGTGCTCTAGGCTTCGATATAATATTCAGGCAAGGATACTCTTCGGGTAAAACGCGCTGCACCCAAAGCACTCGCAAAGCAGGCTCTAAATACGTCCCTGTACGCTCGGCTGCCGCTTCCTCGATCGCATGCTCGGCTCTGGCTTCCTGCTTCGCTCTAACACCTATATCCATATAGGTGTTAGAGCGATCTAATACACCCCCATCCGTGGGGTAAATGCGGCAGACGGTCTTACCCGAAGAGCATCCTTACTTTCCGCCCTGGTAGTAAATAGATTGTGTAAATTACACGGATTAAACAGATAGCTGGAATAGGTTAAATAAAAAAATGAATCCATTTGTTGTAGCGGATATTGGCGGAACAAACGCTCGTTTCGCTTTGGTGACAGAAGAGAGCCGCAGTGGGCAGCCAAAACTGCATAACGTGAAAATACTTCTGGGTGCAGATTTTCCGAGTTTCACAGATGCTCTAGCTACCTATATGGAATCCTTGGGCAGCATCAAACCAAGTGCCGCTTGTATCGCCATCGCCAGCCCGATTGAAGGTGATGCGATCAATGTGACGCACCTACCGTGGTCGTTTTCGATTAAAGCCGTTCAAAAACAATTTGGGTTTCAATTACTTGAAGTCATGAATGATTTTAATGCCGTGGCGATCGGAGCAAGTGTTGCATTACCTGAAGATCTTGAATTAATAAAAAGTGGTGAATCATATCCGTTTGAAAACCGGGCCATTATCGGTCCGGGAACCGGATTGGGAGTCTCAGGTTTAACGTATTGCCAGCAGAATAAAAAATGGCTACCTATTTCTGGCCTAGGTGGCCATGTCAATTTACCTCCAGTCAGCCCGTTTGAAATAGAAGTAATTAAATCAGCCATGGGTAAAATGGAGCATGTCTCCGCAGAAATGTTGATATCGGGTTCCGGTTTAATCAACTTATACCACGCAGTGTGCAAAGTGGAAGGCGCTATTGCAACGCAAATGTCCCCAGCAGAACTGACACAATCAGCCCTCGTGGGGTCGGATCGAATGTGCATGCGGACACTGGAAACTTTTTGTGCTTTTTTAGGAACCGTTGCCGGTAACGTCGCGTTAACTTTCGGAGCAAAGGGCGGGGTGTATATTGCAGGAGGAATTGTTCCGAGAATTTCCGAATACTTGAAAAATAGTGAATTCGAAAATCGCTTTTCTTCCAAAGGTGCTATGAGTGAATATGTGAATAATATCCCCATTAACCTCATTGTTAATCCACATATAGGATTGTTAGGCGCTGCTGAATTTTTAACTGCGGAAATTTCCTCACTGCGCAGCGACTGATTAGTGTCGATCCATAAATAGGTGTTTTAAAATCGCTCTCGCTACGACCCGGTTTATGGGCGGGCACTAATTAGTGCCCATCCACAAACAGGCGCCTACTGTGACAAAATTTAAATGGCCATCTTCGCACCACCAGACATGGTTATTTGCAATGAGCAAATGCCCATATCTAGTAGCGCAAATCTAACCATTTCAATTTCATCTCGCTACGACTCTGTTTATGGATGGACACTAATTAGAATTATGGTCAACCTGAGTAGCGTTCTGGCTAATAGACATAAATTACTGGCCAACAAAAAAACTGCCTATAACTATTCTGTGGTGATACCATCGCGGCTTTTCAGCGACGGTTTAACGTTTTTATCTCTTTTGGTGTGCGGTATTTAATCAAATGAACGACCACTCTCACTCGGCGCGAGCCGGCTTGCTTGTCCTTTACGCCTCGATTCTGCTCCTAGCCCTCAATGGCTTTTTTGCAAAGGTAATCCCCCTTGAAGCCGTTAGTGTTACACAAGTACGCAGCGTAGTAGCGAGTATCGCGATACTGTTAGTGCTCCTATTACAAAAAACATCCTTCCGTTTAGGGTCTTTAAAACAGTACCTGGGGGTGTATGGCCTAGGTCTTCTACTGTGCATACACTGGGTCACATACTTCTATTCAATCCGCTTGGCCACCGTTGCCGTCGGTATGGTGGCATTGTTTAGCTACCCAGTGATGACCGTTTTAATCGAACCCTTTTTCAAAAAACAAGTGCCTAAATTAATCGACCTAGCCGCCGCATGCGTCATGTTATTCGGCGTATTCCTCATGGTCTCAGACGACATCCTAAGCGGAGACCTAGGCAGCGGCGCATTTCTCGGTGCCTCATGGGGCGTCTTTTCAGCCTTTATTTTTGCACTGCGAAACACCTCGCAAAAATACCTATTCCCACACGTGAATTCTATTTCACTTATGGGCCACCAAACCCTAGCCGTAGCGCTAATGCTCGTTCCGTTCATCAACGTATCGGAAATTCAAAGCCTCTCAATGAAATCATGGGGCTACATATTACTGTTAGGCTGCTTCTCCACAGCTGCGGCGCACACATTTTTATCCATGAGCCTAAAGCGACTACCCGCTAAAACAGTCGGCCTAATCAGCTGCATGACCCCCGTATTTGGTGCCGGGATCGCATGGGCACTACTCGATGAAACACCCTCAGCCATCGTTTTTTTCGGCGGCGCAATCGTTTTGTCAGTGGCAATTTGGGAAACAATTAAAAGCAGAGCCTCCTAAATCGGAATATTATAGCAAGGTAAAACAACGCCTT
This sequence comes from Agarilytica sp., assembly GCA_033852165.1. Lineage (GTDB taxonomy): Bacteria > Pseudomonadota > Gammaproteobacteria > Pseudomonadales > Cellvibrionaceae > Agarilytica. The sequence goes on along the minus strand of JAWSUZ010000006.1, from coordinate 33,731 downwards.
TCGATTCCATTTGCCCCCGTAATCTGGCGAGTGTGAATAATTGTTTGTTCTATACACTTTTCGCCTACTATTTCTAAAATCGTACAAAAGCCCTTCCATACATCCCAATTTAGCCCTGTACCAAAGGTCTATGTTTGTTAGACTCATGCAAAACGTCTATATTGTCAGTAATCTAATAGCTATAAAGTTATACCCAGGGGGTACTATGAAAAAGTTTCTTGCGACTACCATGTTAATTATCGCGTCAACGCCAGCCTTCGCCATCGATGCAACACCTTTCTTCTCCGTCTACGCCGGAGCGGGTGGTTGGGCGACAGAAGTTTCGGGTGATCTGGGTGGTACGTCTACCGATGTTGAAGACCTAGGGATAGATGACGAGACGAATAACTACTTTTATGTAGCCTTTGAACACTGGGTTCCCGTCATTCCGAATGTTCGCTTAGAGCAGTCTAGTATCTCTACTAAAGGAACGGGTACGATTTCCACAGTGTTTAATTTTGCTGATGCGAATTTTACTGCTGACAGTGAAGTAGCGACTGAAATTGACATCACGATGCTTGATGCAGTTCTTTACTATGAAATTGCTATGTTTGACGTGGGTTTAACATTCAGACAGTTTGATGTTGAAGTTGAAGCAGTGGGTACGATTGGTGCTGATTCGGGAGCAATAAGATCTGAAGAAGTCGACGGCGTTCTTCCCATGTTATATGTTCAAACAAAAATCGACTTACCCTTCACTGGTTTATATGTAACAGGTGCCGCGAATTACATTTCATATGATGATAAATCTGTTACTGACTTCCGTGCTGCTCTTGGCTATGGAATAGAGCTTTCAATCGTTGCCGAAATCGGTTTGGAGTTGGGTTATCGTTCGTTCGCAATCGACTTAGGTGATGAAGACGATTTCGAGGGGGATATCTCATTCTCTGGTGCGTACTTAGGTGCAAACATTAAGTTCTAAGTTTTTTCGAGTGTTTCATATCGAAAAAGAGGCGCTAACAGCGCCTCTTTTTTTATGTCTGATTGGAAGTGTTGTTTTGCTTTCATGACGGCGCTGTTTATGGCGGTTAGCATTAAGTGCTTTAAAAAAGATTGAATATCGGTACTGAGTTGCAGGGGTTGGGTAGGTGTTTGCAAGACCTTGCTCCGCCATGGATGGCGGTGCAGAGCCTACAGGGAAGTATTTACGGCGTGTCTTGTGAGCACCTGCCCAAGCTCTGAAACGGTCTCGACCCATTTGCCAAATTCAGCTCCGTTCCTTTTTGTTTTAATCAATCAAGGACTTACTAGAAACCACAACCCCATTATTATCGGCATAAATATACTCACCAGGATTAATCGTAACCCCACCAAACGTAATCGGAACATTAAGATCCCCAATGCCACGCTTCTCCGTTTTAAGCGGAATAGTATTCAAGGCCTGCACACCCAAATCCAACGCCGAAATCGCATCAACATCACGAATGCAGCCATAAATAACAAAACCCGCCCAACCATTCTTAACTGCATTCTCCGCGATCATATCACCGAGAAGCGCCTTCCTTAACGAACCGCCACCGTCGACAACTAACACACGCCCCTCACCAGCCAAACCCGCCTGCTCCTTCACAAGAGAATTATCCTCATGACACTTAACCGTCACAATCTTACCGTGAAAATTACGCCTACCACCGTAATTGTTTAACATCGGCGCCAACACACGCACATCATCAGGAAAATCATCACAAAGATCCGGAGTCACAAAACTCATAAGCTTACACTCTTGAAAAAGATAAAAATTTAAATAAAATAATTAATATTTAGTTTTAAAATGGGATTTCCGCCAGAATCTAACAACCTCAAAGCCGAGACCTAAAATCCTCATAACCAAATTTATTCACGATTTTAAGCGCATCCGTTTTCGAATTCCACAACGCAATAGAAGGCAAATTAATACCGTTAAACGTATTCGTCTTCACCATCGTATAATGACTCATATCATCAAACATCAAACGCTGCCCAATACGTAAAGGCTCATCAAAACTATAATCGCCCATCACATCACCCGCCAAACACGTTTGCCCGCCCAATCGGTAAGTATGCTTCTTCTCATTAGCTTCAGCCGCATAAAAAACATGAGCCCGATAAGGCATCTCCAAAGTATCCGGCATATGGCAAGTCGCCGAAGTATCGATAATGGCAAGGTCTAAGGCATTATGCGTAATGTCCAACACCTCACTGACTAACACCCCAGTGTTAATCGCAATCGCTTCGCCAGGCTCCAAATATACCTGCAAATCATATTTGTTTTGTATCAGCTTAATACGCTGAGTTAAAGCCTCAGTATCATAACCCTCAGCCGTAATATGATGGCCGCCGCCAAAATTTAACCACGACAACTTTTTCAATAGACTGCCAAACCTTTCCTCAATCACATCCAAGGTACGCGCAAGCGGCTCGAAACTTTGTTCGCACAAGGTATGAAAATGCAAACCGCTAATGCCCTCAAAAGAGGAATCATCAAACGACGCCAATTGATCCGCAGGAATACCTAAGCGCGAACAAGGCGCGCAAGGATCGTAAATGGGGGTGGCACCTTCCGAATGTTGAGGATTTAAACGAAATCCAAACTTCAATTCTGGCCGCTGTTGAACGGCAGCCTTAATAAGCGGCTGAAAGCGTTGCCATTGCGCAAGCGAATTAAAAACCACATGATCCGAAATTTTGAGTATTTGGGCTAACTCATCTTCTTTATAAGCACTGCAAAAAGTATGCACCTCACCATTAAAGGATTCACGTCCTAATTTGGCTTCATGTAAACCACTGGCACAAGTGCCGGATAAATAACGCTGAACAAGTGGCGCCAAGCTCGGCATAGAAATCGCTTTGAGGGCCAGTAATATTTTAGCGCCGCTTTGTTCTTGGACATGCGCGAGTATTTTCAAGTTGTTTTCAATAGCCGCCTCATCCACCACAAAACACGGAGATGGCACTCGTGTAGCATCGAAATTAAGAAATGTTTGACTCGCAATGGGCATAACTGGAATCGTCACTTATTTTAAAAGAGAAAAATCAGGATCTTCGATCACCTTCCAGGGTAAACCGTATTTTGTCATATCCCCCAAAAAGGCATCAGGGTCCATCTGCTCAATGTTCCAAACGCCAGGCTTCATCCATTTGCCTTCAAGCATCATCTTCGCTCCGATCATCGTAGGGACGCCAGTGGTATATGAAATCGCCTGAGAGCCGACTTCTTTATAGCATTCTTGATGGTCGCAAATATTGTAAAGGTAAGCGGTTTTCGGTTTCCCGTCTTTTATCCCAGTGACATAGCAACCGATACACGTTTTACCTACTGTGCGCGGACCTAAAGTAGAGGGTTCGGGTAGCAAGGCTTTTAAAAATTGTATGGGCACAATTTGTTGCCCTTGAAATTCAATAGCGTCGATACTCGTCATGCCAACATTCCCGAGTACTTCGAGGTGTTTTAAATAACTGTCAGAAAAGCTCATCCAAAACTGTGCTTTTTTCAATGTTGGATAATGTTGGGTAAGCGATTCTAATTCCTCATGATACATACGGTAAATGTCATATTCACCGACGCTCTCAGGACAATCAAATTTTTGCTGCAACGACATCGCTGGCGTTTCGACAAACTCACCGTTTTCCCAATGACGGCATTCTGCCGTCACTTCCCGAATATTGATTTCAGGATTAAAATTGGTGGCAAATGGATAGCCATGATCACCGCCATTAACATCGATAATGTCCAGCGTATGAATTTCATCAAAATAATGTTTCGCTAGGTAAGCGGTAAATACATTCGTTGCGCCAGGGTCAAAGCCAGAACCCAGCAGCGCCATAAGTCCCGCTTCTTTAAACTTCTCTTGATAAGCCCACTGCCACTTGTATTCGAATTTAGCCGTATCGATGGGTTCATAATTGGCTGTATCCAAATAATGAACGCCCGCTTCTAAGCACGCGTCCATAATCGTCAGATCTTGATAGGGCAGAGCAACGTTAATCACCATGACGGGATCGACTTGCTTGATTAACGTGACTAAGGCCGGAACATCATCTGCGTCGATGCATGCGGTCGTTATCTCAATGCCCGTTTTTTCTTTAACGCCTTCAGCAATTTTTTTACATTTCGATTCTGTTCGGCTGGCCAGAACAATATTAGAAAATACATGGGATGCCTGAGCACATTTTTGTATGACGACTTGCCCGACGCCACCTGCGCCAATGATTAATACAGTAGACATTATACTGGCCTCTCGTTTTCTTTTTCGTAGTAAGTATAACCGCGCATACTTTCATTAAAATTGTTGATCATTTTGGCGCGCTCGCGTGCGGTAATACGGCCTTCACGAACCGCTCGTTCTGCGGTATTTCGGTAGCGCGTGATAAGCTCTTTTGGTTGAAACTCAACGTAACTTAATACGTCGGCTATCGTATCGCCGTGTATCTCTTTAACAAAATCAAAGCTGCCGTCAGCATTGAGTCGCACGCTAACGACATTGGTATCGCCAAATAAATTATGCAAATCGCCCAACGTTTCTTGATAAGCGCCGACCAAAAATACACCTAAGTAATATTCTTCATCGGGTTTTAACTCGTGAACTTGAAGCGTGGGTTTTTCTTGTTGGTTACTAATAAAACTATCGATTTTACCGTCACAATCACAGGTAATGTCGGCAATCACCGCGTCACGCGAGGGTCTTTCATCGAGCCGGTGAATGGGCATGATGGGAAATTGCTGACCAATCGCCCAAATATCAGGTAACGATTGAAACAAACTAAAGTTACCGTAATAAATATCCGCGAGGGAGGCTTTTAAACCTTCAAGTTCTGGGGGTTTTTGTTCCATTGTTTCCGATAGGGCGACAATAGCATGCATAATTTCGAGAAAAAGATTCTCGGCGACAGAGCGTATTCTGAGGTTCATTTGGCCGCGTTTAAATTGTTCTCGTGCTTCATTCCGATAGTAGTGAGCATCGTTATAATTTTCTTGCAGGCGGTTTTCAGTCAAGTCTTGTAGCACTTCTTGCAGATTTTTAATGACCGGATGCGGATCACCTGGCAACTCGGGCAATATTTTTGGCTCAAATGTATTGGTATCCAAAATATTAAAAATCAATATCGAGGAGTAGGCGACAGTGGCTCTTCCCGACTCCGTAATAATCGTGGGGTGAGTGATATCTAACTGGTCAAAGGTTTGCTTAAGCGTGTCAACAATATCTTCACAGTACTCAATTAAGGTGTAGTTACGGCTTTGATTTTCATTTTTGGCAGCGCCGGAATAGTCGACTGCTAGGCCACCGCCAAGATCAATATGAGTTAGCTCTGCTCCTTCGGCGACTAAACCGGCGTAAAAGCGACAGGCCTCAACAATGCCGTTGCGAATATCTTGAATATTCGGAATTTGAGAACCAAGGTGGCAGTGCAGCAATTGTAAGCAATCGAGCATCCCCTCTTTTTTAAGGGTGTCGACGACGTCGATCAGCTGGGTTGTGGTTAACCCGAATACACTGCGATCACCGCTGGTGCTGTTCCAATGGCCGCTTACCTGGGTGGTCATTTTTACCCGTACCCCAATGGTTGGGGATATACCTAGAGCTCTGCTGCGCTCGATAATAATGGGCAGTTCAGATGGTGTTTCGATGACGAAAAAGCAAGTAAAGCCGAGTTTAATGGCGTACAAGCCCAAATCGATAAATTCGGCATCTTTGTATCCATTGCAGATAATGAGGCTACCGGGTTCCTCCAAGGTTGATAAAGCGGCAATCATTTCAGGTTTGCTGCCGACCTCGAAGCCATGCTGGAAGCGAGCACCAAAATCGGCGATTTCTTCGATGATTTGGGCTTGTTGGTTAACCTTGATCGGGTAAACGCCGCGATACGGGGCTTGGTAGCCGAGGGTTTTGATGGCTTCGGAGAACGCGGTGTTCAGCCGATAAATTTGAGCATCAAGGATGTTCTCGATACGCAGCAGTACCGGCATCTGCAGGTCTCTTTCGATCATCCCATCGACAATGTCCATAATGGGGACTTGGGTGTTCAGTGTTTTTGCAGTGACCTTTCCATCGTCGGAAAGGCCGAAATAATCGTTGCTCCAGCGTTCTACGCCATAGAGCTGTGCGGAGTCTTTAGTGCTCCAGGCGGTTTTATCTTTTGTGTGTGTCATGGATACTCTCCCTGCTTGTACGCGAAAATCTTGATAGGGCTTTTCGATTACAATAAGGGTTAAATGTTTGGGGCAAATGGGCCGCAATTTTGCCTGAGAAGTTGGGACAGATCCAGCAAAATTGCGTACTTGTGGCTGGGCTTAACCGCTTATCAGCTAGTACCCCAGTTCAACACTTGAGGGTACTGTTCGTCATGTTTGTCATGCGGAGCTGTGGGTCATCTGTAACAATATAACTAAGCCTGTTCGGCACATTAAGCAGGACTGCTCGGCATTTTAACCAAGCCTGTTCGGCACATTAGGATCGAGGATTAAGCCAGTAATGCACATGACATTTATTCCCGTACAGAGGATGTTTTGGTTATGCCATATTAGTGGATGGCTGCTCGCCACGGCGCTATTGTCGTTATCGAGTATAGATGCCGAGCAGGGCTTTTTTCATTCGGCTATTTTTTCTGAGTGTTTACGTTTCTCTCTAACTTTACCGTTGTTGCTCATGTTTCGGGTTTTATATATCCAGAGCCATTGGCAGAAGCTGTCGGTATTGGAGTCTTTTAGCTTGATTCTCGGGTTTAATTTGATCGCAGTGATTCCGGTCGTCTATTACGTGCCGTTTTCTATTTCAACGAGTGATGCTTGGTTTGAACAGCTACAGAGAGAGTCGATTAATACGCCGCGACATTTTGATGAAATATTCGTGAGCTTTATTTATTCCTATATCTTGCAGGTTGGCTGGTGCTTACTCTATTCACTCAGCAAGACAGCCAAAATAAACCATGAGCTAGAGAGCGATAAACTTGATATTCAGGTTGAGCTCGAAGGCGCAAAGTTAAGCTCGCTGTCCAATCAAATTAGTCCTCATTTTTTATTCAATGGTTTAAATAACCTTTGCTCTCTAATCGCGATTGACACAACAAAATCACAAGAGGTATTACGTGCGTTCTCGGAATTACTTCGGTTTTGTATGGAATCGCATAAAAATGATAAAACGTCCATCGAAAATGAAGTGCGCCTTGTCGATAATTATATTGCCGTATCGAGTATTCAGTATGAAGACCGTTTACGGTTTTCTAAATCGATTGCAGAAGGTGTCTGTAACTATTCTGTTCCTCCTATGATGATTCAGCTGTTGGTGGAGAATGCAATCAAACATGGAGTGAATACGAGTAAGGCGGGCGGTGATGTGAGCCTGACGATTAAACAGTCTGCATACTTCATCGAAATTGAGGTGATGAACGAGGGGCGTTTAGATCTTGACGATACGACCCAATCCACGGGGCTTGGTTTGAAAAATATATCGGATCGTCTGCATCTACTTTATGGGGACACCGCAACGTGCGAACTGCTTCAAAAAGAACAAAGTATCGTGGCGCTATTGCGTTTACCCAAGGAGGTTTTTTATGAACGTAATCATTGTTGAAGATTCTAGATTGGCACGAGAAGGGCTTAAGTCGAATTGCACTTCCTTAAGAGCCAAATGCAATGGTTGTAGGGCTTACAGCGAAATCCCGATCCCTCGTTCCTCACGCTCCGCGTGGGAATGCATATCAAACGAGGGAAATAACATCCTAATAATAAATACTGAGTACTGTATACATTCCCACGCGGAGCGTGAGGAACGAGAAAGATGTGTCGTGGCGCTATTGCGTTTACCCAAGGTGATTTTTTATGAACGTAATCATTGTTGAAGATTTTAGATTGGCACGAGAGAGGCTTAAGTCGAATGGCACTTCCTTAAGAGAAAAATCCAATGGTTGTAGGGCTTACAGCGAAATCCCGACCCCTCGTTCCGCGTGGGAATGCATATCAAACGAGGGAAATAACATCCTAATATTAAATGCTGAGTACTGTATACATTCCCACGCGGAGCGTGAGGGACGAGAATGATGTGTTGTGGCGCTATTGCGTTTACCAAAGGAGGTTTTTTATGAACGTAATCATTGTTGAAGATTCTAGGTTGGCACGAGAGGGGCTTAAGTCGAATGGCACCTCCTTAAGAGCCAAATCCAATGGTTGTAGGGCTTACAGCGAAATCCCGACCCCTCGTTCCTCACGCTCGGCGTGGGAATGCATATCAAACGAGGGAAATAACATCCTAATAATAAATACTGAGTACTGTATACATTCCCACGCGGAGCGTGAGGAACGAGAAAGATGTGTCGTGGCGCTATTGCGCTTACCAAAGGAGGTTTATTATGAACATAATCATTGTTGAAGATTCTCGATTGGCACGAGAAGGGCTTAAGTCATTACTGCTGAATTTTCCCGAAATCAATGTTGTTGGCGAAGCTGAAGATGCTGATGAAGGCGCGGATTTAATCGCGTCATTGTCTCCAGATGTTGTTTTTCTTGATATTGACATGCCGGGGAAAAATGGTTTTGAAATGCTCAGCGAATTGGAATCTAGCCCTCCGGTAATCTTCACAACAGCGTTTAGTGAATACGCGGTTAGGTCCTTTGATTTTAACACCATTGATTATTTACTTAAGCCTATAGATCCCGAAAAGTTATCGCGGGCGATCAACAAGTTAAAAGATTGTACGGACAAAACAGTCAATATTGAACCCAGTTTAAACGCCGGAAGTCGTTTATTTATTCGAGACAAAGAGACGAATTATTTTGTTGAATTGGATAGCGTTCGGCGTTTTGAAAGTTGTGGCAATTACACTCGTTTGTTTTTTGGAGAGGCTTCGCCCTTTGTCAGTAAATCGCTTAGTAAAGTGGAAGAACGCCTTCCTGCGGAATTGTTCTTTAGGGTAAGTCGACAGCAGATTGTTAATTTAAAATTTATTGAAACACTTGAGGAGGGTGTTTCCGGCGCTTATGTGATTACCATGAAGAGCGGAGAAGAGGTTTCTGTTTCTCGTAATCGCTCTTCCCAATTGCGTGATTTATTTTCTTTATGAGGAAGGATTATGAGAAAACGAAAAAATAAAAATAATGTAGACGATAAAGCCGAAATCGATCTTACGCCGATGTTAGATGTGGTGTTTATCATGCTGATATTTTTTATTGTCACCGCCAGTTTTTTAAACGAATCGACGATCCCCCTAAACCAACCTGATGTAAGTCCGCATTCCATAACGGATAAGCCGTCTAGCCTTGTTATTAATATTGATGCAACGGACCAAGTGAAAATAGAAAACCGTCGAGTAGACATTCGTTCGATTCGAGCCTTAGTATCACAATTTTTGGCCGAGAACCCAGGGGCGTCAACCTTAATTCGGGCTCACGAACAGGCATCGACAGAAAAATACGTGGCGGTAGCCAATCAAATACGACAGGTGTCGGGTAGCCAGTATCTTTTGGTGACGTACAGGGAGTGAGGGGGGATCTTTCTTGTGCGAGGGTTTCTATTAATGCCCGACTATTAATATCGGACTATTAATGCCGGGCTATGAATACTCGACGTACTTACTGAGATCAAGAGCGATGATGAGGCGATCTTTATGATGGTAGGTACCGAGAATAAGCTCACTAGTCGAGGCCGTCCCAGTGTTTGGGGCGTTCTCTAACTTGTCCATATTGATCTCAATCATCTCGTTGACCTGATCAACAATAAGGCCGTAATAAATACCGTGGCTTTGCATCGTGATAATGCGCCAGGTGGATTCAGGGGGTTTATCTTGAAGGTCTAGGAGTTTTCGCCCAGAGAGCACCGTGACGATTTCACCACGAACATTGAGAATGCCCATAACCTCGGATACCGCCCCTGGGACGGGGGTTGGGGCTTCATAATTCAGAATTTCTTGAATGTCATCAACTGTCAGGCAGTAGTCTTCGCCTGCAATATTGAAATTCACCCACTGTGCGTTCAAAGAGTTTTCCCCATTTTATAGAATGTGTCCGCATGCTGACGGTTTGATCAGCGCGGAAGGTCTTGAGAGCTCTTAATAGTTCTTAAGAAATATCTCTTCTTATAATAGTTCATGCTAGCGTAAATGCGACTAACAGACGGGGTTCATTCCGTTATTTGAACGTCGATAGCAGGTTAAATGATCAAAGCCACTCCTTCCTTGGAGTGGTAGGCCCTTACATATGATTTCCACATGCTTTCGTCGTGCTATGAATGAAGCCATTATGAACTGAAAGTCTTCGAGAGGTTTATGCCGCCCCAGAGGACATTACGATCACCATTGCCTGATTTTATCTCCGAAGTATGTCCGCGAAGCGAGTAGCTAACCCGGTAGCCATTAGTGAGCGCGAAGGTATAACCTAACCAAGCCTCGATAATGCCGTGGCGAAGTTCATTCGAATCATAGCTCACATCGCTATTGCGAAATTGGCCTTGCAGAAAGGCATTGTATGCACGGGCTTTCACGGAGATTCCTGCCCAAAGGTAGCGTTCAGACACCTTGGTTTTTGTTGTTTGGGCACTTTGCTCCCCGTAATTAACTCTCTCCGGATTGAAGCTTACCCAAGGTGTATGAATTTTACCGAAGCGGCCGCCGAGGCTCCAACTGGCCTCAGTAATATAGCCGACCGAGGCTTGAACCGAGCTTTTCAGCTCGGCTCCTGACCTGCTTTGGTAAAGAAGCGATTGGCGTGCAATGGTGTAACGTGCGGTCAGCTCACCGCCGTCGGATATTTGGTGGTCCCAACCTTGGGGTTGATCGCTGTCCGTTAATTCATGTACGCCTTCTTGTAATCTGCCAACAATATTGAGCCCCAACAAACCAATGGTGATGGAACTGTTCCAGGATATATCATGGGAAAAATCGTAATATTCACTGGAACTGGAAACGTAAATCAAACTTGCGTAAGGCCTATCGTCAGCGTTTGCTTTCGCTTGTTGAATATCTTCCGGCGTGAAACCAAATAGTCCGTATTCGATTTTGTAGACGGATTGGACCAGGGCGCTTGTTTTAAACCCTATCGTGCGATTAATGGCTTTCAGTGTTTTGTGCAGAGACAACCAATGTTCACGTGCCTGGTTACCCGCAAAATTAACATTAAGTCCGTAAGTGTAATCTTGGTCTCGGCTACCGGGGACTAGGATGTCATTGTCAAACGCAAAGCCCCAACTTTGAACCTTGCTGCTGTAGCTCATTACGTGATTAGCGTTTGGGCGGGGAATACCCTTTTCTTCGATCCGCTCATTCGCAAGCGTGTTGGAAAGGCTAGCGCTTAAGCCAAGCGCTAGCAAAATCGTGAATAGTGTTTTTCGTGTCTGCGTCATGTCTGTTCTCCTGAGTGCGGCGCAAAAATAAATGACCGGTCGTCTTTATTTTGCTTTCAAGCAAGGTAAGCTGTTTTATTTAGCCGACCGGTCGTCTTATTTTTGGGTTAAAAAAATTTATCGGATGATTTCGGGAAGCATTGCCAAAAATGCTTCAAGAGGTTCTTTGCAGCGGGAAGCCTTCATTCTCATTAGGGCACCTTCCCAGGCGTTAAAAATAAACTCTGCCATAAGGGCTGTATCGGCTTCTTTGCGAAGCTCCCCCTGTGTTTTGGCTTCGTCTAAGGCTGAGGCAATTAGCTGTGTATGGCGTTTCAATATCAGCCTTACCTTGGTGCGAATGGCTTCATTGCTGTCGGACATTTCTTGGCACATGTTGCCTAAAAAGCATCCTACCTTAAAGCCTTCGCCGCAGGCGTTATCGGCGCCGCAGGTAAAAAATTGTTGTAATCGTTCGGTTGGCGCAATGCTCTGGTTTTCCAGAACCATGCGGCTTGCTTCGTGGCTTTCGCTGGCGACTTTTTCCAGCGCGTCGATGGCAAACGATTCTTTGCTCTCGAAGTAATTGTAAAACGAGCCTTTGGGCACTGATGCCGCATCGACGATATCTTTGACTGAGGTGCCGTTGTAGCCATGACGCTTCATGACTTCTAAGCCGCAGCATAAGATATGGTCTTTTTTAGATTCTCGTTTGCTCATGGGATTTAATATATGACCGGTCGTCTTGGAAGTCAAATAACTTATTTGTCTATTGGTATGTTTTGGGGGTACGAGGTACGGGGTACGGGGTTCGGGGTACGGGGTACGGGGTACGGGGTACGGGGTACGGGGTACGGGAATACGGGAATACGGGAATGCGGGAAT
>JAWSUZ010000006.1:0-21460 GCA_033852165.1 Agarilytica sp. | reverse complement strand
ACGGGAATACGGGAATACGGGAATGCGGGAATGCGGGCGTGTTTCAGCCTCGAACTGTGTTCGAATATAATGTGTGTGTACCCATCTATGAGTACCGGTATCCCTACCGCACGGATCAATGAGTTAGTGATCCGTCGATTTCCTTATTAGGTATTACTATACATAGAACCCCAAAAACATCAGGGGGGTGTAACTCTTCTCCATGAACAATTACCCTTATATTTTAATGTCTGTGTAGGATAAATCTGTTCTAAAAAGGGTTCAAAAAAAGGGCGGTGGTTACCGTAATGCGAGCGTTTGACGGTTAAATCTGTGTTTGGGTGTCGCTATAAGGTGCGGGAAAGGAGGAGAAAGGCTATTTGGAGCACGTTCTCTACCTATGCCAGTAGGTGTACCCCAGATTTATCGGAAAATTCTACAGTTATCTTGTTGTGGTTTTCGATATACTCAGTCTAGATTAGTGTCCATCCATAAGCAGGTGTCTACTGCGTACAAATTTAAATTGTCAGTTTTATGGACGGGTACTAATTTTATAAATTAGAGGCGCTGAGCGTCATTTCTTTCAGTTGACGATATCGCTCATAGCTCATCTGCTTTGTTATTTCGTGAAGGGCTTTGTGGCGCTCCTCTTGTACGTAACGCAACTTGTGGTGAATCGAGCCTTTTGTGATTTCGATTGGGCTGACGTTGGTGGTTGCGAACAGGCGATAAGTAGAGAAAATCCCTCTGTTTACGCGGACCTTGCCGGATTCGTAGCGTTTAACCGTTTCTGGCGTAACACCCAGAATATCGCCAAAACCTTTCTGGGAAAGGTTCAGTTGCTTTCTTAACTGTATAACACGACGTCCGACGACGGAGCTTAAGTCGTCGAGGTACATCATTTGCCAGTTTCTATCGAGTAGCTTGGGGATGGGTTCGTCACCAGAAACGTTTGCGCTGATGTGTTTGACTCCCAGGCGTCGACACACGAGTTTGGTAAAGAGTTCGAACTCATCGTGATCAAAATGGTGTAAGCGACCATTGATAAACCACGTTATACAGAGTGATGGTGAGGCCGTAAGGGGAGTGAATTTCACCACGTCGGTCGGGGTTATGCCGGTGGCAAAACTCCACAGACCAAGGTTGCCAATGTTCAGCCAAGCTTCGCCTTTGACAATTTTGGAGAATTGCGCACTTTTGATGTCGCACAAAAGGGCTAATTCACGTCGGTTATAGCCGGCGAGATTGTTACCTGCTTCGATCACCTGCCCGACTCTAATGCGCATCTTTATTTCATCTTCAGGGCCAAGTACTACCCCGGTGATACGTGCGTTGCTAAAGTTGGGTTCAGATTTGGTGTCCACAGGATTATAATTGATGACAAGGTCATCAATAATATCGTTTGAACTCATGGTGTTTTCTCCTAAGATTTTCTGCTTCCTTCAGAAAATGACTTTGGAATTCTCTCTATGTATAGTTAATCGTATATTTACCACGTGTTATAAAGAATAGCCAGTTAACCATAGAAGGACAGTGACATTATCACCTTTTGTACTAAAAAAATTTCCGTAACCAAGTCTCTCGTTGTAATAAATTTCGTGATACTTTTATTATTGTTTTTGCTATGTGTTGATGTTAATGCCGCTTTGCAGTTTTCTAGGGATGGCATTCAAGCTGGGCAATGGTGGCGTTTAATTAGCGGCCATTTTGTGCATATGAACGTTGTTCATGGAGCTTTGAATGTTGCCGTTTTTATTGTTTTTTCGTTTTCTCTTGGGGCATACTTAAGTCTACTCCGCTGGCTTATCTCCGGCATTGTTATCGGTCTATCGATATCATTTTGTTTATTCTTCTTTTCTCCAAATGTGGCGTGGTATGTTGGATTTTCTGGGGTGTTACATGGTTTGTTGGTGATGGGTTTGGGGTATGGCATATCCAAGTCCCGCGATAAATTATTGGCCGTAGTTTTATTGTTGTTGGTGGCGAAAATTGTGCGTGAGCAGCTTCCAACTTTCAATCGCGACCATTTGTCGCATTGGATCGATGGGGCAGTTGTGGTAGACGCGCATTTGTATGGCGTTATTGCTGGGTTTTTATTGCTTATGTTTTTTTTATTGGCGGATTTTTCTTTCTCATTCGTCGGCCGCAAAAAAACATAAACGATCTGCCTTGTCTGTGCTATTTGTTTGAGGTGTTGTTTAGCAAGGTGAAAATCCTGCGATTGTTTTTATACGGTCTCGGTCTCGGTCTTGGTCTCGTCTCGGTGGAGATGTAGCTGTAGTGAGGCTTGGCAGGGTTGAGTAATGGCGTAATTTGTTAGCCTAGCAGTCTGTTTATGTTGGGCGCTTTATTAATTATTATTTATGAACTCATTGGCACTCCTAGTGCTACGGCCTTTCTTCTCAATGCCTTTGTTTTGACGGTCAGTGAAAGTCCCGTGATTTAAGCGAAAAGTTTTTCAAACGCTCGGAATGGTCTTCCAGTTTCCCGGCTATCACATGAATAACATTGTCTTTTGTCTCCAGGCGTCCTTTGATAACAAGTAAGCGTGCGCTTAGCAGAGCGTTACGACAACGTTCTTGGGTAGTTTTCCAAACCACGATATTAATATTGCCGGTCTCATCTTCGAGCGTTAAAAACAAGGTTCCTTTTGCTGTGCCTGGGCGTTGCCTGCCGGTCACCAGTCCTGCAACCTGAACAAATCTCCCATTACCGACGCTGAGCAGATCGCTTTGTTTTTTGCAGTATTTAAAGGGTGATTCTTGCCGCAATAAAGTCATCGGGTGAGGGCGTAATGAAACCCCCGTGGTCTGAAAGTCCAGCATGATGTTACTTTCTAGCGTAGGTGACGCAGTTGTCAGGTCGTCGTCGTTATTTTTATTGCGCGTCATTTTGACTTGGGAATTTATTTGCTTCGCATCGAGGTGGTTTTTTGGGGAGGGAGATAGAGGCAGTGGACTTGTCGGTAAAGCCTTAAAATCTAGGTTTGGCATATTGCCGGAAGGTTCAATCGCGCTGGCTTGCCAATGCGCTTGAAAGCGATGACCACTAATACTGTGTAAGGCATCCGCAGAGGCAAGTGATTGAATGTCGGCTTGGCTTAGCTCTGTTCTTTCTACTAGGTCTTGGATTGATGTGAAAGAAATATTGTTGCGACATGATTCGATTGTCAGGGCCTTTTCCGAATGTAAGGATTTTATTCGGCAAAACCCTAGGCGAATTCCCCAGTCGGAACTCTGTATTTTTTGTTCGATGCGATTTTCATAAACGCTGTGATTAATATCCAGAGGAAATATTTTTACGTGGTGTCTTCTTGCGTCCTGAATTAATTGCGATGGGGAATAAAACCCCATTGGTTGGCTATTGAGTAGTGCGCAATAAAAAGCGGCGGGGTGATGGCATTTTAGCCAAGAAGAAAAATAACAGAGCAGGGCAAAGCTCGCGGAATGAGATTCCGGGAAACCATAACCCCCAAAGCCTTTGATTTGTGAAAATAGACGTTGGCAAAAATCTTCGTCATATCCATTGTTAAGCATCCCTTCTGTAAAGGATTTTTCGAATTTAAGTAAGTCGCCATTTTTCCCCCAGCTGGCCATCGCGCGGCGTAATTGGTCGGCTTGCCCACCGCTAAAGCCTGCGGCAACCATCGCAAGACGAATGGCTTGCTCTTGAAAAATGGGCACGCCCAATGTTGGTTCTAAGACTTTTTTAATCGCATCATTTTGGTAAAATATAGGTTCAATACCGTCACGTCGACGCAAATACGGATGGACCATGTCGCCTTGAATGGGGCCGGGACGAACGATGGCAATTTCAATAACGAGGTCATAAAACGTTTTTGGTTTTAAGCGTGGCAACATCGACATTTGCGCGCGAGACTCCACTTGGAATACACCAAGGCTATCGCCACGACTTAGCATTTGATAAGTTTCGGGGTCTTCTTTGGGAATGTCGGCAATGCTTTTAATATTTTTGTCGTAGCGTTGTACGTATTCCAGCGCTTTTCGCAGAGCGGTTAACATGCCCAGAGCCAGTACATCTATTTTTAATAAACCCATGGCTTCTAGGTCGTCTTTATCCCACTGGATAATCGTGCGGTCGGGCATGCTGGCGTTTTCGAGCGGAACTAGATCACTGATTTTATCTTGGGTGATAATAAACCCGCCGACATGCTGGGATAGGTGGCGGGGGAACCCGATAATATCTTCAACTAAGGCAAAAAAATGGACGAGCAAATGCTTATTGTTGGAGAGCCCAGCCTCTTCTATTCGTTTCATTAAATCGCCGGTACGATCCCACCATGCTAACGATTTAGCGAGGTGGTCAATAAGCTCCGGTTCCAAGCCCAAGGCTTTGCCGACATCGCGAATCGCACTGCGGGGTCGATAGGTCACGACACTAGCGGCCAGAGCGGCACGTTGTCTCGAATATTTTTTATAGATGTATTGGATGACTTCTTCTCGGCGTTGGTGCTCAAAGTCGACATCAATGTCGGGCGGCTCGTCGCGTTCTTTGGAGATGAATCGTTCGAATAAAACATTTATTTGTTCGGGGGAAATTTCAGTAATGTGCAGGCAATAGCAGACAACAGAATTGGCCGCTGAACCTCGACCTTGGCAGAGAATATTTTGACTGCGTGCAAATGTGACGATGTCGTGTACGGTCAGAAAATAAAATTCGTAGCGCAGCTCTTCGATGAGCGCGAGTTCTTTATCGATAATTTTTTGTGCAAAATTAGGTGTGCCTTGAGGCCATCGCTTTTGTTTGCCTTGATTCACGAGGCGGGTTAAATACTGAATGGCGGATTGGTTTTTCGGTACGAGTTCCTGGGGGTATTGGTAGCGCAGTTCGTCCATGGAAAAATGGCATAAGTCACTAATAACTTGTGTTTCTTCGATAAGGTGGTTGGGATATAGGTTGGCGATCTCGCTTAATGGTTTTAAATAGGCTTCAGCATTGCCATGCAGTTTTGTACCTAAATGGTTGATGGCGGTATTTTCATGAATGGCGGTAAGGGTGTCGTGTAAGGGTTTTCGCGATTTATCGTGCATAACGACGCTGCCGCAAGCCACAATCGGCAGTCCATGTTTAGAGGCTAATGCCTGCCATTGCAAATGGCGGGCCTGCTCCCCTCCGGTATATTGATGGCAGACTCCCATCCATAAACGTTCTTTAAAAGATTGCTTTAATGCTTGGGCTATCGCGTTGTGATTGTCGAGAGGTTCTACGGTTTTGAGTGCTATTTCGTGTGTTGGATTGTCTTCAATAATCCAAATGATGAGGCAGTTTTGTAAGCGAAAGCGCAAGTCTTCAAAGTGGGCTTCGTAGCGCCCTTTTTTTGCTCGCCGACGGGCAAGGGTAATAAAGCCAGACAGTTCTGCGTAGGCTTGGCGGTGTGGTGTGATAACAACGACTTTAATTCCGTTGGACAAGCGAAACTCACTGCCAACAATGAGTTTTATCCCCAGTGTTTTTGCACAGACATGCGCTTTGACGATACCCGCGAGGGAACACTCATCGGTAATAGCTATTGCCTTATAGTGCAGCTTGTGGGCTCGCTCGACGATCTCTGACGGGTGAGATGCCGAGCGGAGAAAACTATAATTGGTGAGACTATGAAGTTCGCTGTAATCCATGACTGTTTTGTTAAGCGAAGGCGGCTTAACGGCTGCCTTACGTTAGGCGAATACTCCCTGCACAAACCAGGCGTTTTTATACAAGTCATGAAACACCCATAGCCTTACGTGGTCATCGCGTTTGGCGACAAAATAATCACGGCCTGTGGGTTTTTTCCACCATAACCCTTCAATGCGTTCGGGCCCTTGCTGTAACTCTAAACTGCCTTTCCAGTATAGGGTGTTCTGTCGTTTCCCAATTTTTATTGGAATATTGAATATCCAGCTGGGTCGGTCAGTCTTTGTTGCTGATGGAACTTCTGGTGATAGGTTTTGGGCGCTAGCCATGGGGGTTTTGGTAAAGGTTAATTCGGGAATGTGAGAATCTTTTGGGGATAATGTCTGCACAGAATTTTCTCCTAAACGGGCGTTAAGTTTTGAGGTTACGATGGCGATTGCGTTTTTTTCCATTTCGTAATGAGAATCGAAATGAAGGTCGTGGTTAGAATTGTGGCTAGAGTCGTGATGAGGGTCATTGTGGGTGGGTCGGTTTTCAAAATGAACGGGCAGTACATTTTCACAGCGAAGTTCAAGGGTATCGACTTCAAAGGGAAGCGGTTGGTTTTCGAGTTGTATCATTGTCAGTTCGTGGGCCAGTTGGCTATCGTTGTGTAGGCGTTCAAAGTTTACTGAAAAACTTTTATGTTGGTGATAAATGTCGTACAGGTTCCAGCATACGTTTTGCGTCTGTTCTTGGTTTTTAACCAGTTCTTGGGTAAGAGTGGTTAGCAACGTTTTAATCGGGTGTTCGAGTTGTTCACAATTACTAACGGGGTAATCGAACTGGATGCTTTCACTGAATAGTTGCTTGGGTTGGTAGGTGGCTGCAGGTTTTTTAAATAGCGCGTGTTGCTGCATGCAATTTTCTATTCCCAGTATTTCGCTAATATAATCGGAGAATTTTCCGCCAAAGCGTTTGCGCAGGCTATGGGATGAAGATTGTTCAATGTGATGAATTAAATCGCCAAAACAAAAGAATCCTGTTTTTTTTAGTTGTGCAATGGTGTCTTGATATTCGTATAGATGATCGAGTGATAGCGGTTTTAATGCCTCGATAAAATATTGGGTGGAATGTTTTGGTGGTTTAATGGGGTGACTGTAACTAAGCAGCCAGGCAATATTTTTGTTGTGCCCTAGCGCGTAATCGTAGCTAAATTTAAGCCTTTTTAAGGTTTTATTGATTTCTTTTTCGATAGCATCAACGCCTTTAAATAAGGCGATGCAGCGTGAAATTTCCAATAGTAGGCCGACATCTTCACAGCCGTTAGGCGTGTTGACGGCGTACGTTTCTATGTGGGGGGTGATATTATACAGTGCTTCACATATCCGGATTAACGATTTTTTTTCGCTGTTACATTCGCGTTCGTAAATTCGACACGGTATTTCTCCGTCAGGGATGACCAGTAATTGCGCGGTTGATGTGGGAGTTCCGCGTTCAATACCTTGGGCGTATAAGTTATCCGTAGTTGCGCATATGTGATTTTTATATGACACCATAATATTGGTGTTGTGACGTTGTATATTTAAACTTTCTAAAGGGAAATGGCTTAACCGAATGGCGAACCATAGTTGTTCTCGTTTGTTGTTTTTCTTTTTTTTATACTGAATGGAGTTTTGATTTGTCACGATACCTAAGGCCCCTTTCTCAGTGGACGAGAAGTGATTGCAGGGAGAGGGGGGATTGAACTGTGACCTGCTATTTTGACAATCTTGGGCGTGGTGTTTTTGGGCAGCCCGAAAAGCTCGCGATGAGACGGTAATGCTTTCCAGCTGCTGGGTATTGGTAAAGCAATTATGTTTTGGCGCAATTGCCCTTTTTGTTTGAAAATGTTGACCTGTAAGATATCGCTTTTAGTTTGAAGTGTGAGCCGTAAACTGGCAGGTGAACTTTGTTCTTGCGCGTGAAGGTGGCGAAAGATAACGCGCAGCCCTTTTTGGTTCTGCGTGCTCAGTTGGAGCTTTCGCAATTGCGTGTAGCTCAGTGCGCGCGTTGCTTGCCAAGCAAAGACGACAGGGCAGGCCGGAGATTGGCTGACCTCGGTAAAGCTATGCACAAATTCTTGTGGGGTCTTGGTTTGAACGATAATAATGCGACGAATATCGATCCCCCGTTGTTGTAACCCACTGGCAAAGGGCGTGGCGGGCGGATTAATCAACACGATATAGGAGCTGCGTGAGCCTTTTATCAGCGTATTAATGGCGGCATAAAATAGCCACCATTCACTGGCATGATAACGTTGGCATATCTCGATCATGCATGCACTTGGCCAGCCCCCGTGTTGTAGGGCTTGATTAAGCTTGGGGTAACCGCTATCTATGGCGTATTCTTGTCGGAACGCCGTTGTACTTCCTCGCCAGAGGTCTGGACGACGAAGCAAATGCTCTAATCTGGATTGTTGTCGTTCGGTCATGGCGGCTGTGAATTTAAGTTTATCGATTACTGTTTAAATATACAGTATACCGGGTTGGGAAGAATGGCAAGCTCAGGTCTAGACGATTTTCGAAGAAGCCTTTGGAAAATTAAAAAGTAATCGTGCTAAGAAAGCCCTCACGGTTTGATTGTTGGCTTGTTTCTAAGCTTTGTAGACTGTGTTTGAGGTGAGTGTTATTAACGAAAATGAGTTGTAAATTGTGTTAATTATTTCCAATAGTGTCTCCATTTCAGATAATGAATTGGAAATTTCAGCAATCCGCTCCCAAGGTTCTGGTGGCCAAAATGTGAATAAAGTGTCATCCGCAATCCACCTGCGTTTTGACGTCCGCGCATCTTCATTGCCAGAGTATTACAAACAGGCTTTATCGCGCGTCAACGATCAGCGCATTAGTAAAGATTGTGTGATTGTGATCAAGGCGCAAACCCACCGTACGCAAGAAAAAAATAAGCAGGAAGCGCTAGATCGACTGGTTGATTTAATCAAACGTGCTGGGGTGCAACCCAAAAACAGACGAGCGACCAAGCCGAGTCGGTCATCTCAGCGTAAGCGTATGGACAAAAAGACAATACGCGGAAAGACAAAGGCCTTGCGAGGACGAGTGCGGGGGGATTAGCGTTTGCTATATGTTTTCAGGTTGAGGCTTGTCGAGGAAATCAAGGATCTCATCGCGAACAGTAATGCTCACAAGTGCAGCAATACCGCCGTACATCATCATGGTGTATAGCCCGTGAATATGTAGGACATAATGCTGTAGTAGGGCGAAAGCGAGCCAGGGGGTGAGAAAGCCAAAAAAACGTACGATTACGTCTGTATTCTTTTTATGCTTCATTATGTACCTCTACCATTTAGTTTCACTACTTAGTTCTGTAATAGTCCCAGTAGAACTATTACGACAACCACAATAATGTTTAGCGTTGAAAGCCTCTATATGATTAGGGGATCAATAGTGGCTTTAAATATATCGAAGTGCAATACAGAATGAGTGGTTCCACACCCTATTTATGATGCCGTTCAGTAAAATACTTAAGGTTCATCATCTTTTAGGCGGATGAGGCGTTATTTGGATTTATCTGGAGGCTCGTCTAAACGTTAATGACCCGGGGTGGTGTGGAGGTCATGCAGCGCACTATTCAATAGCCCTCAATATTTATCGCTCTCGACTTTTTACTCCTCAGCCTAAATTTGAAAAGAGCTGATCGAAAGCCGTTGTATTCATTCGCATGGCTCAGCGGGTAAGCGAGTACGCCGAAGGCAACAGAATTCGTTATTCATACTTGCCCGTCTCCCGTCTCCCGCCTCCCGCCTCCCGTCTCCCGTCTCCCGTCAAACCCGTCCCCCACATCTCCTTCCATTCTCTTTCCTACCGAATCTATCAGTGCGTTCTATACTTGGAAGACATTCTTCCAATCCACTAGAAAGACCCCAAGGGCGCAGACTGCATGGAAACCCCAATTAACAAATACCTCACTATATTGGCGCAAAAAGATGGCTCAGACCTCTACTTAAGTACGGGTGCTCCGCCTTGCGCCAAGTTTCAGGGTGCCTTGAAGCCTTTATCTCAGCAAGCCTATAAGCCAGGAGAGATAGAGGCGATTGCCAATGCCATCATGGACGAGGAGCAGAGAGCCGTTTTTACCCACGAATTGGAAATGAATTTAGCGATTTCCATTCCTCAGGTTGGTCGATTTCGGATCAATATCTTTAAACAGCGTAATGAAGTTTCCATTGTTGCGCGTAATATCAAAGCCGAAATACCAAAGTTTGAGGATCTGGGCTTACCCGAAATCTTGAAAGAGGTGATTACCTCTAAGCGTGGCTTGGTCTTATTTGTAGGGGGGACGGGCTCGGGAAAATCGACTTCTCTAGCCGCGCTGATCGACCACCGAAATGCGACCTCAGCAGGCCACATTATTACCATTGAAGACCCGGTAGAATATGTGCACAAGCACAAAAAAAGCATTATCAACCAGCGTGAAGTCGGCGTGGATACCCGCAGCTTTCAGGCCGCATTAAAAAACACCTTACGTCAGGCGCCAGACGTTATCCTTATCGGTGAAATTCGTGACCGAGCGACTATGGAACACGCCTTAGAATTTGCCGAAACCGGCCATCTTGCCATCTCTACCCTACATGCCAACAATGCCAACCAGGCATTGGAACGTATTATTAACATGTTTCCAGAAGAACGCCGCCCCCAGCTATTATTGGGATTGTCGCAAAATATGAAGGCCATTGTTTCTCAACGTTTAATTCCCACCATCGATAAGAAACGCTGCGCTGCAGTAGAGGTCTTACTGGGCACTAAAACGATTCAAGAGCTAATACTGCGCAGCCGTTTGGAAGATATAAAAGAGATCATGGTGAAGTCTGAAAATCTGGGTATGCAGACTTTCGATGCCGCCCTATACAAGTTATATACAGCAGGAACCATTTCGTTTGATGAGGCTATCGCAAATTCAGACTCCCCCAATAATTTACGTCTCAGAATTAAACTGTCGAAAGACGGTGGAGAGAAAAAAGAGCCCAGTACTGAGGACGACAGCGGAAAAGAACAGAAAGATAAAGCCGAGTCGGATTCCTCGGAGTTTGGTGGATTGAGTCTAGAGGTAATAGAGGATGACGAAGAAGACGATTTCCCCCCAGGGATGCCTAGAATGTAAGCGTTGATCGTTATCCTTTCGAACCTGTTTGTTGTTCGAGGGTTGTTCGAATTTTATACGAAAAGGCGTGTGTAAAGCGGGTGCTTCTCACGTCAATAGGCGTTGAGGGGAGCGGGTATATTTACCAATCGCATCTGATATACTTCAGCCGAATTTTGATTGTTCGGCGCCATACATGATTACAGTCAGTGCTCTCAATTATCGATATCGCGGTAGCGATAAGTTGGTGCTCGATAATATTAATTTGGAAATCGAAAAACAGTCTGTTTTTGGCTTACTTGGTCCCAATGGGGCGGGTAAAACGACTCTAATCTCCGTACTAACCGGTTTGCTTTCGCCTCAAGGCGGATCGGTCTCGGTGATGGGCTATCAATTCCCCGCTGATTCTCGGCGCATTAAATCCCTCAACGGTTATGTTCCCCAAGGCTATGCTTTTTACCCCAACTTAACGGCAGGTGAAAATCTACAGTTTTTTGCTGGTATTCAGGGCCTTTGCGGTAAAAAGAAACAAGCGCGTATTCAATATTGCCTCGACTTTTGTCAGCTCAATGATGTTGTTAAGCAGCCATCATCTCAGTTCTCCGGTGGTTTAAAGAGACGCCTTAATTTGGCGATTGGCCTACTTACCGATCCCGAGATTCTTTATTTGGATGAGCCGACCGTGGGTATTGACCCACAATCGAGGACCTTTATTCTGGAGCAAATTGGCCAGTTGAGAGACCAAGGGAAAACCGTTATTTACACCTCCCACTATATGGAAGAGATTGAACAGGTCTGTGATCATCTAGCGATTATCGACAATGGCAAAGTCCTTATTTCTGGCACCTTATCCGATTTGCAAGGCCAGCAGACACCGCAGTGTCGTATCGGTATCGACCAGCCTTTGTCAGAGCAGCACTTTGCAGAACTGTCCGAGCGTTATTCGGTTGTGATGCCTCATGCAGATACTCAACTGCCTTGCGAGCTAATTTTTAAAGAGATTCATCAGTATCGGGACTGCTTGGACCTAACGCAAAAACTTGAAGAATACGGCGTACATATATGTTCTGTTTCGTTTGGAAAAACAAACCTTGAAGATATATTCCTCAATTTAACGCATCGTGAGTTACGGGATTAAACGATGATACTGGCCGCATTAAAAAAAGAATTCTCCCTGGTTTTTCGTGACCTACACTCGGTAGCGGTGCTTTTTATAATGCCCGCTATCTTTATCGTGATTATGTCGTTAGCGATGCAAGATCAGTTCTCGAATAAAGATGACGCGAAAATAGAGTTATTTGTCATGGAAGATGATGGTGCGATATTGCAAGGTTTTGGCGAGCAGCTAAAAAGCTTAAAACAGTTCGACATTATCGAAATATCACCAAGGGAAAAAGATAGCGCGTTTGAACGACTGAATAATGACGAAGTAAAAGCATTTATTGTCATACCCGGTCACAAGCAAACCTATATAGACGACGATGAAGCGTTTGATTTTGAAGATCCTCCCGTGGAAATTTGGTTTTCACCGCAGATGGATAAACGCAGCAGTTTATTGGTCGAGTCCGCCATACTCGAACGACTAGTGAGGGCCAAAATCCCGGGCTTATTAAAGTTGAAGGGCGTAGAGAACGCGGACCGGATTGCCGAAGAGTTTACTTCCGGCCTTATTAAATCCAATTATATTTATCAGCAGAAGGGCGAAGCTGTGCGGCCATCCGCCGTGCAACAAAACGTACCGGCTTGGCTGATCTTTTCGATGTTTTTTGTTGTGATTCCCATTTCGACAACACTGGTTACAGAAAAACAGCAAGGCACATTAATTCGTTTACGGACGATGAATGTCTCCATGTCGATATTTTTATTTGTGAAAACCCTGCCGTATTTAGTGATCAACCAAGTTCAGCTCATCATCATGTTACTGATTGGCATGTACCTGATACCGATACTGGGCGGCGATACACTGGACCTCGGTCGCTCCTTTTCGGGCTTAGCGTTAATGGCCTTGGCTACAGGCTTTGCTGCAGTGGGCTTAGGTTTGTTGGTGGCGGTTATTGTGAAGACGACGGAACAGGCCACGGTTTTGGGAGGCGTCGGCAATATATTGTTGGCAGCCATTGGCGGGATTATGGTGCCTAAATTTATCATGCCCGAAACCATGCAAACGCTGACCAATATTAGCCCCATGGCATGGGCTTTAGAGGGCTTTCTCGATATTTTTTTACGCGGCGGTGGATTACTCTCAATATTGACCGAGGCGGCCATGTTGTTTGGGTTTGGTGGCTTTATGCTGATATTGGCTATTGTGGTTTTTCATCAACAGCGTGATGGGTGAAATGATGGGAGACGGGAGACGGGAGACGGGAAACGGGAAACGGGAAACGGGAAACGGGAAACGGGAAACGGGAAACCAGGAAGCGGGAAACCGGGAAGCGGGGATAATGCAGTTGACTTAACCATTGTGAAATTACTCCCCCTCGTAGGTTGGAAAAGCGAAGCGCCTTCCGACATTGGTAACCCAGCCTACGTTAAGTCCTCTTAATAATCACTATGATAGGAACGTCCACCCTCCGTTAACATGTTGAATTGACGCCCCCTATTCGGCAATGGTGGAAGGCGCTTCGCTTTTCCACCCTACGATCGCTGCTCTTAAACCAACAACATTGGGACGGCGGGGGCGGACTGAAACAAAAGACGAACAGAATAAGAGTTAATAAATGTGAATACAGATGAGCTAAAGCAAGCACTAAAATTGATGATTATCGAAGAGTGCGATAAAGAAGACGATTTTGAGGTGGGCGATATTAGCAATGAAGAACCGCTCTTTGGTCGACAATCCAAGCTTGATCTTGACTCCTTAGACGCCTTGCAAATATCAATGGCCGTTCTGTCTCAGCATCGTACGCGTATTGAAGGGGGCAAAGAAGGCCGTATAGCGTTTGCTTCCATTAATACGCTAGCCGAATATATCGAAAAAAATCACGATTAACGAATGCTCAAGGTTAGATAAACGTCGTGACGATACAGCTGAGTCGTCACGATATAGCTAAGTCCCGACGGTATAACTAAGTCACGACGGTACAACTAAGTCATGACGGTACAACTAAGTCGCGACAGCACAACTAAATAGTCTCGATGAATAATCACCACGACAGATTGAAGCGTAAATAAGTAATGGCTGAAAAAATTTACTTTAATGGGATTGGATTGGCGAGTGCCCTAGGCGCTTCGGTACAGTCAGTGCTCACATCAATTCAGCAGAAAAACTGTGTGCCTACTGCTGTGAATGTGGCAAAGAACGGACAAAGCTACGAGGTTCCGTATCATCTTATCGCCGAGTCTCCACTCGACCTTGGCCCTGATCGGCAATATCAGATTATTGATCGTGTTATTGAAGATGCGCTATCTGACGCAGGACTGACGACTCAAGACCTCACCTCAATGGGGTTATTTGTCGGCTCGACCGCTTTCGATATTTTTGCGGTAGAGCAATCCTTACAGACGCAAGCTCAAAATTTAGAGAAGAGTTTAGGGACGGGTTTAGGGAAGAGCTCAGAACAGAATCCGGAGCAGAATTCAGAACAGCCACAAGCTGCATTATCAGATAACAATATCTTGTCGAGCATTCGAAGCTATCAAAGCATGAGCGAGCGCATCGTAGAGAAATATTCGATGACAGGGCCGGTGTACACCTTTAACACCGCGTGTTCCTCCGCTGCAAATGCACTTATGTACGCGGCAGACCTAGTACGCAGAGGGGATATTGAACGAGCCATTGTTTTGGGTGCTGAGTTTTATAACGAAACAACCGTGTGCGGATTTTCAGGTTTAGAATTGATAAGCCAAAAAGGTATGCGCCCATTTGATAAAAATCGCGATGGTTTAGTGCTGGGCGAAGCTTGCGGTGCCGTGATTATTTCGCGAGAAAAAGCTGCTCATAATTTCGGTTTTGTATCCGCTGCGAACGTTGCGGATAATTATAGTATTACGGCATGTAACCCCGACGGTTCGACAATTGAAGAGGCCATTAAATTGGCCTTAAAACAGGCCGAGATAAAACCCGAAGATATCCGCATGGTTAAAGCCCATGGTACCGCGAGCTTGTCGAATGATGAATCTGAAGCGGCAGGCCTACAGCGAGTTTTTAGCAACATACCTCCCGTTGCTTGTATTAAACCTTACCTGGGACATACGCTCGGCGCTTGCGGCATTGTAGAGCTAATCGTTTTATTACAGTCCTTGTTAAACGAACAAGTATTACTGCCGTTGCACAAAACGGATGTCGATGAGACCTTTAACCTAGATTTTGTAGACGATACCTACGTCTTCGAACCCGGTTATTTTCTGTTGAATTACTTTGGTTTTGGTGGCAACAATACAGCCGTGGTTATTTCCAATGTGTAACGCTTTCCTCCGTGTTTCTACTATTTCTGAGCGCTATATTTATGAACGGCCTATTTTGAGTACTGATGTGGGGCTTATAGTGGGTAATGTAATGGGGCTTGAAATGGGAACGAGGGTTGTAATGAGTCTTGTAACCGGAGCGAAACGATGAACATCTATCGAAGCGCTATTTCTCAGCAAACCATTACGGATGAATTGCCGCCGTTAAAAAAGATATTAAAAAAACTCGCGGGTAAAAGCATTCGTCGTATCGACAGATTTACCCAGCTGGCTTTAATCGGTGCGTTTAGCTGTAAAAATAACGGTAAGGACAGCCGCAACGATAGTTGTGGAGATAGCGGTAAAGACAGTTGTAACGATAGCAGTGATGATAACGGCAAAGAAACACACGAATTACCCGCAAGAACGGGACTTTTTTTATCGTCAGCAAGCAGCTCTTTAGAAAATACAGCCAGCGTCTTAGACGAACTCTTCCGGCAAAAGCGTTTCCCCAGCCCATTCAAATTCGTGAATACCGTGGGTAACTCAGCAAACTTCCATGTTTCCCAACAGCTAAATTTACACGCGAACAGCATCTACTTAGCCAAATCGGATTTTGCTCTAGAATCCTCCTTCAAACTGGCTCAAATAGATATAGAACAAGGGCGTATCGACTCGGCGTTAATCGGCTTACTTGTCGAAGCGGCGACACCGATCGACACTCATCGTGCGATAGAAGGCCTGGAAGCGGATACCCCGTTAATCGAGTCGAGTGTGTGGTTCTTAGTCGGCACAGACGTGAATGAACCTGTACAGGCCTCGTGCCCCGATTTTGCAGATACTTTATCTCAAGCGGCTTTATTGGAACGTGTTGCTGATTTAATAAAAAATAGAGAAATTTCTGCCAATATTGTATTCGGTTCAAATATAAATACAGAAGAGAGAGAAGCGATATCCCAAGATTTGGGCTTTGACCCCGAAGTGATTTTAATCAACAAAGAAACGCATCAGAAAGGAAAGTGCTCAGCAATTAGCTTGGCCGAATTTGCAGGCGGTAACGAAGATGGTCAACATGTCATTATCGACAAAGATAAAAACGGCCGATGGAGCTTCATCGCAATTAATCGCTAAAATTATTAGCGATTAATTCTATTTTTTATATTCTTGCCGTACCCCGTACCCCGTACCCCGTACCCCGTACCCCGTACCCCGTACCCCGTACCCCGTACCCCGTACCCCGTACCCCGATTTTAAGCCCTATACTTTTTCAACATCTTCCAAACAACAGCTTCTTGATCCGCACATTTATGAAGAGAGTCAGCGACAAAATTTAAATCCATCTCACTTCTCTTCTTACATACTTTCACCGCGTTCAATGCAAATAATCGCCACTGGTCACCCACTTCCGTCATCATGCCCGAAGCTTCAGCCAATAAATCACTGTTCATAATCTTGGCAGATTCTTGCAAAAAGGCTGCGTAAAGGAATCGAAAGCCTCCGCCGCCAGTGCCAATCTCTTCCTGCATACGCACGATATGGCCCAGGTAAAGCTTAATTTTCCGCTTATCATTCTTGATGTCCAGAGCCGCGATTTTATTCGCCAGGTAATGAATACCCCGAATGCCAATAACCGGAACCGGCGGCGTCATAGAGCGAGCCGTTTTCTTAATCGCCTTGGGGATTTGGCTTTCCAAGTTCACGGAATCCGGAACATAATCGGCGTAATACATCATGCCTTTTGGCGCTAAGGCACCTTTGGCAAAGCGGGCCTTCTGCAAACTTTTTGCATCCGCTCGGACCACAACCTCGCCAACCGGGTCACTAATTAAATAGTCATTACCTTCTTTGCCGTACACAATTAAATTGTGAGCATTGAAATGAAAGCGCATTTCTTCCGGAAAATAAGGAAGATAGTAGACCGAGGTTTGCAGGCCAACCACTCTTCCTTGGTCGAGCATTTCGTCTAAGCGCCTCATACCTAAATCTTGGTTAGAAAACTTTTCAAACTTCATCTTCAAACCTAAGCGTTTTTGCAAACCCTTAATCACGCTTTTAGGCGGCATGCGATAGGCAATAAGCGGTAGGCCGCCGATCTTTATAATTGGTAAATACGCAAACGCCAAACTAGAAGATAAACCCAGAGCCATCGCTTCCGTGATCTTCAAACCGTGATGATTTAACATCGCCGACATAACGCCGGTTTCACAATGGGCTGCGTGTAGGTGCTCAAAAGGCTTAGGCATAAAAGTTAAGGTTCTGTTGGAAGGCTGGTAAGTGCGTCACGCTCAATATCAAAAATATCTTGGTAGCGCGCTAATTTTTTGTCGGACAAACGTTTAAAAACGCTGGGCTTTAAGTGCCTGCGTATCTGCCATTGAAAAAAACCACTTGCTTGAGACAAAGCAAGTAAGTCCAAGCGACAGTTATACATATGATATTCCAGAGGGGAACTGATTCCTTTCTGACAACGTTCATGAGCTTCCAGAGTTTGCTCACGTAATTCCTCAACGGCCATAAGCGTGACAAACTCTTCCGCCTCCCAGCCACTGGATTCGACCTTTTCGTACTCGTCATCCGAATTGGTAGCATAAATAACGCGTTTATAGCCACCATAGGTTTGGCTTTTATCTTGAGGAACATCATCTTTTTTCATAATAAAAGGCGTGTGTTAGCGTAGAGTTTAGGTCGCTGTCAGAAGCATATAGCAAGCACTAAAACGCCCGCTTTCGGGAATATGGCAAAGAATTTTGTCGCCGATCTTGAGTTTGTTTGAATTCAAAAGGCCTTCCAGCATAATGTAAATAGATGCTGCGCCAGTGTTACCTTTTTCCGATAAGTTGGAATACCACTTTCCATAGGGGATTTCCAAGCCGATACTTTTTAAACCTTCATAAAGTTTATCGCGGAAATAATTAGACGAGTAATGAGATACAAACCAATCAATATCATCTAGGTTTAGTTGTTTTTTATCGACAATACTGGCCAACGGTTTTTCAGCGGTGTAACGCACAATATTTGCGTTCAGCAACTTAACATCCTGCTTAAGCGACAGAATGGATTGTGCAGACCTTTCTTCTTGGGAATAAGTCTGCCAGCCAATGAGTTCGCCATCGATTTTTTCTGCGCCAGCATACATGCACGCTTCCATTTCGTTCGCGTAGGAAAAAATCTCAATCCACTCTATCTTTAAATTGATACAGCCTTCTCTCGGCGTGGATTGTAATAACGCAGCACCAGCACCATCCGATAGCATCCAGCGAAGAAAGTCTTTTTCAAAGGCAATTTCAGGGCGTTTAGCAAGAGCCGCGACTTTTTGCTCGTGTTCAGGCGTGAAACTGTGGCTACGCAAAGAAAGTGAGGCAGTTTCAGAACCGGTTGATACAGAATACTCGTGGCAGCCAGCAGCAATGGTCATATAGGCATATTTCATGGCATTCATGCCAGAAACACAAATGCCTGCAGCAGCCATACATTCGCAGCTGGGAATTCCCAGCTCGCCGTGCACCATTACCGCATGGTTAGGTACCAACTGGTCGGGGCTGGATGTTCCGGTGGAAATGCACTGAATTTGATCAATAGAAAATCCGTCGTGCTCAAGCGCGCGTATCGCATTGGCGGTAAGTTCAGCATTGGAATGCGAAGGAAGTAAAGTCTCCCTGTCGATTGCGTAATGGCGAGATTTAATGCCATTGCTGCGTAAAACCAGTTTACGCGAGCGCGAAGGCTTTCCTCCGACCATTCCCAAGAGTGTTTCCATCTCGTCATTTGAAACGGGTTCACCGGGTAAGAAACTGGCAATTCGGGTAATGTATACGTCTTGACTACTCATTAATCTGATAACTTTATGTCTTCATACGCTTCCCCAGAGGGCTGGGCGTAATAGTGTTTTTGAGCTGCGATACGTTTTTTCGTAAACGGGCTTATTATTTTTTTCAGTAGTGCTGCTATAGGCGCTAGAGTCAAAATCAATATCACCAAAAAGCCGATATAGAAATGTACCGCGATATAGCGTGATCTAGAGTCCTGGGGGCCTATCGCACGTAAAATTCGGCCCCAAATTTTAAAGCTTCGGTGTGCGATAAGCTCACTGGCAATGGTCTTTTCTTTGATCTTCACCGCGCCAAGCCCTTGCAATAAAGGTTGGTCAATCGGCTTGTCATTCAAGTGTTCAAACTGGTCGACGATTCTATCACCAAAGCGTTTACAATCCTTAATATCCTTTTCGCTAACACCGGCTTTAGGCACCAGCGGCCAAGGCCCTTTTTTCCCCGTGAACATCCACATCGGAGTCGATAAAAAGCTCATTGCGCTGCCGCTTTCATCCACAAGTACCACGTTATCGATTAGCTTAGCTTTTAACCGCACTAACTCCTGCTTTACCTTCTCTTGAGCGGAAAGCCACATATCACGGCAAGCGATTAACGTGATCACCGGCGTATCCTTTAATACACGCTCAGCAAACTCGCTTTTCAAAAAACCGGTGGTGGGTAAAGAGGGCGATAGAAACCAGACCTGATAAGCCAAAATCACAAGATCGAAGTCTTCATTTGCATGTGTACCAAAAGGCTTCATAGCCGGGGCTTGCATAACCACCGCTTCAGGGAACGTCGTAAAAAACTGAATAAAAGGCCAGGGAAATGGGTAAGCCGTCTCCGGCGCTATGGTTTCAAATACCACTTCGGTCGACGGGTCGTTGATCAAAGGTTGAACAAATGCATCGACCACACGGGAAAGCTGGCCCGTCTGTGAGTAGGTGACAACTAAGACACGTTTCATGTCACGTACCGTTGTGATGTTTTAGGGGGAAAGCCAGAATATAAGGAGCTGCTGGCTGGTCGGGCGACAATATGGCATAGGTCATGGGGCAGGGCAAGAATCAATGGGGTTAGACTCGATTGAAACCCTCCCGAGCATGACTCAGCAGATTTTTTCATCGAGCTTGGCCCATCGCATCAGCCGCGATCCTGGCCCCATTGGCAGGACAATATAGGCCAAGAAAATTTCATTCGACTGTTAAGAGCTTGTTGCGCGACTGCGGTCATGGTTGCAGGGTGATCGCTCTGCTTTATTAATGATCGAGTTGGTTTTTTTGAGTAGATAAAATTACTAATAATGATTGTTTGCGTGCCAGAATTTTTGAGGGGTGTTGCGGTTTGTGAAGTACGATGTTAATTTGCGCGGCACATTAAGGGCTCAGTTCCCCCACTAAGGATGGTGTCCAGTATCCTGTTTTTTCCGGCCACTTCTTTATAGACAAGCACGCTAGATGCTTGTGGGTTGTTCTGTGCGTGGAGTTTTATTTATAGGATTGGGGTAGGGTATGCAGCGCATTCTTTTCTTGGGGTTATTTCTTTTTTCGTTCGTTGTTTCTGGTCATGTTTGGTCGGGGGTGACGGCATCGCCTAACCCGAGTAGCACGGGTAATTTTACGATCAGTTGGACCGGTGCTTCGGATTTGTCGACGGTGACGGAAACGGTGAATGGCAACCCCGTTATCGTTAGCTTCTCCTCGGGTTCTCAGTTTTCAGTAAGCGGTAAGCCTCCTGGGACATATTCCTATCAAGTGTTTACAGAACTACACCCAACAAAATGCAGTTACGGTTGTATTCCTAATGTACTTGGGTCGGTTACGGTAACCGTAGTTGCACCGGGTGTACCCAGCTCAATCTCATCGCCATCCACCTCAACTACCGGATCGTATACGGTTTCCTGGGGAGCTTCATCGGGCTCATTAACAGCCTACCAATTACAAGAAAGAGCCAATGGCGGCAGTTGGAATACAGTTTATACGGGTAGCTCACGTTCGCGGGGGTTTAGTAAAGGGGCCAATAATTACTACGACTATCGTGTTCGGGCCTGTAATCAAAGCCTCTGCAGTGCTTATCGAGGCAATAGACGCACAACGCTTCCGGCGGCTAGCGTAACGGTTTCGGTTGGCAGCGTTCCATATACGAATGTCCCTTTCTCATTAACGTGGTCGTCTGCAATGACGACAAGTTGTAAATGGAATAGCTCTAGTCCAGGTGCTACCGCGTACATTAATTTACCGAGCGTCAGTGGCGGTCAAAGTATCGAGGTTGGTAGTTGGGGCAGTATCTCCATATCGGGTGAATCCTATGCCGATATTAAAGTGGTATGTAATGTCATTGGGGGCGGAACAAAAAGTAAAACAGTTCGTGCCACAACATTTGGTAAAAAACCGCTGCCTAATGCCGGAGCTTCTTGGAGTAAAACGAAAGGCATCGTTGGGCAATCTGCGTATTTTAGATGGGATGCTCGCCCACTTGCGGATTCTTGCAGAATAGATAACGTCTCGGTTGGGACATGGGGTTCCAAAGAATATACGTTT